>JAPPEU010000088.1 GCA_028875245.1 Chloroflexota bacterium
ACGAGAATGAAGGTTATCCTTGGTGGAAGGTGCGGACGGCGGCATTGCTTGAAGGCTGGATCGCCGGCGTGATCAGCGGCGTTCCGAGCATCAGAAGCCCTTGACGCGCGAACTATTGTCATCCGCCGCATTCGACTCTAGTATGTCCTTGAAAGCGATACCGCCTCCGGGCAAACCCATGCCTCCTGCACCATTGGTCAGCATCATCATTCCCACTTATAACCGCCGACAGTTCGTCACTGACGCGATTGACAGCTGCCTGGCGCAGACGCACGACAACTGCGAGATTATCGTAGTTGACGATGGCAGTACCGATGGAACGGGACGCCTTCTGCGGGAGCGCTATGGCGACGCCCTGCGCTATTTTTATCAGGACAACCAGGGCCCCGGCATCGCCCGCAATCGCGGCATCGCCGAAGCCAAGGGCGACTTCATCCATTTTCTCGATGCCGATGACCAACTGCATGAAGCGAAAATTGCGATTTGCCTGGACGCCTTTTGCCAACGGCCGGCGGTCTCGGTCATTTACACGCACTTCCAGCAGGTGGCGAGCGACGGCGCGACGCCGGTGGAGACTGGCGCCTTCGAGTCCTATTCCGTCGATGTATTCTGCGAGCTGCTGCGGCAAACCGGCTGCCGCATCTTGACCAGCTCCAGCATGTGCCGCGCCGATGCGCTGCGTTCAATCGGCGGTTTCGAAGACGATGTCAAATTCCGAAGCGCCGAAGATTGGGATCTCTTCTTGCGCTTGGCGATGCGGTATCGCTTCCACGGCATCGATCGGCCGCTGGTGCATCGGCGCGTGCATGAAAACATGATCTCGGATGATAAGCTCGCCGGCGCTTATGGACGCCTGAAAACGATACAGAATGCGCGACATTATGGCTGGGAGCGCTGTATGCCGCCGGCGGAGTTCGCGCGCAAGCTCTCGGCGCGCCATCATGTTTACGCGCTCTATTTGTGGGCGGCGGGCGAGCGGCGCGATGCCAGGCATCACTTTCTGCTAGCAGCGGAAATCTATCCGCCGCAAGCGAGACAGCGGCGCCTTTATGCGATTTACACGCGCTTCCTGCCGCCGATTTCGCTGGATATCACCTTGGCGGCGGTCCGCTTCGCGCGGCGCCTGCTAAGGCAGCGTCCGGCTGGGGACCAGCAGTGACAAGCGGCGGGGAAAATAGAAGATAATTTGTCACAGAAACTTAAACTTTGTGCCTCCAAGTAAAACCAAGTAAGTAATTGAAATCTTACTATTAGAAGAACTGTAGGGGCGTTTGACCCGCAGTGTCTACGCGCGGCGCTGAAACGCCCGAAAAATGGAAACACCTTATTTGGCTTTCTCCGCGCTCTCCGCGTTCTCTGTAGTTCATTTTTTGCGCGACTTACTTGCACTTACTTATGTCCTCGGTGGTAAGAATAAAAGTTTGATGAGGTTGCCCTGCATGACCGGGGCAAGCCAGGAACCCATTCCGCTCCAATGACGTATACTATGTGGAGACGATGCCCGGCCGAGGTGAATGAATGATGCGAACCAAGACTGACAGCTTGCGCTATGACATTGCGGAGTTGATGAAATCAGGCGCTTTCAACGAGATTGTGGATCGCTGCCATGTGGAGTTGACCCTGGCTCGGCGCGAAAACCGCCAAAGCGTCGAGGTCATCGCCCTGCTGGGTTTGGCCGGGGCGCAGTGTTCCCTGGGGCATTTCGCCTTTGCGCGGGATTATGTGAATCAAGCGATAGACTTGGCACAGGAAATACGGTCGATCGGCCTCTCCATCGATGCGCTGAACGCCCGCGCCCGCATTGCCAGAGAAGGCTTCTTCCAAACCGCCGAGGCCGCCGAAGATTACCTGAGCGCTGTCAACCAGGCATTCGAAGCTGGCGATATGCGCCGCTATGCGCAGTCGCTGCTGGGCTTGGGCGAGATCGCCGCCAGCCCAACGGAATCCAGCAAACATGCCTGGCGCGTGATTGATATCGCCCGCGAAATCAATGACGGTCAGTTAGAAGCGCGGGCGATTCTCCTGCTGTCGAACGCATTCATTCGCCAGGCTGATTACAAGAAGGCGAATGATGGCTTGTTGGTGGCGCTGCGCAAGGCGCAAACGGCGCATGATCGATTGCTCGAGAGCGTCATCATCGGGCAGCAGGGCCTGGTTTTGGCGCAAGACAGCGAAACCTATAAACGCGGCATCGAACATCAGTTGACCGCGCTGGAAGTCGCCCGCGGTATGGAGGCGATTTTCCATGAGTTCATGCGCCTTTATACCTTGGCTATGACGATGACCGCCGCCGGGCGCATTGATGAAGCGCGCAATTACCTCGATCAAATGCTGGCGCTCTCGCAGGATGTGCAGCACAAGCCTTACGAAATGTACACCCTGGGCATGCTCGGGCAGTGGCAGGAGATGCGCGGTCAGCCTGATATCGCCGTCGCCTTTTATGGCCGGGCGGCCGATGCGGCGCGCGAAGTCGGCAACCCCGCTTATGAGGCGCGTTATCTGTTCGCGCTCGGCGCGGTCTATCAGTCCAAATGGGACTTTGAAGGCGCCCGGCAGAAATACAACCAGGCGCGCGCAATCTACCGCTCGCTCGATGACGGGCGCAACGCCACAAGAGTGAGCGCCTCCATTGTTTACACCTATTTTCTGGCTCTCGCCTCGAAATTCATGAAGCTGATGGGCATTCGGCCGAAGAGCTAGGGAAACCCGCGTTTTGCGCGCTTCTAAAGATCAAGCTCGCCCTTTGCCCAGAGCCCGGTCAAGGTGACCGATGGATAGAATACGAGCGGCGGCAGCTGGTCCCGCGCGAACCAGCCGACATCGGCGGCGTCATCACCGGCAAGCGCTTCTCCTGCGAGCGCTTCGGCGCTGTAGGCGATAATGATATCAGCCAGGCCATGGTCCCGCTTGGGGAAGACGGCCAGCAGCTTGTTGATGCGAACGCGAAGCTGAGTTTCTTCCAGGGTTTCGCGCAGCGCCGCATCTTCCGGCGCTTCATCATGATCGACGAAGCCGGCCGGCAGCGCCCACTTCCCCTTGCCCGGGTCGACCGCCCGCTGAATGAGCAAAACGCGGTCATCGCGCTCGATAAAGACGACCACGGCGACTTTTGGGTCAAAGTAGACCGGAAGGGCGCAGCTTGAGCAAAAGGGACGCAAGCGCCCGGAAACAGGCTTGCTGATCAGGCGGCGCCCGCAGACGGGGCAAAAATTGGCGATTCGCGTCATTGACTTTCCAACTCAGGGCGGGGAAGCACTTGCTCCCGATGATATATCGCGGCTTGCCTCCATATCAAAAATCTCTGTGGTCTCTGCGTTCTCTTATTTAACGAACCCGGCCCGGGAAGTCGTCTGTAAGGCTTGTCCGCTACTAAGAGATGAGCGTAGCTACCGCTCCGTCTGGTCGTCCACATTGCCGGTTGAAAAGGATGGCGATGTTGTAGGCGGCCATTTTCGCGGCTATGCGCGTCAGCATGCCCAGTTCACTGTGGGCATTGATGCGTTGCAAGTCAAAGTATTGAGTGAGTCGGGCGATCACAGTTTCGA
This sequence comes from Chloroflexota bacterium, assembly GCA_028875245.1. GTDB lineage: Bacteria > Chloroflexota > Anaerolineae > Aggregatilineales > Phototrophicaceae > UBA6055. Next base: position 3,546 of record JAPPEU010000088.1, read on the forward strand.
TAATCTGTCTGTGTTTGCGCAGCCAGCGCATGATTTTGCTGGGCTTGTCGCCTTTGGTATTGCTCGCTGGCGGCGCGATGACTTCAGCGCCATATTGACCTCGCCAATGTCGAATCCAGCGCGGTCCGCTGAAGCCGCCGTCAGCGAGATAGGGCAAGCCGCGATATTGTCCGGCGCACAGGGCGGGGCTGATGGACTCAGGGCTTGGGATTCTGCGAGTTTTATATGTTCTGTGCCTGGGCAATTCGGGCTCAGTCAATTGCTTGCATCCCTGCCGGCTGCTCACAAAGGCTTCCATCAGCCAGCGGTCATCAAAGTTTGCCAGCCCGAGCATCCAGCCGGTGACAACACCGTCATTGCTGGCGCAGAGCAACAGTTGCTGTCCGTAGTACCAGCCGCCATGATTGCCGCCGCGACCTTTCTTTCCGAAGAGCCAATGGCGATCATGGCTGATGGCTTGGCCCAAGCTACAATGCGGCGCCGGCGCGCAATCCACCACCTCGTACAAAGCGCTGCCGCTGAGCAACTGCGCCAGCTCTTGTTGCAAGCAAACAAAAGCAGCCCACAAATTCCGTACCCGCCGATTAAACTGACTGCGCTTGAGCATCGTTGGAAACCATGACCGACCATTTTGCAGCATGTAGCGCACTATGCCCCGCTCGGATCGCCAGGGTGCGTCCACCCTCAACTGACCAGCAATCGCAACGGTCAATACTTCGCTATCACTCATCTGCAAGGGGGGACCAGCATGTCGTTTCATTCGGTCCGCCATTTCCCTTTTGTACCAATCGTCAACAAAACAGTATAATGTCGTGAAGAAGGTGTCTAAGTTCATGAGTAAGCTCCTTATCTGAGAGTTTGGCGTTTACTCTAAATTAGCACCTTCTTTCAATCTCCGTTGAGTTAAACTGACACAGTAGCGGACAAGCCTTGTAGGGGCGACTTATCAAGTCGCCCGAAAGCGCATCCTTTAGCGCGACGGGCGACCAGGTTGCTCGCCCCTACAAATGATTGCTTTTGCGGGTTCATTATTTTGTGTGAGCCGAGTTGTCACTCGCGAGCGGCTGTAGTTAAATCAGCATGTGACATAATCGACCGGAAGATATATCCATGGACTCAGATGCTCCTCTGGGCGCGCTGCTATTGACATAGCCAGATCACCACCGTACACTAGCTGACCGCAAGCCGGAGTGGCGGAATTGGCAGACGCGCACGACTCAAACTCGTGTACCTTCGGGTGTGTGGGTTCGACTCCCACCTCCGGCATAACAGCATGACAACGGCCTCAGGCGGCGCGGGTTCAGCGCAGGCTCCATTCTGTTTCGGCTAGGCCCGCTCGCATATTCTCATAGCGCGCCAACGTAAAAAGCCAGTCAGATAATCGATTGACGTAGGGCAGGGCATGCTGGCCGATATCCTCGCTTTCATGCAGGGCCGTCATAAGCCGCTCGGCGCGGCGGCAGATTGCGCGCGCAAGGTGAATATGGGCGGCGGCCATCGTTCCGCCGGGCAGGATGAAGCGGCTCAAGGGCTCCAGCTCGTCCGTCATTTGGTCGATTGAATTTTCCAGCCAAGCCACATCATCCGCCGAAACGCGCTCTATCCAATCGACCTTGGCGTCAAGCGGCGTCGCCAGGTCCGAGCCCAGGTGAAAAAGCTGGCTCTGCACCTGTTTCAGCCATTCATCAACCCCCTCGCTGCCGCCGGCTGCCCGCGCCAGGCCCAAGGCTGAATTGACTTCATCAATCGTGCCGTAAGCCTCGACGCGCAGATGATGTTTGGGGACGCGCCCCCCGCCGAAGAGAGCGGTGTCGCCTTTGTCGCCCGTTCTGGTATAGATTTTCATGTCACTCCTTATTGGCGACGATTTGTAGGGGCGACTCTGTGAGCCGCCCGTAGCCTGCGCTTTTGTCAATTTAGGGCGACCCAATGGTTCGCCCCTACAATGCTGCTGGATTGGCGTGATTTGCAGAGGCCTAGGATGTTCCGCTTTGACCTCACAGAAGCCTCGGTGTACTCGGTGGTAAAACTTCTATCATTTACTTGCATATTATTCTTCGCTATTGTCGCCGCTTCGCCAGCGTTCGTACAGACTTGCGCTGCTGATGCCGGCGAATGCCAGCCAGACCAGCTCGACCGGGAAGAGATACCGGGGCAGCGCAAGCAAAAGGGAGTGTACGCCTACCGTATAGAATGCGAAGCCGGCGAGCGGCGCGGCGGTGATCCAGCGCCGGCGCGACCAAAACATGCCCAGGAGGCCGAATCCCAAGCCGATGCTGTGGAATAGCCAGAACGCGAGCTTGATTGCGAAGCCTTCAATCCGCAGAACCTGCAGCAAGCCGCCCAGCGAACGATCAGCAGCCGCCCATTGGCGCGCCGCCTCAACAACGCTGATATCGCCGAATGGGGCGGCGCCGTAGGGCTGCAATATCGAATAAGCCAGTTCGCCCACTCTCAGCCGGATGAACCCGGCAAAATCCGCGCTGATGATCGCGCTTATCTTGTTGATGTATGTTTCTGTCGCATGTTCAAATTTGCAGTCGACCACGCAGTCCGCAGGCCTATCGACATCGACGCCTTCCAAGAGCAATTCGTCGTTCAGCGCCGGCGAGCCGTCCCTGCTTTCCGCGCCGCGCCAGAGCGCCGGCATCAATTGATCGCTGACGATAATGAGCCGATTCCAATTCAAGAGATTGTACAAGGTCCAGGAGGACACGATCGCCAGGTAAACTGCAAGCAGCAGCAGGCAATGTCGACGCCAGCGGCGCAGCAGACGGCGGCGCCCCAAGCAGATAAGATGCAGCGCGATGACCAGCGGAAAAAGCGCTGCTACGCCCCGTGTCAAAGTCGCCAGACCGAATGCCGCCGCGGCCAGCGTCATTGCGCCGCTCAATCGATGCGCTTGTGGGTCCGCAACCGGGCCGGCGACATACTCGACGTAAAGCCAGAGCCCCAGCGCCACAAAGAATATGTACAGCGTCTCCGTAGCGATATTCGCTGGTTCCGTGACAAAGGCCGGGTGAAACGCCATCAGGGCGGCGGCGATGACGCCGGCCCGGGCGTCGCCTGCGATGGTGAAGGCCAGCCGCCCGGCAACATAGACCGTGGCGATGGAAGCCAGGCATTGGAAGAAACGTATAGCGATGATGGTCTCGTGATCGGGCAAAAGGGGCTGGAAGATGCCAACGAAGATTATGTAGAGCGGGGCGGTCTTAATGTTGGAGATGTAAAATGGAAGGCCCCGGATGCGACCATGTTCTTGCCCACTGAAGAAGCCGGCGCCATTCACCAGGTAGCCGCTGCTATCGCCACCGGTCGCGCCGGAGAATTGAACGAGCGTCGGCTGCTCCAGCGCATAGGCGACGCGCATGACAAAGCCGACCAGCATGATGAGCCAAAGCACACGTGTATGCAGTACTTCACTTCGCATCCCAGAAGTCCAGGCTATGGCCATATCCGAAGGCGAATGCAAGAGGCGGCGGCGCGCAGCCGCAATCGCTGATTGTGACAGTTTGCCGCCTTCATTTGACCCAATTCTACACCCTCGCGCGCGCTTATCCTGTGTTGAATGCGCGGTCGCCCTGTCCCAATCAGACTATAATGAATGGATGGGAGCTGCAATATGAAAGAGACGCAAGCGTACATTGAGCGCATAAAGCGGGTCAATCGCGGCTATCAGCGCCTGGAATTGGCGGTGGACAAATCGCTTGCGTCTATGCTGGCCGGGCAAGCCATGCTTGTGCGGGCGATTGACAAGGACTACGATGTGGAACACTGGGATCCTTATCTGCGCGAGTTGTGGTTCCCGGTTGAGACGCTGGCGAGCAATATCGTCGTCGTTGAGCGCCCCGCCCGCCGGCACTATACCCCCGGACAACTGCTCAGCATCATCGGGCCCATCGGCAAAGCCTTCCGTTTCCGCCAGAAGCTGCGCAATATCCTGCTAATCGCCCATAACACGACGCCCTCGGCGCTGCTGTTGACGCTGCCGCCGCTGTTGGCGAAAGGGGTGGGCATCACGTTGGTCCTCACAGGTTCCGCCAGGCGCTACGAGACCAATCATCTGCCGGAGGAAGTCGAAGTAATCCAGGCGGAAGACGATCTCACCTGGTCGGACATGGTGATGACTTTGGGCTGGGCCGATCAGGTTTTTGTACTGGGCGGGCCGGGCAACGAGCTGACATACTTCGGCGACATCATGGGGTTGATGCGCGAACGGCATCATGACATTCCCGCAAATTATCTGTTTGGTGTCATCAAGCGCGATCTGCCTTGTGGCGTGGGCGCCTGCGGGGCTTGCTCGCTCAACGTGGGCGGGGGACAAAAGCGGCAGTGCATCGACGGCCCCGCCTTCGACCTGACCGAACTGCGCCTGAATTAGCGCTGCGGGTTGCTTATGGCGATTGAAATCACCCGGCCGGGAAAATACAGCCTCATCCTGTCGACGCCCGTCATGCCCGCCGCGGGCACCGTTGGCTTTGGAGACGATTACCGAGCCCTGCTGGATTACGACAAGCTTGGGGCGCTGGTGACGAACCCGGTCACGATCGACCCGTGGCGCCCGGCTTCCGGCACGCGCATCATCGCTTTGGACGCCGGCGTCCTGGCGCATACCGGCCTGCCGAATCCGGGGCTGGCGAATGTGATCAGCCAATATCGCCGCGTATGGGCAAACATGCCGATCCCGGTCATCTTGCATCTTGTCGCTACGTCAGTCTCCCAGATCAAACGAGCGCTGGATATGATTGATGACGTGGATGAGATCGCCGCCGTCGAACTCGGTTTGCGCGACGATATCAGCGAGCGGGAAGCGGTCGCTTTGGTCGAGGCCGCGTCCCGAATGGAGAAACCGCTTTTGGCGCGTTTGCCCTTCTACGAGGCCAGTCAGTTGGCGCTGCCAATCGCCGAGGCCGGCGTCGATGCGCTGGTGCTGACCGCCGCGCCCCGCGGCACCGCGAGGGACGAGCACACGGGCCGGCTGGTGAGCGGGCGCGTGTACGGGCCCTTGATCAAGCCGATTATCCTGCGCCTGGTGGGCAGGCTGCGGCGCGAGATTCCCGCGGATATTCCCGTCATCGCTGCCGGCGGCATCCATTCGCCTCAGGACGCGCGCGATTATATTGACGCGGGCGCCATCGCCGTGCAAGTGGATACGGCGACCTGGGCCCAGCCGAAGATGCTGGAACGCATTGCGCGTGATCTCGGTGGCTGGATCGCCACGCGGCAAAAGGATGCGCTGTCTGATGAGTGGAATCCGGACATGGGGCACACGGAAGCGATTGAGCGCCGCCCCGACCCGCCAAGTCCCGGATCGAAGACCAAATAAGCTGGAGCTGGCTTCCGCCCATGCCTCAGTACGATTTTCGCTGCGACGCCTGCCAACATCGATTCAGCCTGCGTTTCAAGACCTACGCCGCGGCTGACGAGGCGGCTCCGCATTGCCCGGCATGCGCCTCGGGTGATGTGACGCGCTTGATCTCGCAAGTGGCGATTCCGCGGTCACAGCGAGATTATGGTGGGCTGACGTCGCAGGAGATGCTCTCGGTCTTGGAATCCGGCGACAAGCGCCAGGTTGACGAGATGGTCCGTCAGGTCGGCGGCCGGAGCCCCGACGGCAGCGCTGCGCCAAGCCCGCAATCAGAAGATTCGCCCGAACCGCATTGAGCCTACAGGAACCAGTCTCGCAGAGCGTCGCGGACTTCGTCTATGATCGCTTCCCAAGGCTGCCCCGGCTCGCGCGTAATCGTGATATGGTCTTGTTTTATCGCCAGCTTTTGGATGCCGTCGACGGCCGAGAAGAGCAATTGGGCGATGGGCGAGCCCTGGTCGCCTTCTTGCGGGTTCGCGTAGACTTCTTCGTCCGCTTCGGTTAAATCCTGGTTGATGTACAGATCGGCGACAGTCGGGTCATCGCTGAACTCCACTTCAACCATGACGTACTCAGACATGTCTTGTTCTCGATAGCGCGCCGGCTGGCTGCTGCTGCGTGATGCAATGGATGTTGCCGCCGCCCAAAAGGATCTCCCGCGAATACAAGCCGGCGATTTCATGATCCGGGAAAAGCTCCGCCAGTTTGCGCCGCGCGCCGTCATCGTGGCGGTCCTTGAATTGTGGCAGGATGATACCGCCGTTTGCGATGTAGAAGTTGATGTATGAGCCCGCCAGGCGCTCACCGGCCGGGCGCAGGAAAGCGCTGTCTGTAACGTCAAGGCCCGCCGCTTCGTCCGCGGTCATCATCATGGGATCGGGCTGATGAATCTTGTGCACTTCCAACGGACGATCCCGCGCGTCGCGGGCCGACATCAGCGCATCGTAGGCTTCGGCGGAGCGTTCGTATTGCGGGTCGCTTCGGTCATCGGTCCAGGTCATCGCGACGACGCCCGGGCGGACGAAACAGCAGAGATTGTCAACATGGCCATCGGTCTCGTCCTCATAAACGCCACGCGGCACCCAAATGATCTTGTTGACGCCTAGATAGTCGGATAAATGCCCTTCGATATCGCCCCGCGAGAGCGCTGGATTGCGGTTGGGATGCAGCAGACACTGCTCCGTTGTGATCAGCGTGCCTTGACCATCGACGTGGATCGAGCCGCCTTCCAGCACCAGCGGCGCTTTGTAGCGGTCCAGCCTTTCGATTTCCAGCATCTTGGCGGCGACAAGTTCATCTTTGTCCCAGGGGAAATACATCATCTTTCGCAGACCGCCCCAGGCGTTGAATCGCCAGTCTACGCCGCGCAGGCCGCCGCTGTCGTTCGCGACAAATGTGGCGCCGCAATCGCGCATCCAGGCATCGTTGTTGGATAGCTCGACCAAGCGCACAGCCGCCGGCAGCCGCGCGCGCGCGTTTTCGTACTGATCGGGATTGACGCCCATGGTCACCGGCTCGAAGCGGGAAATCTGCCGCGCCACGTCGACGAAAGCTCGCTGCGCCGGTTTGCCGCCGTTGCGCCAGGTGTCGGGGCGCTGCGGCCAGAGCATCCAGCAGCCGGCGTGGGCCTCCCATTCCGCCGGCATCCGGTAGCCATCCGCCCGCGGTCTTGACTGTATGACGCTTGGCATCAACGCCGCTCCAATTCAGGCTGAAGCAAGTGTGCTATTATGCCCTTATCATCCGCGAACAGGCAGGTTGAGTTTGTCCACGCTACGGGAAATGTACCCGCGTTCATAGTACAATACTGGCTCGAATCTAGGATCAGCTTGTGGAGCGCTGCGATGAATCTGCGCGCAATCTCACCCGTCGATGGGCGTTATGCTGCGAAATCGGCGCCCTTGCGCGATTATCTGTCGGAATGGGCGCTGATGAAATATCGCGTGCTGGTGGAAGCGCGCTGGCTTGCCGCGCTGTCCGCACGCGCCGACATTAAGCACGTCCGCGCCTTTACGCCCGCGGAACAGGTTTTCCTGGATTCACTCTCTTGCGAGTTTGACGATGCAGCGGCCGCGCGCGTCAAAGCCATCGAAGCCAAAACCAACCACGATGTCAAAGCCGTCGAGTACTACATTCGGGAACGCCTGCAGGCGACCAGCCTGCGCGATGTCGCTGAGTCCGTGCATTTTGCCTGCACCTCGGACGACATCAATAACCTGGCTTACGCCATGATGATCCGCGACGCCCTGCAAACGATTTGGCAGCCGCAGGCGCGCTCGCTCATTGAGACGCTCGAAACGCTGGCCCGCGCGACCGCCGATCTGCCTATGTTGGCGCGGACGCATGGACAGCCCGCTACGCCGACCACGCTGGGCAAGGAGATCGCCGTATTCTCGCTGCGGCTGCGGCGGCAGCTCAAGTCAATAGAAGCGCAAGAATACCTCGGCAAGTTCAATGGCGCGGTCGGCGCCTTCAATGCCCATCATGCGGCTTATCCCGATGTGGATTGGCCCGCTTTCGCCCGGCGCTTTGTCGAGGGACTCGGCTTGACCTACAATCCGCTCACGACGCAGATCGAGCCGCACGATTATTTGGCAGAGCTGGCGCACGGATTCATGCGCTGCAACAGAATCTTGCTCGGCTTTTGCCGCGATATGTGGGCTTATATTTCACTCGGGTATTTCCGGCAGCGGGTCAGCGCAGACGAAGTGGGCTCGTCGACCATGCCGCATAAGGTGAATCCGATTGACTTTGAGAACGCGGAAGCAAACCTGGGCCTTAGCAGCGCCGGCTTCGCGCAGCTCGCGGACAAGCTGCCCGTGTCCAGGCTTCAGCGAGATCTCAGCGACTCGGCGGCAATGCGGAATTATGGCGTCGCCATCGCCCACAGTTATCTGGCCCTGCTGTCGGTGGCGCGCGGCCTGGCGAAACTGGAGGCCGATCGCGGGGCAATTGCCCATGACCTGGAGGACGCCTGGGAAGTGCTGGCGGAAGCGGCGCAAACCATCATGCGCAAGCATCACATGCAGGGCGCCTACGAAGCCTTGAAGGCCTTGACCCGCGGCAAGCGCATCGGCCCTGATGACTTCCGCGAATTCATTGGCTCGCTGGATTTGCCGCAAGCGGAGAAACAGATGCTCATGGAGCTGACGCCGCGTCAATACACAGGACGCGCCGCGCAAATGACAATGGATGAGATTAGAAATGGCTAGCCCGGGTTGGCGCTTGAAAGCGCCGATCTGAATATGCAGCCGGGCAAGAAAGGAGCGCAGGCTGATGTTTCAACCTTTTGGCCGCCAGGAAACGGTGCGACTGACGATGGGGCAGGCCCTGATCAAATTCCTGCAGAGGCAGTATACCGAGTACGATGGCGAGCTGCAGCGCTTCATTCCCGCCATTTGGGGCATCTTCGGCCACGGCAACGTGAGCGGATTGAGCCAGGCTTTGTGGGAATATGGCGATCAGCTGCCCTATTATCAACCGGCGAATGAACAGTCGATGGTGCATGCGGCGGCGGCTTTCGCGAGGACGCGCCTGCGAGCGCAGACATTCGCCTGCACCACGTCGATCGGCCCCGGCGCGACCAACATGATCACGGGCGCGGCCGCCGCTCATGTCAATCGCTTGCCCGTTTTGCTGCTGCCGTCAGATTATTATGCCACTCGCTTTCAAGGGCAGGTCTTGCAGGATATCGAACATCCGGTGTCTCTCGATATGAGCGTCACCGATTGCTTTCGCGTCGTCAGCCAATTCTTCGACCGCATCACTCGCCCGGAGCAGATCCTGTACGCGGCGCCGGAAGCGATGCGCGTCATGACCGATCCGGTGGATGCCGGCCCGGCGACCATCGCCTTGCCGCAGGATATACAAAGCGTCGCCTTTGATTGCCCGGCGAATTTCTTCCGCAAGAAAATCTGGCGCATCGAACGCCGCCAGCCGGATGAACGGCGGATCGGCGAAGCGATTGCCCTGCTGAAAGAAGCCAAAAGCCCGTACATCCTGGCCGGTGGTGGCGTGCATTACGCCAAGGCCTGGGCGGAGCTGCGGGAATTCTCCGATGCATTTGGCATTCCGGTCGGCGAGACGCATTCGGGCCGCGGCGCGCTCAAGGAAGAATCGCCGCTCCTGATCGGTGGCAGCGGCCACACCGGCACGCCACTATCCGGCAAGTACGCCGCCGATGCTGATCTGGTCTTTCTCGTCGGCACGCGCCTGGCGGATTTCGCCACTGGCTCCTACTCGGCCTGGCAGCGCCCCGATGTCAAATTCGTCAGCGTAAATGTCAGCGGCGCGCACGCGCATAAACTAGGCGCGCTGCCCATCGTCGCTGACGCGCGCGAAAGCCTGCGGGCGCTCATCGCGGCCGGTCGGGCGGCCGGCGTCAAACCCAATCCCGGCTACGTGGAATCGCTGGCGGTCGATCGGCAGAATTGGCTGCAGCAAAAGCGGGATTCGGTCTATGTGCAATATCCCGGCGAGCGCATGAGCCAGGCGCAAGTCATCGGCGCGCTCAACGACTTCATGGATGCGGAGGATACCTTGGTCTGCGCGGCCGGGACGGCGCCGGGCGACCTGCATCAGCTTTTTGAGGCGACGGCCGGGCGCATCCTGCATCTTGAATTCGGCTACTCCTGCATGGGCTATGATATTCCGGGCGCAATCGGCGTGCGGCTCGCGCGCCCCGACGATGGCGAAGTTTACGTCTTCCTGGGCGATGGGAATTACCTGCTGCATCCGATGGAGTTGAAGACCGCTGTGCAGGAAGGCGTCAAACTGACGGTGATCCTCTTGCAGAATGACGGCTTTCAGTCGATTCACGGACATCAGAAAGTCCTCGTCGGTCACAGCCTGGGCAATGAATTCCGCCAGCGGGATCTGGAGACGGGCAAGCTGGACGACGGCGAATTTCTCGAGATTGATTACGCCAAGAACGCCGAGAGCTTTGGCTTGCGCGCCTGGAATGTCGCCGATGAAGCGCAACTGAAGACCGCCCTGGAAGAAGCGCGCCTGGAAGAGCGCTCCTGCATGATCGTGGCGCAGATTGAGCGCTACAGCCGCCTGCCGCGCTCCGGCATCTGGTGGGACGTCTTCGGCGCCGAAGTCACAAATGATGATGCGACGAAAGCGCTGGTCGCCGAGCGGGAAGAAGGCCGCGAGAGCCAACGCTTCTATTGGTAAGCCAACGGGGGAGAGGCAGCATACGATGCAGAATGGCCGTTCAAGAAAACCATACGACGTCATCGTCTTTGGCGATACTTGCGTCGACCTGATCTTGCGCGATGACGATGTCGTTCCACAGTTTGGGCAAGTCGAGAAAACGGTCGCCGGTTATGACCTGGTGATGGGCGGCTCCTGCTGCATATTCGCGACGCAGGCGGCAAAGCTGGGCTTGCGCGTCGCTATCCTCGGTCGGGTCGGTGATGATTACTTCGGCAAGCTGATTGTCGACGCCTTGACAGCGGCCGGCGTCGACACGCGCTATATCGAAGTTGACAACAGGCTGCGCACCGGTGTCACGGCGCACCTCGTGCAAGGCGACGACCGCGCCATGCTGACGCACATGGGCTCCCTCGCCGCCCTGACGCTGGCTGACGTCAGCGACGAAATCCTGGCGTCGGCGCGCCACCTGCACTACGGCAGCCTCTACTTGCAGACGGGACTGCTGCCGCATTGGGTGGAGATTCTGGAGCGGGCGAAGCGGCTGGGGCTGAGCGTTTCCCTGGACACAAACTGGGATCCCAATGAGCAATGGGATCACGATCTTGAGCGCGCCTTTCCCTTCGTGGATCTGCTGCTGCCAAATGAGCAGGAGGCCCTGTACCTCAGTGGTCAAGATTCTTATGGCGAAGCCATTTCCGTCTTGCGCAAGCGCGTGCCACTGCTGGTCGTCAAGCGCGATATCGCCGGGGCGGTTGCCTGGGAGGGCGAAAACGAATTTGCCCAGTCAGTCTTCGAAGCGGACGCTGGTGGCGATGGCATCGGCGCGGGCGATAGCTTTGACGCGGGTTTCCTGGCCGGCTGGCTGAACGGATTGTCGCTGGCGAGCTGTCTGTCGATCGCCTGTCAATGCGGGCGCGCTGTAGCCGGTGGCGTGGGCGGCGTCGCCGGCCAGCCGACGCAAGACGATATCGACGAGCTGCGGCCCGAATTTACGAGCGGAACTTTCGCGCCTTAGTCAGCCTGATCATTGCCGCCTGCCGTCAGTCCTTCGCCATTGTAGCCGCGGCCAACGCCTCGATACTCGAAACCCAGGCTGCGCAGTTCCTCCGGATTGTACATATTGCGGCCGTCAATGAGGATCGGACGCTTCATCAATTGGCGAATCCGTTTCATATTCAGTTGTTTGAATTCGTTCCAGGGCGTCAGGACCAGCAGGGCTTCGGCATCTTCAGCGGCGCTGTAGGGATTCTCACAGGGCGTCAGCGCGGGCACTTCGCCGCAGGCGTTTTCCATGGCGACCGGATCATAAGCTTTGACGACCGCGCCTTGATTGAGCAGGGAGCGGGCGACGGTCAGCGAGGGAGATTCGCGCGTGTCGTCGGTGTTCTGCTTGAATGCCAAGCCTAAAATCGCGACCGTCTTTCCATTGAGGCTGCCGCCCAGCATTTCGCGCGCTTTCAGCGTAATTTGCCGCCGCTGAAACGCATTGATCTCCATGACGGCATTCAGCAGCTGCGGGTGCATCCCGTGTGTCTGCGCCATATTCGCCAGGGCCTTGACATCTTTGGGGAAGCAAGAGCCGCCGAAGCCAAGTCCCGCTTGCAAGAAATGCGGCCCGATCCGTTTATCGAAGCCCATGCCCCGCGCCACCTCTTCCACATCGGCGCCCAGCCGTTCGCAGATGATGCTGATCTCGTTGATGAAGCTGATGCGCGTCGCCAGGAATGCGTTTGAGGCGTACTTGATCATTTCGGCCGTGCGCAAATCGGTGATGACGATCGGGGCGTCGAGGGGCGCGTAGAGCTCGGCCACGGTTTCGGCAGCTGTGGGATCGGTCGAGCCCAGGACAGTGCGGTCCGGTTGCATGAAATCGGGAATGGCGGAGCCCTCGCGCAGGAATTCAGGGCAGGACACCACGGCGAAGTCTATCGGCTGCGGCTGATTGCGCTCGATGATCTCCGTCGTCCAGTCGCCGGTGCCGACGGGCACAGTCGATTTGTTGATGACGATCATGGGATGGTCCATCGTTTCGGCAATGCTGCGCGCGGCGCTGCGCACATACTGCAAATCAGCCTCGCCATCGACCCCTGAGGGCGTGCCGACGCAGATGAAGACAAATTCCGCTCCATCCAGGCCGCAGGCGTAGGATGTGGTGAATTTCATGCGGCCGGCCGCGGTATTGCGCTGCGCCATTTCCGCCAGGCCGGGTTCATAGATGGGCATCTTGCCATTCTGCAGCATGGCAATCTTGCGCTCGTCGATATCAACAAGGCTGACATTATTGCCCAGATCGGCGAAGCAGGCGCCGGTCACCAGCCCTACGTAGCCGCTTCCGATGACACAGAGTTCACTCATATCGCTGCCGCTTTCACTTTCCCTTAATTCTCGGGCTGGTCATTACAGGCCCCCGCGCGCGAGCCAGCAAGTTTCGCTGCCTAAGTTTACCAGAGCGCCGCGGACGATTTCAGCTATCGCCCCGCATGCCATCCTACACTGGTTTGCAGTCGAAAGGCTCACTGATCGCGCTTGATTTTCTTCTACAAAACGGCATTGAACTTGATATACTGGCCTGGCATCAACTTACGGCGAGGCGGAGCGGCATGTCGCGAGAGCTTGATAGGCAGACGAAAGCGAACCTTTATCGGGCGCATATCAAGGATGGCATACCGCAGGAGACGCGCAAGGCGCCCTTCCGCAATATTCGGGATTTGCTATCGCTCCACAGCAAGACCTCGGGCGGCAAGATCTTTCTAATCTTCTACGATGCCGATGGGGAACGGGAGGCGCTCTCCTACGCCGAATTCAATGCCCGGGCGCACCAGGCCGCCAACTTTCTGTACGAAGACCTCGGCATCCGCCGGGGTGATCGTGTCGCTACCATCGCCCACAACCATATTGACACGGTCCTGATCTATTTCGCCTGTTGGATTATTGGCGCGGCGGTCGCGCCACAGAATGTCGCGGAAGACGATCGCCGTATCGCCTTCATCCTGCGAAACAGCGAAGCCCGCGTCTGCTTCGCGCGCCGGGAATACCTCGATCGGGCGGAAGCGATCATCCAAGGCGTCGACGGGGACGAGGGCGCGCCCAATATCGAGACCATCATCGCCGTCGGCGGCGCGCCCGACGAGCGCACAATCAATTTTCATGCCGCGCTGGCGAACCGCCCGACCACATTTCTCGGCGACGATTCCGGCGCCAAGTCAGCCGATCTGCCCCTCGGCGAAGGCACTGAAGCGACGGCGGCGCTGGATGACGAAGCGCTTCTTGTCTATACCAGCGGAACCACCGGCACGCCAAAGGGCGTCGTCCTGTCGCAATACAATTTGATGGTCGATGCGCAGGGCATCAGCCAGTGGCAAGCGATCACCGGCAATCAGCGCGCAATGTGCGTCTTGCCGATTCATCATGTCAACGGCATTGTCGTCACGATCATGCTGCCGCTATACGTCGGCGGCTCGACCGTTCTCAACCGTCGCTTCAGCGTGTCGCATTTCTGGGGGCGGATCGTCGCCGAGGGTGTGAATGTGGTCAGCGTCGTGCCGACCCTGCTGCAATTCCTCATCGAATATGGCGAGAAGGAGTTGTCCGCCGGCAATACGATATTTGGCGGCGCGACCAACCGGCGCGACCTGAGTCATTTCCGCCATTTCATCTGTGGCGCCGGTACACTGTCTGTCAAGTTGGCGGCGGATTTCAGCGAGATGTTTGGCTTCACAATTCTGCATGGCTATGGCCTGAGCGAATCAACTTGCTATTCTTGCTTCCTGCCGATCAACCTGTCTTGGGAGGCGAACCAGCATTGGCTTCTCGATCACGGTTATCCGAGCATCGGCTGCCCGATTGACGCGAACGAGATGGCGATTTTCACCGCTAACGGCAGCGGCCAGCAATTGGGCGAAGGCGAGCGAGGGGAGATCTGCATCCGCGGGCACAATGTGATGGCTGGCTATTTCAAACGCCCCGACGCCAATGCGGAGACATTCAAGTTCGGCTGGTTCCGCAGCGGCGATGAGGGATATTTCCTGCGCGACGAAACCGGCAGGCAATTCTTTTTCATCACCGGACGCATCAAGGAATTGATCAACCGCGGCGGCGTCAAGTTCAGCCCCTTCGATATCGAAGAAGTCCTGCTGGCCATCGACGGCGTGAAAGTCGGCCTGGCGGTTGGCTTCCAAAATGATTACTACGGCGAGGAAGTCGGCGCTTATGTCGTGCTGGAAGATGGCGCGGCGCTTGAAGAAGAAACCATCCTGGCGCGCTGCCGCGAGGCCATGACCTTCGAAAAAGCGCCCAAGGCCGTTGTCTTTGGCCAGGATATTCCGGTGACTTCAACGGGGAAGTATCAGCGTCTGAAATTGCAAGATCTGTTTTCCCAGTGGGAGCATACTCAATTCCGGCGCTAGAGAGGCATAGCCAAGCGCGCCCGCCGCAGTTCCGGTATCACGAGCAAGCTGATCAACCCGTTGAGCACGACGATGACCGTGCTGCCTTCATGGCCCAAGACCCCGGCCGGCAAGGGCAAATGCAGGGCGAACACGCTGACAACCAGCAAGGCGATCACCGCGAGCGAAAAGCCGATATTCTGCCACACAACCTGCCTGGCGCGCATACTGAGTTTTATTGCGTCCAGCAAGCGCCCCAATCTGTCGCCCATCAGCACCACGTCGGCCGTTTCCAGCGCGACATCGGCGCCGGCGCCACCCATGGCCACGCCGATATCGGCGATCGCCAGCGCAGGGGCGTCGTTAATGCCATCGCCGACCATGGCGACGGGGCCATATTCCCGCTGCAGCTGTTGTATGATCTGCGCTTTCTCCTCCGGCAGGAGCCCGGCGCAAACATGGTTGATGCCCGTCTGCCGCGCTACCAATTGGGCCACGCGCTTGTTGTCGCCGGTGAGCAGGGCCACATAGATGCCCTGTCGCTTGAGCGCGCTCACCAAGCCGGCCGCCTCGGCGCGGCTTTGGTCCGCCAAGGCGATGAGACCGAGCCACTTGTCTTCACGCAGGACAGCCACGACGGTCTTGCCGTCCATTTCAAGCCGCTCTTGTTCTCGTTCAAGAGCAGCGGGCATGCGCGAAATCTCTTGCAGCTGCGCTGCACGCCCGACGCGGACGGATTGCCCGCCGAGCCGGGCATGGACGCCCTGGCCGGGAATGGCTTCAAAACCGGCAAGCGCCTCGAGATTGACCGCCCCCTCCCGCGCGTACTCGACGATCGCCTTCGCCAGCGGATGCTCGGACCTCGCTTCGGCCGAGGCCGCGTTTCTGATGACATCAGTCTCCGAGGCGGGCGCGGCGACAATCACATCGGTGACGCGGGGCCGCCCGATGGTCAGCGTGCCGGTTTTGTCGAAGGCGACGACCTTGACCGCCGCGAGCTTTTCCAAACTTGCGCCGCCTTTGAATAACACAGCGATTCGCGCGCCAGCGGCGATGGCTGATATGAATGCCGACGGTACACTGATGACGAGCGCGCAGGGAGAGGCGACCGTCATGAGAACCATCGCGCGGTAAAAGTTGCTCTCAAAGTCGCTGAGGCCCAGGGCGGGCGGCGCCAGGATGAAAACCAGGACGCCGAAAATGATCAGCTTGGCATAAGTCTGCTCAAAGCGATCGAGAAATCTTTGTGTTGGCGCCTTGCTCTCTTGCGCTTCTTCGACCAGTTTGATGATGCGTGACAAGGTCGTATTTTCGGCGGAGCGGGTGGCGCGGACGTCCAGGATGCCCTGCTTGTTCAAGGAACCGGCGAAGACGCTGTCGTCAATCGTCTTATCGACCGGCATGGACTCGCCGGTTATCGGGCTCTCATCGACGGCGGAATCGCCCGCCAGGATGTCGCCATCGATTGGAATCCGCTCGCCGGGCTCAATGAGAACGATATCGCCGACGCGTATGGAGCTGGTCGGCGTTTGCGTGATCGTCTCGCCGCGCTTGACCTTGGCGACATCCGGATACAGGGACAGCAGCCCCCGGATCGCTTGACGGCTGCGGTTAATGGCATGATCCTGGAGCACATTGCTAAGCGAGAAGAGAAAGAGCAGAATGGCGCCCTCGCGCCACTGATCGATGAAGGCGGCGCCGAGCGCGGCCAATACCATCAGCAGATCGACATCAATCTTGCCCTTGAGCAGGCTCTCAAGCGCGTTCCGCGCGCCATAATATCCGCCGGCGACATAGGCGGCGACATTGATGGCTAGCAGAAAGGAGGGCGAGACACCGACTCCCTCGCCGACCCAGCCGGCGACGATGGCGATCAACGTTAGCGCCACCAGCCGCGGCGCCAGCCAGGTCTCGCTGCGCCCGAGAATAGTTGCGTCCGCAAGGAAACTTTGCCGCTGTGCAGATTCTGTCCGCGCTGCCAATGCTTGTTCCAGGTTAATGTCTAATTCGCTTGAGTATGGCAATGTTTTTAACATAAGTTAAGAAATTTGTCAACCGCTCGAAACATGAAAATTCTGGGGGCTCAAATTGTTGGATAGGGGGAACGTCAAGGGGGCAGGCCTTTCGTGGCTGCCAAAAGAAAAGGACGCGCCACGGGGCACGTCCTCCAATGCGTTATATGTTGCGTTGACGGAGGATCAATCAGACGATGTCGTCGTTCTTGGGGATCTGCCTCAGACGGCGCGTGATGCTGAAATGGAAGGCGGCGGCCATCAACGCAATGGCGATGGCGGCCCAGCTGAAGGCGATCACAGTCACGGAAACGCCAGTTGTCACATTTTCAGCGAAGTAAGCCACCGGGTTGATGATCCAATTCATGCCGTCAAACTCGACTGACGCCGGTGTGGATAGAACCTGTGGCAAGTCCAAAACGATATGCAAGCCAACCATCAGCGACGCGACGGTCAGCACGATCTGCGTGAGGGACTTGCGCGACTGAAGTTGATTGATATCGCCGCGTCCCGTCCAGCCCAGTATCACCAGCAGCGCGCCGAAGCCCAGGCAAAGGATCCAGGAAATCCAGTCGCTGGAAGCGCTGGGCTGTATGAATAGCGCTGTGAAACCAATGGTGAATACGCCGAAGACGGCCGCGATCAGCCGAATCAGATGCGGCGCGCGGTTGACCAGGTAGAACATTAATGCCCCCAGCGCAGCCGAGCCCAGATAACCGGCCGACATCGTGATGGCGTCCGCGCCATTGTGGAAAAGGATAGAATACGCGCCCGCTTCCGACAGGCTGAAGCTATCGACCGCGCCGCCAGTTACCTGCATGGCGAAAGCGCTCAAGCCGCCATGAATGTTGTTGACGAACATGCGGAAGGGATGCGCCAGGCCGGAAAGGGCCTCGACGTACCACAGCGCAAAAATGCCAACGAAGGCCGCGGCGGAAATAACGAGATTCCTGCGCACAATTTCACGGCGTACTTTACGCTCTACAAACACCCTCAACATGATTACTCTCCTCGAATTTCAATTCGACAGATAGTCCTAACGAGGCGACGCTAATGCGAGACAAGACTTGAAGTCGTCATTCAGTTCTTGCCTTTGACAGCATCGCTTATCTCTCCACCCACTTGTTTGACCAGGCCAAAGTACACCGCGGCGCCCAACATGATGACGGCGACGGCCGACCAAATGAAGGCGATCACGGAAGCGGGCAGCAGCGGCGTGTATTCGGCGGCGAACGCGGCGGCATCGTTCCTGATATCGCCGACGCCGGCATCGCCGAATCTGACCAGAAACGACAGGTCCATCACGGCATTCAAACTCGTCAGAATCGCCAAAGTGTTAAGGATGAAGACATTGAGAATGCGCGGCGCCAGCCAGCCCAGCGCGACCATGGCGACGCCGAATCCGATGCCGATGACATTCGCCGTCAGGTTGCCTGAAGGGTCCGGCGCGGCAAAGAGCAGGGTCAAGATGATGACCGCCAAGCCCAGAAAAACCGACAGGCCGCGCGTCCATTTGGGGTAACGGCTGGTCAAAAAGAACAAGGCAGACCCGAATAGCGCCGCGCCAAGATAACCAGCCGGCAAGATCAAGGCGGTGTAACCCCCAGCCGTTCGCGCGTAGCCAGATCCATCGGGCGAAACGGTAAACTCCAAGACTTGCCCGCCGGTAATCAGCGCGGCAAGCGAGTGCCCGGCTTCATGCACAAAGGTGACGAAGAGACGAACCGGCCAAAGCAAGGGCGACAAGGTCGCGGTCACCATATCGGTTTGCGCCTGTCCTGGCGCCGCTCGCATGTTCCATAAAATCAGGGCGAAGACGAGCGCAAGCGCGGAGACCAGCAATGCCTGGCGGCGGATGGCGATCTCCGGATCCAGGGCGGCCGCGGCGGCGGCGCGCTTGTTGCTGCGCCGCAGAAAGAAGAGAGCGATCAGAGCAAAGGGCAGCCCGCTGGCGATGAAGACGATCGGCAAGGGAAGGGTGGCCAAGGCGTCGATATCGCGAGCGCTGCCGAATGCGCGGATTCCCGCCGCGACCTCTTCACCGAGATTGCCATCGTCGAAGTAAGCCGATGTGAGAACCGAACCGGCGATGATCCACACCAGGCTCAATACGAGCAATAATCCCCAGAATAGTCGCAATCGTCCGTTCACAAGTTTTTCTCCGCTGATTCAGGTCTGCGAACTTGGATTATAACGCACAGGCTACAGTGGCATACGCCAGCCTCACTAATCATTATACGGAAAATGGCTGGGAATCGGTTTTACAATCGTAAAATCTTTGTAATTTGATATTTGACATGCTTGGACTCGCCATGTTCAATAGTCGTGGCGACGGCATCGACCTTTCCGAAGTTCTCCGCCATTTGCAATTCGCCGTTGGCGATTTCTGTTTTTGCGACATTGGTGAATGAGGTGACATTATGCAGGCTGCGCCCGACTTGAGCGATTACCGCCCGACAGCAAACCTGGCCCGCGCCGAAACGATGCCCGCGCGCTGGTACACCGATCCCGCGTTTCTTGCTTTGGAAGCGGAGAAGATCTTTTTCAAGACCTGGCAGCCGGTTGGCAGGTTGGAAGATGTGATGCGAGTCGGCGATTATTTCAGCTGCGAAGTGCTGGATCAGCCACTCGTCATTGTGCGGAATCAAGAGGACGACTTGCGCGCATTTTATAACGTTTGCCCGCATCGGGCGGCGGTTGTGGCGCAGGGCCGCGGCAATCGCAAGAGCTTGCAATGCAAGTATCATGGCTGGACCTACGACCTGGATGGCAAGCTGCTGCGCGCGCCGGAGTTTGAAGGCGTCGAAAACTGGAACGCCGACGCCGTCTGCCTGAAGCCCGTGCGCGCCGCCGCCTGGGGACCCTGGGTCTTTGTAAACCTCGACCCGACGGCCGAACCCATGTCCGCCACTTACGGCGCAATCGAGAGAGAAATCGCAGCAGCTGGCTTTAACCTGGGGGAGATGCGCCTGATTGAACGCCGCGATTACCTGATTGACTGCAACTGGAAGGTCTACGTGGACAATTACCTGGAGGGCTACCATCTGCCGATCGCCCATCCCGGTTTGTTTCGCGAGGTGGATTACGATCAATACCGGGTGGAGACGCATCGACACTATTCAAAACAATACGCGCCAATTCGCGATGTGGAGGCGGGCGATGTTCGCGACCGGCGCTACGTGCGCAGCGGTGAAGCGGAGGAGGACGCGCTCTATTATTGGGTTTTCCCAAACGTCATGCTGAATGTTTACCTCGACAACACCTCAATCAACATCATTATTCCAGTTAGTCATGACAAGACGCTCACCATTTTCGAATGGTATTTTGAAGCGCCGGGCACGGGAGAGGGCTGGGAAAGCATGCAGCAGATAATCGCCTTCAGCGACGAGATACAGCAGGAAGATATAGAACTCTGCGAGTGGGTGCAGAAGGGGCTGAAATCGAAGGCTTATGACCGCGGGCGTTTTTCAGCTTTGCGGGAAAACGGCGTGCATCATTTTCAGACGCTGGCGCATGAGTTTTTGACGAAGGATTAAGCGTCTTCCTTCAACTGCTCGTCCTCCGCCGCAAACGCTGTGGACGGCGACGCGCCCAGAGCCAGCAGACCAAGGACGCCCCAAACGGCATAGCTGATTACGTTGATGCCGTGCAGCAGGAATCCCAGAGCGATCGCTTCCACATCGCTCATGCCCACCATCTGCCCGGTAACCAGGATAGCGACTTCAAAGGGACCGAGCGCGGCGATGCTGACCGGCAAGGCAATGCTGAGCGCGGTGAGTGAGATCCCCAGCGGCACGCTGATGGCATAATTCACTTCGATGCCCAGCGCGAGGTGCGTGAAATACAAGGTCGCGAAAGCGGCGCCCCAGGCGATAACCGTCCAGACGGCCGTGAAAATCAGTGTGCGTATTTCAGTGAGTGGCTGCAATCCATCCAGCAGTTGCCCCAGCATGGTGCGAAGCGGAAGCCGCTCCAGGGTCGGGGCGATCTTGATCAGCTTGTCCAGCAGGCGGCTGGCGAAGCCGGGCGCATGGGCGAAGATAAGCAAGGCGAGGAAACCGACAAGCGCGAGCGCGCCAAAGACCGATGCCCTGTCAGTGAGCTCGGCCGGGGCGGCGGGCATGTTGCCCACGGTCGCCGCGATGACGAGCACAAGCATCAGCATGTCGATGAGGCGTTCCACCACAATGCTCGTGCCGGAGGTTACCAGGGGCACACCGCGCCGCGTCGCCAAGACGCCTCTGGCGACTTCCCCCAAGCGCAAGGGAAGCTGGTTGCCGAGGAACATCACGTTGACCATGTGCGTCGCGTCGAGGAGGGACAAACGGCGATTGAGCAGCCCCCACCAGCGGATGCCCCGCGTGAGCAGCGCCACGGCCACACTGGCAAATGCCAGGAGCAGGTAAAACGGATCGGCATGGCGCATGCTTTGGATGACGTCGCCAAACGGCACCACTCTCAAGATCAGAGCGAGAGACAGCGCGCTGACGATGATGCTGACGAGAATGAATGCGAGCCGCCGGTTTGTCATTGACTCCAAGCTTTTCTGGGGGCGGGCAATCGGGAAATGCCCCGCTCGCAAGTACGCAAACAGCTAACCTTGTTCATGAATTGGGCGATTCCACGAGGATAATCGGCTCGCCACCGATTGCGCTGCTGCGATCGCTCTCCAGGTCAGGAAAGTAGTAATCGGTCGCCGGCTTCAATTCCACCATGTAGACTCCATTGACGGCGGGCAAGGTCATGCTTTCGCCGTTCATAAAGTATACAGTGGCGGCGGCCGCCGTCGCCTTCAACGATTGAGAGCGGGGCGCCGCTGTGTTATTCCAAAGCACATGAATGCGTTCCCCGCTGCTGCGCTGAAAAACGATGGAAGTTGACACTTCTTTCAAGCCGGTCAGGCTAACCGGCGCGAAGTCTACCCGCCCAAATACCTCCGCCAGGAGCCGAAAAGCCTGGGCGACGGGCCGGGGCGTATTGGCGAGCGGATGGTGGCTGAAACAGTGGGCGTCTCGCGGATTGCGGTAGATGCCGAATGCATCGCCGTAGCAGGCGCCGTTCGCGCAGAGCTCACCGTGATGCGGCGGGAAATCCGTGCCGGCTGGATAGTTGCCGCAGTCATCGTAGAGTTGATGATACATCACCACGTCGACGCCCTTTGACCAGGCGAAGGCGGCGCTCATAATCAGAAAATGAGCCTGCTGCTGCGCTGTCGCCAGCCTGTTGCGCCGGTCCGGGCTGTAAGCCCAGACGGGTCCGGGATAATCGTTCCAGACGGATACGCCGGTTTCATTCACCCAAACCGGACGCGTCAAGCCATACCTCGCCAGCGTGTCCTGCGCGACCTTCGTCAGCCAGCCGCTGCGCCAGGGGTCGTCATAGGCATGCACCGCCATCACATCAAAGAACCAGTTGTAGCGAACGCTCAGCGGGTCGCTTTGAAAGCGCCGCAGAATCTGCGACAGGAAGCCCTGGTTTTGCGCGTAGAGCAAGCCGCCGAAAATGACGCTGGCGTCGGGGTCCACCGTTTTGATGACGATAGCGGCGACCTTCAAGAGACGGGCGTAGGCTTCGCTGCCGCCGCTCCAGAACTGCGCCACATCGGGCTCATTCCAAATCTCCCAGGCGCGGATGCCTTTGCCGGCGCCGAAATCATTGTGCCGCGCCAGTACGCCGCCCGGCCGGTAGCGCGTGACCGCATAGTGAACATATTGCGCCCAGGGGTTGTTCAAATTGATCGGGACATCGTGGCCGGCGCTGTCGCTGCCATCGGCGAAGATTGGCGTGAAGAGGTTGGCCACGCTCTGCCCGTCTTGCCAGAAGGCCGGCCGCCCCAGGAGGATGGCGTTGCTGCGCAAACCATTGTGAATATCAGCCGCGACCAGCCTGTCATAAGCCGACCAGTCGTAGCGGCCCGGCTGCCTTTCGACGCGATCCCAATACAGCGGCCAGCGGTTCCAGCCCGCGCCCAAAATCAGCGCTCTGCGGTAGCGTTCCGCCCCCATGTTGCCGTCGATGAAACCGATGAAGGTGATGCCAAGCCGGTCGCTGCGGATGTAATTATCGGCATCGACCAAAGAGCCGGGCGCTGTGGTGGGCACGATCGGCACTTGCGCGCTCGCCGGCATGATCGCGAGCAGCGCCATCAAGACGATGACCGGGAAGAAGCGCCCGGTGGCGCGTCCAAGGATGCCCCAAGGACAATGATGCGCGCCATTTGTCGACGCGCCCGGGAATCCACAGCGGCGAGCAAAAATTGTGTCTGTCACGCCAATCAGAATAATGCAGGTTGCAATTGGGCGCTAGTCCAATCGTCAGCGACAGGCGTTATGGCCATGGGCGAGAAACTCGCGCATGTCATAATCTGTACGAGCGTTTGCGCCGCGCGAATTGACGCGCCAGGATAGCGGCGCTATACTGGATTCCGAATACTGACATCAGGCGCAGGGGTAGGGCGATGGCTGTGGTATCGGATGAACTGATGGAGATTCTTCGCTGTCCTGTCGCCGTGCATTACACGGACAAAGGCGATGACCCCGGTCGTTTGCGGCTGGTGCGGGATTGCTGGCTCGTCTGTGATGACAGCGGCTACAAATATCCGATACGCGACGGCATCCCGGTGATGCTGGTTGACGAAGGCGAGAAATGGAAGGACAGCGCCGAAGCGGACCTGCCCGTGCCCCCGCCCGAAGAATAATGGAAGGGGCCTGTCGCGGCTCCCATTTAGCATCTCACACGGTACGGTCTAAGCGCCGACCGGTTCCAATTCCCGCGACTGAAAAGTAAGCCTTGAGCCATCGGCCGCGACATCAATCCAGAGGCGGTCGCCCTCTTGCACCGTCCCCTCTAGCAGCGCCATCGCCAAAGGATCCTGCAAGTCCCGCTGAATTGCTCGCTTCAACGGTCGCGCGCCAAAAACGGGATCCCAGCCCAAATCTGCCAGCATGGTCTTGGCGGCCGCGCTCAGCTGCATCGTGATTCGCCGATCGGCGAGGATATGCCCCAGCCGCTCGAGCTGAAGATCGACGATGCGTACGAGATGCGCGCGTTCCAGGCTGTGGAAGACGATGATGTCGTCCAGGCGATTGAGGAACTCGGGACGAAAATGCCGATCCAGTTCGCTATTGAGCGCCTGACGCCGCGCTTTTGGATCAGCGCTTTCACCCATCTGCTTGATCAAGGCGCTTCCGATATTGCTCGTCAGGATAATCACGCAGTTGGTGAAGTTCACTGTACGCCCCTGTCCATCGGTCAGGCGGCCCTCGTCAAAGACTTGCAGGAAGATGTTGAAGACTTCCGGATGAGCCTTTTCGATTTCGTCGAAGAGCAAAACGCTGTATGGGCGCCTGCGCAGGGCTTCCGTCAACTGTCCGCCTTCTTCATAGCCGACGTATCCGGGTGGCGCGCCAATCAGCCGGGCGATGCTGTGCTTTTCGGCATATTCGCTCATATCGATCCGAAGCAGCGCGTTTTCGTCGTCGAAGAGAAAAGAAGCCAGCGAGCGCGCCATCTCGGTTTTGCCGACGCCGGTCGGCCCCAGGAAGAGAAAGACGCCCACCGGTCGCTTTGGATCTTGCAGGCCGGCGCGGCTGCGGCGGACCGCGGCGGAGACCGCTTTGACCGCATCGTCCTGCCCGATGAGGCGTTCATGCAGGCGATCCTCCATGTGCAGCAGTTTTTCGATTTCGCCTTCGAGCATGCGCGCGACCGGTATGCCCGTCCAGCGGCTGACAATGGCGGCGACTTCGTCCGCGTCCACCTCCTCTTTGAGCATGAGCAAGCCCTGCCCGCGCATGTCATCGATGGAGGCTTCGCGCTCGCGCAGCGATTTCTCCAGCTCCGGCAGTACGCCATAACGCAGCCGCGCCGCCTCTTCCAGATTGGCGCCCCTTTCAGCGCGCTCCAGTTGAACCCGGGCCTCGTCGATGCTCGCCTTGATGCCCGACAGCGCCTGAATCGCGTCCTTTTCTTGCTGCCAGGCCGCCAGGAGCCCCTTGAGCTCCTCTTGCGCATCGGCCAACTCGGCTTCTAGATCGCCGAGGCGTCGTTTTGAAGCCTCGTCTTTTTCCTTCTTCAACGCGGCGCGTTCGATTTCCAGCTGCATGATCTGCCGCTCGCGCGTATCCAGTTGTATCGGCTTGCTGTCGATCTCCATCTTGAGGTGGGCGGCTGCTTCGTCGATGAGGTCGATGGCCTTGTCCGGCAGTTGGCGTTCGGGCAAGTAACGCTGGCTTAGCGCCGCGGCGGCGATGACCGCGCTGTCCTGAATGCGTACGCCGTGATGCACTTCATAACGTTCTTTCAATCCGCGCAAAATGCTGATCGTGTCTTCGACCGTTGGCTCGTCCACGAAAATTGGTTGAAAGCGGCGTTCGAGAGCGGCGTCCTTTTCGATATGTTGGCGATATTCATCCAGCGTAGTGGCGCCGATCATGCGGAGCTCGCCGCGCGCCAGCATCGGTTTCAGCATGTTGCCCGCGTCCATCGAGCCTTCGGCGCGCCCGGCGCCGACGATATTGTGCAGTTCGTCGATGAAGAGGATGATCTGCCCATCGCTCTCCGCGATTTCTCTCAGGACGGCTTGCAGGCGTTCTTCGAATTCGCCGCGGAACTTGCTGCCGGCCACCAACGTCGCCATATCCAGCGCGATAATTGTCTTGTCCTTCAAGCCATCGGGCACATCGCCGTTGACCAGGCGCTGCGCCAGCCCCTCGGCGATCGCGGTTTTGCCGACGCCCGCCTCGCCAATGAGAACCGGGTTGTTTTTGCTGCGGCGGCTGATGACGTGGATGACGCGCCGGATCTCTTCATCGCGGCCGATGACCGGGTCGAGCTTGCCTTGGCGGGCGTCAGCGGTGAGGTCGCGCCCATACTTGGCGAGGCTTTCGTAGGTGGATTCCGGATCCTGGCCGGTGATGCGCTGGCTGCCGCGGATGGATTGCAGCGCGCGCAGGATGTCGTCGTAGCTCACGCCGCTCCGCTGCAGGATCGCGCTCATCGCCCCGTCTTTTGCCAGCGCCAGGAGCAAATGCTCCGTGCTGGTGTATTCATCGCGCATCGCCCTGGCTTCTTTTTCCGCCCCGCTGAATACCTGCAGGGCGGCGCGTCCAATCCGCAAGCCGGATGCGGGCTGGCTTGCGCGCGGCAGGCGGCCCAGGCTCTCCCCCAATTCGGCATGAATGGAAGCGGGAAGCGCGCCGATCTTCTGGATGATGCGCGGCGCTAAGCCATCTTCCTGCTCCATGAGACCGAGGAAAATGTGAACCGGCTCAATCGCCGTGTGATGATGCTCGCCGGCGATGCTCTGCGCCCTGAGCGCGGCGTTCTGCGCTTTGTTTGTGTAACGGCTGAAATCCATGAGCCCTCCCCCTCACTATGTTCGCTGTTTGACCATTGTCTAACAGCGATGTCAGAGGATTGTCAGAGGACTGTAAAGATCTTGTTATCGGATACGGGCGAGGCGGGCTAGGGTGGGCTGGCGCGCAAAACTACCCCATGGCCGCGGATGACGCACTGCGCGATGCAGGCCGGTATCAGGCCGGATTCTCCTTGGTTGAGGGTGATCGCGTCAGCGCCGCCGGCAGCTACATTTACATCCCCGGCAATGCAGGTCAGCGCTTGAAAGCGGCCGCCGGTATTGATGGCGAGCCGATCGCCGCTGAGTTCATGACGCCAGCTGCGGAAATACTCGCCATCGACGAGCAAGTCCTGCTTCGGCTGCTCCACCTCGGGGAGGGCTGCGAGGTTGGCGACTTGCAGGGCCTTTTCAATATGCAGCTCGCGCGGCTGCCCATCCAAACCAAGCCGCCCCCAATCGTAAAGCCGATACGTGGTATCGCTCGCTTGTTGAATTTCATAGATAAGCAAGCCCGGTCCAAGCGCGTGGATCGTATTCGCCGGGATGTGCAAGACATCGCCCGCCGCCACCTCGGCATAAACCAGAAAGTCCTCCAGCCGATTGTGCCGGATCGCCTCCCCCATCTGCGCTCTTGTTGTGCCCGGCCGCAGGCCAATCACAAGCCGCGCGCCCAGGTCGGCATGGAGCACCACCCAGGCTTCCGTCTTGCCGCGCGGCTCGCCTTCAAGCCTCTGCGCTTGCTCGTCGTTTGGATGGACCTGAACCGACAGCCAATCGGTGGCGTCTATCAGCTTTGCCAGCAAAGGGAAACCTGCGCCTGGGTCATGACCGCCGCCTAGAAGCTCTGCGCCGTATCTGCGCGCCAGGTCGCCCAGGGTGCTGCCCTGCAGGGGTCCATTGACGACTATGGCGGAGTCGTGAATCTCCCAGGATTCGCCGACGGGCTCAGAAGTCGGCAGCGGCTTCTGCATCAAATCAGCCAGTCGGCGCCCGCCCCAAACCTTCACATGAACGGTAGGACGCAGCTTCAGCGGGTAAAGCGCGCTCGCTGTCATGCCATCGCTCCCTGGCTGCCAAACCATAGTATATCCAAGGCTTCTGATTATCGTATATCATTACATGGTCATGCTATAATGACCTTGACTCAACAACGGTTGATGGTCGTTTCTGTTTGCGTTTATCATAGATTAGCATCAATGAAATAGCCCGATGATTGAACGGCCAGCGCCACAAGACTATTTGGATGATTTGCATGCGATTGGCGTGACGCGTCTCTTTCAGCCGCATCTTAGCACACGCGATCGCGCGGCCGGCATCCGCCGTGTTCGGCAAGAATTGGGCCGCATTCGCACTGAGTTAACCTTCCAGCGCGATGGCATGGACGACGGTCTTGCCAGTAGCGCTGAAGAAGCGAAACGCCGCGCGGCGCCCTTAAATCTGCTGCTGCTGCTGCATGAACAGTTGGTCGAAGAAGTCGGCGATTTAGAGTGCAGCCTGAGCAACGGCAAGCCCTTGCCCTACAGTTTTGATTTCGGACGCTTCATCTTCGGCGACGAAGCGACAGGCGAGTGGTTCGTCGGCGGGCAGGAACAATATGACGACTGGCTAAAAATTCAGCAATTCAAGAAGCGACTTGACGCCTTGCGCATGAAGGGGCAGCCGGCGCGCGAGCAATTGAACGGCGTTCGCGAAGAGCTGGAGGCTTTATCAGCCAAGCGCGACAAGGCGCAAGCGAGCATCGATGGTCGCAAGAAGCGCAGTTTTGTCCTGCGCCGCATCGGTATGCTTGTGATCTTAATCGCCGCGAGCGGAACGGTCGGCGCCCATTACTGGAATTCTTATCGCGATTTCAGCCTGGTCGCCCTTGGATTGGCCGCTGCCTGCGCGCTCTTGATTCCCATCGTTATCGTCAATTGGAAAAACCCGCGCACCCGCACCGCGCGTCGACAGCGGAAGCTTGAGCAGCAAATCCTTGAACTCAAGCAGGAAGGGCTTCAATACCGGCAGAGCTATCAGCCGCTGGAGCTGCAGATTAAGGCCTTAGAGGTTCATTACAGTCGGATGATGGACACTTGGGAAGCGGCGCGCCTGGTCAAGAATCGGTTGGACAGCTTTATTGAAGAGGGGCAGCCGCTGCGCGAACGCGTCGAGAGCATCCGGGCGGAGTTGGAAGCGCTGCGGCCGCAAAGGGACAAGTTGCTGCGCAAGCTGGAAAGCCGCCAGAAGCGGGGCGCGTTTCCCCGGCGCATGATTCTTCACATCATGATGGTCTTGGCGAGCGGGGCGGTCGGCTTTTATTTCCAATACACCGGCCAGCCTGATTATGCCTCGGTCATATATGGCTTGGGGGCATTTTGCATTCTGCTGGTTCCACTCGCCTACATCGACTGGAAGAACCGCAACTACAAGCTGGAATCCAATCTGCGCAAATTGGAGACGCGGATGCTGCAGCTGCAGACGGAAGGCAAGCAGGTGATGAAACGCTATCATCCCATTGAGCTGCAGATCAAGACGCTCATCGCCCAGTACAAGCGAACGCGCGCGGGCATAAGGAACTCACAAGAATCGTCGATCCCGGCTTAATTCACCGCCGGGTCGAATCGATATAGCGTGCCGCCATAATCAATGACGTAAGCCTCGCCCGCCTCATCTTCGCCGAAGCTGCTGATCGCCATGTTAGTATGCATCAGTTCGTCCATGCGCCAGTTAAGCGCGGGGTCGCGCCAGGCGGCCCAGATGCGCCCGCTGCAGTAGTCGCCAAAGAGAAAGACCGCTTCCAACTCCGGGATAGCGGCGCCCCGATAGACGACCCCGCCCGTGACCGAACAGCCAAGCGCATGGCTGTATTCTGCAATCGGCGGGACGTGGTTTGGCGCGCTGCCGCCGGCGAAGATGTGCTCGCCCTCCCATACATTCCAACCATAATTTTCGCCGCCGGGGCTTTCGGCCGGCTGAAAGTTGATCTCTTCCCATTGGTTCTGCCCGACATCAGCCATATACATATCACCGGTCAGCCGGTCGAAATTGAAGCGCCAGACATTGCGCAAACCGTAAGCCCAAATCTCATCCCGCGCCGCCGTCAGGCCGTCGAATGGATTGTCGGGCGGAATGGCATAACCCAGCTCGACATCGATATCGATGCGCAAGATGGAACCCAGGAGCAGCTGCCGATTCTGCCCAGCGCCCAGCGGGTCATTCGCCGCGCCGCCATCGCCCAAGGCGAAGTAGAGATAACCGTCCGGGCCAAATTCGATATGGCCGCCGTTATGGTTGGCGTAGGGCTGCGCCAGATAGATAACGAGTTCGCCGCTGTCGGGGTCGGCGCTATCGGGCTCCTCCTCCGATACGCGATAACGGGCGATCACGCTGCTGCCGTCGTGGTCGGTATAGCTGACGAAGAACAGGCCATTGCTGTCAAAATCCGGATGAAATGCCAGGCCGAGCAATCCCTGCTCGCTGTAAGGACGATTTGCCGTTGGCGTGATCAGGTCAGACATATCGAGGAATGGGACCGGCGAGCGCTCCCCGCCATCAATGATCCAGACCTTGCCGGTTTGCTCAAGCAGGAACATGCGGCCCGAGCCATCGCCAGCGTGGGTCGCGTAAATGGGACGTTCGAAGCCGGTGGCGACCGCTGTCAATGCAAAGGCGGCCGCGTCAGGGCCTGTTTCGCGCGAAATGACGGCATCAGGCTCGGCGTCTTGGGCGCCTACCGGTATAAACGACAGAGCGAGTATGAGTAGAATAGCGAACCTAAAGACTTTCACACTACCTCCTTTTGGCACAATAATCTCAGGCGCGCGCCGCTTGAACCCGCGCCAGCAGCGAGAGCACGGTGTAATTGTTGGCGCGCTCGGGCGCGTCTATGCGTTCGTCGCCGTGGATGTGGCGCAGGCAGCGCAGCAAATGACCCTCAATGACCAGTTGGCCGCGCGTGCGCGATTTCAGCCAGCTTTCGCCCCATATCTCCGCCGCCACGCTGATGCAGTGCAGGGCCTGTTCTGAGAGCGGACTATCGGCTTGGGCCGGCAGCAGCTCGTCGATCAACTGCCAGCGCATATCTTGCCACTTGCCGGCGGCGATGATGGCGCCCGCGAAAAGCACAACATTCCGCCAGCGCGCGTAATCATGGCAGAGCAGGGCGACGATGTTCTCGGGAAAGGTCCAGCCTTCCGCGTTCGCCGCGCGCAGCTCCGCCGGCATGGCGCACTCGTCATAGAATTCGATCAAGGCGCAAGCGGCCAAATACTCCTGGATCGTCAGATGAGGGAAGCGGTATAGATTCGGCGCGTCGGAAACGAGGATGCCGTTGCGCGTCGCCAGATACTCCAGGACATCTTCAATACCGGCGCCCAACCCGCCGCCGAGCGCTTGCTGTTCGATGAGTTTATCCAGCAAGCGCGCGCGCTGGATGATCGTCGGGTATCGCTGGTAGGTCTGCTGCTCGGAGTGCAGTTCAAAGGCGATCAGCTTAAGCGCCGCCCGCATCCGGTCGAGGTTGATGCCGGCCAGCTTCTCGTGCAGTTTGTCCGCCGGTGATGGGATGTTCCAGCGGTCGAGCAGTTCGACAGTATGCTCATAGAGCTCGGCGCGCTTGTCTGGCAATTGCTTGTAATCTTCATGAATCATCGTCAACAGGGCCAGCATCAAAGGCTGGCGGGCCAGCGGCCAAAGCGCGCGGTTTTCACGTATCGCTTTATTCAGGTCGGCCGCCATGAGGGCGCCCTGTTTGGCGGCGACGGCGCGCCCGCCGAGTACGCTGGGGCGCGTCTCGGCGACATTGGCATACCAGCGCTCGATGTAGCTCTTGACTTGCCGCCAGGTGAAAGGCGCCAGCTCGGCCGAGGCGAAGCGCTCGGAGAGGCGCCAGCGCGAGTCATAGCGGTAGGCGTAGGTGCGGCTGGTGACGATGATGCGGCAGTTGGGAAAGCGGTCCGCCCAATTCTCGATCACCCGCTGCAGGATAATGCGGTCGCTCGCCTCATAGACTTCGTCCAGGCCATCAAGCACGAGCAGGCTGCCGTGCGTCGGCACATCGGTCTGGGTCAGGTAGGCCTCCAGATGGGGCGCTAAATTGCCGGTCGCATTCTTTACGTAATTCAGCAAATGCTCGGAAGTTGCCGCGCCCAAAGCCTTTGGAAACAGATCAGGCGTATTGGCGAAATCGCGCAAGCTGACGTAAATGGGCAGGATCGGCCCATGGATCCAGGACGGGCCCAGCATCTCCAGCCCTTTGACATTGTCCTGCCGCTCCGCGCGCGGGTCACAGGCGTAGGCGAGGGCGGTCACGATGAAGCGGCACAATGAACTTTTGCCCGTACCGGCGGCGCCGGTGATGACGATCAGAGGGTTCGCCGAGATAACTTCAAATACTGACTCGCGCACATAACCCATGTCTCTTTCAATCGCCTGGAAACGCCGCGCGTTCAGCTCTTCATCGCCGACAGTGTGGAATTGGCGCTGGTCGGTCCAAATGTCAACCGGCGTATAAAGCTGATGCAGCATGGTCGGTGTATAGTGCTGCGAGGCCGGGTGGATGGTCGTCGTCGGGATGTTCCATTCCGAGCGCACCGCCGCCAAATAAGCCTTCAACGCCGATTTGTTGCCGTGATAATGTTCAGCGACGATGTTGACATCCTGCCCGGCGAAGATGACGTGGCCGCCCGCCGATATGCTGCCCGCCTGCACCCGCACGGCCGACGGGTAGTCGCGCTGTTCACGCATTGCCTCCAACAAGTTGCGCGCGAACAGGATCGCCTGTTTGCCCTGATTGGCCGACCCGTCCAGACCGCCCGTGGCGACGATCAGCCAATCCAGACCGATGAGCTCGTCCGCTTGCAGCTTCTCCGGCAGGAGATCGTTTCGCGCCAAATCTTCCGCCGTACGCCCGTAATTCTGATCGCGGTAGATTTCCGTCATGCGCTTGCTCAAGGCTGTGCAATAGCGAAATTTCTTGAGCAGCCGGCGCAGCAAAGTGAGCTTGGCGCTCGGGTTGGGCATGACCGGCGTAAAGACCATCATGACCAGTTTTTGATATGGCGAATCGAGCGTTGTGCTGTCGGCCTGCCGTTTCAGCTCGGCCCAATTCGCCTGCACGAAACCGCGCCAGGCTGCCGGAGACGCAATCATCATTTGGCTGGGGGCAGCCCGCGCCGGCGCCGTGATCGCCTTGGCCGGATGCTCTTGAACGGGACGGTTCATTGTCATTTCTCAGCGCTGAAGTTATGTAGACGGCTTGTCGTGTAAAATTTCGCAGGTGTCCAGGGCGCCCGGGCGGTACAGCGGACGCTAGATTTTCTTGGCCGCCCGCTGTCCAGCGATCGCTTCCTGAAAATTGATGGCGACTTCGCCGACGCTGGCGAGGATGGCGCCGACCAGCGGTTGGTCGAAAAGCGTCAGGGCGGCCGCAGTCAGGGCGGGCGAAAAGCGCAGCAGAGACTTGGCGGCGCGCATCAGAATGCGTGGATTGGGTTTCTTGCTGGTGGTGAGCTGCGCCTCGACAGTATGCAGATCGTGCATGGCCGCCTCTCGATTTTGCGTATCGAGGTTTTCTTTCTTGATCGTGTCCTCGACGCTGCGGATGCACTGCAGCATCATGTCGAGCTCTTGCGGCGTCGTTTCAACGCCGCCGACGGTGACGGTCTGGTTTGTATGCTGCGCCACATCGCCGCCCGTCTGCACCTTGACCTGGCCATCGCGACCGGCGAAAACCACATGCCCGGTCACAGACAGGTGGTCAATCTCGATGTTGATGTCGGGTCGCTGCGGCATGCCATCCGGCCGCCTGCTATCGCTTGAATTCAGCATGTATGTGCCTCCACCACCACGTCCAAGTAGCTCCAGGTAAGCCATTGAAATCTTGCTCTTTTGCGAATTGTAGGGGCCTTTCGCTGAAACGCCCGCAAAATGGAAACACTTTATTTGGCTTTCTCAGCGCCCTCTGCGCTCTCTGTAGTTAGTTTTTCTTGCGCGACTTGCTTGCGCTCACTCACTTCGATGTTGCGCTGCGCTCTCCGTTGAGTCTTAGGTCAAGCCCACGAGTCGAATGCCGATTGAAGAATAGCGCACGCGCGGATCAAGATAATAGCGGAATGATGTTTGCGCGCGGTCGCAGGGGCTGACGAAACTGCCGCCCGCGACGGCGCGGCGAAAGTCCCGCCCCGCATCAGCAGCGGCGGCCGTATTCAGCGTCCATTCCCATATATTGCCGGCCATATCGTATACGCCATAAGGGCCGACGCCCTTGTGATAGCGGTCGACCGGCGTCGTTGATTTGAGCCCGGTCTCAAGCGTGTTGCAATGCTCCTCATCAAATTCATCGCCCCAAGGATAATATCGATCATCGTCGCCTTTTGCCGCCCGCTGCCATTGCGCAATCGTTGGCAGGGAAATCTTCATTTGAAGCAGGTTGCCCAGCCAGCCGGCAAAGGCCATCGCCTCGTACCAGTTTACGTTTTCCCGCGGTCGATCGTCGCCGCTGAAGCGCGCTTCGGCAACGCCCTTGCCCAAGTTGAACCAGCGCCTGGCATGCTCCGAAAAGCCCCACCAGCGCGGGTTCCGATAGCCGTCCTCGGCCTTCGCGAAGATGGCGAACTGCGCATTGGTCACCGGATATTTGCTCATCACAAAATTGTCAACCTGCTCAGTCACTTCGCCGAAGTCTTCATCAGCGCCCACGATACTTGACAGGGTCACGGTTCCGTGGGGAACGTCACACCATTGTAGCATAGGCAGGACTTCTTTTACGCTGAGCCCCGCGTCATCAATGGCGCGTTCGTCGCTTGCGGCGATAATTTCCGGCCGGGTAATCTCGGCGGCAAGCGCTCTGGCGGGCGCAGCATGGGCTTGCGCGCGGGCCGCTGGTTCGCTGGGGCCGTGTTTGACAGGCGCTTGGCTTAGGCTTGCGTTTGGCGCATTCGCCGGCGGCCGCCCGGCTGCTCGCGCTCCTGAGGGGCGGGGCGCCCCGCCTTCCGCCGCCCGGGCTGTTGCGCCATTTTCGCAGAAGCGGCGCAACCCGCGGGGATCATAATCGCCGAATTCCAATCTAAATTCCGCCAGCGCTTCGCAAGCCAGCTTGCGCGTGCTTTCAAAGGCGAAGAGCGCGACGATGTGCTGGTACTCGCGTTGCGCTTCTCTTGTCTCGCTGCGCTCCGCCACCGCGCTCTCCGCAATGCGAAGCAGCTTGTCCAGGCTAACGAAGCGCGATTGGTAGCCGCTTGACTTCGCCTGTTTCAGCAGCAAGACCGCATTGTCATAATCGCCCTTTTCCAACGCGCTCACTGCCTTGCTGATCAACGCTGCCGGGTTGGCAATGGAAGCGGGATTGCTCTCGGCGGCGTCGCTGGCCGCGCTGAGTTTGGGCGATGCGCCGGCCCGCTGTCTTTCCACCACCAAAATCGCGTTCAAGAGCTGCGCCACATTTTCCACGGTCAAATTGTCGCACAGGTCAACGTATTGCCACTCCTTCATCGTCTCCGGCAACACGGTCTCGCGGTTGATCAGAACAGGAATGATGTCTCGTTTCAAGCGCAGCGCGATCTCAAGCTCGCGGCGACAGTACAGCGACGCCACCGAATCGGGCGAGAGCAAATATATGAAAACTTCGCACCAATCCAGCCGGCGCAAAATCTCCTTCCACCAGTCCTGCCCGGCATAGAGACGCTGGTCATACCAAACATCGTGGGCATGCAAGGTCTCGATTATGCGGATGCAATAGGGCTTGTCGACGCGGGCATAGCTGACGAAGATCTTCATGCGTCTATCCGCTTCTCCGCGGGGCCGACCGCCTCGAGCAATGCCCGGCTGGCGTCGCTGTCGATGCGCTGCAGCGTCTGCACGGCGAGCTCATGCAGCGATTCGTCCTCCCAGGAAGGCTTGTCGCAGTCATTAAGCAGTTGCTTCAGGATGGGCAAATCCGTCTCGTTCATGAGTGGGGCCAGCTGCCGCATCGCAAAGCAGCGCAGGTGAAAACTGCTGTCGCTTAACGCAAGCTCCAGCTGCGGGCGGGCGCTGCCGGGCTCGATCTGGTGGATGGCTCTCAGCGCGGCAAAGCGAACAAACTCATCCTCATCAGCCTTGAGCCGCTTTGCCAGTGGCGGGATCGCCGTCGGGTCGCCCATTTCGCCCAGTGCTTCGGCGGCGGTCTCACGAACGGCCTTGCGCGCGCTTTGCAGCAGCGGCACGATGCGAGCCGCCAGGCCCTTGGCATCCAGCTCGACCAAGGCGCGCAGGACGGCGACCTGCACAATCCAGCTTGGATCGTCGAGGCGCGCGCTCAATGCCGATATCGCCGCCCGATTCCGCAGCACGGCCAGCGCCTCGGCCGCCGCCCAGCGCACACTCCAGTTCGCATCTCGCAGCGAATCGCAGAGCAAGTTCAGGACTTGCGGATTCTCCTTGCCGCGCAGGTGCCGCGCGAACTTCCGCAAAAACTTTGCCGCCCTTTGCGTCCTGCCCCAATCGTCATCGCGCAGCACTGCTATCGTGCGGATGATCTTTTCTTCGTCGCTGAATGCGGTTGACGCGCTGTCCACCGCCGAGTCTAAGCTTGCGGCGGGCGCCATGCGATTCCTGCCGCCGTCTTTCGCAGATGATTCAATTGCCCGCAAGGCGTCGCGCGCCAGTTGACCAATGGTGACGCCGCGATAGGCTGCCCTGCGCCCATCATCAAGGAGCGTGCCCAAGGCGGCGGCCGCCGGTTGATGGCGAGCGCCGCCGAGGATGTCGATAGCGGCTGCAACGGTCGTCGCATTGTCGCTGTCCAGTAAATCGACAAGCGCGTCGCTGTCCAGCGATGGCATCGTCTTCAGGAGATTGGCAACCGCATCCACGATCTTATAATCGGGGTCGGCCAGGGCGGCGGCGACTGCCTTTCTCGCCGACACCTCATTCTCAAAGTGAGCCAATGATTCGTAAGCGGCGAGGCGAATGCGTCCGTCCTCGTCATGCGCGGCTTCCAGCAGCGGAGGCAAGGCGTCGCTCGCCGCGTAATCCTTCAGTTGTGCCAGCGCATGACAACGCTGCTGCCAATCGGCGTCGCTCAGTTGATTGCGCACCGGGGCCGGCAGGGCGCTGCCCGGCGCCGCTTCCGCCTGAGATCTGATGTCATTGAAAAGTGGCCGGCCATAAACCAGCGCCTCGATATTGCTGCCGGCGACAATCATGGACTCGGGCGGATCGCTCAGGACGGCGCTGATGGCTTGCAATAGCTGTTGGAAGCCCTGAGGGTTCGGCAAATGCTTGATTGATTGCGCTATCCGGTTGCGCAATTCTTCGGCGTTTGACTTCGAGAGGATCGCCGTTTCCACCTCTTCCGGCAGGTCGACCGATTGCGCTGCGATTTGCGCCAGGCCGATGGCAATATCGATTTCATCGCTGTCAACCACCACATCGTAGAAGCCGGGACCCAGCGTTAAACGCCGCGCGTCCGCCAGAGCCAGCAGCCGGCTCGTCACCCGCCGCTTTCTTTTGGCCAGCGCTGTGATGACGGCTGCCCGATGCCCCGGCTGGTCTTGCGACCAACGCAGGACACGAACCAGCAAGTCAGAATAGGCGAATTTCATCAAAGCCAGGACGAGCTCGCTCTGGTCGGCTCTATCGCCATTTTCCAGGTCATCCAGCAGCAGAATCGCTGCGGGCAGATACTTGATCTCGCCGAGCAGCCAGATAGCGTTCCGGCGGCGCTGACGGTCTTGCTGACCCGAGAGCTTCACCAGGTAGGCCAGCGCCAGCGATAAACCGTAAGGCCCAAGTCGATCTGTTATGTGCGCGCCGGACGCCTGATCCAACGCTTCAACCAGTTGGATAAAATCGAGTGGCAATTCAAGCGGCAGCGCGCGAATCTCACGCCAAAGCCACAATTGCTGCGCGTTGCCGTAACGCGCCAGTTGACCAACCAGCATTTCAGCCGTTTGCGCCGCGTTGGGCAGGGCGTTGATGGCATCGCGAAAGGCCTCGTGAGCGGCCGGGTTCTGCGCGCAGAGCTGCACCAGTTTTTTTATCAGTGTTTCCCCGAATTCGCTGGACAGCTCCGGGTGCCGCCGCAAGCAGTGGGCGGCGAGAAAGGGGTCAATATCGGCGATTTGATCGATGACTTGGAGCCGACTGTCTTCGGATAGGCCGCTGACCAGCACGAGGGTCAATTGGTCCCATTTACTTGGTATGCGCCCCCGCCCGGCTGCGAATTCCGGCCGGGTCAAGTATTTGTTCAAGCCGTCTTTCTTGAGCGCTTCGACAGCCAGACTCCGCTGAATCGATTCTGATTGGAAGCGCAGTATCGCTCCACATTGCTCAATCAGGCCGATTTCCAGCGCGCGATCCATAACTCGCGGGTCGATCGACTGACCAAGGGTTGAAGCGCGAGGCAGGAAGCGGTGCTTGTCTTGCAGCATCATCGACCAGGCGAGCCTCTGCAAACCGGTCAGAACATCCTTATCGTCCAGGCCGCCGCTTGCTGTGGGCCATTGCTGGCTGCGCAGCGCGATCAAGGCGGGCAGCGGATCACGGTGCCATTGGTTGAATGCCAATGCCCGGTCCGCCGTAAGTAATTCCACGCCGATCGCCAGGCTGTCTATCCGCCCGTTCTCGATCAGGGCGCCTTTCTGCTTCAATAGCTGTCGGAAACTGTTCTGTTGATCAAGCGTGAGATAACCGCTGGAGAAGCTCTGCGCGAGCGCCGAATTGAGGCCCGCTATTTGTATGACAGGCAGCTTCGGCAAAACGCTTGCCGTGGAGCTCGCCAATACGACGATCCGATGGCCAGGGCTGGCGTCAATCCATTGACTTATCGCCGAGACCCGCGCCGGATGCCCGCTGGCGAAATCGCTCCAATTGTCGAGTATCAAGAATGTCTGCTGCTGGTCCAGCCAGTGCTGCCAATGCGTCAGCAGCGGCCATTGCGATTCGACAAATGCGCCGAAGTCCTGATGGCGCGTATCCCAAAGCGCCAGATCAAGCCAGACGGGGACAGCCTCGTCCTTATCGCGCATCGCCGCGTGCGCTTGCTGGAGCGCCAAAAGCCTGGCGAAATAAGTCTTGCCGCTGCCCGCTTCCCCGCGCAGGATGAATTGCGGTTCCGCCTGGGCATGCGTCAGCAAATTGTCGATCAGCATCGTGCTGCCAGCCTTTTTCACCGTGAAGTCCCAGGGCATATTGGGCTGATACATCCTCGGACGAATGTCCCCCGCGCCCGCTCCGGCGCTGTTGCGCAGCGATGCCCATGACGTGGGCATCTTGGCCAGGGCAAGCTCGAGCTCTTGAATAAAACCGCGCAGATAATCGAGCCGCTCGCCCGTCTTTTCCACCGCTTCCGATTGCGGGATCTGGCTCAAGAGATTTTCCACGCTGAGGTCAGTCGGGTCGTCGAACCAGCGGCGGAAGTCGATCCAGTCGCTGAAGGTGAAATCAGCAATCATTTCAGTGGAGAAATCGCGCGGGATCACCGCGGTTACGGCGATGCCGCGGCTTTCAAAATGCTCGAACTCGGCCCGGCAGTAAGGCGACTCCAGATAATCATCGGTTG
The DNA here is from genome assembly GCA_028875245.1 of Chloroflexota bacterium. Classification (GTDB taxonomy): domain Bacteria; phylum Chloroflexota; class Anaerolineae; order Aggregatilineales; family Phototrophicaceae; genus UBA6055. Next base: position 42,349 of record JAPPEU010000088.1, read on the forward strand.
CGAGGGCAATGACGCCGGTGGCGCGCGGCCTCAGCTGGCGGATTTTGGCGCTCCAATCTTCAGTGAGGTCGATTTCGAAGCGGTCAAGCCACACATTGCGATAATAGCGGAGCAGCAAGGTGACAAGCTGAAAGGCGTGGGCGCTATCGATGTTGTGATAGGAAAGATAAATCAAGCTCTCGTTGATGACAGAACCCCTCAGCGCGCAAGTATTTCATTTACCTAGCTCATTATACTCTTGGCCCGCTGATCTGATGTCATTTACGGCCGCAATTCTGGTTTTTGTTTTCGTGGCGCAGCCTGTCGAAGCCACTTCGCATCGGCTATGATGCAAGCTCAGACGGCGGCAAATTGGCGGCATCGCAATGTCTGGTTCCGGAATCTGGCGCGGCACAATCTACGGCATTACGGCGGCGACTATCTGGGGCGGCATGTATGTCGTTTCCGATGTGACACTGTTGGCGCTGCCGCCCTTTACCTTGTTGAGCCTGCGCATTCTTTTGGGCTTGACGGTTTTGTTCCCGCTGGACCGGGCAAAGGGTCAGCCCGTGCCGGACGGGCGGACGAAACTGGCGCTGCTTGGGGTTGGCGCGGTCGGCCTCGGCATCAGCCTGGGCGCGCAGTTTGTCGGCACCGATCTTTCCACGGCCGTCAACGGCGCCCTGGTAACCAGCGCGTCGCCGGCTTTCGTCGTGCTCTTCGCCCTGATTCTGCTGCGTGAAAAGCTGACCCTCGCGCGCCTGGCCAGCGTTGCCCTCGCGAGCGCCGGCGTGCTGGTGATATTGGATCCGGCCGCAGCCGAGTTCGGCTCGGAGACCTTCCTCGGCGATGTTTTTCTGGCGATCGCGGCGGTGACCTGGGGGTTGTATTCGGTCCTGGTGCGGCGCGTTACGATGCGGCATTCTCTGCCCGCGCTGACGGTGACGGTCTACGCCCTCTTTGGCGGTCTCCTGCTTTCCCTTCCCGCCAGCTTGATTGAATTGTCTCAGCAACCGATAGGGCAGGTCGACGCGAGCATCGTCCTGGGCGTGCTCTATCTTGGCCTGGTTTCGACAGCTTTCGCGCTATTGTTGTGGAATCGCGCCTTTGCCTTGGTTCCGGCGACGGTGGCCTCCCTTTGTTTCTTCGCCCAGCCGCTTTCCGGCGCCTTCCTGGCTGCGCTGTTCCTCGGCCAGGAGCTGACACTGACGCTGTGGGTCGGCGGCGGACTGATCGCAGCGGCGGTCCTGCTTTCGCTTGCGCGCGCGCCGGTGGCCGCCTCAGTTAGCCAGTGAGCAAGGCTCTCGCTTCTCGCGCCATTTTCAACAGCCGAAACCGGCGCACATCAGCGAAAAGCCGGGCGACTTCATCAAGGCTGGTCATGCCATGCGTTCGCAGCATTTGTCTATGTCCGCCCGCATCGCGCAGCATTTCAAGGTCTTGTTTGACGCCGGCCAACCCGCGCAATACCATGGCGCAGGTGAAGCCGATGCGCGCCAGTTCAGGCTCCCCCCGCCAGCCGGCTTGACGCAGCCCGGCGATATAACCGGCGAAGACAGCCTTGTCCAGCTCGTCGGCGTACGCCGCTGTGAAGCCCTCATAAAAGAGACTGACCGCCACCAGGCAGACCAACTCTTCGCCAATCGCGCCGATCGATGCCAGCGCCCAATCCAGCAGAATGACTTCATCTTTGCGATGCAGGATGTTGCGGCGGAAGGCATCGGTATGGCAGAGCGTTTGCGGCAGCTGCGCCAGGGCGTCCTGGAACAACCGACGCTCATGCCATATCGCCTCGATCTCGTTTCTGGCGTCCATGGGCAGGGCGGTCCGCGCCAGGGGCGTCTCAAGAAGGGGCTCCAGATTGTCCAGCCTGTCCGCCAGCCCGGGTATGATGGCGCTGTGCCAATTCTGGCTGAGCCAGGCCTGTGTCGGCGGGGATGCTCCAGTGAGCCAGGCGCCGTTGAAGCGACCGAGACGCATGGCGATATCGTGAAAGTCGGCAATGGACCAGGCGCCCTTGCTGTCTGTGATCGCTTCCATCCATATCCAGCAGCTGTCGCCGTAGTCGTCGGCGCGGTAAATCTTCGGCGTTGAGAAGGTGTTGGCGGGCATGTCATCGAGCATCCCGGAGCGGTAAACCTCGAATTCGCGTTTCCAATAATAGGGCGAACGCTCGTCTTCGCTCCGGCGCTCATAGAGGACTTTGATGATAAATGAGAGGGGCTGCCTTGCTGATGCGCGCAGCCGAAGGCGGTAGAGCCCGGTCCCGCCGACAGCGCTTCCAAAACCGCCATGCACCGGTTCGTAATCCCAGGATTGAACCTCAAGCCCAGCGCAGCCTGTGGCGGCCCGCGACAGTTCGCTAAGGGCTGACGCCGACAGGGACGCCAGTCTCGCTTGGGTCTTGTCGAGATGCCTTGACACGAGAATCAGTCAATGCCGAGGTAGGTCTTTTGCACTGTCTCATTCTGCTGCAGGTTGGCGGCTGTATCGCTGATGGCGACCTCGCCGCTCTGCAGCACATAACCGCGATCGGCGATTTGCAGCGCCATGTGCGCGTTCTGCTCCACCAGCAGGATGGTGACGCCTTCGTTGGCGATTCGCTGAATCGTGTCAAAGACGCCATCGACCAGCACAGGGGCCAAGCCCATTGATGGTTCGTCAAGCAGCAGCAAGCGCGGCTTTGACATCAGGGCGCGAGCGATCGCCAGCATCTGCTGCTCGCCCCCGCTGAGCGTGCCGGCAACCTGTTTCTTGCGCTCTTCCAGGCGCGGGAACAGTTCAAACGCGCCCGCCAAATCATCCTTGATGCCGCTGTCTCGGCGGATGTAGGCGCCCATATCGAGATTTTCTTCAACGGTCAGCTTGGCAAATACGCCGCGTCCCTCGGGCACCATCGAGATGCCCTTCGATACCAGCAGGTCGGCGCGTGTATTGGAGATGTCTTCGTCTTCATAATATACGGCGCCCTCGCGCGGTTCCATCAAACCCGAAATCGTGCGCAGCGTCGTCGTCTTGCCGGCGCCGTTCGAGCCGATCAGCGCGATGATCTCGCCGGTATCCACCTCGAAGGAGACGCCTTTGAGCGCATGGATGTTGCCGTAGTAGGTGTGAATGTCGTTGACTTCTAATAATGCCATGAAGGAATCCCGCGTTCGATTAGAGTTCGTGCATTTGCGCCGCGCCCCGCCCCAGATAAGCTTCAATCACATCGGGATTGCTTTGAATGTCGGCCGGCAAACCCTCTGCGATCTTGCGCCCGTAATCGAGCACGGTGATATGCTCCGAAATATCCATGACGACGCGCATATCATGCTCAATCAAGACGATTGTGATGCCAATCTCATCGCGGAGCCGGCGTATGAAATCGGTCGTTTCTATCGTTTCCCGCGGATTCATGCCCGCCGTCGGCTCGTCCAGCAGGATCAGCTTTGGTTTGCTGGCGAGGGCGCGGCCGATCTCCAGGCGCCGCTGGTCGCCATAAGGCAAATTCTTCGAGAGCATGTCGCCCTTGCCCTCTAGGCCGACAAAGTAAAGCAGCTCCCGCGCCCGATCTTCGGTCAGCTCATCTTCCTGGCGCGTGGAAGGCAAGCCCAGTATCGCGCCGATCCAGGTCGATTTCAGGTGCGGCTCCTGCCCAACCATGATGTTCTCAATCGCGGACATATTGCTGAACAGGCGTATGTTCTGATATGTGCGGGAGATGCCCGCCCGCGTGATCTGGTCGGGCGAACGGCCGTTGATGCGCGCGCCGGCGAAAAGAATCTCGCCCTCGTCAATCTCATAAAAGCCGGTGATGCAATTGAAGAAGGTGGTTTTGCCTGCGCCGTTCGGCCCGATGATGCTGGCAATCGCGTTCTCGGGAATGTAGAAGTCGAGGCTGTCGACGGCGACCAAACCTTCAAAGCGCTTGGTCATGCCTTTGGCTTCCAATATCGCATTGCGCCCGTCTTTGTTTTTTTCCGCCATCATCGCCTGCCTCCTCGCGCGCTATTCAGCCGCCGCCAGGGCCGGTTTGACCCCGGTCCTGATTTCGTGCGTCACAATCTTCGAGGGGATCAAGCCCTGCGGACGTTTAATCATCATGAGGATGAGCAAAGCGCCATACATCAGGAAGCGGAAATCGGAGAACTCGCGCAAAAGCTCCGGCATGCCGATCAGCACAATAGCGCCGACGACGATGCCGGGATTGCTGGCGATGCCGCCGACGATTATCAAGCTCAATACGTTGATCGAGATGAACACGGTGAAACTGTTGGGGAAGACGGTGCCGACCTTGGCGGCGAATATGGCGCCGGCCACGCCGCCGGTCGCCGCGCTCAGCGTGAATGCCAGCAGCTTGGCGCGCGCCGTATCGATGCCCATGGCGGTCGCGACATCCTCGTCTTCGCGGATCGCCATCCACTGCCGGCCCGTGCGCGAATTGTTCAACCGTATCGAAACAAAGAGCGTCACCAGGCTGGCTACCAAGACGATGTAGTAGAGTTGCTCCGGGTTTTTGAGTTCGGCGCCGAGGAATATCGGTTTCGGGATCGCCTGCACCCCTTGCGCGCCGCCGATCAAGGGCTTCAGCCAGTCGGAGATCGCCAGCTTGCCGATGATCTCGCCAAAGCCTAACGTGGCGATCGCCAGATAATCGCCGCGCATTCGCAACACGGGCACAGCGAAAATAAACCCGGCGAACATGGCGGCCAGCAGCGCCAGCGGGATGACCATCCAAAAAGTGAAAGTCCCTTTGAACAGACCCAGCGGGCCGATGGAAGTCAAGACAGCCAATATGTAGGCGCCGACCGCGTAATTAGTCAAATAACCGAGATCAAGCAAACCGGCCAGCCCAATCGCGATATTCAAGCCCAGCCCCATCAAAACGAAGATGCCGATGGTGACGGCGACATCACTGAGCGTGCGCCCTATCAGCCAGGGCAGCATCAACATGAAGATGACAAACAGGACCAGGCCGATGATGTTAACCGTCCGCCGCTGCGACGTTTTCATGTCGCCGAATCTCGCGCGCGCTTGGCTGCCGTACATAGCCCAGAGAAAGCCGGCGGCCGTGCTAATGACAAATAAGGCGAGCGCCGCGTTTTGGCGCAAGGTGTCGCGGCGGAAAATCTCGCGCAGGGTGTCGCGGTCCAGGTTTTCCTGCAGCACCAGGCGCACGGTCTCCCCAAAGGCGCCGACCAGCACGGTGACGCTGAGACCATACACCAGCGCGCGCCGCGGCACGGCTGGCATCAGATACAGGAGCGAGCCGGCAAGACCGGCCGCCATCGAGACGAGCCCCAGTGTGCCGATGCCCCGCATCAGGTCATTTCTATTGTCGAATGTGACAACTTCCACCCAGTCGCGATCGATATTGACCAGCACCGTGCGCAGGTCGCCTTTGATCTCGAATATCAACGCGAATGAGAAGGTGACGATGCCGACGAGGAAGGCGATCATCAGCCAGATTCCCAGCGCGGTCTGCGTTTCCGCGCCGGCGCGATGCATCCGCCAGGCGACCAATGACGCGGCGACAAAGGGAATGACCCGCAGGCAGATATCGAGCAGGAAGCGGTATTCGTCCGCGTTGAATAAAAGCAGAATGATGCTTGGCAGCGCCGTCATCAGACCGATGATGACACCGCTGATCAGCAGGGGCGCTTTCCCTTCATCGAAATCACTGAGCTGCCTGGAAACGTAATATGCGGTGACAAAGGGCGCCATGAGCAGCAGCAGTTGCCCCAGGCTGATGAATCGGTCCACCACCTCGCGTTCGTGAAAGGCGGCGATCATGCCGACGGCGCCCGTGAACAAAATGAATGCGCCGGAGAACAATCCGAATATGAGGATTTTTTGGGAGGTCTGCGACCGCAGCAAGTCCATGAGAACCTCCTAAGCCTTCTGTTCCGACAGGCGTTCGCCCAGGATGCCTTGCGGGCGAAAGATCAATACGAGCACCAGCATCGTAAAGGCGATGACATCTTTGAGTTGGTTGGCGCCGGGAATGCCGAGCCCGGCCAAAACGAGGTTCGGGCCGATCGCTTCAATCACGCCGAGAAACAAACCGCCAAGCATGGCGCCCGGAATATTGCCGATGCCGCCCAGCACCGCCGCCGTGAACGCTTTGATGCCGGGGATGAAGCCCATAAAAAAGTTGACGCCTTGCGGACGGAACATGCCATTGATGACGCCGGCGGAACCGGCCAAAAAGCCGCCGACCCCGAATGTGAACATGATCACCCAATCGATGTCGATGCCCATCAATCGCGCGACTTCTTTGTTCTCGGAAACGGCGCGCATCGCTTTGCCCACTCGCGTGCGCTCGACCAGCCAATAAAGGCCGAGCATTAGCACCAGGGCGGAACCGAAGACAAAAACCTGCACGACCGGGATATTGATGTCGCCGATTGAAATGGCGCCCTGCAAAATCCGCACCTGGGGATAAGCCTTGAAGCCCGAGCCGTAAAGCCCGCGAAAGGTGTATTGCAAGAAAAATGACGCGCCAATGGCTGTGATCAGAGGCACCAGCCGCGGGCTGCCTCGCAGCGGTCGGTAGGCCACGCGCTCCAAGAGGATCGCCACCGTCATCGACACTAGGCCGGCGAACATGATCATCAGCAATATCGCCAGCAGCGGCTGCTCATTCAAAAACCCGGTTCGATTAAGCGCTTCAGCCAGGAATACGGTCGAAAAAGCGCCAGCCATGAAGACTTCACCGTGGGCGAAGTTGATCATCAGCAGGATGCCATAAACAAGCGTATAACCGAGGGCGATCAAGGCGTAGATGCTGCCCTGGGACAAACCGGCGGCGAAGAGATTGACCCACTGGGCAAAACTAATGCGCCCGGAGGAAAGCGTATTCCAGGCGCCAACGACCACGCCCAGCACAATAAGTATGCGCAGGATGTCAATCGTGAAATCAACCCAGGAGAATTCGTCTGTCTTCCACTTGAACATAAGCCCTACCGTCTTGCTAAGTCGTTATCATGAGAATGCTCTGTCTGTGGATCCTGGCGGCTCGTCTGAATTCGGAAAATTGAGAGGGCGGACTACTCAAACGCATCCAGCGCGAAATTCCATGCCACCGGCGGCGGCCAATGGTCATCATACACCTCAGCTTCGGTTATGATGAACACCGCAAGGGCAGTTCCTGGCGAACAGTCTCCGGCAAATGGCGATTCCTCGCGACAGGTCAGCCGGCCGGTCAAGCCAGGGTAATCTTTGGTGGCGGCAACGGCGTCGCGAATCGCCTGCCGGCCAAATACCAGGCTCCCGTCGTCATTAGCGACGGCGACGTTCTCCAAAGCCGTCAAGAGCAGGTTGGTTGCGTCATAGGCATGAGCATGATAACCGCTCGGCGGATCACTGCCATATTCATCCACCCATTGCGACAGCAGCTCATCATAGGCGTCGCCGCTGACGAGCGGGCCGGATACATAGATGCCAACGGCAGCGTCTCCCGTATTCTCGGGGAAGCTGGAAGAAAAGCTGGCCGCGCCGCCGATGATGATGCTGTCCTCCAGCCCGGGGATATGGGTCATCTGCGCGGCGAAGAAGTTGGACTCCGGCTCAAACAGGGGAACATATATGACGTCTGGCTGGTGCACGGCGATTTCAGTCAGGATGGATGCCATGTCGGTATCGCCCTTGTTGACGGCGCCTTCGAATACGACATCTCTGCCAAGCTCGGCAAATGTATCGGCGACTGCTCGGGCGAGCCCTGATGTGTAGGGATCGCCGTCATGAACGGTTGCCAGCGTTTCTGATTTCAGCGCCAGCGCCGCGAACTCGGCGAGACGCATACCTTCGATAAGACCGTTCTGGCTGGTGCGGAAGTAGCCAGGCAAATGAGAGCCGCCCGCCGCGATATCGTCATTGGTCAAGCTCGGCGAGGTATTGGACGGCGCGATCATAACCAGGCCGGCGTCGCTGATGATTGGTATGGCGCCTTGCGCCGCGCTTGAACAATTTGTGCCAATGGCGCCGACAATCATCGGATCAGCGGCCAGGCGCTGCGCCGCCGCTTGACCGCCCTCGGCCGTGCACAAGCTGTCTTCAACTACCAGTTCAATCTCGTGGCCCAAAAAGCTGTAATCGCGAGCGAGCAATGCCAGCTCAACCCCGCCCAGCGTATCATCGCCCAAGTAATTGATCGCGCCAGACATGACCAGCATGGCGCCGATGGCGATCGGGTCTTCCGGCTCCACGGCGACGCAGCCAAGGGGGTCAGCGCAGGCTTCGTCGGCAGCCGCCGGGGCAAGGAAGCAGCCAAGCAAACTCAATACAACCGTAAAGGCGGCGATTCGTCCAATCATCGCTTTCCCTGAGTTGATGGCAAAATGACTGTCCCGCCTGATAGATCTGCTTGGCGGCAGACAGAGCCTTTCGCAAGCTCCAAATGGCGCTTGCGCGCTATACAAGTTTAAGACAAGCCAGAGACTGTTGCGCCCTGGCTTGTCTTATGTTCGATAGCCGCCTGGCTGATGCGGCCCTTAGCCGCCCATCGACATCGAGAGATCCCAGACAATTGGAGGCGGCCACGCGCCCTCGTTTACCTGGGCTTCGCCAATCTCAAAAACGGCCAGCGCGGTGCCGGTCGCGCAGTCACCCTTGAATGGCGACTCCTCCTGGCAGGTCAGCGACCCGGTCAAGCCGTCGTAATTCTCGACCGCTGCCATGGCGTCGCGCAGCGCCTGGCGCCCGATGATCAGCGTGCCGTCATCCATTTCCTTGGCGACAGCTTCTACCGCGTCCATCAACAGGTTCGCCGCGTCGTAAGCATGGGCGTGGAAGCCACTCGGCGGCGTGTCGGTGCCGCCTGGCTGCTCTTCCGCCCAGAGCTCGAGGAAGGCGTTGTAGGATTCGCCGGCAACGTGAGGGCCGGTCATGATAACACCGACCGCTGCCTGCCCGGTGTTCTGGGCGAAGCCAGCCGCGAAGCTGCCGTCAGCCGTCATCATTACCGCGTCTTCCAAGCCCGGGGTGTTCGCCGCCTGCGAAACGAGGAACTCGGATTCGGGTACAAATACCGGCAAGTACACAACATCGGGACCACTGGCGGCGATCTCGGTGAGAATCGCGGTCATGTCGGTGTCGCCCTTGCTGACCGCGCCCTGGAAGACAACCTCGCCGTTCAATCCGTCAAAGGTATTCGCCATAACGACCGCCAGACCCTCAGTATAAGGATCGCCGTCATGGATGGTGGCGACGGCGCCCGCTTTGAGCACCTCAACGGCGTATTGCGCGCCCATCGCGCCCTGGAACAGATCGTTGTGCGCAGTGCGGAAATAGCCCGGCTGATAGGTGCCGCCTTCGTCCGAATTGTCGTTGGTCAATCGGGGTGAAGTGTTTGAGGATGAAATCATCAACATACCGGCTTCGCTGAGGATGGGCATAGCGCCTTGCGCCGCGCCGGAACAAGTCGTGCCGATGATGCCAACGACGGATTCGTCTGCGGCGACGCGCTGAGCGGCGGCCTGGCCACCTTCGGCGCTGCACAACTCGTCTTCAACAACCAGCGTGATGTCGCGGCCCAACAGCATGCCATCACGGCCCAGAAATGCCAACTCGACGCCGCCGAGAGAGTCTTCTCCATAGAATGACGTCGCGCCAGAAACTGACAATATGGCCGCGAATACGATCGGATCATCCGGGCCCACTTCAACGCAGCCCAGCTCGTCCATGCAATGCGCATCGGCAAGCGCAGGCGCGCTGAAGCAAACCAGCATGCTCAAGACAGTGAGTACAAGGAATAGATGTTTCATTGTTCTGTGTCTCCCCTTTATCGGACAATATCATGCCCTCGGCACGATTGTTCCCATTATAACCAAACTTTTGTTTTCTGTATATTCGTTCAACTAAAAGGCCAGGGCAATCGCATCAAAAACATTGTGCCTCGTCGCTACCTAAAAGTGTGAAATTGCAGAGGCGTCTCGCGAGACGCTCGTGAAAATGGTCTGCGAATGCAAATCATTCTGCGATATTGCGCCCGATACTGTAAAATTGAGACTTGCGGCACTTCGCGCGATAGGCCGCCCGTTTCGCCAATTGTAGGCGCCTGGTCATGAAACTTCTGGTCCTTGCCGCATCACTCGATTTGCGTCAGCCCTTCAGCGCCACCCCCGCCTGGTGGCAGCTGCTCAAGGGCTTGTATGAATCCGGCGTCGAAGTGATTGCCACGCCGTATCAGGGCGCGGCCATCGAGAGCCTGTGGTGGCGTTCCGAGCCGAATCCCGCGCGCAGGCAGGGCGATCTCTTCAAGGCGATGCGCGATCTCACGCGGGCGGTTATGCCATCGCGTTCGCCGTCAATGACCGCCGACCCGGCCCGGGAATCGGTGTCTGACAAAGCCGTTAGAGTAGCGGCGAACAGCTTGATCGCGCCATTGTGGCGGCGGCACCTCGAGCGGATTTTGAATGCCGAGACCGATGTCGATGCTGTACTTTGTCTTACAGTTCCGCTCAACCACCTGCGGGGCCTGCCCAAGCATATTACGCAAACCTACAATATCCCCATTTTCTATTTTGATGGCGATGTGCCAGCCAGCCTGCCCAATATGCGCGGATTCGCTTCCGGCTTCCGCATATATCATGGCGCTGACCTGACGGAATACACCGCTTTCATCAGCAACAGCAGCGGCGGTCAAGCGCTTCTCAAGCAACTCGGCGTCGCCAACGTGCATACCCTCTGGTATGGCGCCGATCCGGCGGTGTTCAGTCCTGTCCGCGTGCCGGCGCAGGATATCGATGTGCTCTTCTATGGACATGGGCGCGAATACCGCTCCGAATGGATAGATCGCATGATCGCCGCGCCATCGAGAGAAATGGCGGGTTCCCGCTTCGCCGTCCGCGGAACCGACCTTGGCGAGCTTGGCAATGCCGAGCGCCTTCCCTACCTCAGCTTCAGCAAGCTGCGCGAATATGTTTGCCGCAGCAAGATCAATCTCTGCATCACCCGGGGCGCGCATGCCAGTGTTCGCGCCTCGTCTTCATCGCGCCCCTTTGAGCTGGCGGCGCTGGGCGCCTGCATCGTGGCCAATCCTTACCTCGGCATCGAGGAATGGTTCGAGCCAGCCAAAGAGCTAATCCTCGTCGCGTCGGCTGAGGAGGCGATCGAACGCTATCAGCATCTGCTAGCGCACGACAGTGAACGGATCGCCATTGGAAAAGCGGCGCGGCAACGTGTCCTGAAGCAGCATACCTTCCGGCATCGCGCTGCTGAATTAATCAGCATCATCAAGCAGTACCTTTAGCCCCTTGCGACATGTCGCCCGGCCCCGTAGAATATATGTTCGCGGCTTAAGGGAAGGGCAGATCAATGCAATTTGACCAGGCAAAAGCGAGAGACTTCTTATACGGAAAGGGCACGCTGCTTGAGAGGGCGCTGTTCGCCTGGCTTTTTGATGGCGGCCCTCTGGAGCGGCTTCATCAGATCATCCTCTGCTACAAGAATCCGGACAAGGGCTTCGGCCATGGCCTGGAACATGACCTGAAAGCGCCTCAATCGAACCCGCTGGCGCTGGAGTATTTGCTCGGCGTCATGAAGCACACGGGGGTCCCGCCTGGTTCGCTGCTGGCGGGAACGTCCGACTGGCTTGAAACTCAGATGGACGAACAGGGCAACTTGCTTAATCCGCCCGAAACGCGCGATTACCCGCTTGCGCCGTGGTGGCGGGAGCAGGGCGGGCAAACCATGCCCGATTCCATAGTCGGCAATCTCATTCGTTTTGACAGCGCGACGCAGTCTCTCATCGACAAAACCGCGCGTTGGGCGCTGGCGCATTACACGCCGGATAAAATCCGCCGAAACGAATGGCTCTTCATGGCTTATCACGCCTTCGATTATTTCTTCGCGGTTGATGACTTTCCCGCTTTGGCAGGCTTCCAGAATGCGACCATCGAGAACATCGTCGCTTGCGCCGCGAAAGCGCCTGAGAACCAGTTGGATTCCATATTCGTTTTCGCGCCGACGCCCGACTCGATGATCGCCAAAGCCTTGCCCGAAGGGCTGTTGCAGCGCTCCCTCGATCTGCTGTCCAGTGCGCAGCAGGAAGACGGTCATTGGCGCGATCAACATAACCTGCCGCAGTGGTATCCCATGACGACTATAAACGTATTGTTGGCATTGAAGCGCTATGGCCGCTGGAGCTAGCCCGCCGGGTGGACGGCCGGCGCGCCCGGTCAATGCCTTGTGCTATACTCGCCGGGAAGGCGATGCGTCAAACTGGAGCGGTCGCGATGGCGATTGATTACATCATAGAATACGATTGCGTCCCGAAACGTGAATTGAAGTCGCAGGGCATACTCCAGCGGCTGAAAGAGCGCGCCCGCGCCGAAGAAGTCATTCAGTGGTTTCGCGCCGCCGGCGATTCGCGCGAGCCCGAGCAAATGGGCTTCGAATTCACCCACAGCACACCCGATGACCCCGGCGACAAGCAGCTGATCGTGGTGCAGGATCTGCTTGATCATGCCGCCGCTTTGGACGACTACGCCGATCATTGCAAATCATGCCCGGCGAATCGAAGCGGTCAACCCTATGGCTGCATGGGATTCGTAGAATATCCCATCACTGCCCGCGCCGAGGTTTGGCTGCTGGAGCGGCTGCCCGTGCCGGATGAGCCCTTGCTGTGGCTGCTGCTCAAGCAAGGCATTCAGAAACTGGGTTATGATGGCGCGTCAATCAAGGCGCTTCGTCAAAGTGATGATGATCTTGAAGCTGGCGCGCGCACCTACTTTGAATTGCCGATCGCGCCTGATCGCCGCCTGGGCCAGCTGACTGTCTCCGGCGACCAAGTGCTTGAGATGATTTTTGGCGTCGGCGAACGCGTCATACCGAATCACGCGGGGATTCTTCTGCTCTTCCTGGGCGCGATAGAGCGCGATCTGGAAGCGCATGAGATCCAGGAAATCTCTTCATTTGATGAAGCGATCCGACAAAAGCTCGCCTTTGATATGCATGCCGGCGCGGACGCCGACGACTGCGTCAAGGAATTGCTCGCCTTTTTTCATGCGCTGTACATCGCCTGGAGGCTCAACGTTTCGCTCTTTGTCGACGCATAAGCGAACCAAGATTGTTTTGATAATGGATGGCGCTTGATAGAATGTCCCAATATCGAAATGTGTGTACGGGCGAGCGGGTGGCTCGCCCACAATATAGTTCTGCAATTGCAGCTTTCATGATGTATTTGGATACGCTTCGCACTGCGTTAATCGTTGAGGGCGCCGCCCATGAACCCTTCTAAAAGACCAATAGCCTGGATTGACACCGTCGCCGAAGCGGACGCGGCCGGCGACTTGCAGCGCGCCTATAAGCGCGCCGGCGACCCCAAGAGCGGGAAAGTCGATCACATCATGAAGATCCACAGCCTCCATCCCGCTTCGCTGATAGATCACATGCATCTGTACAAGACTCTGATGTATGCCGAATCGCCACTGAGCCGGGTTCAGCGCGAGATGATCGCTGTCGTCGTCTCCGCCATCAACCGCTGCGAATACTGACTGAAGCACCATGCGCGCAACCTCCGTCAGTTGACGGGAGACCCGGAATTTACCGCACAAATAGAAGCGGATCACCGCCTGGCAAAATTGACCGCGGCCGACAGGCAAATGCTAGAGTATACGACCAAGCTGACGCGCGCGCCCGGGGACATGGTCGAGGATGACCTGCGTCGCCTGCGCGCATGCGGCTTCAGCGATCGGGCGATATTGGATATCGCGCAGGTGGCCGCTTACTACGCCTACGTAAATCGGATCGCTGATGGACTGGGTGTGTCTCTGGAGGCTTATTGGGCGGAGGGCAAAGAAGATTACGAGTAGCCTCAGGCGCCGCGGGTGGCGAGCCCAAGCAGCAACAGTACCGCCAGGATTACAAGGATCGCGGCGACCGCGTAAAACTTGGCGAAGAGTTGGCGGGCTTTGGAGCCCTCGCGGAATATGTCAGACAGTTTCATGTGCGTCGCCTGCGCTGCAGCCTGTTTTGCTTCAAGCATAACCATGTTCTTGCGGCATATCAATGCGATGCGATTCAAGTCGGGTGGCGCTAGAGAGTTAGGGGAGCTTGATGGATAATGAAACGATGACGGTCATTCCTGAAGCTTTCACCGGTTATATCGCGGTGGTGAAGCGAGAATGCGACACCTGCCGTCTCATCGAACCGGCGCTCCAGTCCGCCGCCCAAGCCCGCGAATTGCGCGTCTATTCGCAGGATGATCCGGCTTTCCCCCCATCTCTGCAAGATGTGATCGACGAACGCGCGCTGGAATTGTCCTATCGGCTGAACATCGAGATTGTGCCGACTCTGATACAAGTAGAGAACGGCGAAGAAAGGGCGCGCCTGGTCGGCTGGCAGCGCGAAGCCTGGCGCCGGCTGACGGGCTTGCCTGAGCTTGGCGCAGGCTTGCCTGAATTCAGCCCGGGCTGCGGCTCCAAGTCGCTTGAACCCGGCATGCCTGAAAAGCTCGCCTTCAAATTCGGCGATACCTTGCTGCAGGCGCGTCGCATTGAAGTGGCTTCGCAGCAGGACGAACATGAATTGATGTTTGAACGCGGCTGGTCAGATGGCTTGCCGCTTGTCCCGCCGACCGAAGAGCGCGTTCTCAACATGCTCTCCGGCGCGACCCGTTCACCGGACGAGATCATCGGCATCATCCCGCCGGACAATGTGCCATGCACCATTGAAAAGGTGGCGATCAACGCCGTTATGGCCGGTTGCAAGCCGGAATATCTGCCGGTGGTCCTGGCGGCGGTGGAGGCCGCCTGCCTCGACGAATTCTGCATGCACGGCGTCCTGGCGACGACTTACTTCTCCGCCCCCATCGTCATCGTAAACGGACCTGTCGCGGCGCAAATCGGCATGAATTGGAGCCACAATGTGCTTGGGCAAGGCAACCGCGCCAACTCGACCATCGGGCGGGCGCTGCAGCTGGTGATTCGCAATGTGGGCGGCGGCCGTCCCGGCGGCGTCGACCGCGCGACTTTGGGTCAACCCGGGAAAATTGGCTTCTGTTTTGCCGAGCGCGAGCAGGACTCTTGTTGGGAGTCCTTGGCTGTAGAGCGCGGGTTCAGCCCCGACCAATCAACCGTGACCTTGTTCGCCGGCGGCGGCGTCCATCCTGTCGGCGATCAAAAATCTCGCCGTCCCGAATCTCTCACCCGCAGTCTGGCGCTTTCGCTGCAAACGGTCTATCACAGAAAGATTTATGGCAGCACGGACGCGCTTCTGATCATTTCGCCGGAGAATATGCGCGTCTTTCGTGAAGCGGGCTGGAGCAAGGCGCGTTTTCGCGAAGCGCTCGACGAGGCCTTGACGGTGGACGGGCGCGATATAGTGGCGGGCGCTGGCGGCGTCGCCGAAGGAATGCCGAAGAAATTGGCCGACAAGCGTTTGACGAAATTCCGCTCGGACGGCCTGCTGATCGCGCACGCGGGCGGGGGCGCTGGCATGTGGTCGGCTGTGATCACCGGCTGGGGCAGAAGCGGCGCCCATGGCAGCGTTCCGGTGACGGTCGCGATAAAATCATGAGAACTAATTGGAAATGCGAATAGGTAGGGGCGGGGGACGGTCAGTGTCTACGCGACCCTTGTCTCGCCCTCGCTTGACAAAGATCGCCAAACTCGAATCGCGAGACAAATTTGAAAAGGAGCAAACCATGCCTGCATTATTAGATCCAACCAGCGAGCTGCGGCCGGCGCAGCGAGAAGCGCTCCCGCGGCCAAAGTCCTTGAGCGGGTCGCGCGTTGCCCTCCTGGATATTTCAAAGCCGCGCGGCGATGTCTTCCTCGATCATCTTGAGGCGAAGCTGGGCGAAATGGGGGTTGATGCGCGGCGCTACCGCAAGCCCACATTCACGCGGGTCGCGCCTGTCGATCTGAAGCACAAGATTGCCAGCGAGTGCGACATCGTCATCGAAGCCCTCGCCGATTGAGGCTCATGCACGTCGTGCAGTGTGCACGACATCACTGACCTGGAAGCGCGCGGGATACCGGGCATGTTTGTCGCTTCCGATGAGTTTGTTGATGCGGCCGCGGCTCAGGGGGCGGCTTTGGGTTTTGAACCCGCCGCCTGTTACGTGCCCCATCCGATTCAGGATCGCAGGGACGATGAAATCCGCGCGCTCGCGGATGCAGCCTTTGAGGAGATTCTTTCTCAGATAGTATCGCCTTAGCGCCGGCGTCTAATGATAGCGGCTGATGACAACTGCGGTATTGTGGCCGCCGAAACCAAATGAATTGCTGAGCACGTGGTCGATTTCCGTCGCCACGCCCCTGTTCGGCGTATAGTCGAGGTCGCAGTCGGGGTCCGGCGTCTCCAGGTTGATCGTCGGCGGGATGAAATTATCGTGCAGCGCTTTGACGGAGAGAATGGCTTCGGTGGCGGCGGTCGCGCCCAGGATGTGGCCGGTCATGGACTTCGTTGAACTGATCGGGATGTTGTAAGCTTCTTCAGCCAGCGCCTGCTTGATGGCGAGTGTTTCGCTCTTGTCATTGAGCTGCGTGCCGGTGCCGTGCGCGTTGATGTAGCTGACGTCGCCGGCCTGGATCTCCGCTTCCCGCATGGCGCGCCGCATCGCTTCAGCCGCATCCACGCCGTCCGGGTTGGGCGCGGTTACGTGAAAAGCGTCGGAGGTATGGCCGTAACCGGTGAGCTCGGCATGAATCGTCGCGCCACGCGTCCGCGCATGTTCCAAATCCTCGAGGATCAGCAGGGCGGCGCCTTCCGCCGCGACGAATCCATCGCGCTTCGCGTCAAAGGGGCGCGACGCTTTTTCCGGGATATCCTCGGTGTTGGTCAAGACCTTCATATTGTTGAAGCCGCTGATGACCATCGGCATGATGCAGGCTTCGCTGCCGCCGGCGACCATGACCGTGGCTCGTCCCATACGGATGAGATCGGCGGCGTCGCCAAGCGAGTTGTTGCTAGTGGCGCAAGCGGCCGTGATATTGTAATTGGGTCCCTTTAGCCCAAAGTGCATCGACACCCGCGAGCTGATGCCATCATGCAGCAGCGCGGGCACGATAACCGGGCTGACGCCGCGATGTCCCTTCGCTTCGAAGCCTTGCAGCGCTTGCACCACGGTAACGATCCCGCCAATGCCTGAGCCCACGACCACGCCGACATCGTACTTGTTCCCATCGGTGATTTCGATGCCGGCATCGCCAAGGGCTTCCTCCGCCGCGACAAGCGCCAGCATCTGCGCCCGATCCATGCGCCGCATTTCGCGCCGCCCAAAGCGGCCCACCAGGTCAAGGTCTTTCACCTCGCCAGCGACGCGGTTTTCCACCAGTTCGGCGTCAAATAACGTGATCCAGTCAATGCCGGAAACCCCAGCGCGGATATTCGCCCAGGAATCCGCTACATTATTGCCGACCGGGCTCACCAAGCCCATGCCTGTGATTACGATGCGTTTGTCCGCCATTCGCGCACTTTCCAGTTTTGCCGCAACGCGCCCATGAGCCCAACGAATGCTTCACCAGATTATAATATGGGATGCCGCCTGAGCGCATACGCAACTTGCGCAATTAACCGTTGAGCTCGTCGAGCAGGGCGGACTTTATTTCCGGCGGGATCTGATTGTAGGGCAAGTCAAGCAGCGCGCCTTGCAGCGCCCAAAGCATCGTCAAGCTGGCGGGATAGCGCTGGCGCAGCCGGTTGAAAACCTCAACCGCGCCCAGGGCTTCGATTTGCTCGCGAGATTTGATGCCCGCTTCCAGCAGCCGTCGCGCCGATTTTGGTCCGATATTCTTCAGCTCGGTCAAGGCTTGGAGAATATTCGCCGCGTCACTACTCATCATCATACGGGCGGACGCGCCGGTCAGGAGTCGGATCCAACAGGCCCGGCCACAGCCACAACCATGCGCTCCGGGCGCAGGTAATGCCGCGCCGCGCGCAGCAGGTCGTCCTTTGTAATGCGGTAAATCATGTCTTCATAATGCGCCAGATAATCCATGCCCAGGTCGAAGCTCTCCATGCTGTGGATGTTCGAGGCGATGCCTTCGTTGCTCTCCAGCCGCAGCGGCATGCGCCCGGTGAAATAACTTTGATTGTCCGCCAGATCTTCGTCCGTGACCGTTTCGCTCGTCAGCCGCTCGATCTCTTCCACGATCGACCCGATCGCCAACTCGACATTATCCGGATTGACGCCGGCGCTAATCGTCCATGGATCCGGTCCATGACCGCCGCCGACGCGACTGTAAGCATAATAAGCCAAGCCCTTTTCCTCGCGCACGCTCTTGCCGATCCGCCCCATCATGCCGAATTCGCCCAGAACGCTGTTGGCCAGCTGCGCCGCCAGATAATCTTCCGCCTTGCGCGGAGGGCCGACGACGCCCATACAGATATCCGATTGTGTCTTGCCGGGCAGGAAAACCTGCGGGCGCCGAGCCTCCGAATTCGCCGCCGGCTCAGCCGCTTGCTCGACGGCAGGCTGCTCTGGATTGCGCCAGTCGCCGAAAGCATCCGCCGCCAAGCCCATGGCTTCGCCCGCGTCAACCGCGCCGACGATGACCAGGATCATGCCGCGCGGGCCAAAATGAGCCGCGTGAAAATTCTTCAGATCATCAACCCTGAGATCGGCGATCGTATCATCACTGCCGTAAGTGCCATAATGATAAGGATGCGTATCGGGATAGAGCGCTTCGCGCATCGCCTTGGCGGCGCGGTAACGACTGTCGTAGTTGCTGTATTGGAGCCAGGTCAAGCGCTCGCCGCGCAAGCGATCGACATGTTCCGCCGGGAAAACCGGCTGGCGCAATGTATCAGCCGCGATTTGAAGAAGCAGCCCAAGGTCTTCCGCCAAAGACTTGCCAGAGAGGCCGACCTTGTGCACATGCCCGCGAAAGCCGAGATCGGCGCCGACATCTTCCAGCGCGCCGTGTATCGCATCGAAATCCCGGCTGACCGTGCCCGTTTTGAGGGCGCCCGCAGCCAGAGAGGCCAAGCCGTTCTGAACTGGCGATTCGTAAATGCTGCCCGCCTGGAGCGAGCCCATCAGATTGACCGACTGCACCGCCGCGTTCTCGTAAACCAGGAGCGTTATGCCATTGTCCAGCTCGGCGCGCGCGATGTTGCTCGCGTTTGGGATGCTCTCATTCGGTGGCGTCATGCTGGCGGGGTCTCCTGATCGGGGTCGGTCGGATGCAGCATTCCCAGGACGCGGCTGCGCGGCACAAGATAGCGATTGGCGACCTCGCGCACATCGTCCGCCGTGACCTGCATGAGCCGCTCGGCATAATTGTCGAACCAGTGGACATCGCCCAGAATGAAGGATTGCGCCAGCCAATACGCTTGTTCGGTGACGCTTTCGGTGCTGTAGGCGAAGGCGGCCCGCGTCTGCTTGCGCGCTTTGTTCAGCTCCGCGTCGCTGACGCCCTCGGTTTGCAAGCGTTCGATCTCTGCCAGCAGCAGCGGTTCCGCTTCCTCAGGCCGCCGGTCGTCACGCAGGGTCACCATGATGCTGTACAGGTAGGGGTCCACCGTTGGCGTGAGCCAGGCGCCGACGCTCGCCGCGACCTCCGTCTTGACCAGCGCTTGATAGAGCCGGCTCGTCTTGTTGTCCGACGCGCCGCCCGACCCGCTCAGGATCGCGTTCATGATTTGCAGCTTCATCCAGTCATCGTGGTCGGCCGCCGGCGCGCGATGGCATAACTCGAGGAAGGCGGTCTTGCCCGGGCGCTCAACCACGACGCGGCGCTCTCCCTGCTGTTCCGGCTCCGCCCGCGTGAAAAGAGCGGGCGCGGCATCGGCCTCAATCGACCCATACAAACGCTCGATCTTCGCCAGCATTTCCTCCGTATCGAAGGCGCCCACCGCAATCGCGGCCGCATTCGCCGGGCAGTAATGGCGGCGATAATGCCGATACAAATCGTCGCGCGTCATCGTCCGCAGGTCGGTCTCGTCGCCGATGATCTCGTGGTGGTAGCCGTGCACGCGGAAGGCGGCGCCGCGCACTTCTTCCGCCAGCCAGAAGGTGGGCTGGTTCTCCGCCCCCTGCCGCTCCGAGATGATCACCGTGCGTTCGGACTCGGTCTCGTCGGCGTCGAAAATCGCGTTGCTCATGCGGTCGGCTTCGGCCTGCATGGCGATATCGATCTTGTCCGCGGGCAAGGTCTCGAAATACTTGGTCGCGTCCATCGACGTGAAGGCGTTCCACTGGCCGCCGGCGCGGTCGATTTCGCGGTCCAGCGCCCCGGCCGGGAAGCGCTCCGTGCCCTTGAACATCATGTGCTCGACCCAGTGAGAAATGCCGGTCAGCCCGGTCGGCTCGTTGCGGCTGCCCACGCGGTAGGCCAGCCACCAGCTGATGACGGGCGCGCTGTGGACCTCGCGCAGGAGGACGGTGAGGCCGTTGGAAAGTGTGTGGCAGGTGAGGGAGGGCATGGGCGTCCTTTGCCTTACTTTGATGATTTCTCGCGGTTGCACTTCCGGCAGAGCATCTGGCAGTTTTCTTCGACCGTCTTGCCGCCTTGAGACCAGGGCGTGATGTGGTCGGCTTCCATTGCAGACAATGGAAAGTCCTGCTTGCAGATGGCGCAGACGCCCGCTTGTTTCTCATAGGCTCTTTGCTTCATGCCGTCTGAAAATGCTCGGATATTCAAATGCTTCTCGTCGCGCGTAAGAATGTACGGATATATCCCTTTCTGGTTCGTCACATCATCGTCGAGAATTAGACCGGCGGTTTCCGTCTCTATCGCAGCGGGGTCAAGGTCTTCGTCCACATAAGCGTTATAGAGGGCGCCCCAGTCCACGCCCTTCATTATCCTTTTGCGCTTTTTCGTAAACGTGGATTCTATCCAGCCGATGACATCAATGAAATACGCCCACAGCGGCGCCGCGCTTTCATCGTGCTGGTGGATTCCCATGTAATCTTCAATGTTGTCGTCGCTAATCCACTTGATGACCGTTTGCAGATAATCCTGCCGTATTGGCGAGCCGCTCATGTAGTCGCCGCCCAAGCCCGCCGCCGGGCCTCCCGTTCTGCTGAAATAGCGCTTGGCGTCGGACACCCATGTCCCGGAGTAAATCGCGTTGCGCAATTCTTGATTCGTCAACCGTTTGCCTGCGATATTGATGATCTTAAACCACTCCAGCTTTTCGCTAGGCGCGCCGCTGCACACATAAACCATCAGCTTGTAATTGAGTATCCGTTCCTTTACATCGGACTGCTGATTGTCAAATCCCAGCCCGTCGACCGAGAAGCCTGGTTTTTCCGCCACATATCGGGCGATAGAAATTGTGCGCTGCTGACCGTCGATGATTTCGTATCTGCCGTCCGGTCGGTCGAACCAGTACATGACATTGAGGGGGAAGCCTTTCAAAATGGAATTGATTACGGCGTCGCGCTCTTTCGGATTGTAGATGAACGCGCGCTGGAAGGCCGGCCGAATATCCAACTTGCCGCCGTAGCCGACCACGCCGTCATCGCCATCGTCGTGGTAGCCCGCGACGAGATCGCGCACGGTGAGGTCAAGTTGTTGGATTTTCATTCGACAGTCGATTGGGGCGAGGATCCCTTGCCAATTTCAGAAAAACAGCCGCAAGCGATTAGACTTGATACGGCGGGATTATCTTGATGAGGCCGAGCAATGCGGCGCTAATGAGAATTATTCTAAATGTCAGATCGCTTTTCAGCTTTTCCAAGTCAGCTTTCGTCGCCAGATGCGGACGTTCAGTTTCGATGGAAGATTCAACTTTAGCCATGCGTTCAGTCAGCGTTTGGTCGTTAGTCGCCATAGTATGCTCCCAGCCCGTCAATCACTATAGATTATTGATTTGCTCATTCAACTTGTCAAGTTGCTTAAGCTTGCTCGGATTCACCTCTTCTTTTGCCGAATGACTATCCTGCGATATTTCCTCTTGCCATTGATTTTGAACATACTTTCACCAGCCCCCATATCTCGAAGCAAGAGCCAACATAAGCCAACAATCTCAAACTGCTCGGGATTGTGTTTGTTCAAGAACGTAATCGGCACGCCCATCGCGCCATCCCAATCCATCGGAATCTCGGCTGTCTTTGACACTTCAATCGCATTGTAATTGTCGTAAGTCGGGTATTCTTCTGGACTGTATCTTTTCCACAGAATCAACTCCTCGTGGCGTTTCTTGTGGTCCAGGTTGGTGAACCACATGCTCTGCGACCTGCCTTTCACAACACCGTCCACTATTTTGTAAGCGCTCCCTTCCTTCTTGGTTTCGCGCAATTCTTGAGCATATTCCTCAGGCAAATCAAAAAGCATGTCTCTGCTCATAGAGGTAACACCGACCCACAATTTATTTTCTTTGATGAGTGGAAATAGTTCCTTATAGGTGATTGCGTTTTTGTTGCCGATAATCAGAAATTGCTTGTCGTACTCAATCAATTGCGCCACATATTCCCGGAAGAGCGAAAAGGGCGGATTCGTCACCACGATGTCCGCCTGCTTCAGCAACTCGATGCATTCCGCGCTTCTGAAATCGCCGTCGCCTTCGAGATAGTGGATGCCGATGTCTTCGACTGACGGGACGCCGGTCTCGTTCTCCGTGCCATCGTATTCCAGCCAGATCGCCTTTTCCGCGTCATGCTGGCTGAACATATCCATCTGCTGATTCTTGTAGCAGGTGGTAATCAGTTTCTTCAATCCGAGGACGCGGAAGTTGTAGGCGAAGTAATGAAAGAAATTGCTCACTCGCGGATCGTCGCAATTGCAGTAGACGACTTTTCCGCGAAAGTGCTCGGTGTAATGACGCAGTTCATTCTCAATATCGACAAGCTGCGTATAGAACTCGTCCTTCTTGTTGGACTTCGCTTGGTGCAGATTCCGATTTGCGGACACGATGCGGCTCGCCTTCGCTTGATATTACGCAGCGAGCCGTATTTTAGCATATTTGTTTTATTTTCAGAACCCTCTGCGCCCTCAGCAAGTGCAAGTAAGTCGCGCAAAAAATGAACTACAGAGGACGCAGAGAGCGCGGAGAAAGCCAAATAAGGTGTTTCCATTTTTCGGGCGTTTCAGCGCCGCGCGTAGACACTGCGGGTCAAACGCCCCTACAGTTCTTCTAATTGTAAGATTTCAATTACTTACTTGGTTTTACTTCTGTGCCTCTGTGGTGAATCAATCCCTTAACTTCCGCTCCAGCACCATCCCGCCCGCATCCAAGCCCGCCACCCACTCGCCCACCGCCGCTACCGCCCGGTGCATGCCCAGCGTCGGCCGCGCCTGACCCAGGCTCGTCATCTTCACGATATACTCGCCCGCCCCCGCTCGCGGCGACAGCATGATCATCGTATGCTGCTCGATGGTCGGCTCTTCCACCAGCACTTCGAAGACGGCGCTGTTCCGCCCCGGGTCGGCGTAGGCGCGCAGGATGGCGATGTGGATGCCGTCAAATCGCCGGCGCCCCGCTTGAAAGCGCGCGACGATTTCCGCGGCGGACAGGGGACTGCGCAAGAATAAATGTGGCATATCCAGTTCCTTGACAACTGGCGGATGGACGACGGGATGGTCGTTGCGCCGGTAAACGAAGAAGTGCCCGCGGCGTCCCTCGCGATAACCCTTCAGCTCGTACTTGGTGCGAAACCGGCCTTCGAGCTGCTGCGTCCAGGGCGACGCAAGCTGGTTCGTTAGACCCGGCGTTCGCGACAGAATCTCATGCGCCATCTCGGCGTATTCGATGATATCAGTCGCCAGTAGCAGGCGACCACCCGCGGCCAGCCGGCTTGTCAGCAAGTTGACGGTGTCGCGCTGGATGAGGCGCCGGCGCCGGTGCTTCTTCTTGAACCAGGGATCGGGATAATTGATGTGAAACGCTTGCGCCGTCTCGGGCGGGAGCAGGCAGTTGAGCGCGGTCTCGGCGCGGCTGTGGATGGCGCGCGCGTTTGTCAGCCCCAGCTTGTCGATCTTGGCCTCGGCCTTGTCCATCGACTGGCTGGAAACTTCGAAGCCGAGGATATTGCAGTCGGGCTGCGTCTGCGCCAGATGAATCAGAAAATCGCCATTGCCAAAGCCGATCTCGACAATCAAGGGCTGCGCGCGCGGGTAGAGCCGCTCCTGCTTGATCGGCCAGTCGATGTTGAGGGTGCTCAGCTTCCGCAGCTTGTATCGATTGAATTCTGGGGCTCCCCTTCCGTAGGGTCTGTGTCTACGCGACTCCGCCTTGTGGGGGCAAGGGGCCGGGGGATGAGGGGGCATTACGCTGCCGCCAGCGGTTGCTTGCGTTTCAGCGTCTCCGGCACAAAAAGCAGGAAGATGCCCGCCGCCGCCAGGCCCGAACCCGCGATCACCCATATCGCCGAGCTCAGCACAAGGATATCGGCAACGACGCCGACGACCAGGGGCGCGCCGGTATGCCCCATATCGCCGATCAAACGCCAGACGCCCAGGAACTCCCCGCGCGTGCGCGCTGGCGAAAGGTCGGCGCCCAGGGTCATCATCGAGCCGGAACCCAGCCCATTGCCGATGCCGATCAGTACGGCGGCGAAAAGCAGACCGCTGTAACTCGCCGCGAAGGGCACCAGCGCCATGCCCAGGGCCTGAATGCCAAAGCAAGGCACGATGGCGAACTTGCGACCGACGCGGTCCATCAGCCAGCCGGCGACAACGAACAAGCTAAAGTCGACAGCGACGGAGATGCTGACGATGAGCCCGATCTGATCGACCGCCAGCCCAAGAACTTCCGCCGCGAAAAGGGGAATGATGATTATGCGCCCGGCCCGTATCATCTGGCCGAAGATCTGCGCCGTCCCCGCCGATGCCAAGACGCGAGAATTGGATTTCAGAACGGACCGAATATGCAGCTCATGCCCGTCTGGCTGGAGCGCGCCGCGCTTTTCGCGTTTTCCTTTCAGCGTGAAAAGGGTCACCAGGACAAGCCCGATGGCGGTGACCAGACCGACGAAGATGAACACGGCGCGCAAGCCAAGCATGCCGGCGATGACGCCCCCGACCGCCGGGCCAATGAACCCGCCGAGCCGGTGCGTGCCGCCGAACATCGAAATGGCTTTCCCGCGCTGGCTCAATCCAACCTGGTCGGTGACATAAACATGCGCCGAAACGGTATACATCGAGCGGCCGAAACCGGCAACGAGGCGCAGGGCCAGAACAGCCCAGATGGTGGGCGCGAAGAAAAGCAGGAAGACGGACAGCGCCTTCACCAGGATGCCCATCATCATGACCTGCTTGTTGCCGAAGCGCCGCTGAATCACGCCCGTCGGCACATCGGCGATCAGCGTGCCGATTCCCTCGCCCGCCAAGACAAGACCGATCAAGCCATAGCTGATGTCGAAGTCGACCGCGAACAAAGGCAGGATTGGCGCCAGCAAACCCTGCCCCAGCGTCACCATCAGGGCCGGCAAATAAAATGACAGGATCAGCGCGCGCAATCCTGCCCATGAGTCACCGGCTTTGGCAAATGTCGACGGTCGATTTGGCATGCAGCAAGTTTAACCGCTAATGCGCGGATTGTAAGCGCCTAAGCATTGGGAAAAGCCCGCATGACGCGGCCCAGCGCTGCGATTGCCGTTTCAATTCCATCTTCGTCGGCGCGCGTAAAATTCAAACGCATGGTCGGCAGGCCCTCCTCTGGATTGATGTAGAAGTATTTCCCGGGCACAAAGGCGACTTTTTCCTCGACCGCTTTCCAGTAAAGCGCTTCGGCATCGACGCCCGCCGGACCCTCAACCCAGATGAACATGCCGCCATCGGGCTTCGTCCAGCTGTAGCTCCCCGGAAAATGCGCCTCCATCGCGGCCAGCATCGCCTCCTGACGCGGCCGATACAGCTCGATGATTTTCGGCGCCTGCCTGTAAATTGCGCCGCTGCAGATGTATTCGCTGGCGAGCGCCTGCGCATAGGTGTTGCTGTGCAGATCCGCCCCTTGTTTGGCGGTGTAAAGCCACTCATGGATCAGCGGCGGCGCCACGCAGAAGCCCAAGCGCAAACCGGGCGCGAATACCTTGGACAGCGTACTGATGTAGACTGTGTTATCGGGCGCGCAGGTGTAAAATGGCGCGACAGCCTCGCCCCGATAACGCAGGTCGCTGTAAGGGTCGTCCTCAATGACAAGCGCGCCGCGTTCCTTAACGATCTCCGCCACTTGCCGCCGCCGCGCCGCGCTGAGCGTACGCCCGGTTGGGTTTTGAAACGTCGTCACCAGGTAGATGAACTTGATCTGCTGGCTGTCAAGCGCTGCCGCCAAGGCATCGGGCTGAATGCCCTCGTCATCAGTGGCTATGCTGACGTAATTCGGTTCGTAGGCGCTGAATGCCGAAATGGCGCCCAGATAGCTCGGCGTCTCCAGAGCGATGGTATCCCCGGGCGTGATCAGGATTTTGCCCAAGGTATCAAGCACGTTTTGCGAACCATTAAAGACCAGAATCTCGTCAGCGCCGACATTGATCGCCTTCAATTTCAGATAACTGGCCAGCGCCTCGCGGAAGGGCGTGAAGCCCTCGGTCAGGTCATACTGCAGCGAGCCAGCGCCATAACGGTCGAGCACCGCTTCATTGATGCGGTAAAGATCTTCGATGGGGAAGGTTTCCGGCGCCGGGATGCCGCCTGCGAGAGAGATCATGCCCGGCTGCGATACCACTTTCAGAATCTCGCGTATTTGGTTTCTGCGCATGCTGAGAGTGCGATGGCTAAGGAAATCCTGAAACATCTGCGGCACGTTTATGTTCCTCCTTATACAAAAAGAGCCGACCCAAGATTGATCTTGGTCCGCTCGCGCAACTTGCTTTTGTGACTGTAGATTATGCCAGATAATCGCGCAAATTGTGAGCCAATTGAGGATGACGCAGACGCCGCAGCGCTTCTTTCTCCAACTGCCGTATCCGCTCGCGGCTCAGGCCGAATTTGTTGGCGATCTCTTCCAAGGTGTGTGGTTCGCCGCCGCCCAAGCCAAAGCGCAACCTCAGGATATGGCTTTGCCGCGGCGTCAATTCGGCCAGCACTTCTTCAATGGTCTCTTCCAGCAGGTTCTGTGTGGCGGAATCCACCGGGCTGATTGATTCTTGATCTTCGATGAAGTCGCCAAATTCACTGTCGCCATCGTCGCCAACCGGCCGCTCCAGGGCGATAGCATGCTGGCTGGCATCCATCATGGCGCGCACCGCATCTGCCGCCACCTCCATGGCCCCGGCTATTTCTTCCGCGGTAGGGCGGCGCCCCAGGGTCTGCTCCAAATCCTGGGCGGCGCGGTACATTTGACGGATTCGCTCGGTCATGTGCAGCGGAATCCGAATGGTTCGCGTTTTTTGCGCCAGGGCGCGCGTTATGGCTTGCCGGATCCACCAGGTGGCATAGGTGCTGAATCGATTGCCACGCGAATAATCATATTTGTCAACCGCGCGCATCAAGCCAACGTTGCCCTCCTGGATCAAATCCGGAAAGGGCAGCCCCTGGCCCATATAGCGCTTGGCGATGCTGACGACAAGGCGCGTATTGGCGCGGCCGAGGTGCTCGCGGGCGCATTGACCGTCAAAGACCAGCCGGCGCAGATGGCGGCGCCAGCGGTCGCTCTTCTGCATCACATCGGGATTGTCCAATCTTCCGCGCGCTTTGAAGCCGCGCTCGATGCGTTTTGCCAGGTCAATTTCATCCGCAGCTGTCAGCAGCGGTTCCTGCGCCATCTGGCGAAAATAAAGTCCGACGGGGTCGTCGGACGGAATGGCGCTAATGTCGGCTACGATGCGGCTCTGCAAGGAATCACGGTTTTCGTATTCCTGCTCAATCAGCTCGGCGGCGTCTTTCGGCTGGGCATTTTCGGCCTCGTTTCGCAGCTCAATGCCGAGCTCTTCCAATTCGAACAGGATATTTCGCAGAGCGACCCTGTCTTCGCCGTCGTCATCCAGTGCTTCTATTATCTGTTCATAAGTTACATAACCACGTTTCTCAGCAAGCGCAACGAGTGCTTGAATCACTTTAGGACCTCTACTTGTTCGGTGAATAAGATTAATTTCTATATTGGGGCGCGAAGTAAAGAGTCTCTGTGAATTCTATTTTGAGCGAACACGCAGGGATATGTCAACTGACAAAATCTTACAAAAAAGCAGGCTTCAGAGTGTGCGGAATTCACCAGAAAACAGCTCAGCCACGTCCAGTTCTATACTTGGCGCCAACGTCCCAGGTCTTCAGCCCGGAGCGCGCCCGAACTGCCTGGATGCGCGAAAGTTGGAAAGCCTGGAATCACCGCTGTCGTCAATGATGCTGATGGCGATAGCGAAAGCGTCAGCGCCGCAGGATTTTGTTCACGATGCCAAACCAGAATGGCGCGCCTTGGGCCGCGGCGATCACGGTGGCGGCGATGCCGATGAATTTGGCCGCCAACAGCCCCAGCCAGCCCGCCGGATTATTGTCCGGAAAATAATTCCAGAGATTGTTGGGATCGCTGCGCGCGGCATTGCCCGGCGGCAAATCACTGATGTTTTGGAAGGTCCAGCCGATGGGCAGGCTTAGATCCTGGATGTCTTGCAGTTGGTGGGCGACGGCGGCGCCGGTTTCTATTGCGTCCTCCAGCGAGCTTTCATCGTCAGCCAGGTTGGCTCTGTATTCGTCGTCCTCCGTTTCCGCCTGCAGGTTGCCGCTCTGCACCGAATAACGGGCTTCGCTGCTGATTTGTTCCCGGCGCGCCGGGTCTTCCCATAAAGCGCGCGCAATGTGCAGCGTATCGATATTGAGCGCGACGGCAAAACACAGGGCGACCAGAACCGACAGGTTTTTCATTTTGCCGGCGTAAGAGCGGGTGGCACGCTGCATCGAATTGCCGTACCAGGTTTCCAGCTTGCCGCGGGCCTCCTCCATGCTGTCGGCGCTGGCCATGACGGCCGAAAGTGTGTTGCGCAGGTTGGGATTGCCGATCTGCCTGATGCCCACCATCAGCGATACATTCGTCGTCGGCTCCAGCCCAAGCAGGCTGACTTCTTCATCAATCTGATTGACGATGTCGGTCAGGGCGCTGCGATATTGGCGGTCTTGCACGTATCGCAGCGAATCACGCAGTTCATTCATGCCTTGGCCCGTCGTAACAATGCGGTTGACCATCACGCGCAGGCCGCGCCGTTCACGGCCGGCGGGCATGCCGTCAATGACATTTATCAAAGCGCCAAAGAGCTGCTGGTCGGATTCAGCCTTGATGGTGTTGAGCACGACATCGACAAAGGCACGCGGTTCAATATAGTCGACTGCGCCAATGGCGCCGCCGGCGATTGCCTCCGCTTCAGCGCGCGAGATGCGTTGTGACGGCGCGATTGGGTCGGCCTTGACAAGTTGTATCAGCGGGTGGGTATAAACTTTCGCTCTGATGATCGGGTCTTCGATAACCGCGTTGATCGTGCTTCTCAGGGTCTTCGCGCGCATCTTCGTCGCCCGGGCGAGCAAGGAGTTGACCTCCGTGACGACAATGCTAAGCAAGATGAACACGAAGACGATGCCAACAGCAACCTGAATAATGGCGGCCAAACCCGTTTCCTTTCGCGGCGCGAATCAGCGCATGCGCGACGATGACACACTGAAATCAGTATAGTCGAAGCGGGCTTTCCCGCAAGCTACAGGCTGATGCTCGGCGGAGAGGGGGATGGCGTGAAGGCGGCCGTGGCGGAGGGCGGCCGCGAGATCACTTTTGCTGGCGCGCGCGCTTGCGTCAAACGGGGGCGAGGCGTGAATGTTTGCGTCGCGGTGTCCGTTTGCGTTGGCGTCAAGGTGTCTGTGGGCATTGGCGTTGGGTTGAGCGCGTAGATGATGTCTCGGTGCATGTATACCTTGTCAAGTCGGCGTGTCAACGGGTTCTCGTCAATCAAGTACCAGTCGGTGTTGGGCAGGGCCGCGATCACGCAGACGGTTGCGCCCTCCTTCAGCGCTTCCACGATTCTGCTGCCGATGCTCGGTTCAGAGCGCACGATCGCTTCTCGCACGTGTACGGCGAATTTCTGGCAGGCCGGTATCGGCGTCAAGCTTGGCAATGGCGTCGGCGCATTGAGTTCAAACTCCAGGATGCGTACGGCGGTCGCCGTATTCCGCACGATCGCCTGCTGCGTGGATTCGGCGACGCTGAGGCCGGTGGACATATAATTGCGCAAGCCAAACCAAAGATAATAGAGCCCAAAAACTATGGCGACGCCAAGAAGGATGACGAACCATGAAGGAGGTCCCGACCGCTGGCCGTAACTCATGATAACCTCACAAGCCGCTTCATCCATAACATAGCGGATTATCTGCCAGCTGCAATTGAGCGTACTGATAGCGTCGGACTATCGTATGCCAGTCATGGGATTGGCCTGCGGATTGCGCAAGGGTGGGCGCCCGAGATTGCCGCGCCCGCCGCGGACGCTTGAATTATTCTGGACTTGGCTTAAGATTCGATTTCGCAGACTGGAGACGGCGATGCGCTTTCAGGCACTTCTTCCGTTGTTCATGCTCCTAAATTTGTGCTTTGCGAATTCGAGCGCCCAGGACAACCTGAGCGGCAGTTTAACCGTATACGCGGCGACGTCGCTGACCGATGTGTTTGAAGCGATGCGAGACGCATTCGCCGAGACTTACCCGGATGTGACAATTCTGTTGAACTTTGCCAATTCCGCGACGCTGGCGGCGCAGCTCACAGCTGGCGCGCCGGCCGACGTCTTCGCCAGCGCCAATGAGCTGCAGATGCAAGTCGCCGTGGAATCCGCGCGCGTGGATGAAGCGGATGTGGAAATCTTCGCTCATAACCGGCTGGTGTTGATTGTTCCGGCTGGCAACCCGGCAACTATCCACTCCCTGGATGATTTGACGCGGGACAACATCCTGCTGGTCCTGGCGGCCGAAGGGACGCCAATACGCGCCTACACGGATGCCATGCTCGCTTCCTACAGTGACGAACGAGGCGACAGCTTTACTAAAGGCGTACTGCGAAATCTGGTTTCCGAGGAGAGCAACGTAAGGCAGGTCGTCGCGCGGATCGCGCTGGGCGAGGCCGATGCCGGGATTGTTTATCAGTCCGATGCCTTGGGCGATGTCGCCGACCAGCTCATCGCCATTCCAGTCGCTGAGCGGCACAATCAGCTGGCGTCCTATCCAATCGCGCCGTTGCTTGACGCGGTGGAACCGAGCCTGGCTGAGCGATTTATGCGCTTCGTCCTCTCGGATGAGGCGCTGGCAATCCTCGAAGCCAACGGATTCTGCTGGCCCGCCAGGCAGGATGACGTTGAAGTGGACGAAGCGGCAACAGAACCCGCACTCGAATTCTCGGACATCGGCGAAGCCACCAAGATAGAATGTGAAGCGGCGTCACTTGAAGACGGATAAGCTCCTGATCTATGCTGTCAGCTCCTTTGCCTTCTTGCTGCTGTCAGCTCCCGTAATCGTTCTGCTGATAAGCGGCGTTCGCTCGCAGGCCTGGGGCGGCTTGCCGGATTCCGCGACTATTCTGTCGGCGGCGGCGCTGAGTTTCATCTCGACGCTGGCGGTCGTTTGCCTGGCCGCGCTTCTGGGCACGCCGCTCGCCTATGTGCTTTCGCGACATGAGTTCAGGGGCAAGCGCCTTGTCAGCCTGTTCATTGAGCTGCCGATCGTCATGCCGCCGGCCGTCGCCGGGTTGGCGCTGCTGCTCACCTTTGGCCGGCGCGGCGCCATCGGCTCCCTATTGGCCGAGGCGGGCATCATTATTCCCTTTTCCATCATCGCGGTGATAATCGCGCAGTTCTTCATTTCGGCGCCATTTTACATTCGGTCGGCGCAAGTGGGATTCTCCAGCATCGCCGCCGAAGTCGAGGACGCCGCCCGCGTTGACGGCGCCTATGGCTGGCTGATGTTCTGGTATATCACGCTGCCAATCGCCTGGCGCGCGCTCTTCGCCGGCATGATCCTCAGCTGGGCGCGGGCGCTGGGCGAGTTCGGGGCGACCATTCTCTTCGCGGGCAATTTGCAGGGCAAGACGCAGACCATGCCGCTGCTGGTTTACAGCGTCTTCGAGCGTGACATCGACGCGGCCATCTGGACCGGCCTGATATTGATTGTGCTTGCCTTGGTCGCGCTGTCCCTTTCACAGTGGCTGGCGCGCGCCCAGGACAAGATTGATTGACGCTTATCGCAGGACCGCGCGTTTGGACGAGGCGAAAACGGAGACGGATGCCTTGTCGGAGAAGTTGCAGGTTCTCATTCTGTGTACAGCCAATTCCGCCCGCTCGCAAATGGGGGAGGGCTTGGTAGTGTAACCTTTTCGGTTGAAATTAGGTAAATTGCATCCACCTAGCAGTCTGTAGGGGCGAGCCCGTGGCTCGCCCGTCGGCGGTTTGACAGTGGGCGACTCAAGAGTCGCCCCTACAAAATCTTAGGTATTTGGGGTTGATGATATAATTCGAGGACTGGCTCAAGACAACGACTCAGTCTGATGGCGCGCCAACTGCCGCCGCGCGGCTTGCAAATTGCGCTGCGCCTCGACAAAGGCGGGGTTCAGATTAAGCGCTTGCTGGAAATCTTCAATCGCATCCGCCAGATTGCCCTGACGCTGCTTTGCCAACCCGCGATTATAGAAGGATTCATGTCGGCTGGCGTCAAGCCGAACCGCCTCTTCGAAGCTAGACAGCGCCGCGGCAAAATCTTGCAGACGGTAGCAGGCCGTCCCGCGCAGATTGTGGAGTTCAGCGCTGTTGGGGTAATACTGCAGCGCCAGCGAACAGTCGTCGCGCAGCCCGGCCCAATCGCCCTGCCGCGCCCGCGCCAAGCCCCGCATCCGGTAAGCTTTGTACTGATGCGGCTCCAGACGCAATGCGGTCGTCAAGTCGTTGATGGCTCGGTCCAGGTCTGCGCGCGCATGATAACGCGCTGAACCGCGGCTGTAATAAGCCGCCGCCGAATCAGGACGCTGTCGAATGAGGGCGCTGAACGTTTCTATCGCCTCGGCATACTGTTGGTCGGCCAGCTGCTGCCTGCCGATACGGTACAAGCTCTCCACATTTTCTTCGAGTTTGGCGGCGGGCTCCGCTTCAGTCAAGGACTCCAGTGCTTCAATGAGAGACCAGAGTGCCCCGGGGTAGGGGCTGAGGCTGGTCAACTCGGCGACGCCGAGCGCGCTCGCTTTGCCGACGATTTCGTCCAGTTGCGGCGGATAGTAGCCAGCCGGCACTTGCTCTTCAAGCACGAGCGGCTTGCCATGCGCATCAATAACCATGCGGACGAAGCACTGCTCGTCTTGCTGGTCAGTGGCCAGGATTCGCTCAACACCGGTCTTGAAGCGGAATGGCGCTTCGAGCTGTATGTCGTAGCCGTCTCCGCTGACGCGGAAAGCTGCGTTAGCAAGGCTGACTTTCACCAGCTTGGGACGGCTATGGCGGGCGGCGAGGAGCAAGGCAGCCGCGCCAACAGCAACTGCGGCAGCGGCAAGAAGCGGAGCGCGCAAACCGAGCGCCGCCGCGGCCACAACGCAGGCGATGATCAACAGCGGACGGGAATAGCGTCGAGCGCGCTGCGCCTCTACGCGCCGAAAGTCCCCCTCAATCACGGGCAATAGGGCTGATTCGTCGGCCTTCATTTGCGAATGCTACGCCTAGTTTCGCAATCAATTCTAGTGAAATAAGCGAAACGGACAATTGGGATAGACAGGCGCCGGCGACGGCATGTTGAAAAAAGCAGGGGAGCGGCGGTGCTTGCCGCCCCTCATGCCGCGTCTGGCTGAATCTCGTTTGAGCGTGATCAGGCCCGCTTGCGCTTCTGCTTCGGTTATCTCACACAGCGTCCATATTGGCGATGATTCGGCTGGCGAATTCGCTGGTGGGGACTTTGGTCGCGTTCTCCATCTGGCGCGCGAAATCGTAGGTGACGGTGCGCTGGTCTATCGTCATTTCGTAGGCTTTGGTTATCATGTCCGCCGCTTCAAACCAGTTCAGATGCTCCAGCATCATGACGCCGCTGAAAAGCAGTGAACCGGGGTTGACCATGTCTTTGTTGGTGTACTTCGGTGCTGTGCCGTGCGTCGCCTCGAACAAGGCGATTTCATCGCCGATGTTGGCGCCGGGCGCGATGCCCACGCCACCGACTTCCGCCGCAAGCGCGTCGCTCAGATAATCGCCGTTGAGATTGGTCGTGGCGATCACGTCATGCTCGCGCGGCCGCAGCAGCATTTTCTGGAACATAATATCGGCGATCGTATCCTGGATCAGTATCTTGCCATTGGGTACGCTGCCATTGTGATTGGCGGCCACATCCTCCCATGAAATCGTCTGCTCGGGGAATTCTTCGCGCGCAAGCTCATAACCCCACTTTTGAAACGCGCCTTCAGTGAATTTCTGGATGTTGCCCTTGTGCACGAGGGTGACGCTGCCGCGCTTGCGTTCGATCGCGTATTGAATGGCGGCGCGGATCAGTCGCTTGCTGCCGAAGGGGCTGATCGGCTTGATGCCCAGGCCGGCGTCCGGGAAGAAATTGGTTGCGCCCAGTTCGTTTTTGAGGAAGGCCGCCAGCTTCTTGTTCTCCTCGCTTCCCGATTCGTATTCGATGCCAGCGTATGTATCTTCGGTGTTTTCTCGGAATATGACGACATCCACATCTTCGGGCTGCTTGAGCGGGCTGGGCACGCCCTTGTACCAGCGCACCGGGCGCACGCAGCTGTAGAGGTCCAGAACTTGCCGCAGGGTCACATTCAAGCTGCGAAAGCCGCCGCCGACCGGCGTCGTCAATGGCCCTTTTATCCCGACTTTGAAGTCGCGAAAGGCGTCAAAAGTCTCCTCGGGCATATAATTGCCCTTGTAAACGTCCGCCGCCTTTTCCCCAGCATAGACTTCCATCCAGGAAATCTGCCGCTCGCCGGCATAGGCCTTCTCCACCGCCGCGTCCCAGATCCTCTTGCTGGCGGTCATGATATCGTATCCGATGCCGTCGCCCTCAATAAACAGCAGGATCGGATTGTCCGGCACTTGCATGCTGCCATTGCTAAAGCTGATCTTTTCACCGGAATCGGGCATGGTGATGTTATCGTAGGCCATCGCAGACTTGTCTCCTTTTGCTTCGGCATTTCGTGGGTCAATTCGCGGGATTATAGCATAGAACGAGGTCTTGCGAATTGGTGGATTGAGGATGGCGCAGCGCATTGCCCCTTGCCATTCGCCGCTCGAATCTCATAATGATTTGAATTGCTGTGTTGCTGTTTCTTAATGTGTGGGCCAATGCACATTGTTCTATTTTGCGCTACAAACCGGGGCTATCGGTTTGCCAGCAAGCTCTTCCAGCTTGGGCAGGGTCACAAGTTTACCGTCTTTAGCTTCCGCGAGACGGCTTGGGAACCGCCGTTTCTGGAGAAGATAAGATCTTTGACCCTGGGGCAGGGCCAGCGATTCATCGAAGCGCGAAACGTCGCCCATCCAGATTTGCAGAGCTTTTGGCGAGAGGCGCCGATTGACCTGATTCTCATCGCGAGCTGGCGTTATCTTGTACCGGAGTCAGTTTATTCTCGGGCGCGGCAAGGCTGTTTCGTTTTCCATGATTCCCTGCTGCCGAAATATCGCGGCTTCGCGCCAACAGTTTGGTCGATCATCAACGGCGAACGCGAGACAGGCGTTTCACTTTTCAGAATCAACGACCGCATGGATGCCGGCGACATTGTCGAACAGCGCCGGATATCCATATCCGAAACTGAGACAATAGCAGAAGTAATGGAAAGGCTCACAGAATTGTACTTGGAGCTTGCCGAACGCAGGTTCGACAGCCTGCTGGAAGGCAACGTGAGCAGTTATCCACAGAATCATGATGAGGCCACCTATACTTGCAAATGGACCCCCGAGGATGCGCTCATTGACTGGAGGAAGAGCGCGCGCGAAATCTTCAATCTCATCCGCGCGACCGGCAAGCCCTATCCAGGCGCCTATACCTTCCTGGGAAACCGCAAGCTGACAATCTGGTCGGCAGACCTGCCAAGCATGCCTGGCAACTATGTGTCATACGCGCCCGGCCGGGTCCTTGAATCGCAGCCTGATGGCGGCGCCACAGTCTTGACCGGCGATGGCGTGATTCGCCTGCAAACAGTACAGTTGGATGGGGAGCCGATTGTTAATGCCGGTTGCATGCTGACATCACTGTCTCTGACCTTGGGCAGGGGGATATGAAGGCGGCAAACGTTTCCGTTGTCATTCCCGTCTATCGAAGCGAAAAGAGCATTGCTCTGGTCGTCGAGGAGTTGGCGCGCGAGCTGCCAAAATATGCCGGCAGCTGGGAAGTGATCCTGGTGGAAGACGACGGTGGCGACAACAGCTGGGGGGCAATTGAGCAGCTCTCGAAGCAGCACGCTTTTGTACGGGGCTACCGGCTGATGCGGAATTATGGGCAGCATAACGCGCTGCTCTGCGGCATTCGCGCCGCAAGCTACGAGTACATCGTTACCATGGATGATGATTTGCAGCACCCGACCGAACGCATCGGCGACCTGCTTGACAAACTCGCCGAGGGCTATGACGTGGTTTATGGCGCGCCGATAAACGAGCGGCACAGCCTGCTAAGGAACATCGCTTCAGTCTCGACCAAAGTCGTCTTGCAGGGCGCAATGGGCGCGCATACCGCTCGCCGGGTCAGCGCTTTTCGCGCCTTCCGCGCCAGCCTGCGCGATTCATTCGCCGATTTCCGCGGGCCCCTTGTCAATATTGATGTGTTGCTGACCTGGGGCACGACAAGATTTGTCGCCGTCCCCATCGAGCACAGACTGCGGACAGTCGGCAGGTCGACATATACGATTGGCAAGCTGCTTACGCACGCCTTTAACATGATTACCGGCTTCAGTACGCTGCCGCTGCGAATTGCCAGTCTTCTTGGCCTGCTCATGACGGCCTTCGGCACCGTGATTTTCGTTTACCTTGTGCTGAGTCAGTTGTTCGCCTTCAGATTTGAAGTGCCCGGCTTCACATTTATCGCTTCGCTGGTCTCCATCTTTGCCGGCGCCCAGATGTTCGCCCTCGGCATCATTGGCGAATATCTGGCGCGGATGCACCTGCGGATAATGGATCGCCCGGTTTACCTTGTACGACAGATGACCGACGAGCGGGAAGACCTCAAGGCATGACCGGCGGACTGTTAAAATTCCTGCCTTGGGATTCGTCGCATTTTGGCATTCGGATCGCCCGGGCGACGGCGCGCCAATTGGATGGGCCCGCTTGCCAAGAGCTGGAGGCGGAATGCGTCGATCAGGACATTGAATGCCTTTATTTCTTGGCGGATGCCGCTGACCAGGATACCGTTTCAGTGCTGCAGGCGGCTCAGTTTGATTTCGTCGACATTCGCCTAACGCTGGCGGCGAGCGTCGGCGATGTTCCGAACGCCGGGCCCGGCGCTGAGCTGCTGATGCGCTTGGGGCAGGAAAATGATTTGGAGGCGCTGCTGCCTGTTGCCGGCGGCAGCTTTACCATGTCGCGCTTTTATGTCGACCGGCGATTCGGCGTCGACAAAGCCATGCTAATGTATCAGACCTGGCTGGAAAAAAGCCTCAAGACTGATTTTGCCGCGGCGGTCGTCGTCGCTGAAATGGCGGGCCAGCCAGTCGGTTTCGTCACTTGTCATCTGCATGAACCCGCCGGCGAAGCCAATCTCGGGCTGGTCGGCGTGGCGCCGTCAGTACGCGGCGCTGGCTGCGCGCGCGGCATGGTTGCTTACGCTGCGCGCCACCTGTCGCGGCGGGGCGTCGAGGGACTGAATGTGATCACCCAGGGCAGAAACATCGCGGCGCAGCGGCTGTATCAGCGCTGCGGTTTTGCTGCGCGCTCAGTCGAGTTGTGGTTCCACAAGTGGTTTAAGCAACCCGCATGAGCGCGGCAAAAGACATGACCATGATGAGAGGACCATGACTCAATACCGGATTCCCTTCAATGTTCCGACTTTTCTCGGGCAGGAACTCGCCTACGTTAGCGACTGTCTCGCCAGCGGGCGTATTTCCGGCGACGGCGAATACAGCAAACGATGCCAGGCCTTCCTCGAAGAGAGACACGGGATCCCTAAAGCGCTGCTGACCACATCATGCACGCACGCGCTGGAAATGGCTGCGCTCCTCTTGGATATCAAGCCAGGCGACGAGGTCATCGTGCCGTCCTTCACCTTTGTGTCCAGCGTTAACGCTTTTGTCCTTCGCGGCGCCAAGCCGGTCTTCGCCGATATCCGGCCGGACACGCTGAACCTCGACGAGCGTCAATTGCACGGTCTTATTAACGAGAAGACCCGGGCGATTGTCCTGGTGCATTACGCCGGCGTCGCCTGTGAGATGGACGCGATCATGGATATCGCGCGTGAGCGAAATATCGCCGTCGTCGAAGATAACGCCCATGGTCTCTTTGCGCGCTACAAGGGCCGCTACCTCGGCGCCTTTGGCGAACTGGCGACGCTGAGCTTTCATGAAACCAAGAACTTCACCTGTGGCGAAGGCGGCGCCCTGCTGATCACCGACCCGGGTCTGATTGAACGCGCCGAAATCATACGGGAAAAAGGCACCAATCGCAGCCGCTTCTTCCGCGGTCAAGTCGACAAATACACCTGGGTTGACCTGGGTTCCAGCTATTTGCCGTCGGACATGCTCGCGGCTTTTCTGCTGGCGCAATTTGAACAGGCGGCGGCAATTCAATCGCGCCGCGAGGAAATCTGGCGTCGGTATCAGCTCGGTTTGAGCGCCTGGGCCGTGTCCAACAATGTCGCCTTGCCCGAGGTCCCCGCACATGTCGACCAGGCATTCCACATGTATTACATGCTGCTGCCGTCTATGAAA
This sequence comes from Chloroflexota bacterium, assembly GCA_028875245.1. Taxonomy (GTDB): domain Bacteria; phylum Chloroflexota; class Anaerolineae; order Aggregatilineales; family Phototrophicaceae; genus UBA6055. Next base: position 80,983 of record JAPPEU010000088.1, read on the forward strand.
GCGCGCGCCGCCCTGATTCAACATCTCAAGCGTCGCGGGATCCTGAGCGTTTTTCATTATCAGCCGCTGCACTTGTCGACGATGGGCCAGCGCTATGGTGGCAGACCGGGTGACTGCCCGGTCACGGAAGACCTGGCGGATCGGCTCTTGCGATTGCCGTTCTATTACGCCCTGTCACCCGATGATCAGGACGATGTGATCGCGGCATTGCATGCCTTCGAAGAGTGGCAATAGGACAATCGGCGGCTTGTGCTATAATGCCTGGAGATTGTGTGCTTGAGCCGGTTGACTCAGACCCAACGCGCGCCCGAAGAGACGGCGCGATGCAATCCATAGACGCTTGATTTGGCGAGGAGCGCCTACATAGCATTCGATCAAGGCAAACCCATACATCGTATTGAAACCCGTAGGCCGACAAGCTTGCGGGCGTTTTCAGTTTGGAGAGTACCCTCACATGGCGAAGAAACCCAAGTTCAAAATTACCCCGATCGGAGGTCTGGGCGAAATCGGCAAGAACATGACCCTGTTCGAATGCAATGGGGAAGGATTCCTGCTCGATTGCGGCATCATGTTCCCGGCCAACGACATGCACGGCGTCGATTACATCATTCCGGACTTTCGCTGGCTGGAAGAGCGCGCTGACATTCGACTGCATGGCGTGGCTTTTACGCATGGCCACGAAGATCATATCGGCGCGGTACAGCATGTCATCAAAGCCTTCCCGGGCATTCCCCTGTACGCGACGCCGCTGACGTCCGGCCTCCTGCAGGTGAAGCTCAAGAACGCGCGGCTGCTCAAGTCCACCGATCTGCGCACATTTGAAGCGGGCGATACGATCAAGATAGGTCCGTTTTCGCTGGAGAGTTTTCACGTCTGCCACAGCATTCCGGATTGCGTCGGTTACGGCATCGAGACGCCATACGGCATGATCGTGCATACCGGCGACTACAAATTTGACAATACGCCGGTTCACGGGCGCAAGACGGATTACGCCAAACTGGCCGGTTTCGCGCAGCGGGGCGTTCTGCTCTTGATGGCGGACAGCACAAACGCGGACCGCGCCGGCTGGACACAATCCGAAGCAGTGATTGACGGGGCGCTCGACAGAGTGTTCCGCGGCGCCAAGGGGCGGATTATGGTGGCGACTTTCGCCTCGCTGGTTTCGCGTGTGCAGCAGGTGGTCAATGCCGCGCGCAATCACAAACGCAAGGTCTGCATCACTGGCTATACGATGTCGGAATATGCCAAGATCGCCCGCAAACTGGGTTATCTCGATGTGGATGACAGCATGCTCATAAGCATTGGGCAGGCCCAGGCCATGCCCCCGCACAAGGTTGTATTCATGGTCACCGGTTCGCAAGGCGAGCCGTCGGCCGTGCTTGGCAAGCTGGCGACAGGCCGTCATCGCCAATTGGATGTGCGCGCGGGCGATACGATTATCCTTTCGTCGCACCCGATCCCGGGCAACGAAGAAATGGTCTACCGCACGATCAATCGCTTGATTCAACGCGGCGCCGACGTCATCTACGATCCAATTGAAGCGGTGCATGTCTCCGGCCATGCGCGCCAGGAAGAGATGCGCCTGATGCTCAATCTGACGCAGCCGCGTCATTTGATGCCGGTTCATGGCGAGATCCGCCATTTGCACCTGCATGCCAAGCTGGCGGCTGACAATGGCGTCCCGGCCGAGAATGTGATACTGGTGGAGAATGGCGCCACGATCGAGCTGGACGCGCGCGGCGTCAAAGTCGGTGAGCGCCAGCCGGGCGGCTACGTCTTTGTTGATGGCAGCGGCGTGGGCGATGTCGGGCGCGCAGTGATACGCGACCGCGAAATACTGGCAAAGGACGGCTTCGTATTGGTCAGCGTCAATGTCGATCAATTGAGCGGGAAGCTGATTGATGAACCGCGCATCGTTTCCCGCGGCTTCGTCTATTTGAAGGAAGCGGAAGATTTCCTTGAGCAGATACGCGACAATATAATAGAAACGGTCAACCGCAGCCGGCGCCTCAATGGCAATCGCCGGAGCCTGGTTGAAGAGAGCCTGGGCAAGATGATCTACAACGAAACCAAACGGCGCCCGATGATTTTCAGCATTGTCAACGAAGTGTAGCGGCGGTCGGCCGCCATTCTATGCCGCGCCATGCGACTATCCCGCGGCGGCTGCGTAGGATAGGGCAGCGCCATTAAACAGGCAGGGAAACGCGAATAATGGGGAAACCGGTCGTCCGCGCGAGCCGCGTCAAAAGAGAGCTCAAGCTGGGTACACAGGTTGTGCGCGCGCTGCGAGGCGTGGACCTGACGATTTACGCGAATGAAATGGTGGGCATCATTGGCCCGTCGGGAAGCGGGAAGAGCACCTTGCTCGGGATCATCGGCGGATTGGACAGCCCCACAGACGGCTCAATCGAAATCGACGGCATCGACATAAGCGGCATGAATGAAGGGCAGCTCACCGACATGCGCAACCAGAAAATCGGATTCGTGTTCCAGTTCTTCAATCTGATTCCCACCTTGACGGCGCTGGAAAATGTTGCGCTGCCGATCGAATTCGCCCAGGTTCGCCGGCACAAGCCCTATCAGCGCGCCAGGGACTTGCTGGAGAATTTGGGTTTGGGCGGGCGTTATCATCACCGCCCGAGTGAATTGAGCGGCGGGGAGCAGCAGCGGGTCGCCATTGCGCGCGCCCTGGCGAATGACCCGCCAATTCTGCTAGCCGACGAGCCCACCGGCAATTTGGATTCACAATCCGGCGAGACGGTATTGGAGGCGCTTAAGGCGATCCGCGCTGAGAAGGGGACGACGGTGGTGTTGGTTACGCACGATCCATCCCTCGCATCAAAGATGGACCGCGTTCTAACCCTTGTCGATGGCCGCATTGTCGACGGCTTCGGCGCGGAAGACCTTGAAGAGCAAATGAATCCGAAGGCGGCGGCGCGCTTGGGCGAGTTCGGCGTCTAGCGTTTCGAGGGCTGCTTCGGTCAAGCTGCAATCAGGCGAAAGCGATTGAGATTTGCCATAAGGACATGCGATGGATGACAATTTCCATTCAGTAGAAGTTGCCGGCGTCAAGCGCGATTTGCCGCTTATGGAGATCAAACCCGGCGTCAAGATTGCGATCCTCAACATTCTCGGCGATTATGAATTTGTCAACGCGGTCAGCGCGGAATTAGCCGAGAAGTTGACCGGGCGCGGCCTTGAAGTGCTGGTCACCGCCGAGGCCAAGTCCATCCCCCTGGCCCATGCGCTCAGTTCCGAGATGCGTCTGCCCTATATCGTCTTGCGCAAGACGCACAAGCCTTATATGGGCGATGCCTTGCAGAGCGAAACGCTGAGCATCACCACCGGACAGCCGCAGACGCTGTACCTCGATGAAAAGGACCGCAAACTGGTCGCGGGAAAAAGGGTCGCCATCGTCGATGACGTGATTTCGACAGGCAGCACGCTTCAGGGGATGCGCCTGATAATGGACAAGGCCGGTGCGCTTGTCGTCGTCGAAGCGGCGATATTCACCGAGGGGGATCGCGCGCAGTGGTACGATATTGTCGCCTTGGGCCATCTGCCTGTTTGGGTGGAAGATCAAGCCTAAAGCCCGGCGAGAATCGTGCTAGAATCTGCCGCGGCTGTTTCAAACCTGTCGGAAACCCAAGTTTATGTCTTCACCGCGGACGACAGTCATTGCATTCCTGGCGCTCGCGATATTGATCGCGGCGGGTTTGGCGCTGCTTTTGCTGTCGCGCCCTGAGCCCATCCATATCACCATCATTCCCCCGCAGCCGACTGCGACCCCGGCGCCAACGGCGACGCCCCTGCCGATTTTGGTCTATGTCACCGGCGAAGTTTCGCTGCCGGGCACACAACACCTGCTGCCCCACGGCAGCCGCGTCGCGGACGCGTTGGCGGCGGCGGGCGGCTTGACAGACCTGGCGAACAAGACGCTTGTCAATTTGGCGGGCAATCTGCGCGATGGCGATCATATCCACGTGCCCTCAATCGAGAAGGAAAGCCTTGATGCCGCCTTGCCGACGCCGGCCGGCGGCGCCCTCGTCCGGGTTAATTCCGCGTCGCAGGAAATGTTGGAAACGCTGCCTGGCATCGGGCCGGCCACCGCGCAGCGAATTATTGCATACAGGGAACAGGTGAGCCAGTTTGACGGGCTGGCTGATCTGGACGAGGTGCCCGGCATTGGCCCGGCGACGCTCGAGAGGCTCAAAGACCTGATCGCTTTCGATTAGCGGATGCGGTCGCCAGTTTGCCCGTCAAAGAAGAGCGCGCGCGACCAATCGAGCAGGCAGTGGACCGTTTCGCCCGGTTGGAAGCGCTCATGCAAGGGAACCTGGATTCGCCAACGCCGCTTGCGCAGCCAAACTTCGAGCAAAGTATACTTCTCGGCGTAAAAGGGGATGACCCGTTCAATTGTGGCCGGGATGCCGCTTTCCGCATCACATATCTGTATGTAGTCCGGGCGAATGCCTACGATGATTTCGCTGCCGTTCGGGCGCGGGCCGGGCAGCGCGGCGCGCCCCATATAACTGCCGTCCCATTCGCCATCGCTGACCCGCCCCCAAAAGGTGTTGATGGTCGGCGTTCCCAGGAATTCGGCGACAAAAAGGCTGTCCGGATCGTCATGCAAGGCTTGATAAGTGCCGGACTGAACGATGCGGCCGGCGTTGATCACCACGATGCGATCGGCGACGCTCATCGCTTCCACTTGATCATGGGTCACATAGACCAGCGTCACATTGAATTCTTGAATGAGTCTCTTTAGTTCGACGCGCGCTTGCCCGCGGAATTTGGCATCCAGATTGGCGAAGGGCTCATCGAAAAGCAACAGCTCCAAATCGCGGGCGAATGCGCGGGCGATGGAGACACGCTGCTTCTCGCCACCGGAGAGATTACGGGGGAAACGGCCCATCAGTTTTTCAATATCGACGCCGGTTATGTTGGCGACGGTGTTGACATGCGCCGGCACTTCTTCCTCCCGGTCACGCAGGCGCAAGAAAAACCCGACCGTCTTTCGACTTTCCCAATGCGGGATCAACACATAGTTTTGAAAAACCATCCCAATGCCGCGTTCTTCGATGGGTATGGCGTCCAGCGGGATGTCGCTGTAATAGATCTCGCCCGTATCCGGCTCATCCAGTCCAGCGATCAGGCGCAGCAGGGTGGTTTTGCCGCAGCCGCTCGGGCCCAGCAGAACCACCGCCTCGCCATCTTCGATATGCAGGTTGAAGTCTTTTATTGCTAGAACGGGCGTCAGTTTTCGACTTTTATCGTAAAAGGTCTTGCTAACATTTTTGAGCGTAATGGTTCTCATCGCCGCACACGCGCCTTGGGGCTCGCCCCATAGCATAACACATCGTCTCCCGTGAACGGAACCGCCCCGGCCGCGCGCCATAGCATTGCGGGCGCAGATTGATATATAATGAATCGGGAAGCTGCGTAAATGCCTGTTGTGTACACAAGCGGAGAACCGAATTGACCGATACGATCCAAGCCGATCTGATTCCCGTTGTGACATCGGGCGATTGGCAACCCGACCCAAAGACGCCGCGCCGCCGCCCGCCTTGGATCCGCGTTCGCGCCCCCAGCGGCGAGACTTACGAGCAAGTCCGCCGGCTGATGCGCAGCAAGACGCTGCACACGGTTTGCGAGGAGGCGCAATGCCCCAATCTGGGCGAGTGTTGGGGAAAGGGCACCGCCACTTTTCTAATGATGGGCGATACCTGTACGCGCAGCTGCGGCTTCTGTGATATCAAGACCGGGCTGCCCAACCCGCTCGATTGGGGCGAGCCGAACCGCATCGCGGAATCTGTGCGCGCGATGGGGTTGCAGCATGTGGTAATCACAAGTGTGAATCGGGATGATCGTCCGGATGGCGGCGCGCCGCTGTTCGCGATGGTGATTCGGCGGATCCGTCAACTGCAGCCCGGCTGCTCGGTTGAGGTGCTGATACCTGATTTCAAAGGCAGCGAGCTTGCGCTGAAAATCGTGATGGACGCCCAGCCGGAGATTCTCAACCACAATGTTGAAACGGTGCCGCGGCTCTTCAAAAGAGTGCAGCCTCAAGATCGCTATGACTGGGCGCTGGCGACGCTGGAAAACGCCAAGCGGATGGACTCCTTGGTGCTGACAAAGAGCGGCATTATGCTCGGCTTGGGGGAAACGCCGCGCGAAGTCGAATCGACAATGGCGGACCTTGCCGGCATCGGCGTCGATATTCTGACGCTTGGTCAATATCTGCAGCCGAGCAAAGGCCACCTGCCGATTGAGCGCTATTACAGGCCCGAGGAGTTCGCAGCGCTGCGTGAGGCCGGCCTGCAAATGGGCTTCAAATGGATAGAGAGCGGCCCCTTGGTGCGCAGCAGCTACCATGCGGCCGAGCAAGTGCGGGAACTCTCGCGCCTCGATCATTTTCGCCTCCATGCGGCAAGGTCGGGCTGAGTTTAAGGCCGGCAATCTCGTCGTTCATTAAGAGAACCCGAGGCGTCCAGCAGCTTCAAAACAGTCGATCTAACGAGGGAATAGCATGAGCGCGTTTTTCACCAATCGGCGCGGGCAAACGGATACAGAAGCGCAGGCATCGACGCCGGAAGTCTCCACCGGTCGGCCCGTTGGCTTCGATACGATCATCGGCTCGAATACGAGCTTCGAGGGCATTTTCGCCAGCTCGGGCAATGTACGCATGGATGGGCAATTTGCCGGTTCGCTGGAGATCAGCGGCAACATACTTGTGGGCGAATCGGCCGATATTCACGCCGATATTAATGCGCGCAACATCTCCATCGCCGGCAGCGTGCGCGGCAATGTGACCGGCAACAAGGTGCAGCTGCTGCGGACGGGGCGCATCTGGGGCGATATCAACGCTTCGGCCCTGACCACGGAAGAGGGCGCCTTCATCGACGGCAAGATTTCGATGGCAGGGCATTCAGCGACGTCTGACGACGAACTCGCGGAGAACGAAGACATACCTGAGGCGGAGCCTGGCGCGGACGCGGCCGAAGACCTGGCCCAGGCTGAGCTGGCGTTGGAAGGGGCGGAAGCGACCGATCAAGCGGCCGAAGAACTGGCCGACAGAGACAATCGCTAATCCTGGCCGGACGCCAATTCACTCAGCGCAATTGAAAGGCGACTCCAGTCGGCCCTTCAGATGGATTGGGCGCTGATTCCCCCATCAAGCGCGATGACGGCGCCGGTCATGAAGTCTGAAGCGGGCGACGCCAGGAAGAGCGCTATGCCTGTCATATCTTCCGGTTGACCAATGCGCCCGGCTGGCGTCCGCGCCAATACATGATCCAGCAAATCTGGATCCCCCCAAAGCGCCTGGGCAAACTTCGTCTGCACCAAGCCGGGCGCAATGGCGTTCACCTGGATATTGTCGCCGCCCAGCTCAGCCGCCAGCGTTTTGGTGAAGCTGATAATGGCCGCCTTCGTAACACTGTAGATGCCCTGGTAACGCCCAGGCGTGATGCCGACAATGGACGCGACATTGATTATCTTGCCGCCTCCGTTGGCGCGCATGACCTTGACCGCAGCCTGAGACAGCCAGACATTGCCCATCAGATTCACTTCAATTGTCTTCTGCCAATAACTGTCCGCCGCTTCCAGCGCGGTCCCGAAATGTGGATTGGTCGCCGCGTTGTTGACCAAAATGTCCAGCCTGCCGTATTGACTGACCGTTCTATCGACCAGAGCGTATAGCGCGGCCTTGTCTCCACTGTGCGCGGCAATGCCGATGGCTTCCCCACCGTGCCGGCATATTGCCTCCGCCGCTTCGTCAAGCGCGTCTTGCTTGCGGCTGGCGAGGGCCACTTTCGCGCCGGCGCGGGCGAACTCCGCCGCGATGGCCTTGCCGATTCCGCGAGAAGCGCCTGTGACGATGGCGACTTTTCCGCTCAGATCATAAAAGGCAGCCACGTCTCAGTCTCGTGGTTTGGTAGATCTCGCCCGCAGTCAGCGGTCAATTGCCGGTTTCTCCTCAAGCCCGCTCTTTGGGAATGCTGCCTAACAAGGGCATGCCCAGCCGGCGCAGGTCATCCTGATGATAAATGGTGGGGTCGACAAATTCGGCGAAAAAGGCGAGGACAAGCCCGATCATGAGCGCGATGGCCAGGCGGATGAAGGGCGTCAGACGGTTCGTCAAGGCGGGTGGCGGCGATGAGATGGCGGGCTGCTGCAATATCGTAACCTGGGCCGCTTCGCCGCCCAATTGGGGGAAGTAGCGCTGGCTGCGGCTGCTCAAGACGAGAACGGCCGCATCGGCAATGGCGCGCAGCGAGTCGCCCTGGCTGTGGCTCAGGTAAAGGACGCCAAGGCTGCGTACATTGTCGGCGGCCACGCGCAGGCTCTCCAGCGCGACCTCGGCATCGCCCAGCGCGCTCCTGATCTCATCGCGGAAACTCAATGTGCGCACCCAGTCGGTCAAGGCGTCAACGGTATATTCCGACGCCATCCAGACGTCGGTGTAGTCGCCTTCCCGCCCTGGCATATTTTGCCGCTGGGCGGCGCTGTAACGTATCTCCGCGTTATACCCGGACGGGGCGCTCGTTCCGCCGTCGAGGATTTCCGGAATCGCAATGACTGCGCTCAATGCGAGAGGCAGGACAATTAACCACCAGCGCCGAAAGATTATGCGGACAAGTTCTTTGTAATCCATGAGCTCGACCTTATACCGCTACCATGGGATCGCGAAACCGAAACTCCCGCTGCGCTTGATGCGCCTGCCAGGCTTGTTCGACAAAGGCGCTGATCCGCTCTACAAATACGTTTGTGTCAAAGCGTCTGGCCTGCCTGCGGATCGCCTCTGGATTGTACGCGCGTTCATCGAAATCCCGCCAGACTTCTTTCAGGCTGTCCACTGTCAGGTTCGGGAAAAGCTCGCCGGTAAGGCCCGGGATCACGGTATCCAGCGCGCCGCCGCCGCCAAATGCGATGACAGGGCGGCCGCTGGCTTGGGCTTGCAGCGGCGTAATGCCAAAGTCTTCCAAACCGGGGAATACAAGGGCCCGGCAGCGCGCCATCAAGCCCGGCAGATCCGACTCGGGGACGAAGCCAAGAAACTCAACGCAATCGCCCGCCAGGGACCGCAGCCGTTCCAGGTCGCGCCCCGTCCCCGCCACCTTGAGCTTCAGCCCCAGCGCCGTCGCCGCTTGCACGGCCAGGTCAATGCGCTTATACGGCACAAGGCGGGATACGACCAGGTAATAGTCGTCAACTTGGTCACACGCGGCCCCTTCAAAGCGCGCCGTCTCCACGGGCGGGTAGATGACGACTGAGGCCCGGTTGTAGAATCGACGGATGCGCTCTTTCACCGCTGAGCTGATGGCGATGAAATGTGAGACGCGCTGCGCCGCGGCGTAATCCCAAGGCCGCAGCAGGGCCACCAGCGGCCGCAGGAGCGCGGTACTGGCAGCGCCGAGTTCCTCTCCCGCCAGGTAGTGCCGCAGCTGCCAGACGTAACGCGTCGGCGTAAGACAATAACAGATATGCAGGCTTTCCGGCGGGAAGCGCAATACATGGCAAAAGCCGCTCTTGTTGCTAAGAATCACATCATATTTGTCTATATTCAGGGAATTCCAGGCGAGCGGATACAAGGGCAGATAGGCTTGATGACGCCGATGAATTGCCGGCAGGCGGTCGAGCCAAAGCGTCCGGATATCGCTTTCCTGCAGAAATTGCGGCATGAGCGATTTGGCGAAAATGCTGGTGTAAACGGGGCTGGCGGGGTAAATGCGCAGCAGCGCCTCAAGCACATCTTCGGCGCCGCCGATTTGATTCAGCCAATCATGCGCCAGCGCGATTTTCAAGTGACGCTCCTCTCAAAATCATTCTGGTGATAACACAGGCGCCCCGCCGCTCTCGCGCCAGGGGGAGGCTGCATTATCTTGCGCGCCGATGAGCTCATAAACCGGTTTGAAGGAGCGTCGATGCGCCGCGCAAGGACCGTAGCGCCGCAGCGAACGGAGATGCTCGGCGGTGCCATAACCTTTGTGCCTGGCGAAACCATATTCGCCGTATTTGGCGTCCAGCTCGATCATGTACCGGTCACGCCAAACTTTAGCCAGTACGCTTGCGCAGGCGACGGTCAAGGAATGCTTGTCGGCCTCGACCATGCTCACCTGCGGGATATCGCGCCGCTCCGGCCACAGCATAGCGTCCAGAAAGAGGCAGTCGGGCATGATGTTGGGCCCGCCCAGCGTGTTGTCCAGCGCGCGCTGCATCGCCGCTTTGATCGCCGCGACGATGCCGCGCTGGTCAATCTCTTCGGCGCTGCTCTGCCCGATGCCCCAACATGAAGCGACCAACTTGATGGCATCGTGGCGCTCCTCACGCTGCGCCGCCGTCATCTCTTTGCTGTCCCGCACGCCGCGCAGCGCTTTGGCGAGATCCTGCCTTTCCAGCGGCAAAGCGACCGCGGCCGCAACTACCGGACCGGCCAGCGGGCCGCGCCCCGCTTCATCAATGCCCACAATGAGCCGGCAGCCAAGGCTGAAGTAGTGGCGTTCATGCTGGAGGCTCGCTGTCTTTCGCGCTTTAGCCGGTTTAGCCATAAACGCCCTTGCGCCAATTTCGCCGTATTTCCCAAATCTCCCGCAGCAGTTTCACCGAATCATCCCACAGACGCATCGTCGAGTAGGGATCGAAGTACCAGGTGATCGGCACTTCCTTCACTTTGTAACCGCGGCGCTTGGCGATGAACAGCAGCTCCACATCAAAGCCGATTCCGTTCATCCGCTGCACCGCGAAGAGCTCTTCCGCCACCCGCCCGCTGAACATTTTGAAGCCGCACTGCGTGTCTTCGTAGTCGCTGATGGCGGCCGCTTTGATGATGAAAGTGGCGACGCGCCCCATCAGATGACGGTATTCCGGTTCGTCCACTCTCACCGCGCCCGGGACTTCGCGGCTGGCCATGATGATGTCGTAGCCGTCGGATTCCGGCGGGAGGAATTTCACGAGCTCGTCAATGCGCATTGACAAATCGGCATCACAAATGAAGCGCCAATCACCCGCCGCCGCCAGCATGCCTTGCTTCACGGCCAGGCCCTTGCCGCGCAAACCCTCGGGAGACTGAAGCACGCGCAGAAAATCGAACTCTTGAGCGCATTCCAGAGCGACTTCGTAAGTGCGGTCGTGGCTGCCATTCTCAACAACAATGACCTCCGCCGCAATAGAATGCCGCGACAGGAAGCTATCGATCTGGGCAAGGCTCGGCGGCAGCCGACTCTCCTCATTGTGTGCCGGAATGACGATGCTTAAAAATGGACTGCTCAAATGCGCTTCTCCACCGCGAGGACGCTACTCGGGACAGGGCTGTGTTTCATCATACGCGAGAATCTGCATTTGTACACAGGCGAGCGCTTTCAAACACCTGCCCGCGGCCGCGCCAAATGCTGATTACTGTGGGGTCATTATGCTCTCGATGTAATCATCGGCGACGCGCCTGGAGGCTTGAATGGCTTTGCGCTTCACAAGCGCCCCGCGCAGCGTCAACAGTCCAGCAAACATGCCGCGGACGCGCGCCCTCGCCTCAGGGCCGCGCCACGCTTTCATGGACCCCCAAAGCAGCGCAAACTGCCGCGTCAAGATCCCACGGGCGTATTTGCGCAGCAAACTCGACGGCACGTTTTTGACCAGGAGCCAGATGCCATTTCGCCCGTCATGGTAACTGGCGGTAACGCCGCCGCCGGTCGCGGACAAGTGATGATAGACAACCGCGCGCGGCTCGTACCAGACTTTGTGGCCGGCCAATTGCGCGCGCCAGGCCAGATCCATATCCTCCAGGAGGAAGAAAAAATCATCGTCAAGCATGCCGACGGCGTCGAGCATCGAGCGGCGGTAGACTGCGGATCCACCACAGGCGGAGAACACGAATTCGCCTGCGTCAAATTGACCATTATCCAATTCCCATGCGCCGCGATTGCCCGCGCGGCCATCCGTCGTAAAATAATCACCGGCTGTGTGGAAATGGTCTCGCCGGTCAAAAAGCAGCATCTTGCTGGCGACGATGCCGGCAGCCGGCTGCCGCAGAAAGGCTTGCACAACCCATTCAGCCCATTCGCGGTCGACCTCGGTATCGTTGTTGAGCAGGGCGACAAACTCGCCGGTCGCGGCTGCCATGCCAATGTTGCAGGCGCCGGTGAAGCCGCGGTTCTCGCCCAGTTCGATCAGCCGAACTTCCGGGTATTCCCCTTTGATGAGATTCTGTGAGCCATCTGTCGAGGCGTTGTCCACCAGAATGATTTCAGTCGCGTCAAAAGTTTGCTCGCGCAGCGATTCGAGACAGGTTTCCAAGAAGCGCTTGCCGTTCCAATTCGGGATGACGACTGAAAGTCTCGCCGGCATTAAGGGGCCGCCTCGGCCTCCAGAAAGGCGCGTACAGCGTCTTGCCAGGGGCGCAGAACGATATCAATGCTGGCGCCGGCGTGGTTGGCAAGGGCGGTGTATTCGGGCGGCAGGGAAGGGCGCGGCCATTCATGGCGGCTGATGCGCTCGATTGGCGTATTGGGGAAGCCGGCCGCATCCAGCACAAAGCGCGCCAATTGCCAGCGACTGACTGCGCCCTCATTCACAAGATGATAGGCGCCGTAGCGCTCGGTCGCGATCAGCTGGACGATGGCCTGGGCCAGGTCCTCGGTATAGGTCGGGTTGGCCACCTCGTTGGTCACGACGCGCAGGGGCATTCCGTCCCTCGCGGCTTTGAGGATCGCGTGGATGAAGTTGCGTCCGGCGCGCGCGAACAGCCAGGCTGAACGCACGATATAATGGCGCGGATTCAACTGCGCAACCGCTCGCTCGCCAACCCATTTGCTGTAACCATAGGCGTTGATAGGGTTGGCGCGGTCATATTCGGTGTAAGCGCGACCGAGCGCCCCGTCAAAAACCTCATTGGTGCTGACGTAGAGAAGCGGAATGCCGCGCTGCCCGGTGATCGAAGCCAGATGCTGCGTCCCGACGCCGTTGACGCGGAGCGCCTCGCCCGGATTTAGCGCGCAGCCATTGACATCGGTCCATGCCGCCGGATGCAACACGATATCCGGGCGAACCGCGCCGATGAGACTGCGGCAAGCCTGGTAATCGGTTATGTCCAACTTGTGGCTGACATCGCCGACGATGTCCGCATCGGCCACTTGATGTCGATCCGCAAGCCGCCTGCGCAGTTGGCCGCCCAGATTGCCGGCGGCGCCGGTTATCAGAATATTCATGCGCCGTTCACATCAATCAACCGGATCAAACAGGGCGTCGATCCTCGAAGCGCATCCCCGCGCTCGGGGCGCTTGACAGGCATTGCCGCGGTCATCATGATGACGACGCCAGCCGCCCGGCATATTGACGTTGGTAAAACTCGAGGTATTCGCCCGTTTTGATCTTGCGCCACCACCATTCGTTATCCACATACCAGTTGACAGTGGCTTCCAGCCCGCGGTCAAATTCAAACTCGCGGCGCCATCCAAGCGCGCGGGCCTTCTCCGCCGTCATCGCATAGCGCCGGTCATGCCCTTCGCGGTCGGGCACATGCCTGATCAGCGATTCCGGTTTGCCTAAAAGCTGCAAGATACGCCGGGTGACTTCGAGATTGCGACGTTGGTTTTCGCCCGCAAGGTTGTAGGCCTCGCCGGACTTGCCAGCATGCAGTATGCGGTCGACGCCGCGCGCGTGATCGTCGACATAAAGCCAATCGCGGATCTGCTTCCCATCGCCATATACTGGGAGCGGCCGGTCATCAAGCGCTTCGGTGGCGAAAAACGGGATCAGCTTTTCCGGATACTGATAGGGTCCGTAAGTATTGCTGCCGCGTGTAATCACTGTGTCCATGCCAAAGGTGACATGATAAGCTCGCACCATCAGTTCGCCGCCGGCTTTACTGGCCGCGTAAGGGCTGTTGGGCAAGAATCGGTCGTCTTCCCCCGAAAGCCCTTCTTCGATATCGCCGTAGACTTCATCGGTCGATACCTGGCAGAAGCGCTCTATCCCGTGCTTGCGCCCTTCGTCCAGCAAGATGTAGGCGCCCACGACATCGGTGTGAATGAACGCGTCCGGAGCGAGGATGCTGCGGTCGACATGGCTTTCGGCGGCGAAGTTGACGATGGCGTCGATGGCGTATCGATTCAGGACGCGCTCAACCGCCGCGCGATCGGCGACATCGCCCCGCTCGAAGCGGTAGTTCTCTTCGTCGCTGACCGGCAGCAGATTGTCGATATTGCCGGCATAGGTCAGCTTGTCGTAGCAGACGATGTTGTATTCGGGGTAGGTCGTCACCATGTGCCGGACGAATGCGCTGCCGATGAAGCCGGCCCCGCCCGATACCAGGATATTCTTCATTGCGCCCCTGCCAGCGAATCGGGAATCATAACTACACCCAGAGCGTGCTGTGATCGCCCAGATTCATTTTGATGCCGCTCGGCTTCACAGCGCTCCGTTTGACTGTCGCATTGCGGCCGATGAGGCTGTCGCGCAGCGTATGATCAATATCAATCACGCGGCTGTTCTCCAGGATAATGCTGCGTTCGATCTCGCAATTGCGAATCTGACAATTGTGATAAATGCTCGTGAAGGGGCCGATGTAACTGTTTTCGATCAGCGTGTCTTGCCCGATGACAGTCGGTCCCCGCAGGATGCTGTTGACAATTCGCGCGCCCGCCTGCAAGGTCACGCGTGAATCCACAGTTGAGCCCGCGTCGATTGTCACGCCTTCCGCAATGCAGGGCAGGATCTCTTCCAGGACATGGCTGTTGGCTTCCAACATATCGGTTGGCTTGCCGGTGTCGATCCACCAGCCGCGATGAATATGGGGATATACCGTGTGGCCCTGGTCGATGAGCCATTGAATGGCGTCGGTTATCTCGTATTCCCCGCGCGCTGAAGGGCGGATCGCGTCCACCGCGTCAAATACGTGGCGATCAAACATATATATGCCCACCAGCGCCAGATTGCTGGGAGGCACTTTGGGCTTTTCGATCAATCTCTCTATGCTCCCGTCTGGGCGCAGTTGCGCGACGCCGTAAGCTTCGGGGTTTTCCACTTCCTTGAGGACGATCTGGCTGTTCCAGTCGTTTTCGGCGAAATCGATGATCAGCTTGCTGATGCCGCCTTCAATGACGTTGTCGCCCAGAAACATCACAAAGGGCTCGTCGCGCAGGAAATCGCGCGAGATTTTCACCGCATGCGCCAATCCATCCGGGCTATCCTGGGGAATATATGACAGGGCGACATCCCACTGTGAGCCGTCGCCCAGGGCATCTTCGATCTCCGGCGCGGTATAACCGACAACGATTCCGATTTCGCGCACGCCCGCATCACGTATCGCCTCGATCACCCGCACCAGGACGGGTTTGTTGGCGACGGGAATCAGTTGCTTGGCGCGCGTGTAGGTCAAGGGATATAGCCGGGTGCCTTTGCCGCCGCTGAGAATCAGCCCCTTCATGGTCGCGTCAAACCCCCATTCCGCGGCACGATGCGCCGGTCACGAAGAAGCCCGCGCGATTCTGCCTGCTCATGGCGCCGGTTCAGTATGCGAATCGGTTATCGCTGGGCGCATTAGTCAGCACGGCGCCTACGATGCGCACATGGACACGTTCCAAGGCCCGCCGCGCCTGCGTCGTGTGGTCCCGGCGCGTCTCGCCGGCGCGGATGGCCAGGAGGGCGCCGTCCAATTTGATGCCGAGCAGCGCCGCATCGGTGGCGGCGAGAATGGGCGGGCTGTCGAAAAGCACATAATCCGCCCGCTGCTTGAGCGCCGCGATGATCTCGTCCATGCGCCTTCCGCTCAGCAGGTCGGCCGGGTTCGGCGGCAATTCGCCGGCGCTCACAATCTTGAGCCTGTCGACCGCCGTATCTTGCAGGGGCGGTTGGACGATGGCGCTGTCCTCCACCATCATGCTGCTCAGACCGCGATCATTGCCGCTGTTCCAGATTTCGTGCTGTTTCGGCTGCCGCAAATCGGCATCGACCAAAATGGTTCGGTTGCCACTTTGAGCGAAGGTGACGGCGAGATTGGCCAGCGTCACACTCTTTTGATCTTCGCGCGCCGCCGATGTTACCAGAAGGGTCTGTATCGGGCTCTCGACGCTGCTGAACATCAAGTTCGTGCGCAGGCTGCGGTAGGCCTCGGAGGCCGCCGACCGCGGTTGGGAAAGTGTGATCAGTTTGGCATTGTCCATAACGCTTCCTGCTACTCAACGCTTCCCGGTATCATCTATTCTAACCCAAGCCTCGAATTGCGCGCGCTATTGACGTTCGGTCATGCTAGTTACAGCGCTTGAGCGGTTTTCCCTTAGACTAAAGTTGGGTCAATCTCGAGCGCTAACCGCCGCAGATCCTCAGACTTGAAGGACGCCGCGATCTCTCGCAGCGGCATGCCCGCCTGCGGATGCGCGTAATCAGGCGCGAGCTCGGCCAATGGAATCGCAACATGCGCGTATCGAAGGATGTCACCGGCGGGAACTTTCCAAGGCTTCTCCCCATATTCAAAGACAGCCTCATTCCAAAGCGATATATCCAGATCAATCGTGCGTGGCGCATTCTTGTTTTGCGGATTACGGACGCGCTTGAGCTGCGTTTCAATCCGGTCGATGACCTCGGTCTTGAATTCGATTGGCGTCCGCGCCGTGTGCAGCTTGACCGCCATATTCAAAAAAGGCGCCTGCTCAATGAATCCCTGCGGCGGCGTCTGATAAACGGAAGACAGGGCGAGGACTGTAGTGTGCCGGCGCAATCGCTTGATCGCTGCGACGATATTTGTTTCCGGCTTGATGTTGGAACCCAGGGACAGGAATACGCTGTTGCGCCTGTAGTCATCCGGACATCTCTGAATGCGGATGCTCGCCGAATCCGCGCGGCGCAAGGCGCCCGGCTTTTCAACGCGGACTTCAACAAAGGGCGCGCCGAAATCCACCACCGCCACCCGGGCGATCTCTTCAGCCAGCTTTTCCACCAGGGCAAAGCGCGCGCCTTCCACGAAGCGAATAATCGCCTTGGTAACGGTTCGATAGTTAAAAGCGTCGGCTGGATCGTCCGTCTCCCCGGCGCGGCCGTCTCCAACGCCAATCCGTAAATTGATGACGACATCTTGCGGCGTCTCCAGCTCGTGGGCGCTGAAGCCGATTAGCGTGCGCAAGCGCAGATTCTTGACTTGGATGATGTCCATGCCGACCGGAGCCTATTTCTATACGTCCGCAGTTTAGCATGGAAAGCGAAATAGAGGCTGACAAAAGCAAGGACCATAAGATAAACTGGCGCATATTGCGTATGTAAAACGTTAATTGTCCGCTAATTTTTACTAACGCAGCTTGTCTTAGCGGCGGCAAGCATTTTATAATTTTAGTCCAGTCGTCGATTTACAAAGATGTTCTTTTGTGCCTGCGCGATAAATGATATGATGATTGTCCAGATTAGAAGATCGGCCGCTTATGGCTAGCCAAGAATCGGATGCGGTCGCTGCAAGCGAGAACGGCATTCAACACAAGCTTGAATCGGGTTCGCTGCTGGCCAGGTTTGGCCTGGATGCCGAGCCTGTTGACGAGGGCGCTGTCAGAGACGCCACGTTGAGCTTGCTCTACGCCATTGGCGAGGATCCCGCGCGTGAGGGATTGACCGATACGCCAAGGCGAGTGGCAAGGGCTTACACGGAATTGGTCAGCGGTTATACGACCGATCCGGTTGAGCTGGTCAACAACGCCATATTTGACATTGATTGCGACGATATGGTTATCGTCAGCAATATCGAATACTACAGTCTCTGTGAGCACCATATGCTGCCATTTTTGGGCCACGCGCACGTTGCCTATCTGCCCAACCGCAAAATCGTGGGCCTCAGCAAAATTCCCCGAATCGTGGATATGTTCTCGCGCCGGCTGCAAGTCCAGGAGCGCCTGACGCGGCAAATTGCGGAATTCCTCGTCGAGGTGCTGGATCCCCGGGGCGTTGCCGTGGTGATGACCGCCCGGCACATGTGCTCAATGATTCGCGGTGTGATGAAGCATGATTCGAATATGACCACCAGCGCCATGCTCGGCGACTTTCGGAACAAACCCAGCACGCGTCACGAATTCCTCATGCATGTCCAGCGTTCCAAGAACCCGTAGCGCGCCACCCCGCGTTCAGCGCGTTTGGCCGGCCGATGCCCTTTGCCTGGAGCCTCGCCGCTAATGGATTGCGCCGCCGCTACCTTATGATATAATTCCTCTAGCCGCTATCGTCACCGCTGGCGGCACTCATCGAGAGCGAGTGAGAGAACCGGCTCAGCGAACTCGCGGCAACCCCCGAGAAACGGTACGGTGCTAAGTCCGGCAGGGTCTATACTCTGGCAGATGAGCGTATGCGAAACTGAAGCTACGACGCCCGCTGCCCCGCATGGCGTTTTTTGTTGCCGCAGAAAGGAAGAATATGTCGACCACATTCATGAACTCCCCAAAGTATCTGTTCACATCAGAATCGGTTTCGGAGGGGCATCCTGACAAAATGTGCGACCAGATCAGCGACGCGGTGCTCGACGCGATACTCGAGAAGGACGCGATGGCGCGGGTGGCCTGCGAAGTGGCGACGACCACCGGCCTCGTTGTGGTCATGGGCGAGATCACGACGCAGGCTTATGTCGATATCGAAAAGATCGCGCGCGATACCATCCGCGATATCGGCTACACGCGTTCGGACTTCGGATTCGACTCGGAGACCTGCGGCGTGCTGATTTCAATCAAGGAACAATCGGCTGATATCAAACACGGGGTTGATACGGCCCTGGAGGCGCGCGAAGGGGATATGACCGAGGCCGGCATCGAAGCGACCGGCGCCGGCGACCAAGGCATGATGATCGGCTTTGCTTGTGACGAAACGGAAGAATTGATGCCGCTCACCGCCGCGCTTTCACATGGACTCATGCGCCGACTCTCCCAAGCGCGCAAAAGTGGCGAGATCGCCTGGCTGCGTCCCGACGCCAAATGCCAGGTCACTGTCGAGTATGCTCATGGGCGCCCGCTCCGCGTCGACACCATTGTCCTGTCGACGCAGCACGCGCCGGAAATCTCTCAAGACGAGATCCGCTGCCAGATCATCGATTTCATCAAGCGTGATCGAGAATGCGGCAAATGGCTGGACGAGCGCAGTACCTTTCATATCAATCCCTCCGGCCGTTTCGTGACCGGCGGCCCCTTGGGCGACGCGGGCTTGACCGGGCGCAAAATCATGGTGGATACCTATGGCGGGGTTGCCCGGCATGGCGGCGGCGCTTTCTCGGGCAAAGACGCGACCAAGGTGGATCGCAGCGCGGCCTACATGGCGCGTTACGTCGCCAAGAATGTGGTCAAGGCCGGCCTCGCCGCTCGCTTCGAGCTGCAGGTTTCTTATGCCATAGGAAAGGCCAAACCGACGTCGCTTTCGGTCGAGACCTTCGGCACCGGAAAAATCAGCGACGCAAAAATCGTCGCGTTGATTGATAAGCGCTTCGACATGCGCCCGGCTGCGATCATTCGCGATCTGGGATTGCGCCGCCCCGTCTTCAGCCAGGTGGCGGCTTACGGTCACTTCGGCCGTGAAGATGTCGATGTGCCATGGGAAAAGACGGACAGAGCCGCCCTCCTGCGTAAAGAGGCGGGGTTGACCTGAAACCGTGCCCGCCCGCTGGAGCGATCCCATGAGCGAGAAGCCGCGCATCTGCGATTATGGCGATTCGACCTATCGGCAGGACTTTTGGGAAGGGCAGGGGCGCGCTTACGAGGACGCTGTCGAACGCCGCGTCTTGAAGGGCATGCTGCCAACGCGCGGCCGCCGCTTGCTCGAAATTGGCGCCGGTTTCGGGCGAATCACGAACGAATACGAGATGTTTGAGCAGGTGGTCCTGCTCGATTATTCGCTGGAGCAATTGCAGTTTGCCCGCGCCACCTTCGGCGACGAAGGTTATGTTTATATTGCGGCGGATGCCTACAGAATGCCGTTCCGCCCCGGCGTATTCGACCTGGCGACGATGATCCGCGTCATTCATCATTTCGAAAATGTGCCGGCCGTCCTGGGCCAGATCCGCAGCGTCTTGGCCGACAATGGCAAGTTCATCCTGGAATACGCCAACAAGCGGAATCTGAAATCGATGCTGCGTCACCTCTTCGGCTTCAACCAATGGAATCCCTATACGCTGGATCCCGTTGAGTTCGTCGAGTTGAACTACAACTTCCACCCCGACTACATCTACGATCAGGTCACGCGGCTCGGTTTCGATGTCTTGCGCGCCGTGCCCGTTTCCTGGTTTCGCCTGGGCTTGCTCAAGCGCGCGCTGCCGACGCAGTTTCTGGCGGCTTTGGACGGGGCGTTGCAGCGCAGCGGCTGCAACTTGTCCCCCAGCGTGTTCCTGGAATTGCAATTGCCGGGCCTTGCGCCAAGCGACATGATTGCCGACATTGAAGACGCGTTGGCGATTCTGCGCTGTCCAATATCAGGCGCCGCATTAAGCAGAGACGGCCATGCGCTTGTGAGCGAAAGCGGCATCCGCTGGGCTGTCCGCGATGGCGTCTATGACTTCCGGCAGCCCCTGGCGTGATCTGTCAAGCCCGCGACAACCGACCACATGATGTTGTGTCAATCTCTTGAGACGGCTTGCGAATTCATGGAACTGGCTCGTCCCGCAGCTTGTGCCAGAGATCGACGCTGCGCTGCGCCAGGCCGGAAATCGAGCCATGCCCGAACCCCGCCACAACGGTCTTGACATGATCGTTAAAGGGTTCGATCCAACGTTTGTCAAGGCCGTCGTAGCCGATGGCAGTTCCGACAATGCTGGCCGCCGTCCCCGCTGTGCAGTCGGTGTCCATGCCGCACATCACGGCGGTCGTAATCGTCTTGCTGTAGTCGAGCTGCCCGTGAATCAACGACAGCACAACAAATGCCATATTATGTAAGGAGTGAAGAAAAGGCAGGTGGCCATACTTTTCATAGACTCTGTCGCAGACCGCGATCCAGTCCTTGTCCGCCTCATACCATTCGATCACTTCATGCACGATATGCGCCAGACGCGAGCGCCCGGGAATGACCGACAGCCCGCCTTGAAGAATCGTATCGACGGTCGGCTCGCGACTTAGCGCGGCGCTCAGGGCGCCGGCGACGAACATAGAGCTGTAGACGCCATTCTTGACCGCGTTCAGCGTCACTTCGCGGTAGGCAATGCGCGCGGCGCGGCGTGGATCCGCCGGCGCGATATAACCCCAGAAATCCGCTCGTATCGCTGTATTGATGCCCTCGCGCAAGGGATTTATCTTGGTCGGGAATTCGTCAATCTGCTCTTCCACCGGTCGGTCAGCGCTTAGATTGACCATGTGGTAATACGATTGGCGCGTACAAGACCAGAGCCAATGATAGGGGATATTCCGCAGGTGATTATTGGCCACATCCAGCTTGCTGAAGTTGAAGCCGTGCTGCTCCAGGAGCATCAAGCCCAGAATCGTATAGTGAATATCATCATCCGGCTCCGCATACTTCACATTGCCCAAGGTGGATGGTTTGCAGCGCAAGGTGATGCCAAGCTCTGGCGATTCATGCGGCGCCCAGTCATTCAGCGGATAGGCCTTGACGCTCTCCAGATAGCGCTTGATGAATTTCCTATCCAGGCGCATCTCGAGCGGTTTGCCGAGAATCACACCGCCAATCCTGCCGAACCAGGCGCCTTTAATCCGCTCGGCATAGGCTTCATCGCTCAAGGGCCGCAGCGGCGGCGGATCTGGCGCGTCAGCGATGATGGCGTCAAAGTCATCGGGCTCGACGAATGGATAGTCCGCGTGTATGCCCCGCTCGCGTTGGGACCATAAGGCGCGATAGGCTGCTTCCCAGTCGGCTTCTGTCAGCTTCGACCGGTCGGTCGCATTGCGCACCGCGGCGGGCAAATAGGCGGCTTCAAAGTCCGGTTCGGCCGTATCGCCGACGGGGAATCCCTCTTCAAAGAGCTGCAGATATTCTTGCGCAAACAGGTCTTTCCAATTGGCGTATCCAGGCATCACAAGGCTCCTATCTTCATATTTCTTTTCGGCTCGGAATGGCGACGGCTAGCTCGATGTCAGGTGAACCGCCATCATTATATTCACAAGGCATCGTCCTCGCTAACTGTCCGCTTTCTCGCCGCGGTGATCCGTCAAGCGACATCGATCGCTTGCTGCGGCTGCCGCTGGCGCAGCGGGCAAATTTGAGTATATTGATTGTGTAAGTTTCCAGCGAGAAGCGTCGATCCTGCGCAGCGAGGAGTGCATTGGTGAAGTCGAAATCCCAAGATTTATCTAATCCGCAGACCGGCCTTCAGTATCTTCGATTAGCGCTGACCGGCTTCGCAATGGGCGCGGCTGACATCGTGCCCGGCGTGAGCGGCGGCACCATGGCATTCATCCTCGGCGTCTACGAAAGCCTGATCTCCGCGATCAAGTCATTCAATATGGAAGCGATTCGCCTGCTTATGTCGTTGCGGCTCAAGGACCTGCTGAAGCATGTTTCGTTTCGTTTTCTGCTCGCGCTGGGCCTGGGCTTGCTGGCTGCGATCCTGCTGCTTTCTAGTTTTCTCAGTTCGACCCTGGATGATGCCGGCGGGCGCATTCTTTTGTTCGCATTTTTCTTCGGCCTGGTGCTGGCATCGATTCTGTCAATCGGCGTCAAGGTGCGCTGGCGCGCGTCAACAGCGGCCACCTTTGTTTGCGGCGCGGTCGCCGCATTTGTCATTGTCAACATCGTGCCGGCCGAGGCCGATCATTCCTACCCGGTTTTGTTCGTCAGCGGCATGATTGCGATTACAGCGATGATTTTGCCGGGCATATCCGGCTCATTCATGCTCTTGATTCTGGGGCAATATGATTTTGTGCTGACGGCCGTCAGCAATCGCGACATTCCGCCGATCATCGTCGTCGGCCTGGGGGCGCTGGTCGGCATCATTGCGTTCTCGCGCGTACTCAGCCACTTGTTGACGCGCTATTACAATCTGACCGTCGCGCTGCTGGTCGGCTTTATGGCCGGTTCGCTGTGGAAGATTTACCCATGGAAGCAATGCCTCGCGAGTGACCTGGACCGGCATGGTGATTTCCGCTGCCTGCTGGAGCAGAACGTCGCGCCGGACCGCTCCGCCGAGACCTTCGGGCTGGCTCTGCTTCTCATGATTGCCGGCTTCCTGCTGGTCAACCTGTTGGATCACCTGCAATCCCGCAAGAACCCCCTCTTCAGTCTGTTCATGAAGTAATGCGGGATTGGCGCGGCCTCGCTAGGGGCTGTCGTTTCGCGGCCTGCCGTCGGGGCGCTTATGGCGGCGCGCTCGTTCCTGGGCTTCAATGATATCCTGGATGCGCGATCGCGAGAGCACGGCGGAGACGTCTACACCAGTCATGTCCGCAGGCTGCGCTGCTGAATCCGTCTCGACTAATTCGCCGGCAATTTCGCGCCGGCGATGAACGGAGGCGGCGATTGCATGAGTCGCGACTGGGCTGGTCAGCAGGACAAACAGCCCCAGCGCCAACAGCCGCAGCCACACCGAGGGCATCAGCAGCGCCGTGCCCAGCAGCAAGCCGAACAGGCCCAGCGTCGCCACCTTGCCCGATGCATGCAGGCGCGTCAGGCTGTCCGGCATTCGCACGACCCCGAGCACGCCGACCGCGCAGAAAAAGAGGCCGAACAGGAGCGCAGCCACACCCATCAACTCAAACAGCATCTAAAACACCCGGCCTTCAGATATATAGCGGGCGATGCTAATCGTGCCGATGAAAGCGAATGCCGCCAGCGCGATGGCCATGTCCACAAAGTTTTGCGTCCCTTCGACCAACGCAAGCATCACGATGATGCCGATCAGAAGCGTAGTAATGAGGTCCACCGCCTGCAAGCGGTCGGGCAGAGTCGGGCCGACGATTACCCGATACGACGCCGGTATCAGCAAGCTGACCAGGCCGAGCAAAATGAGTTGAATCGCCGCTTGCGCCAGGGCGCTATCAATCATGACCCAATATGCCTTTGATTCTGTCGAGTCTTTTCTTCTGTTCGTCTTCCAGGCTCCGGCCGGGGGCGTCCAGGTTCAGGCTGTGCACAATCATCAGGATGCCGTCTTGAGCTGTCTCCTCAAAATCCACGACAAGCTCGCCCGGCGTAATGGTGATGCCGTGCGCGCTGACGGCGGAGATGAGCTCGTTTTCCGTTTTGTCTTGCGTATTGACCCGAGAGATTCCAGGGTTGATGGGCAAACTCGGCGTCAGGATCAAGCGTGACACCTTGATTCCGGAAAAAAGCACTTCCGAGGCGAGGAAGACGGTATACGCGATGAGATTGTAAAGCTGACGCGGAGCGCTCCGCAAGCGAAGGCTGTCCCCGCGCAGCCCGGTCGCCATGACAACAGAGACGCTGAAGACGTAGCCCAGCAGGAAGTTGCCCGCCGTCGGCTGCGCAGTGTATATCGTCCAGCCAATGGCCAGGGGCAGCGCCATAATCATGACCTTGATTCTTGATCTCATAGGCCGCGCCGGGGCGCTTCCCCTCCTAAAATCTCGCGCTTGACATCAACTTTTGAACCGTTCAACCGATGTCAACTCTTCTATCTTTCTCGAGCGCTCAAGCCGGCAAATTCACGGCCGAAATATAGATGCGCGGGTCGCCCAATTGGCGCACTGTCTCCATGGTCAATTGTATCAGCGGCTCCGCCAGAACAGTGCCCAAAAGCAGACAGATGCAAATGAGCAGGAAGGGCGCCAGCAGACTGTCGCCTTCACTCTTGGTTTCGGCGGTGTCGGGGAGCGCCTTCTGCTGGAAGATGCGCTGCCAGGCTCTGATCATGTAAATCACCGTCAGGATTCCAGCGGCGACCATGATGATCAGATTCGGCCAATCGCCTCGATGGACGCCGCCCTGAATCAGCGCCAATTTGCTGATGAACCCATTGAGCGGCGGCACGCCAGCCAATGAAAGCCCGCCGATGAGCAGCAGCCATCCTACCGAAGCCGGCATCTTGCCGCCAATGCCGCTGATGTCAGCAAAATTGGCGCTCTTGATCTTGGTGTAACTGGAGACGACGCCCATCAGCATCAGCAGGGAAGACTTGATGAATGCGTGATTGAAGGCATATACAATGGCGCCAATCAGCGCCAGCGGTTCGCCCCAGCCAATGCCCACGAGGATGAATCCAATCTGGGCGAATGTTGAGTAGGCCAGCATGCGTTTGGCGTTGTATGTGCGCAGCGCGCCCAGGCTGCCAAAGACGATGCCGATTATACCAAGCGTGGAGAGCCAGCGCTCGAGCAATGGCGCTTCTTCGATAAACAGCAGCGTCACCAGCCGTATGATGCCGTAGACGCCGACCTTGACCACGATAGACGAAAGCATGGCGCTGATTGGCGTTGGCGCCGTCGTGTGAAAATCGGGCTGCCAGAAGTGAAAGGGAAAAACGGCGCTCTTCAGTAGAAATGCGCATAGCAGCATAATGGCGGAGGCCGGCGCCAGGAAGGGGCGCTCGCCGGTGAGCAGCGTCTGCGCGATTTCCGCCATGTTCAAGGTCCCGAAGGTGGCATACATCGCCGCGATGCCAAGTAGCAGAAACAGCGTGCCCATAGAGCTGATCAAGATGTATTTGAGCGCCGCCTCCAAGCCATATTGATCGTCCGATATCGCCGTCAGCGAAACCGAAGCCAGCACCATGAGTTCCATGAAAACGAACAAAGTGAAAAGATCGCCGGTGAGCATCGCGCCAACCAGCCCCACTTCCATGAGCAGGAAGAGGGGCATAAAGGCGGGGTAGGTCATGCATTTGTCATGGCTGTGCAATGTATAAAGGAGGCCGCCGATCATGATGCTGGTCACCATGAATGCGAACAAGCCGCCGAAGGTATCCGCCACCAGGACGATGCCGTAGGGCGGGCGCCAGTTGCCCAAGGCGTAGGTCTGGATGCCGCTGCTATGGATTTCAATTAGCAGCGCGCTGCAGAATACCCATGCGATAATGCCGGCCACGACGCCGATTATCCGTTGAATGCGATTGGAGCGGGCGAATACGAGGGCGACTATCGCGCCGACCAAGGGCGTCACCAAGGCGCCAAGCAAGAAATAGTTGTTTCCCATAATCGTTGGTTCCGCAGCCCCCGGGAGTTAAGTACGGCCGTCGGTACAACCGCCTTAGTGCTTCAGTTTGTTCAGGTCGTTGGAATCAATCGTGTTGTATCGGCGGGAGATGATGTTGACAAATCCCAACACCAGCGAAAAGCTGCCGAAACTGACCACGATTGCCGTCAAAATGAGCGCTTGAATCAAGGGATCGCTGGTTTGGCGTCCCGCTTCCACATTGCTGACATAAGGCGCAAATTCACCTTCGAAGGCGCCTGCAGCCACGAAAAACAGATTGATGGCGGAAAAAAGGATCGCGAAACCGATCGCGGCTTTTATGAGATCGCGGCGCAGCAATTGAAACACGCCGATGCCAAACAGCAGACCTATCGATAGCGCGAAAAGCAATTCAGTCATGTTCTTCTTCCCTCCAATGGGCGGCTCCTGGTTGTGCCCGCTTCATTTTTGCCTGACAAGGTCATGCGTCGGATTGTCTGGTTTCTGGCGATGCCATCGATTCCTGCTGTCGTTCGGTGGGATAGGCGATCGCCTCTATGATGATTCCCAGGCCGCCCATCACCGTAATGGCGATGGCGATTTCAAAGATCAGTGATGATGTGACATGCAGGCCGAAAGAGCCCACAAAGTCGTAGATGCCGAGGGCCTGGTCGAACGCGACATGCCCCATAAATTCCCCTCCAATGAGCAAGGGAAACAGGGCATTGGCGATGGCGACGAATAGGCCAAGGCGGATAATCAATTCCGGGCGGAACCAGGGCAGCAGCTTCTTTGCCTCGCTGTAGCCAAGCACGACGTACCAGAGCGACACCGCCAAACCGATCGTAACGCCCGCTGTGAAGCCGTCTCCCGGTCCGTTGCCGCCATACAGTATCTGCGCCATGCCAATAAGAATCGCGATGGGCAGCACGATGAATGACACAGAGCGCGTAAAGGGCGTCGAAAGACTGGTCGCGTCCTGTATCTCATCGACGACCTGCGAGTCAAACTCGTGCAGAACACCGGTCTGCGCCGCCTTGGGCGCCAGTGTGCCGCCGCTTCGACGTCCGCGAGCCAACAGCGTCAGCACACCCAGGGCCGCGGTTGTGAAGACGGCTATCTCCAACAGCGTATCGGTACCGCGGAAATCGGCAACAATCGCGCCGACCACATCGTCCGTGCCGACGGCTTTTGAATTCTCCAGGTGCCAGGCGGCGACGCTGTGCCGCTGCGGACGGTTCTGCAGCGCGATCAATGAAAACACAAAAACGGCTGTGCCGATAACGATCGATATACCGAGATCGCGCAGCAAGCCGAGACGGTGATCGTGCCGTCCCGTCCACAAGCTGTTAATCACTCTGATACGCACATCCGCTCGGATTCTGCCCAGCATGATAATGATCAGCACGGTGGCCATCGTCTCGACCAGCAGTTGCACCAGCGCGACATCGGGAGCGTGATTGATCAGGAAGATCACGCCGATTGCGTAGCCGATGACACCGTAAGCGATCGCCGCTTTTACATGCTCGCGAAGGACTACCGTCATCAGGCCGGCGGCAACCGTCAGAAACAGCATGAAAATTTTCGCCAGATCAATGATGGTCACTGAAAGATCAGTCGGCAGGAGCTGCTGCCCCGCTGTCAGGGTAAACAAGGTGCTGGATGCGATGACGACGGCGGCGACCGCGCCCAGAATAATGACCAGATAATAGCGAACGAAGCCGGACTGCGTGTGCAGCACCGTTGTCCCCGCCCACTCGAGATAGGCGATGAATTCTCGATAAAAGGCGTCGCAAGAAAGCGGAAATGTGATGAGCCTGATGACCCGCCTGCGCAGCAGAAACAGAAGCAGACCGGCGAGGAGAATCGTCAGGCTAAGGAAGAACAGCTCGTTGAAGCCGGTGAACAGGTGGAGTTCAAAGGACTTTGGCACGGCCAACTCAAGCAGCGGCACGATTAGCGGCTCCAACAGAAAACCGAGAGCAAGAGACCCAAGCGCGAGCAGCGCAGGGCCGAGACCGATCCAAGGCGACGGCCGGTGAATGTGGAGGCGCTTCTGCGGGCGTTTCAGAAAAACATCATATATCAGCATGTAACCGGCCATGGCGGTGAAGATAGTGCTTGCCAAAACCATGACCATCAGAAGCTGGGTCCATTGTCCTGAATGGTGGAGCATCGCGTCGAGCAAGGTCTCTTTTGCCACGAATCCCAGCAGGAATGGCGCGCCAGCCATCGACAGCGCGGAGATGACGGTAACCCAGAACATGACGGGCATCTTGCCGCGCAGGCCGCCGAGCCGGTTAATAGCGCGCGTGCCAGCCGCATGGTCTATCGTGCCCGCCACCAGAAAGAGGGCGGATTTGTAAAAGGCATGGGCGATGATGCCGACGAAGGCCGCCTTGAGCCCGGACTGATCCGGCAATCCAATCAAGGCGACGATAGCGCCCAGCTTGCTGACGGTGGAGTAAGCCAGCAGTCCCTTGAGGTCCCCCTGTTTCACCGCGAAGTAGGAACCTACCAGCATCGTCACGAGGCCGACGGTGAGCAGCAGGCTGGTCCAAAGATCGTTCTGGTGCATGACCGGCGACAAGCGGGCGAAAAGATAAATCCCCGCTTTCACCATGGTCGCGCTATGCAGGTAGGCGCTGGCGGGCGTCGGCGCGCTCATGGCGCCGGGCAGCCAAAAGTGGAAGGGAAACTGCGCGCTCTTGGTGAAGCCTCCCAACATAATCAACAGGGAAAACAGCATGTACCAGTCATGTTGATGAAGCGATGTCGCCTGCAGAATCGAACCTAGATCCGCAACAATGCGAAAATCTTGCTCCGGATAGAGAATTTGGCCGGCTGCGACGCTCAGCATGACCAGGCCAATAATCAAAGCCAATGCGCCGGCGCCGGTGACGAACAAAGCCTTGAATGCGCCTTCGCGCGCCGCGGCGTCCGTCGCCCCTTTGAAGCCGATGAGTATGAATGAAGTGACGCTGGTCAGCTCCCAGGCGACGAACATCATCAGCAGGTTGCCGGAAAGCACGAGAGCCAGCATGGCGCCGGCGAATGCGGAAAGCCAGACCATGAATCGGTTGTGTTCTTCAGCCTCGTCAAAATAGTAGCCGGCATAAAAGAAAATGAGGGCGCCGACCCCGGTGACGATCATGGCGAAGAGCAGCGAGAGGCCGTCCAGGTAGAATGACAAGCTGATGCCCAGCGATGGCATCCAATCGAAGCTCTGTATGATGGCGCCTTCGTTCCGGAGCTGGGGGAACATGCTCAAAAGCGAGGCAAAAAGAACCGCCATGATAGCGGAGGACAACACAGTCTGGAGCGGCTTATTGAGTGATTTCCTCGCAATGGGCGAGGCCAGGAACAGCGAGAGGCAAAAAGGAACGGCGGAGATAATTGCTAGTTCCATAATGTTGTGAAGTCGGTCTTTCCTTGTGTTTGCTGCATGTACCGGCAAATGAAGCAGCTTGACTTTCGCCTGGCGCAAGGCTAGCGGCAAAGCTAATGATTTACATGGTCATTTCTCATAAGGCGAGCCGATTGAAACTGTAGCATTGGAACAAGCGCAAGGGATATGGCTGCCACAGCTGTTCAACCGTCATCCGAGCTTTTCTTCGAGGGCCTCGCGCAAGGCCGGTACGACTTCGTACAGATCGCCAACGATGCCGTAGCGCGAGAGCTTGAATATGGGCGCTTCGGCATCCTTGTTGATGGCGACGATGATCTTGCTGCCGCGCATGCCCGCCTGATGCTGGATCGCGCCACTGATGCCGCAGGCGATGTATAGATCAGGATTGACCACTTTGCCCGTCTGGCCGACTTGATGTTCATAAGCAATGTAACCGGCGTCGACCGCGGCGCGGCTGGCGCCTATTGCTGCGCCTAGCGCCTCCGCCAGCGGACGCAAGGTATTGGCGAAGCCATGTTTTGCCTTCCAGATGTTGGCTTCATTGCCGCTCATATCTGCCGGGGCGGCGCAAGGATTGTTGGCCATGCCCCTGCCTCCGCTCACGATGATGGCCGCGTCCGTCAGATTCACCTGCCCCGTCTCCGGGACAAATTCATCAACTCGGACGCCGAGCTCGCTCGGAATGGCATCGGCCCCAACGGCCTCAATTTCCGGCGCTGAGTCGGCTGCGGGCGTCGGCGCCGGAAAGGCCCGGCCGCGGACGGTGACAAAACTCGTCGCGGTATTGGCTGTCATTTCCATCAGCACCTTGCCGGCGTAGGCGGGGCGCGTGCCTATGATAAACCCGTCTTCGACGCGCAAGTCTATCACATCGGAAATGAGACCGCTTTCGGAATCAGCCGCGGCGCTCGCCAGCAGCTCCCTGGCTCGATTTGTCGCGGCGGCGATGACGGCACTGGGCGCGCGCTCTTCGACCAGTTGGCTGAGGAGGGCCGTGTAACTTTCCAGGCGGTGATCCTGAAGGCGATCGTCGGCGCAGACAATAACGCGTTGAGCGCCAAAGCGCCCGGCGTCGTCGGCGATCTCATCACTGTTCTCGCCGAAGACAAGAGCCGTCGTATCGGTATTGAGGCCGTCTGCGATAGTTTGCGCCGCCCCCAGGGCTTCCCAACTGCTGGGCAGGGCGTCGCCCGCGAAGGTCTCGATCCAAACGAAAACGCTCATAATACCTTCTCCTCAAAGAGGCGCTCAACCAAGGTGACGGCCTTTTCCTTGACATCGGCCCCGGCGATGATTTCTGTGCTGACCGCGCGCGCCGGCGGGTTCATGAATCGAAGCGCAGTTGTCGCGGCTTTGGGCAATTCCACCTCAATGTCCGCTGCCGACCAGACGGGGATCTGCGCTTTGGCTGCTTTGCGAATGCCGAGAAAGTTGGGGTAGCGCGGCTCATTGATCCCCTTCATCACAGAGATCACGGCGGGCAAGGCGGCAGTAACCGTCTGTTTGCCTTGTTCCAGCATCCGCTCTGCCTGAATCTTCCCCGCGGCAAAATCGGCGTCTATGATTCTGGATACATAACCCAACATCGTCCAGCCCAGGCGCCGCGCCAATTGATAGCTATGCTGGTCCGTGCCGACATCGACGCTTTCCTTGCCGAAAATGATCAAGTCGACATCGCCCAGTTTGCGGATGGCGCCCGCCGCCAGCGCCGACCATACCAGGCTGTCGTTGCAGTCCGCGCCGGCTTCTTCGAGGCGCAAGGCATTCTTGATGCCCATAGCCAGGCTGTGCTTTAAGGCATCGTTATGGAGCGCCGAGCCGATGGCGACAACGGTGGATTCGCCGCCGCCATGCGCCGCTTGCACGATCGTCTCTTCAAGCGAGTATTCATCCCAGGGATTGACGACAGTGGCTACCTCGCCCCAGGTGACCGCGCCTTCGTCATCTACCCAGACCTTGGCGGCCGTATCCGGTGTACTCCGCGTAAATGTCAGAACATGCGTCACATTTGATCTCCCGAATGCTATGGCTGATAGACGGACCTCTTGTTTTGCGCGCCGGCTGAATTCGACCGCTGTCGCCGCCAGCATAATCTCCAGCGCTGCCGGCCAGCCAATTCGATTCAACACGCCGGCTATTTTACACAGCTTCTTCCGATTGCCTAATACCGACTGGCTCGGGTAAATTCGCCCCAGCGGATATCTTCTGAATATGCCTCGCCACTGGGCATTGTGGTGCTTTGGTCAACGATGACATTGCTGACATTGCAATTGACCATAGACGCCTCGGTCAGATTCGCCCCGCGCAGGTCCGCCCCCCACAAGTTGGCTTGGCTTAAATCTGCCGCGACGAAGGCGCAGTCGCGAAGAATGGCGCGGGCGAAGTTGGCCTCTTGCAGGTTGGCGCGGTCGAAAATGGCATTTGTCATTCTGGCTTCGCGCAGATTCGCCCGGCGCAGGTCCGCCCCGGTGAAATCCGCCGAGCAAACATTCGAATAACCGAAATAGGCGCCCCGCAATTGCGCCGCGGAAAACCGCGCATGTTTTAGCCGACACGAGGACAGCAGCGCGCCCGTCAACGTTGTCGAAGACCAATCCAGATGATCAAGACTGCCATCCTGATGCGCCAGACGTTCCTTCAACGCGTTTATCAGCATTTCAGTATTTCCGCTGTGATTTTGATCGCCGATCAGCGCAATCAGTTTATCCGTCGGCATGATGGCATACCATCGTTTTCCGAGCGTTTGGCGAACGCGGTGTATGAGTGGCATGGCCCCCACATTTTCATTTGCCGGCGCACAAATGGTAGCGAGTGAGTTTGCCGGGCACAAGATGAGTTTCGTGGCGGCGATGCTGCGGGCCCGCTTGCATTAGTGAGAATGATTAGGGCTAAAGCGCTGTTTTTTGTGCGTTTGTGCTATAAGGACTCTTCTTTTGCTTGGCTATGCTAATTGCAGTTGGGCCGGCGCGACAATCAACTGAAGGCGGCAGCGGATGGTGCTAGCGGCGAATACCGTGGATACGCTGATCACGACCTATCTCGAAATGACAAGCCGAGAGGATTTCGCGCCAGCTTTTGTCCGCGCTATCGATATTGAAATCGTCAAAATGGAAATGCCGGACCTGGGCTTCTACAAGTTTCTCTATCAATCCGTCGGCGAAGAATGGGCATGGCGGGACCGGCTGCAACTGTCCAACAGCGAATTGCGCCGGATTCTGTCCTCCCCGAACACGCAGGTGCATGTCATGTATGTCAGCGGCTCGCCCGGCGGTTATGTCGAGTTGTATCGCCACGAGGACGGCTCTGTCGAGATCGCGTATTTTGGCTTGCGCCGCAACTACATGGGGCGGGGCCTGGGCAAGCACCTGCTTAGTTTTGGCGTCGACCGCGCCTGGGCTATGGGGGCGAATCGCGTTTGGCTGCATACCTGCAATCTGGACGGCCCGCACGCGCTCGCCAATTATCAGAAACGCGGCTTCCGCATTTACGACGTGGTCGAAGAGCCCATGCCCGAGCTTTACCGCTGAGAAGGCGCCCTCATGTTGATCAGCGGCTGGCGGCGATGGCCTCGTATAGTGGCAGGTTGTCGGCGTCCCACTCAAAACAAACCCGATCGGCCAACCCGGCATAACGGTCGAGAACGCTCGCGCAGACATCCCCCGGCTCAGCCCTGATGACGAATTCGCTCAGGATGTCGTCGCCCACGGCGTTCATTAAGTCGCCCCACCGTTTCTCTCGCGCCAACTTGCCAAGTTCCCGCGCCAGCCATTCCCAGCCATGATGGCGCATGACATGGCGAAAACTTGAACTGCCCGCGCAATGCGCCATACGCCTCTTGAGGGCCGCTTGGGCTTGGCGCCTCTTCTCGCGGTCCTCGCCGCTGACGATCAATGCGGGCACGGTCAGCGCGATCTCAGGCCGTGAACGTCCATGGCTTTGCAAGCCGGCTTTCATTGCGGGAATGACCACGTCGCGCAGATAAGCGGGACTGTGAAAGACATGCGCGTGCAGGCCCGCGCAAGCCTGGCCCGCCAATCGACAGATGTCGGAATTGTCGCCAGCCAGGAAGATGGGAATCTCCGGAGTCGCTATCGGGCCCGGATTGAAAAACGGCGCCATGAGACGAAACTGATAATACTGGCCGCGGTAGCGAAGTCGCGCGTCAGTTTGAAAGGTGCTCCAGATGGCGCGCATACTCTCGATGTACTCGCGCATTCTTCCGACTGGGTCGCTCGATTCTTCGCCGTCGGATTGCGCCATTTGAACCTGGACCTGGCTGCCCAGGCCGAGCGCGAATCTGCCGTCGCTTTGGCGGGCCAAGTCCCAGGCGAGCTGGGCCGTGATCATTGGGCTGCGGGGGAAGGCCGGCTCAAGGCGCGTGCCGAGCAAGATCCTGGCGGTTTCTTTGGCGGCGACGGTCAACAGGAGAAAGGGATTGTGGGCGGATTCCGCGATCCAGGCCGCGTCGAAACCCAGCTTCTCCGCTTGCTTGATCTGCTTTACATCCCGGCGCAGGTCGCCCGATGGCTTGATGATGACATCAAATTTCATGGAGAAGGCATCCCCGCTACAAAATCAGGCTGGGGCCGTGCCGCTTGAACCAAGCTTCCCATTGACGGTATTTCGGGCAATATGATTCCACGAGAGCCCAGAACGCGGCGCTGTGATTCAGCTCCCGCAGGTGGCAGAGTTCGTGGATGATGACGTAGTCGATCGCTGCGTCCGGCGCCATCATCAATCGCAGGTTGAGATTGATATTCCGCTTGGCCGAGCAGCTTCCCCAGCGTGTTTTCTGATTCTTGATGCGGACTTGATTGTAGGAAAAACCATGCAGCTGCGCCAATTGGCGGGTGCGCGGCGGCAGGTAGCGTTTTGCTTGCTGGCGATAAAATACTTCTATGATATTGCGGAGCAATCTCTGATCGGCCTGCAGTTGTTGCGGCAGCACAACCTCAAGATGGCTATCGCGCAAGGAAAATCTTGCTGCTTCGCCATCTTCGTGCAGCTTGAGGGTAATTTTGTCGCCGAAATATAACAATTCCGCGCCATCAACATAGCGCTGTTCGCGCATTGCCATCGTGTTCTTAGCCTGCGCCTCGATCCAAGTCTTCAACACCCAAGCCTGTTTTTGTTGAAAGAAAGCCATTGCATCCGACTTCGTCTTCTCCCTTGGATAGACGATTTCGAATCCACTTTGCGGCATGAATCGGATGCTAATTCGCCTTGCGCGATTGCTCCGGCGCAGGCGATATGCGATAACATGACCCTGAAGATCAATGCTTGGCATCAGCTTGTCATCGCCTTCGCCGCCTGCTGCCAGATGATTCGCTTGGCGCGGTCATCGGGTTCAAAGGGAAAATAGAAGCCCGCCCGGTCCAGCAGCCCGTCGTACCGTTCGCGGAGTTTGTATGGCAGCTCGGCCGGCGCAGCGACAACGGCGAAAGTTTCGAGCATGTCCTCACTGATAAGCGCATGCATTTCGCTCCAGCGGTTGCGCCTGAGCAGGGCATTGAGACGCGGGACAATATCCGCCCAGCCGTGAAGTTCCAGAACTTTGCGGTAGCTGGGCGTGCTGGCGTAGAAGGCGATTTGCGATTTCGTCAGTCGCTTGCTCGCTTCAATCGCATCCGCATCTTCACCCGTTACAACAAAGACGGCGCAGGAGATGGACAGCGGCTCAGCAAATTCGCCGGACTGGCGCCCGGCTTGAAACGCTGGCAGGAGCGCCTCACGCAAGTAGCGCGGACTGTGGAAGGAATGCACATGGAAACCATCGCAGATCTCTCCCGCGAGCCGGGCCAGGCCCGTATTCACGCCGGCGATAAAAATGGGAATTCGCGGGCAGGGATTTGGGACGGGCGAGAAAGGCGGCGCAGAAGAAGAAAACCGGTAATATTCGCCCTCGTAGCTGAGCGCTTCGCCCGTTTGAAAACTGCGCCATATTGACCGCAGCGACTCGATGTATTCGCGAAGCTGCGTGACTGGCTTGCCCCAATTGGCGCTGAATCGCTTGGTGATATGCGGCTTAATCTGCGTGCCCAAACCCAGAATGAACCGACCTTGGGAAAGCGCCGCCAGGTCCCAGGCGGTCTGCGCCATAATCATCGGACTCCGCGGGAATGCGACGGCGATCGCCGTGCCCAGCGATATTCGTGCGGTGCCGAGCGCGGCATGGGTCAGCGGCAGAAATGGATTATGGGCCGCTTCCGCCACCCACAAGCCGTCGAATCCGAATTCTTCAACAGCGCAGGCTAAAGGCCCGGACCTGTTCAAGTCGTCGGCGAAGACGGTGACATCAAATTTCACATCAGTGCCAGTTTGTCAGCGCTGTCAGTTTCCCGGCTATTCTAGCTTTGTAATACAGAGATGGCGAGTGCAGAACCGAATTCGCTATCGCGTGTTATAGTTGCTACAATTGCTTGTGGTCGGTGAGCATCGCCGGTTTAACGTTGGCATCAGTTGATAGTGGAACGAACCGAAGGCGGTTGGGCGAAGAGGGCGCGATGGGCGTAAGGGGCACTCGCTCTATCAACATTGGTCTGCGCAACGTCGTGTTGACGATTCTGATTGGACTGGGCTTGGTCTTCGTCTGGCAGATTCGCGGCACCTTGATGCTGACCTTCGCCGCGGTGATACTTGTGGTGCTATTCACGATGCCGGTGCGCCTGCTGGTTAAGCACTTCAAGCTGCATCGGGTTGTCGCCATCATTGTGAGTGTCTTTGGCTTCTTCATCATTCTCGGTTTGCTCGGCGTACCCATATTGCGGACGATAGGCGATCAATATGAACCCCTCAGAACGGCGGTGGAAAGCGGCTTTGAACAACTGCGGGAGTCGCTGACGCGTGAACGGCTCCTGGAGCAAGATTCAATTCTGCGAGATGTTATACCGATTATTGATGATTTGCTTTCCGGCGGCGGCAATACCCAGCCATCGGATGACCTGATTGGCCAAGCCATATCGCAGGTGACCGATGCGGTTGGGCGGCTTGGCGGCTCCGTCCTGCCGGTCGTTGGCGGTGTCGCCAATACGATTCTTAGTGTGCTTATCATATTCTTTTTGAGCATGTATTTGTTGGCCGAACCGGAACTTTACGTCAGTGGCATCATTAAACTGACGCCGGTCTGGTATCGCGACCGCATGCGCAGCATCTTGCGCCGCCTCGACAGCACCCTGCGCGCCTGGCTCAGCGTGACTGCCGTTTCGATGGTCGTCGTGGCCATCTTGACTGGATTCGGGCTGTGGCTTCTTGACATAAAGGAAGAGGCTTTCGCCTTGGGAGTCCTGGCCGGGTTATTGTCCTTTATTCCCAACTTTGGTCCGGTGGTCGCATTGGTGCCGTCGGTGGCCGTGGCGATGGTGGAAGCGCCGCATAACGTCATCTGGGTGGTTGTTATCATATATGGCGTGTCATTTTTCCAGAGTCAGGTGATAAGCCCGGTGCTGGCTAGTGAACGAATGAATATGCCGGCGATTCTGATTCTGCTTGGGCAGATCATATTCGGCTTTTTCTTTGGTTTTCTTGGCTTGATGCTGGCGGTGCCGCTTAGCGCTTGCCTGGCGGTGCTGGTTGACGAGATGTATGTCAAAGATGTGCTGGGCGATCGCAGCGAGACGCCGGCGATGGAAGAATTGCAGCCGGAGGAAGTGGCGGGCGAGTTGCTGCCCGAACCATCCTAGCGCGTTTTGCGCCTGTTGATAATTTGCGTTTTTTCCGTCTTGACATGCGTGATGGGGGCTGTTAAGCTCGGGATAGTGTAAGTGAGAGCGCATCTCTCGCTTTTTTGTCCCCGCATATGCTAGGGGATGGTGCGGATTAACAGCAGAATAGCAGGTTAAGACAGAGCGAAATCAAACCCTGTGAATACGGAGAGTTTGATCCTGGCTCAGGATGAACGTTGGCGGCGTGCCTAATACATGCAAGTCGAACGAGAATGCCGTTTCGGCGGTTGGAGAGTGGCGCACGGGTGAGTAACACGTAACTGATCTGCCCCGTAGACTGGGATAACCTTTGGAAACAGAGGCTAATACGGGATAAGCTCGCGGTAGTTAGAGAGCCGTGAGGAAAAGCGAAATAGCGCTACGGGATGAGGTTGCGAACCATCAGCTAGTTGGTGAGATAAGGGCTCACCAAGGCGATGACGGTTAGGGGATCTGAGAGGGTGGCCCCCCACACTGGGACTGAGACACGGCCCAGACTCCTACGGGAGGCAGCAGTAAGGGATATTGCACAATGGACGGAAGTCTGATGCAGCGACGCCGCGTGGGTGAAGAAGGTTTTCGGATCGTAAAGCCCTTTTCTATGTGACGAGAGAGGACGGTAGCATAGGAATAAGTGTCGGCTAACTACGTGCCAGCAGCCGCGGTAAAACGTAGGACGCGAACGTTATCCGGAGTTACTGGGCGTAAAGCGCGCGCAGGCGGTTGTATAAGTCTTATATGAAAGTTACCGGCTAAACTGGTAGAGTGTGTGAGAAACTGTACAACTAGAGAGAAATAGAGGGAAGTAGAATTCCGGGTGTAGTGGTGAAATGCGTAGATATCCGGAGGAATACCGGTGGCGAAGGCGGCTTCCTGGATTTCCACTGACGCTGATGCGCGAAAGCGTGGGTAGCGAACGGGATTAGAAACCCCGGTAGTCCACGCTGTAAACGATGTACATTAGGCGTTCGGTTGTCGTTAGGCAATTGAGTGTCGCAGCAAACGCGCTAAATGTACCGCCTGGGGAGTACGGTCGCAAGGCTAAAACTCAAAGGAATTGACGGGGGCCCGCACAAGCAGCGGAGCGTGTGGTTTAATTCGAGGCTACGCGAAGAACCTTACCTGGGAATGACATGTTGGTAGTACGGAAGCGAAAGCGGAAGGGCCCTTCGGGGAGCCAACACAGGTGCTGCATGGTTGTCGTCAGCTCGTGCCGTGAGGTGTTCGGTTAAGTCCGCAAACGAGCGCAACCCTCGGAGCTAGTTACAAGTGTCTAGCTTGACTGCCCGTGACAAACGGGAGGAAGGTGAGGACGATGTCAAATCAGCATGGCCTTAATATCCAGGGCGACACACACGCTACAATGGTAGATACAATGGGTAGCGAAGTAGCGATACGGAGCCAATCCTGTAAAGTCTATCTCAGTTCGGATTGCAGGCTGCAACTCGCCTGCATGAAGTCGGAGTTGCTAGTAACCGCAAATCAGCACGTTGCGGTGAATACGTTCCCGGGCCTTGTACACACCGCCCGTCACGTCATGGGAGTTGGTCGAGCCTGAAGTCGGGAAGCTAACCCGTAAGGGGGGCTACTGCCTAGGGCAGGATTGATGACTGGGACGAAGTCGTAACAAGGTAGCTGTAGCGGAAGCTGCGGCTGGATCACCTCCTTTCTAAGGGAGCGTCTATGGACGCGCAAACCTTGTAGGGGCGAGCCATTGGTTCGCCCGTACGAACGACAACAAGGGCTGTCGCCCGGTTGTAGGGGCGTTTCGCTGAAACGTCCGTTGGTGTGAAAACAGATGGGTGAGAGATCGTGACGTGTTAGCCTGCTATTGTGCTGTTAATCGTAAGGGTTGGATTTGGGGCTGTAGCTCAGTTGGTTAGAGCGCACGCCTGATAAGCGTGAGGTCGCAAGTTCAAGTCTTGCCAGCCCCACCTGGGGGGACATAGCTCAGTTTGGGAGAGCGCCTCGTTTGCACCGAGGAGGTCAGGGGTTCGAGTCCCCTTGTCTCCACAAGGGGATATAGCTCAGTTGGGAGAGCGCGTCAATCGCACTGACGAGGTCAGGGGTTCGAGTCCCCTTATCTCCACTGAATTTCAAGTATTTCCTCCCTTTGAAATCAATCTCCGCCGCATCAAATAGAGAAGCCGATCAGAATCCCGCAGCTTCTCCCGCTTGGCCACCTCGTAGGTCTCGCCGAATATCCTCTCAAAAGTTTCCTGCGAATACTCTTCAAAAATGTCTTGGCGCGCGATCAACAGCGCCCGCACTTTCTTGTCATGCTTGGGCACAAACTCGATGATCAGCCATGGAGCCAATTGCGCAAAGAAATGGGCGATCCTGCGCAGCGGCACATTGTTGGCAATGGCGATATGGTGAATGAGCGCCAGGGCCAGGATGCAGTCGGCGTTGCGGCGCTCCCCGAGCGAATCCCTTTCTTCGTTTGCCCAGCCTGCCGCGGCTGACGGGTTCGAGAGATCAATCAACAGGGGCAGGAGGTCTTGCTCCTTCCGCTCTTTCATCTTGAGATAATTCTCTTCGACCACCCCGGGGTCATTATCCATCGACACAGTATAGGCGCCTCGCTCACTCGCGATGCGGCTGAACACGCCAGTATTCGCGCCAAGATCCCACACGCGTTTCGGGGTGGCAACGTCCAGATATTCGCTGACTAACTTGCGTTTGTCATCAAAGCCGGCGTCCTGGTAACTATCGCCCGCATAATATCCGGCCCAGGAGCTGCGCCGATGATCCCAGCGCAGCCCCTGGACGGTGGCCCGCAAACTGTCGGCGATGTCAATGATTGCCTTCTTGCCCAACCGTTTCCCGCTCTTGCCATCTTTCGCAACTGGCTGGCCGGCGTAACGGCTGCGGGCGCGCGCATGAAGATGCAGATGCATCGTGATGCCCAATTTGCGGTAAGTGTGCTTGGGAAGCAGAGAAGCCGCCAAATCAAGCGGGATGCCGTCCAAATGAACGCGAAGCAGCTGGCCAAGGCGAACATCCTTGTGGCTCATCAATGCGAGGGGCGCCAGAAAATGCTGGCAGAATTGATTGTAAGCGACCCATGCCGCGCCTTCCTTATAGATTTCAAAGGACAGCGTATCAATGAGCGTCGGCTTTCCAGCGAGAAACTGAATGTTGTATGCGCTGGCGTCTTTGAGGATCATGCCGTATTTGAGCGCGCGCTTCAGTATTTCGAGAGTCGCCAGGGCGGCGTCCTTGATTTGGCTGAAGCACCACTCGTAAGGATATGAAATGAATGGCGCTTGCCGCGGCAGCAAAACCTTGTATGCGCCCGGGATGCGATGCGAGCTGGCGTCGACTTCGGAATGCGGCACAAGCAGGCGCCGCTCGGTTAACTCGGCGTACAGGCCGCTCTGCATGAGATGATCGTAGTGCTCGCGGTAAACGTCATTCACCTGCCGATAAACAGCGCCGTCACGGACAAAAGTGAAACCGCTGGGATCGCGAAACGATCCCCCGACATTCTCAAAATCTGACATCTTGTTGCTCAGTCGACTTGAGGCAGCGCCTCGGTATCCGCTTCCTCTTCGTCATCTTCCTGGCGGATTCCCAGAAGGCTTAACAGTCGCGTTTTCCAGAATCTTAGCGTTGCCAGCGCGCCGACCACGACCGCAATCAGGGCTTGCACAATCAGACTGCCGGAGCCCGGGTCAAGGTAGGCGACAAGCGCCCGGCAGCATACACACAGGATGCCCAGCTTGCGGATTGCCTGCAAAAGTCTCATCTGCGCTACTCCCTCAGCCTTTCGGCGCCTCTTGCGTTCTCGCAAAAGTGGTTGCGAGATCTGACGTTTACCCACATATATTTTAGCTTGATTCCATCAGTGTGCGAAGATGTCCGTCACATCTTTCTGTACAAAAGATGATTCCAACACTTCGTACAGCCGATTGTCATTCAGGTCAAGCCCGGCATCAAACAAGGCATTCAGTATCAGCGGAAAAGCGTTGATGAGTGTGTAGGGACGAGGGATCTCAATGGAGAATGGGCTGGGCAAGTAATAAGCGGCGTAGGCGTCGAAGTGGATAAGCCTTCCCTCTTCGGTTCTCGGGGCGCCATAGATGGAGCCGTGGTCAGCCTGGAAGATGATCACAGGCGGATGGGTTGATCGGTCCAGAATGGCGTCAATCATCTCAAGGAATTTCTGATTGACGAAGCCAAATTCGGCGAAGTATTCCCGAGGCTTGGGTCTGGAAATCCGGTCGATTATTTCGCCGCGCTCATTGAAGAACACGGGACGATGGGGCTTGAGCAGGTGGATCATGGTGAATGTCGCTTCGCTCATTTCAGCGATGGTTTCGGCTTCGGCGACGGTGTCGAGGAATCGCTCAGCTGTGAAGGCTCCGTATTGGCCAGAGCGCGGCCGGTAGATCAATCTCTCCAAACGACCGGCAATCTGCTTGAGCAAGGTGGTATCCAGATAGAGCGGCAGGAAGGGCTGTTTGTAAAACCGGTGTAGATCC
Organism: Chloroflexota bacterium; assembly: GCA_028875245.1. Classification (GTDB taxonomy): domain Bacteria; phylum Chloroflexota; class Anaerolineae; order Aggregatilineales; family Phototrophicaceae; genus UBA6055. The sequence continues at coordinate 122,595 of JAPPEU010000088.1, forward strand.
ATCCTTGTTTGTGTTTGCAGCTCAGAATCGTAAAGGGCCGAAGAAAGATCTTCGTCGTCAAAAGTCAAGTCGATCGTGCCGCCGGGTGTAAATTCGCGATTGATGTCTGCAAGTGTGCCGGGAATAAGGTAGCCCGATAACAGTTGAACATAGGTATAACCGACTTGGCGAAAATAGCGCGCCACGTCATTGTTTGCGACGGCAAGCCGCAGATAGTCGCTATCTTTCAGCGGGGACGGATTCGAAGCGAAATAACGCATGTTTAGCGTCGAGGCGAGCGAATTGAGCGATATCCCGTAGTTGCTCTGCGCATGAGAAGCGACAACAAACCCGCGTGACTCCAGGGCCTCGGTAAAGTCCGAGTTATCGTAGTCCATGGTGCTCTTCAGCCAGGCGTCGCTTGGGTAGGAGTCTGGAACGATGAAATATACATCCGGGCGCTCGGGAGAATCCATAATTTTCTGGTTGACTTCGCGCTTGCCCGGCCCCTCTCCGCGCATCAACTCCGTTAGCTGATCGACGTCTTGTTCGGAAAAGCGCCCAGCCAATGTAGCGATCTGCAGCAGAATCGCCGCCAGGGCGATCAGATTGATTGGCGGCGTCAACTCATGGAAAGTCCTGTTCTCAGCGCGCTTCTGCAATTCCACGATGACTGTTGCCAGGAGAATGAATGTCGTCAGCGTCCAGACGGGAAGCGACTCGCTCTCAAACAGCAGGCTGTGGATATGGCCGCTCAGGGAAAAACAGAGGACGATGATTGAAGTCAATACGGCTGTCTTGTGCCAATTGCGAATGATGGCATAAGTCACGACGAAGCAGGCTGTCGTGGCGGCGAACATTCCGATGATGGCAATGGGAACTTCTTGGTCGATAACCAGCCCAAAGTTGACCGAGTACAAGTGAAGTATTGGAACCGAGGCCAAAATCCAGGGATGAAAGGGATGCTGTAAAAGCGCGCGTATGGTCTTGGACATGGTTGCTTCGATTTTCTGGCTAAAGGAACCGGGAGGCGTCTCAAATTGCCGATTGTATTTGAAGTCGAATTCTGATTCAACCGCGTTCGCCCTCCCGCCGGCCCCAGCCGTTTGTTGAGCCAAGATTGGCCTGGAAGATTATGACCGGCTTGTTTCGCGATCCCTCCGACAAGTGAATAATCGGAACTGTGGTCAGAATCCATGGACATGGTAGACCGCGATGCGGAATTGCATAGGCGTCCTCCAGCGGTTCCCGCGAAACTCAGGAATTGGGTCTTGATTCCGCGTCTGGAATGTCTTATAGTGGCTGACGCTGCGAAAATAGCGCGGCGAGTGCGTCTTAACAGCAGAATAATCAACGCGAAGGTAATACCTAAAAAGCGCGTGCCAAGAGAGCCGGAGACTCCGTACGATAGTACGGAAAGCGAATAAGGGTACACAGTGGATGCCTAGGCATCTCGTGCCGATGAAGGACGTGTTATACTGCGAAAAGCTTCGATGAGGTGTATAAGACCGTAAGAGTCGAAGGTATCCGAATGGGGAAACCCGGCGGTGTTCAAGCGCCGTCATGCCGCGGGAGCGGCAGGGGAACCGTCCGAACTGAAACATCTAAGTAGGACGAGGAGAGGAAATAATTCTGCGAGTAGTGGCGAGCGAAAGCGGAAAAGCCCAAACCAGACGCTACGGTGTCTGGGGTTGCAGGACTTGCGAAAGCTGCGGAAACTGGAAGCCGAAGGAACTGGGAAGTTCCGCCATAGAGGGTGAGAGTCCCGTAGGCGTAAGAGAACGCAGCGGCGAGTATCCTGAGTAGCACGATACACGCTAACATTGTGTGAAACTGGGGGGTCCACCCTCCAAGGCTAAATACACGAGATGACCGATAGCGCATTAGTACCGTGAGGGAAAGGTGAAAAGAACCCCGGCGAGGGGAGTGAAATAGAATCTGAAACTGTGTGCTTACAACCGGTCGGAGGTTTGAGAGATCAAGCTGACGGCGTGCCTTTAGGAGAATGAGCCAGCGAGTTAATGTGCGTGGCGAGCTTAAGGCGGTGATAGCCGTAGGCGTAGGGAAACCGAGTCTGAAGAGGGCGATTTAGTGGCGCATATTAGACACGAAACCATGCGAGCTAACCATGGCCAGGGTGAAGTTACGGTAACACGTAATGGAAGTCCGAACCCACCGATGTTACAAAATCGGGGGATGAGTTGTGGTTAGAGGTGAAATGCCAAACGAGCCTGGAGATAGCTTGTTCTCCCCGAAATAGCTTTAGGGCTAGCGTTGTGAGTTGGGTGTCGGAGGTAGAGCACTGTATGGGCTAGGGGGCGTCAAGCTTACTGAACCCAAACAAACTCCGAATGCCGGTATGCCGATCACGGCAGTTGGACTGCTTGAGATGAGTTAAGTAGTCGAGAGGGAAAGAACCCGGACCCTCGTCTAAGGTCCCGGAATGTATGCTAAGTGTAAAACGAGGTGATTGTGTTGAGACAGCTAGCAGGTTGGCTTAGAAGCAGCCATCCTTTAAAGAGTGCGTAACAGCTCCCTAGTCAAACGCATTTGCGCGGATAATGTAACGGGTCTAAAGCATAGTACCGAAGACAGGGATAGCGGAAGCGAGAGCGGAAGTTATGGTAGGGGAGCGTTCCATATGCGGAGAAGGCGTCTCGTGAGGGGTGTTGGAGCGTATGGGAGTGCGAATGCTGGCATGAGTAGCGAGAAATAGGTGAGAACCCTATTCGCCGGACGTCTAAGGTTTCCGACGGAAGGTCAGTCCGCGTCGGGTTAGTCGGTCCTAAGCCGAGGCTGGGAAGCGTAGGCGATGGATAACGGGTTAAGATTCCCGTACCGGTATGTGGAGCGATTTCAGTAGCTTGTGGGAATGTCAGCCTCTGAGTGGATTGAGGTGGCAAGCGGGTAGCGCCCGTTAAGTCGTGCCCTTAGGGCAGGAAGTGACAGTATCCACGGGACGAGAAAAGCTGGGATTGTGTAGAAGCATGCCGTCCGTACCGCAAACCGACACAGGTAGACGAGTAGAGAATACGAAGGCGAACGGGAGAACCTCTGCTAAGGAACTAGGCAAAATGGATCCGTAACTTCGGGAGAAGGATCGCCTGGTGTAAGAATCAGGTTGCAGTGAAAAGGCTCTGCCGACTGTTTACCAAAAACACAGGTCTCTGCGAAAGCGCAAGCTGAAGTATAGGGGCTGACGCCTGCCCAGTGCCGGAAGGTTAAGTGGAGTTGTGAGAGCTACGAGATGAAGCCCCGGTGAACGGCGGCCGTAACTATAACGGTCCTAAGGTAGCGAAATTCCTTGTCGGGTAAGTTCCGACCCGCACGAAAGGCGTAACGAGTGGAGCACTGTCTCAGCAGGGGACCCGGCGAAATTGAAGTATGCGTAAAAATGCGTATTACCCGCAGCAGGACAAAAAGACCCCGTGGAGCTTTACTGTAACTTGCCATTGCGTTAGGGCTGTCCTTGTGCAGGATAGCTGGGAGGCTTTGAAGCCTGGTCGTCAGATTGGGTGGAGCCGCTGTTGAGATACCAGCCTGGGATGGCTTTGGCCCTAACCTGAGCGTGCGTATCGCTAGGGACAGTGGCAGGTGGGCAGTTTGACTGGGGCGGTCGCCTCCGAAAGGGTAACGGAGGCGCCCA
>JAPPEU010000065.1 GCA_028875245.1 Chloroflexota bacterium
GTCCGATTTCTGGCAACTAACTTCATTTAAGGCTGTTTTTCAACAGACACCGGTGGCTCGCCCGCCCCTACGAATTCCACGGTTGATCAAAAGGACGTCTCAGCGAGGCGCCCCTACAGATTTCGCCAGGTAGTGAAACTCAAGCCACAATCGTATGCGACTGCTCGCGCATGTATTGCTGCAGGTAGTACCAGCTGCCGGCCGCTTTGTTGCTGCCGGTGCTGCCCTTCCAGCCGCCGAATGATTGATAGCCGGGCCAGGCGCCGGTGGTCGCGCCGGTCGCGCGGTTGACGTAGAGCACGCCCGCTTCGATATTATCCAGGAACCACTCGACCTCGGCCGGGTCTTCGCTGTACATGCCGGCGGTCAAGCCGAGGGCGACGCCGTTGGCCAGCCGCATCGCCTCTTCGGGACTATCGACGCCGCGCACGGCGACGATGGGCGCGAACATCTCGTGCCGCCAGAGGCGATGATCGTCCGGCAGGTCCGCCACGACGGTGGGCGCGACGAAGTAGCCCTTGCCTTCTGTAGGGGCGAGGTGGCGACCCGCCCACCCGCCAGCGAGGATTCGGCCAGCGCTCATTTCGTCGATGTAGCGCTGGTAGGCTTGGTAGGCGTCGGCGCTGATGATCGGTCCCATGTAGGTGTCGGCGTCAGTGGGGTCGCCCACTTTGACCGCGGCCGCCAGGTCGACCAGCTTGTCGAGGAACTCGTCTTTGACCGCGGCCTCGACATAAACGCGCGAGCAGGCGGAGCATTTTTGCCCGGTCAAGCCGAAAGCCGAGCGCATGACACCGAGGGCCGCTTTATCAAGATCGGCATTGGCGCTGATGATGGTCGGGTTCTTGCCGCCCATCTCGGCGATGACCGGGCGAAAATAGCCGGCGGCGGTGCTGAACGTTTTGATGATGCTCATGCCGACGTCATAGCTGCCGGTGAAGGTCAAGCCGGCCAGATCCGGATGGGCTGTAAGCGCCATGCCGGGTTCGTCGCCGCCAAGCACCATGTTGAAGACGCCGGCCGGGACGCCCGCGTCCTGGACGCACTGGGCGATCAAGCAGGCGGTCAACGAGCCTTCGGCGGCCGGTTTGAGCACGACGGTGTTGCCGGCGATGAGCGCGGCGCCGGTCGGGCCCCCAGTGAGGGCGGCGGGGAAGTTGAAGGGCCCGATGACGCCCCAGACGCCATAGGGCTTGAGCACGCTGCGGTTGAAGTGCTGGTCGGATTCGCTGAGCAGCTGACGGTCGAAGCCGGCATTGTCGCGCATGGCGTCAACGCAGTAGCGGATGAGGTCGGCCGTTTCCTCGACATCGCCGATGGCTTCCAGGCGGTTCTTGCCGATTTCCATGCTGACGGCGGCCGAGATTTCGAAAAGGCGTTCGCTGATAAGGTCAGCGACGCGATTGAGCAGATCGCAGCGTTCTTGCCAAGGCGTCGCGCGCCAGGCGGGGAAAGCGGCTTTTGCGGCGGCGACCGCTTGATTCACATGGGCGGCGGAGGCGCACGCGAAAACCCCGAGCAGCCAATCGGTATTGATGGGCGAGCGATTCTCTAATTCCCCGTCGCCTTCGGCCCGTTCGCCGTTGATGAGCATCTTGTAGCGCGCGCCGAGGTTATTCTTCAACTCGGCGACATCCTCTTCAAAATACTCGTGCAGCAGCGGGTCCGGGCTGCCGAGGGTGGAATAGGTCACTTTGATATGTTTTCGCTGCTTGGCCATGAGCGCCTCTTTCCAAACTCGCTTATTTGTTGATGTGTATCTTATTTTACTCGATTGCGCCGCTCAATAGGCGTGAACTGGCCGATTGAGCAGTGAAGGTTCAGGTCAACTCGTCGCTGTCCAGCGTGCGCTTGTTAATGCGTTCGATGCGCATGATGAGGCGTTCATCGACATCGGGGCAGGCGGCGACGGTATCGCGGGTCATCCAGTCGTTATCGGCCAGCTCGCGCTGTTTGGCTGCGAGCAGGGGCAGGACGGCGGACAGGGCGAAGATGCAGAAATGCTTGCCGGCGGGGATGCGGAGCTTGGCGCTTTCCGTCAGCTCAAAATAATCGCCGACACCCAGGCCGCAGACGGAGCGGCCTTCGATGCGCTCGACGGTGACACGCAGGTCGTAGAGTTCAAAAGGTCGGTTCATGCGTCCCTCAGCAATTGCAGGCAAGCGTCGCGCACGATGATCTCCTCGCCGGGTTTCAGCGTCATCGGATTGAGGTGGAAGCTCGTTTCACTTTCGGGCGAGACGGCAATCGCGGGATCGTGGCCGAGGAAGGCAGTCACGAGCTCGTCGGCGGATTGGCCGAGGACGGCGCGGTCAATGCTGACGCGGCACCAAGGCAGCGGCTGGCCGGCTTCATTGGGGAAGGCGCGTTCCGCCTGAACGCCGGGCAAGTGATTGAGCGCGGCGCAGAACATCCGCACGGTCTCTTCGCAATAGCGGGCGCGGGCGGCGTGATCGAGTTTGAGATAGCGCTCGACGGCGGTGAGCAGGCCCATCATCTCCTCCTTGCCGACTTTGAGCGGGCGGCCGAAGCCATGTTTGGGATTGCTGATGGGGCGGATGGAATCGATGAAGTCGCGGCGCCCAAGCATCAAGCCGCTGGATTGGGGACCGCGCAGGTCTTTGCCGCCGCTGAAGAGGGCGAGGGCGGCGCCCAACGCGGTGAAGCGCCAGAGGTTCTCCACCGGGGGGAGTTGGGCCGCGGCGTCGACGATGACGGGGACCTTGTGTTCCGCCGCGATGGCGATGGCCTCTTCAAGCGAGATCTCGCCGCCGCCGCATTCACCGCGCGGGAACCAGAAGACGCAGGCGGTCGCTTCGTTGATGGCGGCGCGCAGGCTTGCCGGGGCGCCTTCAATCTCGACGACCTTCAGGCCGGTCTGCTGGATGGCATAATCGTATGGATTGCGCTGATCTTGAAAGATGATGGCTTCGCTGGGGAATGCGGCGATGTCGGGGAAACGTGTGAGCGCTTGCGGGTGTTTGTGGAGCACCGATGCAGCCGAGGCGAGCATGATGCCGGCGGCGGCGCCCGAGGTGATATAAGCGGCTTCGTTGCCCGTCAAGTCGGCGATGCGCTCGCCCACGCGGGCTTGGAGTTCAGCCAGATCTACGAAGGCGCCGGCGGCCTGGTTCATGGCGGCGAGCACCTCCGGCGGCATCAGCGAACCGCCGTATTTGGTCACGGTGGCGTAGGCGTTGATCAGCGGGCGGAGGCCGAGGTCCTGATAGTTGCTCATGATTAGACGATGTCCTTCGGATAACGGATCTGCCAGTATTCCGGCGGGGCGTCTTCCCAGGCCGGCGTCGAGCGGCCATTGAGGTCGTAGACGATTTCGCCGGCGCGGATGGTCATGTCGCAGCTCAGCTTGCGGTCGCCGTTCATGCGCGCGTAGCCGCAATCGACATAGCCGAACTGGCCGCGCTCCAGGCGCAGGACGGCGATATCGGCTTCGGCGCCGATGCTCAATGTTCCCAGCTCGGGATGGCCGATTTCATGCGCCGGGGCGGCGGTGGAGCGGGCGATGACCTCCGGCAGCGGCATGCCCATGCAGAGCAGTTTGGACATGGTGTTGAGCATGTCGTGCACGACGCCGTTGACGTTGCCGATGTGCAGATCGGTGCTGATCGAATCGGGCGGGAAGCCGCCTTGGAGCGCGGGAATCGCCTGGCGGAACCAGAAGCTGCCGGCGCCATGCCCGAGGTCAAAGATGATGCCGCGCTCGCGCGCCTCGAACATGAAGTCGGCCGGCTCGTTCGCCTCATTCAGGATGGGGAATTGCTGGGCGTAGACGTGGGTGTGGATATCGCCGGGCTGCATCTTCCGCAGCAGGTCCTGGTAGCTGCGTCCCTCGCGATGCCAAAAGTCGACCATCAAGGGTTTGCCGCAGATGGCCGACGCTTCCAGGGCGCGGTCGACGGCGGCCCAGGGCGGGTGCGCCTGGTCAAAAGGCCGCTGCACCCAATAATGGGCGGTCTTGATCCCGACGCAGTCGTCGGGGTAGGCGAGCGCGATAGAGGCGGCCAGCGCGGGATCCATCTCCTTGACGTCTTGCTCGAAGGGGCCGAGCATGCCCGATTGGACGATATTGATGTAGGCGAAGATGCGCGTCCGGGCGCGGTCGATGACGGTGCGCTTGAAATGCAGAAAATGTTTGGCGCCGGCCGTGCCGGTATCAACGACGGTGGTGACGCCGGCGCGAAAGCTGTGATGGTCGGCGATGACGCTGAGGGTCTCGGGTTCGCGCGTGTGGTAGACATGGGCGTGGATGTCGATGAGGCCCGGGGTGACGATGAGGCCGGCGACGTCGGTGATTTGCGTGGCCTGGGCGGCGGGGATATCTGGCGCGACGGCGGCGATCTTGTCCGTGGCCACGGCGACATCCATCGGCGCGTCAATGCCGTTGGCAGGGTCGATGACGCGGCCGCCTTTGAGCAAGAAGTCGTATTGGGTCATTGTGTAAAGCCTCTGTCAGATTGGTCTTGGGACAAGCTGCCCTTACGTGTCGCACACCCTCTACTAAGGCATGACGCCGAGCAGGATCAAAGGCACTGCGGGCACACCGCGGCCTTGACGAATTACATTCACGAGATCGCGTTCGTAGTATGGAACACCAGAGGACATATCCCGTTCCATTTCTTTCATCGGCAGTATCTCGATACCGACGTCGATGATATCCGCCACGTAGAAACTCAGGTGTTTGACGAACAAATCGTGCGCTACGAAGGCATATTTGCCGAATTGCACCTCGACAGCTATGCGGTTCTTCACAAAGTCGGTCTGGTTGTAGGACATGATGGGCGCCTGACCGGCTTCGTCGATTGCCACTTTCTGCTCCTCATCCGGCCGGTTGTATATGGCGCGCATAAGGCGCTCGTCGTCCGTTACGTAAAAGGTCTGACGGCGCTGATTCCATCCCAGGTTTTCAAAGCTGACTTTGAACTCGTCATTCATAGCTTTGGGCGAATAAAGCAGTCTGCCCCGCATCGTCTTTTCTTTGGATTTCTTGGTCTTGCATGCTTCAGCGTCAACGTTGGCTATCACCGATTGGATCTCGCCCCACAAATTTTTATGGTGAACGAGCATGTATTCCAAGCCGTTTAGGTGGGAGTATCGCGCGGCGATGCGCATCAATGCCCGCCATTGGGCAGCATTGGATTATAGACGGGCTTGCCCATCGGTCGTGTTTTCAGACGTCCAGACCTAAGGTCTTCAACTCGCCCTCGGGCAATCTCGATGTATTCCTCAACGATGTCGCAGCCATAGCCGTTTCGGTGGTGCTTCAGCGCCGCGACAACCGATGAGCCAACGCCTACGTAAGGATCCAGCACATCGTCATCTTCGTCGGTCATAGACAGCACCAGGCGCTCAACCAGCTCTACCGGAAACTGACAGGGGTGAATGGTTTTCTCCGGATGGTTGTTCTTTACGTTTGGGAATTCCCAGACATCGCTGGGGTTCTTGCCTTTGGGGTTGCCGGATAATTGACCTTTGCGGGGCCCTTTAAAATGTCGTTTGCCAGGATATTTTGAGGGGACACGAATTGGATCCAAATGCCAGGTATAGGCATCGCCTTTGGTCCACCAATTGATAGTTTCGTAACGACCGGACAAGCGCTTTTTGCTGTGCAGGCCATGGCCAAAGTGCCAAACTATACGATTGCGCAGCTTCAGTCCAAACTCGCGAAAGATTGGAAAGAGCAGCGAATCCAGGGGCAATATCTCGCCGCCATCCGTGTAATTGCCGACCTGCCAGCATATTGATCCTTGAGGATGCATGACGCGTACGCACTCGCGAATCACCTCCTGCTGGTCCGCCAGATAGCGATCCAAGGGTGACCGCGATTCATAGCTCTTTCCAATGTTATATGGTGGCGAAGTTACGATCAGTTTGAATTTATCGTTCGGCTGCTCTCGCAAGAAAGCCAAGTTGTCTTGGCACTCAAGAACTGCGATATTGCATCGCTTCACATCATCCGGCTGCAAGCGCAGAGCCTGCTGTTGTCGTTTGGGCTGGTCGCTCGCTGGCGCTTGAAACAGTTGTGATTGACGTTCGGGCAAAGGACCAGCGGCGGACTCGAAAGCTTCTGTTTCCATCGTCTCGTTCAGTATGTTCACTCAGCCCTCGTATGCTCAATCTCCCAATACTTTACTCGCCAAATGTGGGATTTGCAAATTCAAGCGGTTGCCGAGGATAAGTGTTGAGAATAAGCGCAGTGAAGAATTTATATGATGAAAGTAGGGACTTCAGGTATGTGAGAATCGCTGTGTCAAGTATGATAGGCTTTAAGTTTGGACTTGCGAGACGGAGCAACGCCCATGACAGAATTCAGCGGGCAGGTGGCGATAATCACGGGCGCGTCCGGCTTGCTGGCTTCGGGCGTGATTCCCGTGTTCCGGGCGGGTGGCGCGAAGCTGGCTTTGACCTGCGGCGATGATCGACTCTATGAGCGCATGCCAGAATTGCGCGACGATGCCGATCATCTCTGCTTGCAAAGCACCGATCTCTCCGATCCATACGCGGTAGCGGCCTTGGCGGGCAGGGTGCAAGCCCATTTCGGCCGGATTGACATCTTGGTCAATATCGTCGGCGCTTGGGAGGCGGGCGCCCCGGTGCACGAAATGACGGTCGACGCCTGGCAGAAGATGATGCGTCTCAACGCGACGGTGACTTTTTTGATGTGTCGGGCGGTGATTCCGGCGATGCTGGCGGGCGGGGGCGGCAAGATCGTCAATATCGGCGCGCGCCCCGCGTTGCGCGCGAGCGGCAATGACGCGGCGTATTCGGCTTCAAAGGCCGCTGTATTACGGCTGACGGAGAGCATGTCGGAAGCATACAAGCGGCGCGGGATTCGCGTCAACGCGGTGCTGCCGGCCGCCATTGTGCCGGAGGGGCAGCATGTGGAAGACCCGCATGCTGGTGTGACGCCGGCGCAGCTCGGCCGCGTGATCGCCTTCCTCTGCTCCGACGCGGGCGCGATTATCCATGGCGCGGCCATCCCCGCTTTTGGCACGCGCTTCTAGTTTTGCGCCACAGTCGACCGAGTGGATACCGGTTCGAAAACGAGCGACCGAATAGATCGCCCTTACATCGTCGCATTCCATCGAGCTGATCAGCGCCTGATCATGATCTCGGTCAGCGGCTTCTTCGTGATAGCGGGGACTTGGGCTTCCGCTGCCGGATAGCCGACCGGTATCAGGACAAAGGCGCGTTCGTTGGCGGGCCGGTCGAGAATCTCGCTCAGGAATTTCATCGGGCTGGGTGTGTGGGTCAAGGTGGCGAGGCCGGCCAGCTGCAAGGCGGCCAAGAGGAAGCCGACGGCGATGCCGGCTGATTCTTCGCTGTAATAGTGCCGATAGCGAATCTCTTCTCCCGTTTCGGGATCGCGCCGCAGGCCGTAAGCCTGGCGGAAGACGACGATCACATAGGGCGCGTCTTCGATATGCGGCTTGCGCCAATCGGTCCCCAACGGCGCCAGCGCGTCCAGCCATTCCTGGCTCATGCGCCGCTCGTAGCTTTCCTTCTCCTCCGCTTCCGCCGCGATGCGCATCTTCCGCTTCAAGTCCGGGTCGCTGACGACGACGAAGGTCCAAGGCTGCTGATTGGCGCCAGAGGGCGCGGAGCCGGCGACGCGTATGGCGGTTTCGATGAGCGCGAAGGGCACGGGAGCGCGGGAAAAATGGCGGACGCTGCGCCGCCGCAGCATGCGCCGGGCAAACTCCGCTGAGCGCCTTAGTTGTTCGGTCTCGCTCAGACGCTCGAAATCAAGGGCGGTGAAATTGGGTTCCTTGGGCATTTGCGCTGCCTTCTTTCGCCATGGGCGGCCTCAACGGGCGCCCCCGCGCGCGTTATAGTTGACGGCGTCGCAGGCATAACATCATGTCGCAACGTCGAATAGATCAAGGTCCTTCGCGCTGATGACAGTCCCGTCGTAGCTGCTGGTCACTTCTTCGACCAGTGCCGCCGGCGCGAGCCCCCAAAACAGCTGATGATAAAGCAGCAGGAGACGCGGACGCACCGCCCACGCCAGCGCCGCCAGCTCGGCGGTTGAGGTATGCACACGGGAATGATAGCGCTGCCAGGCCGGCGGCTGATTTGCGAATTGGCTTGAAGAATAGACCTCGTGAATCAATATATCGCAGCCGCGCGCCCAATCGGCAAAAGCGGAGACCGGCTTGGTATCGCCGGAGATGACAACGGCGCCGGCGGGCGTGATGACTTTGTAGCTGAAGGCGGCCAGGTCGCCGTGATCGGCTTTCAAGGCGTGGACTTGAATCCGCGAGTCCTGGTAACAGCTGCCTGCTTTGATTTCGCGCGCGTCGATCTTGTAGCCGTCATCGCTTGCGGGGTGCGCGGCGCGGTGCTCGCGGATATTCTCCGCGTAAGCCGCCAGGATATGCCGCGCCATCGGCTTGAACCCGGCCGGACCAAAGGCGAGCAGCGTCTCTTCGCGTCCGTGAATCCAGGGTGTGAAGAGCAGATCGGGCAAGCCGACCGTATGATCGGCGTGCAAGTGCGTGAGGAAGAGGCGCGTCAGATTCGTACTGTCCCAGGCGATTAGCCCGCGGGCATGGGCCTGGACGACGCGCTGGACGATGCCATGACCGCAATCGAAAAGATAGGGCTGGCCATCGACGGCGATAGCGACGCCGGAACTAACGCGATCGGCTTCGGCGTTGGGTGTGCCGCTGCCGAGGATGAGGACCTGGCTGGGGCTCATTCGCGCCAGAGCTTTCGCAGATAGCGAATCTTCTCCAGCATGTGATGGGCGCCGCCGCCTTCATGATCGTTGAAGTAGTACTCCATGATGGCTTTCTCGCTCGTCACATGATTGTAGGAGGCGTAAACGGTCGAAGGCGGGCAGATTGTATCCATGAGGCCGACGGAGAACAGGGCGCGGGCCCGCATGCGCGCGGCGAAGTTCATGCCATCGAAATAGCTCAGCGTGCGGAAAACCGCTTCAATCTTGTCGCGATGGATCTGCAGGAAACGCGCGATCTCGGGGTAGGGGTCCTTGGGCGTGATATCGAGGGCGCGGCGGAAATGCTGCAGGAAGGGCACATCGGTCAGGCAGGCTTGGACATCGGGCAGCAGGCCGGCCGCGGCGATGGACATGCCGCCGCCCTGGCTCGACCCGGTGACGGCGATCCGCTCCCCGTCCACATCGGCGCGTGTGCGAATGGCTTCGACGGCGCGAACGGCATCGGTATACAAGCGGCGATAGTAGTAGGTCTGTGGATCGAGGATGCCCTGCGTCATGAAGCCGGGCGTGGAAGGGTTGGCGCCGCTCCCCATATCCGGTGTATCGCCCCGGCGCCAAACACTGCCTTGGCCGCGGGTATCCATCACGAGGTAAGCGAAGCCGGCGGAGGGGAATGCCAGCCATTCCAGTGGATAACCGCGGCCGCCGCCATAACCGATGTATTCGACGACGCCGGGCAGCGGATCGCTACTCCCGCGCGGGCGCATGTACCAGCCTTTGATCCGGTCGCCATTGAAGCCGGAGAAGCTCACATCGTAGACATCGACCGTCCTGAGGCCCATGTCGGCCCGCTCGAAGACGGCATCAAGTTCCTGGGCGCGCGCCTCCTGCAAGGTTGCGTCCCAGAAGTTGTCGAAGTCCTCTGGTTCGGCGCGCGGCGGCTTGTAGGCGCGCAATTCTTCCAAGGGCATGTCAAACAGGGGCATGGCACTTTCCCTCCTGGGCTGATGTTTGCTGATTGAATTATAGCCGAAACTTCGGCGCGCTCGGGTGGCGAGGCGGGGTTCGTAGCGCAAATTTGCAGGGGCGACATCACGAAAATCGCGCGAAATAGTTCCATGCAATGCGGGTGACATGGCATGTCGCCCCTACAAGGCTTGTCCGGTACGCTAGCGAAATTGTCGCTTTTTCTACCCCATCCCCCGGCCCCTTCCCCGAATCATCAGGGAAGGGGAGCTTTTCTTGGCGAATTAAGTAGAAATCTGTTGTCTTCGCATATCATTGTTGATTCCACCAAAAACACTGCGTTATTCTTGTTTAGCGAAGGAGTCATGTTCCAGGAATTTTCCGCATCTCGTGAAAGGACGATGAGGGCGCAATGGATTGGCGCGAATATTATCTGCGCGAAGTATACCCGCGGCTGAACCTGCCCGTGGCGCGGTATCCGCTGGTGAGCCTGGTGGAGCGGGCCGGGCGGCGGCCGCTGGGGGATCATGGTTTGGTGATGTTGGTCGGCTTGACGGGAACGGGGAAATCGACGACGCTGGGCATGCTGCGCGGGCGAGCGGGCGATCTCGCCGGCGGCGTCATGCCGTCGCGGCGGGAAGTGGCGGATTGGATCGCAATCCCAATGGCGCAGGCGCTGGCGGGGGATCCGCTTGGGCCGGTGAGCGATCGCGTACGGCGCTTCGCCTATACGCGGCACTTCGCCGAGCATGTGCCGGGCGGGATGGCGGCCGCATTTTCCTGGCTGCGCCTGGCCGATGACTTCGCCGGACATTTGCTCACGGAGGGTCTGCGCGGGATGGACGAGATAGCTTATGCGTTGAATCGCTTCCCACGCTGGCAAATCATTGAGTTGACGCTGAATCCTGTGACGCGCTTGCGCCGTTTGAGCGGGCGAGTTGACGACTTTGACCAGACAAGGGGCGCGGACGATCTGTCCTTCTTGCCGCGCGAATGGCGGCGAGAGGCGGCGGCGCTCTTTGCAGCCGGTGAAATCACAAGCAAGGCTTTGGCGATTGTCCGCGCCGAGGCGGCAAATTACGGCTTCAAACCCTTCCCGGAAGGATCAGCCTATCCGAATTATCATCGGATTGAAGTTGATGTCCGCAGCCCGGACGAGGTGGCGGCGGCGGTGGCTCGCATTATTGACGAGGCGGCATGCCAAAGATAACTCGCATTGATACAGCGCTCTATGATGTGCCGTTGAAGGGACGCTTGACCTGGGGGAGCGGGCATGAGCTGCTTCATTTGGCGCATGTCCTGGTTCGTGTTGAGCTGGCGGATGGGGCGGCCGGGATCGCCGAGGCGCCGGCGCGACCGAGCATTTATGGCGAGACGCAGACGACCATCCGGCACATCATTGAGAAACACTTGGCGCCTGCGCTGCTGGGCGAGGCGGTCGACGGCTTCGCTGCGGTCGCGACCTTAGCGGCTCGGGGCGGGCGGATCAAGAACAATCATACAGCCAGGGGCGCGCTGGATATGGCCCTGCATCAGGCGCTGGCGGTCAGCCGGGGTCAGCGCCTTTCGGAATATTTGGGCGTCACGCGGCGGCGGATCCGCCTCAGCAGCATCGTGAGCACGGGCTCGCCGGCGGCGGTCTTCGCCGATGTGCGCGCGGCTTATGCAGCGGGCTTGCGCGTTTTCAAAGTGAAGATCGGGCGCGATATCTCCGCTGAAATCGAGATGATAGAGCGCTTGATTGCGGGCTATCCGGCGGCGCAGTTTTATGTGGACGCGAATGAGACGCTGGACATTGAAAAGGCGGCGCGGCTCTTGCATCAGCTGCGGGAGCTGGGCGTCATTCATTGCGAAGAGGCGCTGCCGGTACATCAACTGGCGGCGCGGCGGCAGCTGAGGCGGGATTGCCGCATGCCGATCATCGCCGATGACTCGGCCTTCACCGTGGACGAGCTAAAGCGCGAGCTCGCCTTTGAGACCTTTGACATACTCAATATCAAGACGGCGCGCACCGGTTTCAGCGAGTCGCGGCGCATGCTGGAACGCTGCGCGGCCGCCGGCAAAGACGCGATGGTCGGTTCCCAGGCCAGCTCGCTGCTGGGTTGCCTGCATGCGGCAATCTTCGCCGGGCATGAGGCGGTGACCTGCGCCAATGAATGCAGCTTCTATCTGAAGACGGAAGCCGATCTGAGTTTTGCGCCGCCGATCGTCGAGGGCTGCCTGGCGCTCGCTGACGTGGACAGGGCGCTGGCGGGCGCCCAGGAAGCTTGGCGCAAATTGTAGGGCTTCACCACAGAAGTAAGTGCAAGTAAGTCGCGCAAAAAATGAACTACAGAGAACGCAGAGAGCGCGGAGAAAGCCAAATAAGGTGTTTCCATTTTTCGGGCGTTTCAGCGAAACGCCCCTACAGTTCTTCTAATAGTAAGATTTCAATTAATTACTTGGTTTTACTGAGGATACAGAGGGATGTATTGTTGTAACAGTATTGACTCCGTTGGGATTAGCGGCTTAAGAAAAGGGCAGAGCGATGAAGATTCTGATTATGGCGGATATGGAAGGCGTGAGCGGCATTGTGACCTGGAGCCAGGTGACGGGCGGGGCGCCGATGTATGAAGAAGGGCGCCGGCTCTACACCGAAGAGATCAACGCGGCGGTGCGTGGCGCGAAGCGGGCGGGCGCCGATGAGATCGTGGTGGTCGATTGTCACGGCGCCGGCGGCGATTGGACATTCAACTCCTTCCTGCCGGAGCTGCTGGATGACGATTGCACCTGGGTGGCGCATCATCCCTGGGCGCGCTATACCGAGCTGCTGGAGCAAGGCGCGGACGCCTGCCTGCTGGTGGGCATGCACGCGCGCAATAACACGGCCGATGGCGTACTTTCCCATACTATCTCGACGGTGAAATGGCATAACCTCTGGTTCAACGATGATCTGGTGGGCGAATCGGGCGTCAACGCGGCGCTCTGCGGTCATTATGGCTGCCCGGTGCTCTTGGTCACCGGCGACGAGGCCGTCTGCCGCGAAGTCACGGGCCTGCTGGGCGCTGGGCTGACGACGGTGGCGGTCAAACGCGGGCTGACGCGCTACTCGGCTCGTCAGATTCCGCCGCGGCGGGCGCGCGCGATGATTGAGGCGGGCGCCTATCAAGCCTTGCAGGAGCTGGCGGCGGTGAAACCTTATGTGCCGGTTTCACCGGTGACCATCACCATTGAAGTCGACAAGGTGGAGAAGATGGATGATTTCGCCGGCCGGCCTGGTGTAGAGTTGGATCGCGCAGCGCAGAAAGTGTATAGCCGCGCCGACGATTGGATGGCGGCTTGGGATCAGATCTGGCATTGGACGGTGTGAGAATCAATCAAGTTGCATCCGTAAGCTGGCTGCCTCATAGGCGATTTACGAGAGAGGGTATGTCGAGAAATAGTGCCGCTTCGGCTAGAATAGCTAGCATCGCCCCGGCAACAAACAGATAGGAGAGAATAATCCATCTGTTCTTAGCTCTAATTATGGATTCGTTTTCTTCATGAATATCAACATAGTGCAGAATGAGCTGATTGCGAAACTCGCTCCAACTATAATTACGGAAATTCGATACGGTTTCCCAAGTGGGATCTAGAGGACGAATGCCAACTACTCTTGGTTGTAAGCTGAGAATAGAACAAGCTGCGACAGCGAAATACAGTACGCCGAACACTACCAGGGCGTATTGCATCTCGTCAGTCACTTTTTGGAGCTTATGCAGTTCAATGTTTACTAAAACGACGACCGCAGCCATACTACTGGTGACGACGAAGTTGTATTGCGCTTTCCGTTCCAACGACGATAGAATATCAGCAGTGTCGTTTAAATTGGCATCCAGTAGCGAAAAGATGGTTTTCTCTTGATCCGTAAGATTCGGCGTTTCTCTAGCTCTTACTTTTATTCTGCGAGAGGAATTCATATGTTCTCCAATCGACGCAATGATTCCCAGTCAAGCCAGCAAAGTTCTGGAACGACAGTGCAAAACAATACGAACAGTACTGCAAACAGCAAACCTAAGCGGAAAGATCCCTACCGGAGAAGTGTAAAAGAGGCACCAAAGAAAGCAACAGCGAAGTAACGTTTACCTCAATTGTACTTAAGGTCTATTGACATGCGAGCAAAATGCCAATGTGTTGGTTATTTTGGGAATCTCCCTAGAACAGTCTAGCAACTGCATTGCCGGCGCAAATTGGCGATCTGCTTCTCGCTTTGCGCGAGCGGGTGGCGCATCGTGAGTTTACCATATTGCGGGCGCGTGCTCATGTCCCCGGCAAGGCCAGCGAAAGCGACCAGCCCACAACCATCAACAGGCCGATCTGCCCGTGCAGTTTAGCCGTGCGTCCCTGGGCCTGGTGCAGCAGCGGGATGGCGGTGCTGGTATTGAAGATCTTGATTAGGCGAAGCGCCTCGGGCAAGGTGACGAGGGTGAGCAGGGTAGCCGCGGGCATGAGGCTGAGGGCGATGACGGCGGCTTGGGCGATATAGGCGCCGAGCACTAAAAGCATGAATTCGGCGCGGGCGAAGCGGATGCCGAATATGACCGCCAGCGTGCGTTTGTTCACCGCGCGGTCGGCTTCCATATCGCGGATATTATTGGCGTGCAGGATGGCCGCGACCATGAGGGCGATCGGCAGCGCGATCAGGCAGAGCTCGCCGATGCGGGCGTCGGCAACCGAGGGTGACATCACGTAATAGGCGCCGACGACGATGGCCGGGCCCATGAAGATGGCGACCGCGATTTCGCCCAGGCCGTTGTAAGCCAGCGGGAAGGGACCGGCGGTGTAGGTTACGGCGACGAGTACGCCGCCGACCCCGATGACCCAGAGGAGCGGTCCGCTCTGTGACAGTAAGTAGAGGCCGATGAGGCAGCCGGCGAGCGTGGCCATGATGGCGCCCAGGCGCACGCTGCCCGGCTCAAGGATTTTCTTCTTGATGGTCATGCCTTGCCCGGCTTGCTTGAGACGGTCGGCGCCGCGGCGGTAATCGGCATATTCGTTGATCAGGTTGGCGGCGCTCTGCAGGAGCAGCGTTCCAACCAGCGCCAACAAGAAGATGCCTGCGTGGAAGACGCCGTCAGCGACCGCGATGATGCCGGCCAAGCCCATCGGCGCGTAGGTGGCGGTGAAAACGCGCGGGCGCAGCGCCTGATACCAGGCCTTCGCCTTGGACTGGGGCGGACTGGGGGGCAAGCGTGTAGACCTCAACAACAGTACTTCGTTGCGTAAATCTTATCATCAGTGTCAGCGCATTGTAGGGGCGAGCTCTTAAGCCAACCGCAAACCCGTGAAGAAATTGCGTAAACTTCGCTAGGATGGCGGGACATATATCGCCTTTTGCCCCTCGGTGTTCTCACAAGTCTCAGCGCGCTCGGTGGTAAAATTGCAATTACGCACTCGGCATAAGTGAGGCGGGCTCCGTGAAAGTTCTTCATCTATCGATCAGCGATGGCGGCGGCGGCGCGGCGATGGGCGCGTATCGTTTGCACCAAGGGCTGCGGCGGGCGGGCGTCGGGAGCGAGATGCTGGTGCTGCGCAAGCTCAGTGACGATCCGCATGTGCATCGGCTGTCGGACGCCCTCAAGCGCTGGGAACGCGCGGGGAGGCGGCTGGCGGAGCGGCGGCATCAACGGCGGCTTGGCGATTTCCCCCGGCTGGCGGGGAGCGGGCACTGGAGCCTGAACCAGTTCAACTTCCGCCTGGCTAATGCCATCAACGCATTTGAGGCGGACATCGTGCATCTGCATTGGGTGGGCGATAATTTTCTGCCGATTCAGCAGTTGGGGCAAATCCGAGCGCCGCTGGTTTGGACGCTGCGCGATATGTGGGCTTTCAGCGGCGGCTGCCATTATGCGGGGGATTGTCTGCAGTATCGGGCCAGTTGCGGGAATTGCCCGCAGCTAGTGAATAAGTCGCCAAATGACATCAGCGCTCGCGTACACGCTGACAAGCGGCGCGCCTGGGCGCAGCGGTCGCTGACGATTGTGACGATCAGCCAGTGGCTGGCGGATTGCGCCCGGGAGAGCTCGCTATTCGGCGGCCGGCGCATCGAAGTCATCGGCAATCCGCTTGATCCGGGCCTGTTCAAACCGCTGGACCGGGAGGCGGCCCGCGCGGCATTCAATTTGCCCTTGGACAAGAAGTTGATTCTCTTTGGGGCGATCGGCGGAACGAGTGATCCGCGCAAGGGTTTCCGCTACTTGTCGGAGGCGCTGCACGCCTTGGGCGACGAGGGTTCCATGGAGTTAGTTGTATTTGGCTCGGCGCGTCCTGAGGCGATTGATGCGCCCATGTCCGTCCATCAGGTAGGGCGGCTGCAGGACGCGGTCAGCTTGAGCGCCCTCTATTCCGCCTGTGATGTCTACGTATTGCCTACATTGCAGGAGGCGCTGGGCAAGACGCTGATGGAGGCCCTGGCTTGCGGCACGCCCTGCGTCAGTTTCGCGGGAACAGGCCCGGATGATATGGTGGCGCATCGCGTTGACGGCTACCTGGCGCGCATGAAGGACAGCGCGGACCTGGCGGCGGGCATCGCCTGGACGCTGGCGCAAACCTGGCCGCGGGATGAGCTGCATCAGCGGATCGTGGCCAAATACGGCGTCGAGCGCATCAGCCAGCGCACCATTCGGCTCTACGAGTCGCTTATCGGCGGCTGAAGATCGCGAGCCAGTGGAAGTGGTGAATAAATTGGGCAGGCCCCTTATTCCCGTCGTAAGCGTCGGGGCGACTTATCAAGCCGCCCGTCGTTCATGTTTTTGGCTGATGCGGGCTACCTGATAGATCACCCCCACATTTTCACAATATATGACACGGTCAGTCGAAGATATGCCGATTCTGGGTTATGATAGGAGTCTGTCGATTGGCATGGAAAAGAGACGAAGGTCATGATCGCGAACAATCACGCGGCGTTGGTTCAGCAAGACGAGCGGCAGCTTCATCCGATGTACCATCCCTCACGCACGGAGAACGCCGTCATGGTGGAGAAGGGCGACGGCGTCTGGCTGTATACGACTGACGGGCGCAAAATCCTCGATTCGATGGCCAGCCTGTGGAATGTGAACATCGGCTATGGCAACCGCGAGTTGGCGCAGGTCGCTTATGAGCAGATGCTGGATATCGCCTACAGTTCTGGCTTCGCCGGCATGACCAATCCGCCGTCGGCGCAGCTGGCGGACAAGCTGGCGGGTTTCTTTCGCCCGAACATGAACTTCACCAACTTCACCTCGGGCGGCTCCGAATCCAGCGATACCTCCTTCAAGACGGCGCGCTTTTATTGGTATCAGCGGGGCAAGGTGAAGAAGACCAAGATCATTTCGCGCTTGACTGGTTATCACGGCATGACGCTGGCGGCGACGAGCGCAACGGGCATGAGCAAGTTTCACACCATGTTCGGCGGCGTCTTGGATGGCTTCGCGCATGTGCCGAATCCAAACCCGTATCGCTATGAGGGCGAGCTGCGGGACGGCGAAAGTGTGGCGCAGGCGGCCGCGCGCGAATTGGAGGAGGCGATATTGCGCGAGGGGCCGGAGACGGTGGCCGCCTTCATCAGCGAGCCGATTCAAGGCGCGGGCGGCGTCATGATCGCCGATGACGGCTACTTCGATCTGGTTCAGGCGATCTGCAAGCAATACGAAGTCCTGTTCATCGCCGATGAGGTGATCTGCGGCTTCGGGCGCACGGGCAACTGGTTCGGCTGCGACGCCTTCGGCATCAACCCTGATATCATGCAATTCGCCAAGGGCGTGACCAGCGGCTATATGCCTTTGGGCGGCATTCAAGTGACGGACGAAATCCGCGATGTGATCAATGGCGCGCCGGAAGACCAAAGCTGGATGCACGGTTATACCTATTCCGGGCATGCGACGGCTTGCGCGGTGGCCATCGCCAACATCGACATCATCGAGCGCGATGGCTTGCTCGGAAACAGCCGGCTGATGGGCGCGCGGCTCCTGGATGGCGTCAATGCGCTGGTTGATGAATTCCCCAATATCGACAATGCGCGCGGCTTGGGGCTGATGGCGGGCTTTGATGTGGTGAAAAGCAAAGAGAGCCGGGATGGCGCCCCCGACATGGCGGAGAAGATCAGCGCCGCGGCTTTGGAGATGGGCTTGCGGGCGCGGCCGATAGCGCAGGCGATCGCTTTTGCGCCGCCGCTGTGCATCAGTGCCGCCGAGGTGGATTTCATCATCAATACGATGGGCGATGCGATCACGCGGGCGAGTGGCTGAGGCGCTTGCCAACTGAACACTTAGTTCTCGTCGTTATGCTCAAACTCTTCAAGCCTAGTCTTTGCCAGATGTTCGAGTCGTTGCGCTTGCGCCCAGAGGGTATGCCTAATACCTGGCGTTACCTTACGCTCGCTGATTACCCGCGCTAGATTGGCAATTGTCCGCGCTCGTCTCGCCAATCGAATATCAGGATGCTCTCGTGATTCTCTCAACTGTGCGGGCAAAATTGGGACGCGAACCGACTTTGGCAGCACAATGCTTTCCGCGGGCTTTATGTCTTTCTCGTTGAGAATTACAGAAAATTTCGACTCGCGCAACGCCTTCTGATAAACGGCGTACTCTGCACGATCAAGTGCTGCGTTCGCTTCCCGCTTTCCGACTGTTGCCAGGTTCCAAAACGGCCATATTTCTATTTCGGCAACTTCGAAAGGATCGAGTACGCTCATTGCTACAGCGTCAGTACGCTGATTGGTCAAGTGACGGCCGATGCGCCCCCTCAGGCTCTCTACTGTTCGCCCTACATAGATAGGTTCGCCGTCATAGTCGTAGAACAGATAGACACCGCATTTGCAATTCCCAATCTTTTGTCCGTTATCATATAAAGTGTCAAGCGCATTCTTGACACCGCCGTAAAGCGCCGTGACTTCTTCCGGTTCTTTTCTGGGCATCATTGAGTCAATAGGGGCGTAAGGCAATGCTCTGCAAGCCATTCGATGACGGGAACACACACTGCGTCGCCAAGCGCAAACATTGCCTGCGAAGGTGTTACGGAGTCGTAGCGCAAATGCTCCGCGCCTTGCAGTCGAGCGTATTCGGTCACGTTCATCCAGCGTACGGCTACTTCGCCACATCCTGCACGAACAATCGCTTGTCTTGCTGAGCCGCCGCGCGTTGTACGAAGTGTGCCCGCGATTTCGTCCGCACGGACTTCCCACACTGCCCGGCCACGTCTCGTGCGCCTAAACGCGCCATAGTAGCCCGGCCAGAACCGATTCCGATACCGTAAGACACGCGTGGATTGTATTGGCGACAACGTTTCTAGAAAGGCATGAAGGCGATCGGGCGACCACCAGTCTCCTTCCTCTTCTGCAATTCCAACAAGACGTAGATCTTTCTTGACTTGCGGTGGTTCGGGCAATTCGAGTCGTCCCTTATGGCCAAACAGAAATACCCTTGCGCGGCTTTGCGGAACAAAGGCGTTGGCGTTAACGACGATATGCGCCGACTGATAGCCTAGGCCCTGAATGCCCTTGACTACAGTCTCCCAATCTCGCCCGCCGTTGGCCGTAAGAAAACCCATTACATTTTCTATCATCAATGTTCGCGGCGCGCGCTCTCCCATCTCATCGAGAATCCGTATGAAATCCAAAACGAGGCTGGATTGCGCGCCGTTTAGCCCCCTGTAGTGCCCGGCGAGCGACATATCCGTGCATGGAAAGGACGCAGTCACCAGTTCCGCGTCTGGGATGTCGGAACCACTCAAAGCGCGTATGTCGCCGACATGCAGCTCGGCGCGCCCCCAGTTTTCCGAATAGAGCTTCGCTTTCGTCTTGTCAATGTCGTTGGCAAAGACAGTTTTGATGCCGACGCGCTCCAGCCCAGCTCGCATAAGCCCCATGCCAGCGAAGAATTCTATGGCGCGAGTCATGACACTTTGCCCTTTATTTCACAAGTTGATTCTGTAGACAATAGCCACTGTGAAGCCAACGCAATTACGTGGTTCAACCCTAGTTTCTGTTTTCCCGAAAGTGCGCATTCCCAGATTGTCAGCACTCGCCATCCCTGGTCAAGAAGGGTCCGGCGATTAATAGCATCGCGCGCCACATTTCTTGCGACTTTTCGTTTCCAATAGTCACTGTTGGTATTTGGCATTCTGCACCGCGGACAAGAGTGCCCGTGCCAGAAACAGCCATTTACGAAGATGACAGACCGATAGCGACGAAACACAAGGTCAGGCTTACCGGGAAGATCTTTTGCATGTAGGCGATAACGAAACCCTTGCGAGTGCAGGCCTCTTCGAATCAGGAGCTCGGGCTTAGTATCTTTGCTCCTTACTTTTGACATTACGTCGCTGCGCTTCTCTGGGCTAACGCTGTCCGTCACCTCTCCCGCCTGCGAAAATAACTCTGAATATTTTGTCGACGGCTACTCGAATAGATGTTCGACTTCTTTCGATTATACACATTTTAGCACGTTGCGCATAGTCAGTGCAAACAAATGTTTTGGTCAGGCTGGCAGGTTGACCCTCGCAAACGCAATTTGACGATTTCGCACAGGGTCTACGCATTCTGAAATTCTCTGATATAATCCGTTCGCCAACGGCGCAGCGCTGTGATTTGCTGTCCCAATGGGAACGATGATAGCGCAAATGCCCCGCGGCAGCGTCACCAACTGACCGACTTTGTCTAAGGAGACAAACCATGAAGAAAGCTTTTACAGTTCTTTTGCTGCTTGCCTTCGCGCTGGTCGCCAACATGTCGCTGGTCACGGCCGACATGCACGACTGGTGGGCGGACGCAGCCGCGCATTACGCCGGCGCGACTATCCGCGGCGTATCCGAGAGCACGCCCCCTTCGAATTATGTGGCTGATGTCTTGGCGGCCCAGTTCACCGAGCTCACCGGCATCAATGTCGAGTTCGAGACGACCTCTTGGGACCAGATGTACTCCAAGGCGATCAACGACATGGAAGCCAACACCGGCATCTATGACTTCGTCTACATCGAGCAGGACATCATTTACTCCTACCTGGCGCAGGATTACCTGGTCAACTTGACTCAGTACGCCGCCGACAACCCGGACCTGGCTTATGAAGGCTATGACGAGAGCGCCTTCACCAGCTTCGCCGATTACTTCAAGAACGCTGATGGCGATCTCTTCGGCGTGCCGATGGAAGCCTTCGTCAAGGTTTACCTGTATCGCAAGGATCTCTTTGAGGATGCCGATATCATGGCCGCCTTCGAAGAAGAGTATGGCTATCCGCTGGCGCCGGCCGAGAGCTTCGACCAGTACGCCGACAATGCCGCCTTCTTCACCGCCTATGGCGAAAGCATGGATATGGACCTCTGGGGCACGACGGTGCAAGGCTCGACCGGGCACCCGGCTTCGACATACGAATTCCTCGAGTCGATCGGTCCTTCCTTCGGCTTGTACAATTGGGGCATCAACCTGGAGACCGGCTCGGCACAGAGCGCCAATGGCGGCGCGCTGGATGGCGAGACCGCTGTTGAGGCGCTGAGCTTCTGGCTGAGCATGCTGCCTTTCGCCCCGCCCGAGGCGACCTCGAGCACTTGGGACGAAGTGGCTTCCAGCTTTGCCGCCGGCCGCGCCGCGCAGGGTTGGGTCTATGGCGAGAACGCCGCCTGGATCGCCACCGATGAGAGCCGCTCGGCTGTCACCGGCAATGTTGGCGTCCGCCTGCCGGTCACGGCGGAAGGCGTCATCGACGCGGCTATGATGGGCGATGGCTACATCGGCTATTACGATGGCGGCGCTTTTGGCGTGCCGCATTCGTCGCGCAACAAGGAAGCGACGCTGCTCTGGCTGCAGTTCATCGGTCAGGAGTCGGTGCAGGCTGAATGGGCCGCCGCTGGCGCGCGCATCACCCACACCGCCACCTTTGATGATCCCTTGATCGCGGAGCAGGATGCCAAGGTCGATGGTTATTACACGCTGCTGGAAGAGCAGGGTCCGCTCTTTGCTGGCGCGCCGCCCTTCCCCTTCCACGCGCAGGTGCGTGAGGTGATCGATCCCTTCATCCAGCGCGCGATCCTGGGCGAGCTGACGCCGGCTGATGCCTTGTCGCAAGCGGCGATGGCCGTGGATGAAGAACTCTCGCGTTTGGGCTACGGGATGTAATTGTCCGCATACCTCCACCCAAAACCCCTCCCCGATCGCCAGTGTCTACGCGGCGCATAAAGAGGGAGGGGCTTTAATGCACTTTAGCTCCCCTTCCCTCATTTTGGGGGAAGGGGCCGGGGATGGGGGAATACATAAGTCAAATGCGCAATCCTCGCACCGGCTGGCTCTTGCTCAGCCCCACACTCATCATCTTAATCATTTTCGGCTTCATGCCGTTCTTATATGTATTAGTTGTCGGATTTTTCGACTGGAATGTTTTTGCCGCCGAAGATGGCATGCGTTTTAACGGCTTGGGCAATTATCGGCGTCTGGTCTTTGATGATTTATTCTTGCTTTCAGTTGGCTTGACGATACGTTTCGCCGTCTTCGCTATCGTCAGCGAGGTGGTTTTTGGCTTCTTGCTGGCGCAAATGTTGACGCGCAATTTCCCCGGCAAATCGATCTTCCGCATCATCCATACCTTTCCGCTCATGATAGCGCCGATCGCCGTGGGCGCCATCTGGCGGCTGCTGGTCATCCCGGGCTTCGGTCCGGTGCCCTTCGTTCTCGACCGCTGGTTCGATTTCACCTATCAGATTGGCACCTATCCTGACCAGGCTTTGGCCACCTCGGTCATCATGGATGTTTGGCATTGGACGCCTTTTGTCACCCTGACGATGCTGGCGGGCCTGTCCGCGATACCGCGCGAGCCAGTCGAGCAGGCGAAGGTTGATGGCGCCAATCGCTTGCAAGTCTTCTGGTATGTGACCTTGCCCTTCCTGCGCCCCGTGTTGCTGACGACGGTGTTCATCCGCATCATGGATGCGATCCGCACGGTCGATGAGGTCTGGATGCTGGCGGGCGGCGGGCCGGGCACGCGCTTCACTGGCATTTACATCTGGCGGGTGACCTCGCCGGGCGCGAGCGCGGACTGGGGCTACGGGTCGTCTATCTCGCTCATCACGCTCTATCTAACAATTGTGCTTTGCTGGCTGCTGTTCATTGCGATATCGGGCCGGCGCAAGGGAGAGGTGGAGTGAGCGGAGAGCGCATTCGGATGCGGCGCGGTGGGCGAGTCACCGCCTCGCCCCTACAGTTTGTTAAGGTGGGCCGGCGCAAGGGAGAAGTGGAGTGAGCGGAGAGCGCATTCGGATGCGGCGCGGTGGGCGAGTCACCGCCTCGCCCCTACAGTTTGTTAAGGTGGGCCGGCGCAAGGGAGAGGTCGAATGAGCGGAGCGCGGCGGCGCGCCCTGCGCACTGTATCGTCTCTTGGCTTCTGGGTCTTTATGACCCTGCTGACGCTGATACCGATCTGGTGGATGTTCGTCGTTTCCATGCGCAGCCGGGTCGAGCTCTTCAGTCGGCCGAACCTGGCAATAAGCAGGCTCTTCCTTGAGAATTACAGCAATGTGCTGACCGACAGCACCTTCCAGCGCTACATGACAAACTCGGTCGTCGTCTCGAGCTGCAACGCCGCTCTGGTGATGGCGCTGGCGCTGCTGGCGACCTATGCGCTCTCGCGTTACAAGCTGGTCGGCCGGGACAACATCTTCTTCTGGCTGATCACCAATCGCATGGCGCCGCCGGCGGCTTTCCTGCTGCCGCTCTTCATCATGTTCACCCGCAGTTTTCGCATCGGCAACTGGACGCTTTTCGATACGCAGCTGGGCTTGATCCTGCTCTACTGCGTTTTCAATTTGCCTTTCGCCATCTGGCTGCTCAAGGGCGTTGTCGATGGCATCCCGATAGAGTTGGACGACGCAGCCATGATTGACGGCGCCGGGCTGGGCGGTGTGCTGCGCCATGTGGTGATCCCGTTAGCGGCGCCCGGGCTGGCCGTGACGGGCATCTTGAGTTGGGTCTTCGCTTGGAATGAATACCTGTTCGCGGCCAACTTGACGAGCGTTGAAGCGCGCACAATCACGACCGGGCTGGCCGAGTTCGTGACGGTGACCGGCACCAACTGGGGCGAGCTGGCGGCGATGTCCATGATCACGCTGATACCGTCGGCGATCATCGTCATCGTCGCGCAGCGCTACATCGTCATGGGCTTGACCTTCGGCGCGGTCAAGGAGTAAGGGCGATGAAAGAGAAGAATCTAACCCCCACCCCCCGCCCCCCTGCCCCCATTAAGAGGGAGGGGGAGTTGAGCTCGCGCACACGCGGCGGCTTCCTGCCTTTTCACACAAACGCCTTCGACCGCGTCTTCATCGGCGTCGTGATCTTGATCGGGATTCACCTGCTCTGGCTGCGCTTTATGGAGCCGGCGCTGCCGATTGAAGCGGCGACGGTGATTTCACTCGTGATCGGGTATGTCGTTGTGCGGAAGGGCTGAGCGGCTCAAGCCCCCGACACGCGCGGCATCCACAGCGGCTCCAGCCCCCAGCGACTGAACAGCAGGGCGCGCGCCATCTCGGCGCGGACTTCACGAAAAGCTGGTTCGTCCCACAAATTGCAAATGCAGCCAGGATCGGCCGCCAGGTCGAATAGTTCGTAGCGATTCTCATGCGGATCGAAGTTGATTTGCTTGAAGCGAAGGTTGCAGCTTTTGAGATTCATCGCCGCCGACTTATTCGGCAATTTCAGGCTGTCGTCAGTAAGCGGCTCCTCCTTCAGCATCTCGGCGCGCAGGAAAGCCTCGGTCAAGCTGGCGCGCAAATCCGCATCCGACCACAAGTTCTCCACCTCGCCGGGGTCGTTCAGCAGGTCGTAGATTTCGCCGTAATCGCGGTTGTAATAGAGCGTGATTTTGTAGCGCGCATCAATGCAGGTCTTGAGGTGCAGGGTGGTCGGCTGGTGGCGGTTTTCCACAATGACGTGCTCGCGCTCGCTCGTCTCATCGCCGTCAAATGCCTGTCGCTGGCTGATGCCCGTCATGTCAACCGGAACATCCAGCCCGCAATAATCGAGGAAGGTGGGGGCGTAATCCACCAGCGATTGCAAGCTGTGGCTGACGCGGCCGGCGGGGATGCGGTCCGGCAGGCGCGCGATCATCGGCACGCGGATGCCGTCTTCATAGTGGAAAGCGCCTTTGGCGATCAAGCCGTGCTGTCCGACGTAGTGTCCGTGGTCGCTTGTGAAGACGACGAGCGTGTTCTCAGCCAGGCCGAGAGCGTCCAGGTGGTCGATGATTTGGCCGATGTACTTGTCCATGCAGCTGATCATGCCGTAGTAGCAGGCGATATCCTTCGCCAGCTCCTCGCGGTCATGCAAGTGGGAATGGAAGCCGTGGCAGCCGCTGCCGTTGGCTTCCTGCCAGGCGGAGAAATCGGGGTCGGTTTGCTGCGTCAATTGCAGATGGGGCGGGCTGTGGCTGTGCTCGCCCGGCGTGACGGCCGGCACGCTGACATCGGCGGGATCGACCATCGTATCCCAGGGCTCGGGCGCGAGATATTTGGGATGCGGATCAAAGAAGCTGGCCCAGAGGAAAAACGGTTCGCCCGCATCGTGACATTGCGAGATCAGCGCGTTGCTGCGCTCGGCGATCCAGGCGTTGTAATGGTACTCCTCGGGTATAAGCCATTTTCGCTGCTGTTCGACTATGTTGCCCGTCGGCTCCAGGAAATAATCGCGCCAATTGCTGAGGCCCTTTTCTTCCATCCAGATGGCATAATGCTGGCCGACATGGGCTTCGTCGGTGTGATTGCGCGCCAGCTCAACATGGTCAAAGCCGTAAAACGGCCCCTCGAAACGCTCCCAAAATTCGAGGTCTTGCAGCTTCGGGTAGGCTTCCAGCGATGGGTACTCCTCGGTGGAATGCAGGGGCTGGAAGTGCGCTTTGCCGACGAGCGCTGCCCGATAACCGGCGGCTTGGAAGCAGTCGCCGACGGTTGGTTCGCTCTCCGGCAGTTTTGTGCCAAGCGAGTAAGCGCCGTGCTGCGACGGGTACTTGCCGGTGATCATGCTGGCGCGCGTCGGCGTGCAGGTCGGGTTGGGGCAGTAGGCGCGCGTGAAAGTTGTGCCTTGCGAGGCCAGCTTGTCCAGGGCGGGCGTCTGGACCTCGGGGTTGAATTGCCCGAGCGTGTTCCAGTGCTGCTGGTCCGATGTGATGAGCAGGATGTTGAGTTTGGACATGGCGTTGGCCTCGCGTTTGTGGCGGATAAATGCGGGTCAGCGTTCGTTGCGATAATATCGCTTGCCCTTGATCGCTTCCGGCAGCAGGCTCTCGTCGGTGTAGGCGCGGTAGCCTTCGCCGTAGCCGAGCTCGCGCATCAACTGCGTGGGCGCATTGCGGATATGCAGCGGGATGGACAGATTGCCCAAGGCCTTGACATCATCAAGCGCGCGGAAATAAGCGTCGCCGGCATCGCGGTTCTTGCTTGCGGTCGCCAGATAGGCGACGCCATGCGCCAGGTTGAACTGGCATTCGGGCAAGCCGATGGTCTCGACGGCGCGGAAGACATCGTTGGCGACGGCCAGCGCGTCTGAATCCGCCATGCCGATGTCTTCGCTGGCGAAGATGACCATGCGGCGGGCGATGAACTTGGGGTCTTCGCCGCTGTCGATCATGCGGGCGCAATAGTAGAGCGCGGCGTCGACATCGCTCGCGCGCATGCTCTTGATGAAGGCGCTGATGGTGTTGTAATGCTCCTCGCCGGTTTTGTCGTAGCGCAGGTGTTTGGACTGCAAGGTGTCGCGCAGATGGTCGACCGTGATCGCCGCGGCGCGATAGAGGCGGGCGGCGTTCTCCAGCAGATTGAGGGCGGCGCGGGCGTCGCCGTTGGCGTAATTGGCGAGGAAGTCGATGGCGTCCTCATCAATGTCGATCCCAAGAGCGGCGATTCCGCGAGCGATGATTTGCTCGACTTCGCTGATGGCCAGCGGGTTGAGCGTGAAGACTTGCATGCGCGATAGCAGCGCCGAGATAACCTCGAAGCTGGGATTCTCGGTGGTGGCGCCGATGAGCGTGATGGTGCCGTCCTCGACATAAGGCAGCAGGAAATCTTGCTGCGCTTTGTTGAAGCGGTGAATCTCATCGAGGAAGAGGATGACGCCATCGGCCGACGCGTCGGCTGCGGGCGCGCCGAAGAGATCGAGCTGGCTGCGCTTGGCCGCCGCGCTCCCTTTGACCGACTCGACAATCGTCCGCAGTTCCGCTTTGCCGGCCGAGACCGCTGACAGGTTGTAGAAGGGCTTGTCGGTGACTTCGGCGATCATGCGGGCGAGGGTGGTTTTGCCGACGCCCGGCGGTCCCCAGAAGATCATGCTGGGCGCGGTCCGCTGCTGCAGGGCGCGGCTTAATGGCTTGCCCTCGCCGACGAGATGCGCCTGGCCGATGAAGCCGTTCAGATCGCGCGGGCGGATGCGTTCGGCGAGGGGTTGGGCTGGGGCGGGCATGAATCGGCTTTCGCGCTGTGCTGACGATTGCGCGTATTATAGCAGGTCTATCTTTGCCACAGAGACGCAAAGAGCGACGAGGGGTTCTGTCAATAACTGGCTTCAAGCGCCGCAATTCCCGCGGGTGTAGACGAAGCGGCCGCTGATCCAGCCCTCGCGCCCCCAAAGCGGGACTTTGAAATAGCCGTAGCGGGTCTCGCTGGCCGGCAGCCATTTTCGGATAGCGGTCACGCTGATGACCGCGCCGCCGGGCGGGCTCTGGCGGAATTTCACATCCGCCCAGGGCCGCACTTCGCA
>JAPPEU010000067.1 GCA_028875245.1 Chloroflexota bacterium
TGGCCGGGGGATGGGGTAGAAAAAGCGACAATTTCGCTAGAGTACCGGACAAGCCTTGTAGGGGCGTTACGGCGCAACGCCCGTCCATGCGGTTGCACGAGCTTTAGGGCGAGACAAGTCTCGCCCCTACAGATTTTGCTATGATTGCAGATGGGATTTAGTAGTTTTATCAGTAGAGAGCTATCTTCATGGTGAGCGGGGCGGTAATCGGGAGATAAAGTTAGCGAGGACGCAATGGGACTACTCGACGGCAAGATCGCGCTGATTTTCGGCGTGGCCAACAAAAACTCAATCGGCTGGGGCATCGCCCAGGCTTTGCAGCGTGAAGGCGCCACCATCGTCTTGAGTTACGCCATGGACAAGCTGGAACGGCGCGTGCGGCCGCTCGGCGAGTCAATCGGCTGCGAGCTTTTCATCCAGGCCGATGTCACCAATCCTGAGGAAATGGACGCCGTCTTCGCCGCGGTAGAAGCCAAGTATGGGGTGCTGGATGTACTGGTGCATTCCGTGGCCTTCGCCGAGCGCGATGCCCTGGGCGGCCGCTTCGTCGACATGCGGCGCGAAGCCTTGATCAGCGCCATCGATGTCAGCGCGATCAGCCTGATTGAGCTGACGCGGCGGGCCGAGCCGCTGATGAAGAATGGCGGCAGCATCATGAGCCTGACCTATAACGCCTCGCGCAAGGTCATCCCGAATTACAACGCCATGGCCATCGCCAAGGCGGCGCTGGAAGCGATCACGATGTACCTGGCGGCTGATATGGGCCGCAGCAAAATCCGCGTCAACGCCATCAGCGCCGGCGCCATCAAGACCCTGTCCGCCGGCGGGATCCAGGGCTTCCGCGATCTGCTGAAGTACGCCGAAGTCACTTCGCCGATGAATGAGCTGGTGAGCCAGGACGATGTCGGCGATCTGGCGCTCTTCCTGGCGTCGGATTTGTCGCGGCGGATCACAGGCGAAGTGATATACGTCGACGCCGGCTACAACATCATGGGGTATACCGATGTCGAACGGCTTATGGAGCAGGTTGGGTAATTCACACAGCCACTGCATCGCCGCCGCCAACGACGAATTGCCGGGACAATGATCGCTATTGTGCAGGTGGCGCAATGACGCGCTTGAAGCGGTTTTTGTATTGTAGTATTGCGCTCGCCTCGGGCATCCTGAGCGTCTGGATTACCCATGCGGGCGACGCCCGAACAGCGGACGACGAGGCCATCCAGGTCTGGGTCGGCACGTATGAAGATCATCAAGAGGAAGGCATCGCCTACGGCTGCGGCGCTTTCCTGCTGCCGGTCGATACGGGCATCCCTCGCAGCGGCGACGCAGCCGAGGATTTGCGCCTGGCCCTTGAGGCGCTGTTTGCCCCCGAGCTCGAGCATCCGGAAGCGGAAACCGAGACCGGGCTGAAGGATATGCGTCTCTCGGTTGAGGAGATCGCAATCGTCGAGGGAGAGGCGGCGGTTAAGCTCGGCGGCCGGCTGCTGGGTCCCGGCCACTGCGGCGATGCGATCATCGAGGGCCAGATTTTACATACAATCTTCCAATTCAAGGCCATTGAACGCGCGATTGTCACGGATGGCGAAATCAACCTTTGGGAGATGATCGACTTGACCGGCTGGCACAGCGAAGCATATCGCGACAATTACGCCTATGAGCGGCCCGATGCCGAGCCTGAGACCATTCAGTTCTGGGTCGGAACATTTGAGGATCACGAAGCGGACGGGATACCCTACGGCTGCGACAGTTATCTGCTGCCGGTCGATACGGAGATCGCTCGCAGCGGCAGCCCGTATATCGATTTGCGGGTCGCGTTGGAGGCGCTGTTCGATCCTGAGCTTGACCATCCAAGCGCCGAAACGGAGGGCTGGCTGAAGGGCTTGGGACTCACGGTACAGGAGATCAGTCTCGTCGAGGGCGCGGCGGATATTAGGCTCGGCGGCGAGTTAACAGGCATCGGCAGCTGCGGCGACGCGATCATGGAAGGCCAGCTTTTGCAGACTGTCTTCCAGTTTGACTTCATCGAGCGCGTCAAAATCAGCGATGGGGTGAGCAATCTTTGGCAGATTGTCGACCAGAGCGACAGGCTCAGCGAGCAAGAACTCAAGTCATACATCTACGAGCGAGAGACTCTGGACTGGCTGCGGAACTAGATCAAAGCGGGCTCAATCCAGCGCGCCGGACAGCGCGGCCGCAAGCTCGCCATCGCTTTGCCTGCTTGCCGGCTTGACGTTGCGCAGTGCCAGCCAGGCGATCAGCAACCCGATGAGCCCAGAGCAGAATACAGCGCCGTAAGCGATGTTGTGTTGGCCGGAGAGCGCCAGCACCAGATCCCGAATGATGCCGCCGCCAGCGACGCCGCCGCCGCGGGCGAAAGTGACGCAGAGGGTCCAGAAACCGAGGAAGGCGCCGGCGCGGCCCGCCGGGCTCAAGTCCATCATCAGGCCCAGCGTACCGATATTCCAGACGCCGAGACCGAGCCCGAGCAAGACCAGCCCGGGCCGCACCAGGGGGCGATTCTCATAGAGCGACGACAGGGCGAAAACCAGATAGGCGAGAACGAGCGCAGCGACGCCAAGCTGAGACAAATTGTTGTGGTTGAATGCGGGCCAGCGGCGCAGCAGGAAGAGCGAGGCGAAAGAGCCGACGATCGCCATCCCGCCCCAGTAAGCGGCGAAGCGATTGGTGATGCGCGCTTCCATGCCGAAGACCTGACCGGCGAAGGGCTCCAGCACGGTGTCCTGCAGAAATGCGAAAGCCATCGAAAGGACGAGATAGAGCAAGAAGAATCGAAGCGTCCGGTTACGCCAAACGAGCGATAGATCGTGCCGCAGGCTGCTGGTCGCCTCGTCCTTCGCTGCCGGCGGAATGGGCCTTCGCTTCTCTTCACCCAGCAGCGACAGGAACCAAATCACGGTGAGCGCGGCCGCCGTGACGAGGAAGAGCGTCAGCACGGAGTCAGCGCTGAAGGCGATGGCGCCGGCGCTTTCGTCATGGGGCAGCATGACGCCGAACAATATGCCGCCGACCGTAAAGCCCAGCAGCAGGAAGGTCCAGACGAGACCAACCGCGCGCCCCCGCTGCTGTTCAGCGGCGCGATCATAAATCAAGGCCAGGAAGGTGCTGCCGGAGATGGCGCTGCCCAGGCTGAAAAGCAAGAATGACAGAATGAGAGCGGCCCAGAGCGCGGCCGGCGTGGGCCCAGCGGCTTCCGCCCCGGCGCGGCGCACGAGCTCGGCCGTGGCGTAACCCAGCATTACGGTGCTGAGCGCCATCATGACGCGGCCAAGCCAGATCCAGAAGAGGCGCTTGAATCCGCCGACGGTATGCGTATCGGAATAGCGACCGGCGATGACCCCGATCGGCGCCAGGAAGTAGCGCAAGCCGGTGAGCAAGCCGACCAAAGCCGCGCTGAAACCCAGATCGGCGACCATGATCCGGTTCCAGACGCCTGTTGTAAGCACATCGGCCATGCCCGAACCGAGATGAAAGAGAGCGATTTTCAGGTTGCGGCCGATGGAAAGCTCGGAGCGCCTTGGTTTTTCCATATACTTTTACTGAGGATTTTACAGATTTCAGGCTTCGATTATGCGAAAAAGGCAGTAGGCGTCAAGACCGAATTGAGAATAGTTTCACAAGCTATGATATACTGTTAGTTATAGCGATTAAGCAAGGAAGAGAAAAAGCGATGTTTCAACACCGACCGTTCAACAAGATTGTGGTGCCGACCGATGGCTCGGCCTGGAGCGAACGCGCTATACCCTACGCGGTTGACTTTGGGCGCATCGGTGGCGGCGAGGTTATTTTGCTCCACGTATTTACGCCGCCGATGCATGAATTCGTCGATTCACTGGCGATCGCGGGTGAATACGAACTGGCCAATCGGATACGCGAAGAGATCAAACAGCATTTGCTCGGGCTGCGCAATGAGGTGCGCGAACAGGGCATAGAGTGCCGTTTGCATATCATTGACGCGGTCGGCGTCGCGCAGCATATCGTCGATTATGTCCAAGATGAGAAGGCTGACCTGGTCGTCATGACAACGCATGGTCATTCGGGTTTGGTGCGCTTGGTCTTCGGCAGCGTCGCCAACAAGGTGATGCACGATGTCAACGTGCCGGTGCTGGTCATCCGCCCCGATCTGGAGTGATTGGCGCAGACGCCAGCCAGCCATATTTTACACTGAGATTTCATCAAAGGGCGGCCGGCGCTTCTCAACCAGATGGCGGATCGCGTCCACCGCCGCCCAGGCCTTTTCCACTTCCCTCCGCGGCAGGGTCAACGCGGCGAATTCGTCCTCATCCAACAGCAGCGTCCGCCCGTCGGGGAAGACGAAGACATCCAGACACAGGTCCTCAGCGGTCACGCGATCGGCTTCGACGCGGGGCGGCCGGGTGATATTGCAGTACCAGCCTTTGAGCGCCCCTGAATTCACATCGCCTACGCGAAAGATGTTGTACCAGCGCTCGCGGAAAAACCACTCGCGAAAACGATCGCCGCGGCGCAGAGTGATATAACCCAGATCACGGTCGCGCAAAGCAAATGAGGCGTCAATGCAGACGAATGCCTCATTGCGCTCGCGCAGCGCGCCCTCGTAAGTCAGTTCGACTGCCCCAAAGGCATCGCGCTTGATGACGGTGAATGCGCTCATCAGGCGCGGCCGCAGGTATGGACGAGCAGCAGCAGCCCGGCGCGAAAGTCAATCTCGGCATTTTCGGCCAGCATGACATTGCTGATGCCGCGCGCCGGTCCCAAATGCAGGCTGTCTGCCTGGAGCGGGTATTTCAGCGCGCGCGTGCTGATGCCTTCGGCGGCGGCGCTCAGTGGGATTAGCGATATTGTATCGCCGCGCTGGCCGGCGATTTGATGCGCGCCCGGCCGCAGGAGGCGCACGAGCTGGTCGCCGTCCACAAAATCAACGCGCAGCTCCTGGAAAGCTGGCTGCGCCGGCAGGAGGACGTTGGCGATCGCCTGGTCGAAACGTCCGCCCAAGCCACCCAAGACCTGGATTTCAGCGACGCCGATACGCCGGCAATAGTGCAGCGCCAGCTCAAAATCGGTTTCGTCTTTCTCCGGCGGATGCTGAATAATCTCGGCGCCGGCCGCGGCGAATTCTGCAATCTGGTCCGGGCGCAGGGAATCGAAATCGCCGATGATCGCATGGGGAGACAGACCGAGCGCGCGGGCGTGAAGCGCGCCGCCATCGGCGCAAATGACGCGGGGGGACTCCAGCGAATTGAGCAGGCGGTCCAGCATCACGCCGCGTTTGAGCTCGCCGTTGGCGAAGAGGAGGACGTTCACAAGGCAATCCCACGCCGACCTTGATTTGCAGTGGCGCATTCGCTGAATCATACCATTGGCCTGGCAGGCGACAAAATCATATTGATAGATGGTTTGAGTTTGTGGACGACCGGATAGGTTGCCCCTACGTCGCCGTTCAGCGCTATACTAGCTTAGGCGCGAAAGAATCAGCCAGAAAGGCGGCAAGGGTGGACGCCATCAGCCTGGAAGTCTTCAAGAATCTGTTTGCGGCGGTCGCTGAAGAGATGGGCGTGACGCTGCGCCGGGCCAGCTTCAGCCCCAATATCCGCGAGCGCCTGGACTTTAGCTGCGCGGTATTTGACGCCGAGGCGCGCATGATCGCGCAGGCGGCGCATATCCCCGTGCACCTGGGCAGCATGCCGGCCTCGGTGGCGGCCGCCATCGCCGAGTTTGAGGCATTCCACCCCGGCGATGTCGCCGTGCTGAACGACCCCTATCGCGGCGGCACGCACCTGCCCGATATCACCATGATTTCGCCTGTTTTCGCCGGCGGCGACCTGCGTTATTTCGTCGCCAGCCGCGCTCACCACGCCGATGTCGGCGGCATGACGCCCGGGTCAGCGCCATTGAGCACGGAGCTGTATCAAGAGGGCATCATCATCCCGCCATTGAAGCTGCGGCTGAGCGGCTGGATGAACGAGGGCGCGCTGGATCTGATCGTGGCGAACAGTCGCAATCCGGCCGAGCGGCTGGGTGATTTGGAAGCGCAGATGGCGGCGCATCGCATCGGCGAAGGGCGCTTGCTTGACATGATGATTGAGCATGGCGTCGAAGAAACGCTCGACCATGCGGCCGCCCTGCTCGATTATTCGCGGCGGATGACGCAGGCGGTCATCGCCGGCATACCCGATGGCGTCTACAGTTATCAGGATGCGATGGAGGGTGATGGACAAGCGGAGTTTGAGATACCGATTCATGCCCGGCTTGAAGTCAGCGGCGAGTCGATGACGGTCGACTTTGACGGGAGCGCGCCGCAAGTGCCGGGCAATGTGAACGCGGTGCCGGCGATTGTGCGCTCGGCGACCTGGTACTGTGTGCGGCTGCTGGCGGAAGAGGACATCCCGGTCAATCACGGCTGCTTTCAACCGGTCGAGGTGATCACGCCGGCGGGCAGCTTCTTGAATCCGCAGTTTCCGGCGGCAGTGGTGGTGGGCAATACCGAGACCAGCCAAAGAATCGTGGATACCGTGCTGGGCGCGCTGGCGCAAGCGCTGCCGGGCGCGCTGCCGGCGGCGTCGCTGGGCACGATGAACAATGTCGCGGTCGGCGGCGTCGCGGACGATGAACAGTTCGTTTATTATGAGACCCTGGGCGGCGGGCATGGCGCGTCCAGCCGCGGCGATGGGCTTTCGGGCCGGCACTGTCACATGACCAATACGCTTAATACGCCGGTTGAGGCGCTGGAATACAGCCTGCCGATGCGCGTGCGGCGTTACCAATTGCGAGCGGGCAGCGGCGGCGCCGGCCGGCATCGCGGCGGGGATGGCATCACGCGCGAATACGAGCTTTTGGCGCCGGCGACGGTCACGATCAATTCGGAACGGCGTTTGCGCGCTCCCTATGGCATCAACGGCGGCGGCGGCGGCAAATGCGGCGTCAATACGATCATTCGCGGCGGGCGGGCGGTGACCGTCGGCGGCAAGCATTCGGCGCATCTGGACGCGGGCGATCGGGTGGTCATCGAGACGCCCGGCGGCGGTGGCTGGGGGAAGCATACCCCCTCTAAATCTCCCCCAATGAATTAGGGGAGACTTCATTCATCGACGCGAGCTTTCAGTTGACGATCAAGCGTCCCTTCCCTAATTCGCTGCAACGCCCGTGATTGCGATGGCGCAGGCATTAGGGCGACCGAATCGATCGCCCCCAACAATGATTTGACCCGGGTTGGCCTAGTTGCCCGCGGCGATGACCTTGACGGGGATCTGCCGCGGTTTGACCTGCGACGCCTTGGGCAGAGTGATGCTGAGCACGCCGTTCTCGAAACCCGCTTCAACCGCGTCGCCATCCACAATGGTGGGGAAACGCAGGCTGCGGCTGAACTTGCCGAAGCGCCGCTCGCGGATCAGCATCTTGCTGGTCTCGTCGCGGTTCTCGGCGGCGGTCTCGGCGCTGATGGTCAGGACATCTTCGTGGATGTTGACGCTGATGCTGTCCTGGTTGATGCCGGGCAGGTTGGCCTGGACGATGTAGGCGTCGGCATTCTCCTCGACATCCACAGCCGGGCCGAATCCGCGCGCTTCGGACTCGCCGCCGGTGAGCCAGGGTCGAGCGTCGTTCAGCAGATCGTCGACCAGACGGAAGTAGGGATTGCGCGTGCGAATCATCATGATGTTGCCTCCTTGTTGGTGTGCATCGGGCGACCCAGTGGCTCGCCCCAACATTGACTTGAATCGAACTGACATCTTCATATTAGGCCGCCTGTATTAGAGAAAAGGCGGCGGGACATAAGATGGGCGATAGAGGAAGGTATATCTCGTGTAAACGGTGCTGGCTGACTGCCGCGTTTCGCGTTTCGGCGGCGGATGTTATGATTGAGCGCGTGATTTAGACGAAAGTCCTTGACGGGGGGCATTGATGCAAGCGGGCGTCGATATCGGCGGGACATTCACCGATCTGGTGCTGAACGAGCGGGGAAGACTGAAGATACACAAGCTGCTCAGCAGCCCGGATCGTCCCGAGCGGGCGATGCTGGCCGGGCTGGAGACGCTCTGCCCCGGCGGGCTGGCGGCGCTGACACAGGTCGCGCATGGATCGACCGTCGCCACCAACGCGATTCTGGAGCGCAAAGGCGCGCGGGCGGCCCTGCTCACGACAGGCGGTTTCCGCGATCTGCTTTTCATCGGGCGGCAGGATCGGCCCGCCCTCTACGACATTCACCCGCGCATCCCGCCGCCGCTGATCCCGCGGGAACGCTGCTATGAAGTCGTGGAGCGGCTCGATTACAGAGGGCAGGTGCTGACGGCGCTTGACATGGAGGCGCTGGATGCGGCGCTGGATCAGATAGCGCGGCAT
The DNA here is from genome assembly GCA_028875245.1 of Chloroflexota bacterium. Lineage (GTDB taxonomy): Bacteria > Chloroflexota > Anaerolineae > Aggregatilineales > Phototrophicaceae > UBA6055. Next base: position 8,335 of record JAPPEU010000067.1, read on the forward strand.
CAAGTGGATTCGATTGCGGTCTGCCTCTTGTTCAGTTATGTCAATGCCGAGCACGAACGGCGCGTCAAGGCGCGGATTCTGGAGCGCGGCATCGTCGTTGAAGACTGGCGGGTTGTGCTCTCTTCGGAAGTCCTGCCCGAGTTCCGCGAGTATGAGCGCGCGAGCACAATCGCGCTGGAGGCTTATGTGCGGCCGGTCATGTCGCGCTACATCGGCGAGCTGGAAGCGGGCTTGCCGGCCGATGCGTCGCTGCGCATTATGAAGTCCGATGGCGGCGTCATGCGCGCGAGCCGCATCCGTCAAGGCGCTATCCACACAGCGCTCAGCGGGCCGGCGGCCGGCGTCATGGGCGCTTTTCACCTTGCCAGAACAGCCGGGTTCGAGCGAATCATCACGCTGGATATGGGCGGCACGTCGACCGATGTGGCGCTGATCGCCGGGCAGCCGGAGCCGCGCCCGGAATCGGCGATTGACGGCTTGCCCACACGGGTGCGCATGCTCGATATTGAAACGATTGGCGCTGGTGGCGGTTCGCTGGCGCGCGTTGATGCCGGCGGCGCCTTGCGCGTCGGTCCGGAGTCGGCAGGCGCCAATCCGGGGCCGGTCATCTACGGGCTCGGTGGCGAGGCGGTGACGTTGAGCGACGCCAACGCGATCCTCGGGCGGCTGGACGCGGAGCATTTTCTGGGCGGGGCGATGGCGCTGGATCTGGCGGCGGGCGAGCGGGCGCTGGCGGCTTTAGCGCGGCAGATCGGCTTCAGCGTCGCCGAAGCGGCCAAAGGCGTGGTGGAAATCGCCAACGTCAATATCGATCGGGCGATTCGGCGTGTGTCCATCGCCCGCGGTTATGACCCGCGCGATTTCACGCTGGTGGCCTTCGGCGGCGCCGGCCCGCTGCACGCCTGTGAAGCGGCCGAACGGCTGGATATCCCGCGCGTGCTGGCGCCGGAAGCGCCCGGCGTCTTGTGCGCGCTCGGGCTGCTGATCGCTGATGTTGCGGTCGATTACAGTCGCTCCGTCATGCGCGCGGCGACCCCCGAAAATCTTCTTGCTTTGCGGAACGTGGAGCGGGAACTGCTGGCGATGGCGGACGCCGAATTGCGCCAGGAGAATATCGCCGAGGCGGATATGCGCTTCGCCGCCACGCTCGATATGCGCTACGAAGGCCAAGCCTACGAATTGAACATCCCCTTTGGCGAGCGCGCGGTAGACGCTTTCCACGAGGCGCACGAGCGGACCTATGGCCATGCCATCCGCTGGCGTACAGTTGAGATCGTCAACATCCGCGTCAACGGCAGCGGCGCCAGCGAGAAACCGGCCCTTGAAATAGCGGAGACGCGAGCCTATGACGCCAGTCCAGTTGGCGTAAAAACCTCGCCGATCGGCGGGCGCATCAACTTGTATGAACGGGCGGATCTACGCCCCGGCGCGCGCTTCAGCGGTGAGGCGCTCGTTTTCCAAATGGATAGCACCACCTTTGTGCCGCCGGGCTGGAGCGCGCAGGTCGACGGCGCGATGAATCTGCTGCTGACGCGCGATTAACCCCTAATCGATGGCGGCCATCGCTTCAATCTCGACCGCCATGTTGAAGGGCAGGGCCGCCATCCCTACGGCCGAGCGAGCGTGCGCGCCCCGTTCAGGACCGTAAAGCGCGAGAATCAGGTCGGAGCAGCCGTTGATGACGGCGGGCTGGCGGTCGAAATCCGGCGCGCAGTTGACCATGCCGTGCAGGCGCAGCCAGGCGCTGACGCGATCGAGATCCCCCAATTCGCGTTTCAGGCTGCCCAGCATCGAGAGCGCCACCGCCTTGGCCGCTTCATAACCCTGCGCGACTGTGACATCGGCGCCGACTTTGCCGAAGGGACCGGCCAGCGTCCCGTCGGCATTCTGCGGTCCATGCCCGGAGATGTAAGCGATGCCCTGATAAATGCGTACAAATGAAAAGGGCAAGTGGACGCCGGGCGGCGTCTGCACCGGTGGCGGCAACGTCAAGCCCATGTCCGCCAATTTATCTTCGATTTCCATTCTCGCTCCTCCTCTGCTTGATCACGCAAAGACAGGTAGAACTTACCATAGCGCCATGCTTGACGCACGGATGATTGGGAATAGGGCTAAAATGGTAACTGATTTCGCTCGAAATGAATGCAGCCAATGCCATGACCGCGCAAGACAAATTGCGACAGGCGATTGAACTGATGCAGGATGGGGAGACCGCGACGGCGGTTGTCATGCTGAATCGGCTGCTCGAAGACGCTGACCTGGACGACAAGGGGCGGGCGGCCGCTTATGTCTGGCTGGCGGAATCGCACGAGGACACCGCCTTCAAGATTCACTGCCTGGAGCGGGCGCTGGAGCACGAGCCGGACAATCGGCAGATTCGCCAAGGCCTTGAGCAACTCAGGATCGCGCCTGCGGGACCGAGCCGGCCGCCGGCGCCGGGGCATGCCGACCTGGATGAAATGCCGCGGGTAATTGGGGTCCTGGGCGGCTTGAACGGCTTGGCGAGCGGGGTCTTCGTCAATAGCGCGGGACTTGCCGCCAGCACAAGTTATGCCCTTGGCGGGGCGGAAAAACTGACCGTGACCCTGAATGAAGCGCGGCATCTGCCGGGCAGGATCATTCGGCGCTTTCCCGCCCAGGACCTCGCGCTGATCAAGACCCCGGTCAAACTGGCGCGGGCGCCTGTGACAGCGCCGCCAGCACTGGTCGCGGACCATGCGAGTTTCGTGGCATTGGGATATGGCGGCGTGAAGCTGCGCGGCGCTCTGCAGCGGGCGCATGGCGGGCGCGCGGGAAACTGGCTGCGGACGACAATCCCGCCGGCGCAAATGCCCGACGCGGGCGGCAACCCGCTCTACGACGATAATGGCCAATTGCTGGGCATTCTCACGCGCAATGTTGATGCCGCCGGTTATGCGCTGGCGATCACAATGTCGCGTGTCCTCGCGCTGGCGGAAGGCGAGCGGCGCGATCGCCAGTTGATGCCAAACACGGCTTACTGCCGCCATTGCGGCGGGCGGACGCGGGCGCGCCTCTTCGGCGGCCGTCACTGCGAGAGCTGTGGGGCGGCGCTGCCGATCGACAAGGCGACAGCCCCGCAGAGCGACAAGCTGGCGGCGCTGTATGGCGAGGACGCCGGCCGCCCATGTGCGCATTGTGGCGCGCGGGCCGGGCATTACGACGGGCGCTGTCTGCGTTGCGGGCATGCTCACGCCGGCGCGGCGCTTGCGCGGATGTAGAGCCAATGGGCCGTTTATTCGGACGCGGCGCCAAGGAGCCTGCCCAACGCGAAGAAACGCAACTCGAGTTGTCGCTGCGGGCGGTGGAAGGCATCTTGCGCGCCATCGGCGTCGACCCCAACGCGGCGCGCATGGAGGTGGAGAGCGGCTATGGCTGGAATTTCCAGCGCGGCTCGGCGCTGATCGAAGTTTATCTGACGCCGGAGGAGCAGGGCTACTTGCAGGTGCTGTCGCCGATCATGCACTTGCCGGGCCGGCAGCTGCTGGCGCTGTATCGACGGCTGCTGGAATTGAACTTGCAGCTGACCAACGCGGCGCTCGGCGTGCATGAGGATGTGGTCTATCTTTATCATGAGCGGCTGCTGGCGGGTTTGGACGCGGCCGAGGCGGACGCGATCATCCGGCGGCTGGCGCAATACGCGGATGAGCTGGATGACGCGCTGTCGGAGGAGTTCGGTGGGCGGATGTATGGGCGGGGCTGAGGGTAGTTCGTCTTGCTACATGAGATTTTCGCTTTCCCGCTAAGGATTCTCCACGTTGCGATTATTGCATACTTCGTACATCAGTCTGACAACCTCTTGCGCATCGGTATAGAAATCTGAGAGTCTTGCGTAAGTGATGTCACTGATCTCGCCGTGCGCAATCCTGTTTCGATTGGCGACAATGCTTCCTAAGGAACTGGATAGCTTTCCGTCTATTGAGCTACCTAAGTTCTGCTTCCATTCTGTACTGAACAGTTCAACAAGCTCAAGTATTTTGCTCGGTTTCGGATTGAAAGAGTGGTCAAGTTTCTTGTTGACAAAGTTTGCTAGATAGGGCGCACGATTGGCTTCTAGCTTTACATATTCAAGCAGAATCCTTCTTACTGAAAATTCGACATAACTTGAAGCGCGAATACACAAGTACCATACAAATTGCACCTTTATCTCGTTATCAATTTCACTCTTGTCTTGCAGGAGCTTGGCTTGTTCAAAAAGATGATTCAGCATATCCTGCTGCTCGATTATGTCGCGGTGCATCAGCTACTCCACAGCAGAAAAGGCTTCCGTTGCCAACTGAATTCGTCGGCGGACATTTTCCAGATGTGACGTCTGTGAATAGATAAGGTCCCCAAACTCTTCGTTCTGCATCAGACTGTCATATTCTTCCATGATCTCAGAATCTATCGGACCCTTGTCTAACCGGCGCGCTATGCCAATCATTAGCGAGTCTTGCACTGCCGCATTTAGAGCGCGCGAAGGTTTGAATGCCTTTTCGCCCAGCTTTTCAAGAATCACACTGACAGTATTCTGAAACACATTGCGCACATTGAGCTCATCGCAGAATCTCATATCCCTGTTGTCATTCATATATTGATTAAGGAACGACTTCATAGGAGGCTGATATTGGTCGAAAGAGAAATACAAAGCGATAAATCGTAAGATTAGCTCTTGGTCTCGTTTCCTACGATTAGGCTTGCCGACTAATGCTCTCCATTCGGCGCATTCATTAAGCTCAACCAAGAATTCGTTTAATTCGCCCCCATAGATTGCGGCTCGAATTTCCTGAGGGGATAGAGGCGTAGAGGTTGTATTCAAACGTTCAAACAAGGCGAACTGACTCGTACCGTCATCGTCAGGCGACTCTTGTTGAATAATCGAGGCATGGATGATTGAATCGTTAAGTCGGCGTCTGTCTTGTCCGGACAAGTCCACATACGCAAGACCTTCGAATCGCGAGTTCAACCCTGCCAGTTTGAATTTCTGATTTGAGTCCGGGAAATTACCACTGTAATAGGCCTGCAAGCTAATCAACCGCTGCTGACCGTCAATGACACGTAGTGTTTGCGATCCCTTGTCTCTGTAAAGAAATATCCCGGGTACTGGCAAACCCATGAGCAAGGATTCCACGAACCGGGATGCCCGTTTGCGATTCCAAACATATGTGCGTTGGAATTCCGGAATCTCGATATCGCCTCGGTCAAGCCTCCGCACCAGCCCTTCAACATCGAAATCGGCACCATAACCTGAGATAGTATATTGTGTTTCGGCAACAGTTTCGTCGGCATAATCAGCTTCTATCTGTACTTCCATTTCCGTATCTTCATTGACGACGTTTTCAGCAATCATGTAACACCTCACAAAGCAGAATACACCTACATTGTTAGTTTAACAGTATTCAAAGCCAATTTGCAGATTACCTCACCACCCCACCCGCTCAAGCGCCCAGCGCTCAATCTCTGTCCAGCAGCCGCCTTCCTGAATATCCCACATGCGCATCAGCAGAGCGCGGTGCTGGACGAACAGGGGCAGCTGCGCCAGCCAGAAGTCGTCGATCTCGTGCTCGCTCCTGTAGCCGCGCATGAATTCGTCGCGGAACCGCCGGCGCTGCGCCAGCGGTTGATCGGTGAGTTCCATCAAGGCGCGGCTGATATCGGCGATGTACCAGTGATAATTCGGTTCGTCAAAGTCAATCGCGCGGGCGGTCGCGCCGTCCCAGATGACGTTGCCGGGCCGATAATCGCCGTGGATGAGGCCGTAATCATGCGTCGGCAGTCCTTGCATGGCGACGGTCAGTTCGGCGTAGACGCGCCGGATTTCGGCTGATTGGGCGCGGGCGGTCGCTTCAATGTTGCGCCAGAACTGTTGCACACTGGGGAATTCGTAGCCGATGCTCGGGTCGGGCTGATAGCGGCGGGAGGCGGCGTGCAGCTGGCCAAGCGATTGACCCCAGGCTTGGTAGACGGAGATATCGAGAAGGTGGCGCTCCATCAGTTGGCCGGGCGCTTCGATCTGCGCGGCAGCGTAGTAGCCGCCGTCGAGCGCCTCGATGTAGACGCCGTTCAGGGATGGGATAGGCGCGCCAACTGGCACGCCCTCGCCCGCCAGGAAGCGCAAAAAATGCATCACCGCTCGCGCTTTCGGCAGCGGATGCAGGGCGGGATGGCAGATGCGCAAATAGTGGCCGCGCCCGTCAATTTCGAAGCGGAAGACGATATTGTAATCCTGGCTGATCCAGCGAGGGGACGCGGGATCGCCATTCCACAGATCGCGTACCAGAGCCGGTACGACGCGCTTATCAAAGCCTTCGCGCTTGCTATGCCATGAGGTGGTCATGAGTAGCGCCGCCAATCGTGGGAAAACGACGAGACCTCCGCCAACGCGGGCGCTCTGTCGAATCGGGGGATCGGTGAATTGCGCAGGATGGCGCTAAACGAGTTGATATTCTTCTTCGCTGCAGACGCGCAGGGTGCCGGCCAATTCATGGCCGAGGAAGTGAGTCTGTCCATCGACCTGCAGCTGCAGCGGTCCCTTGAATGGCGCGCGCATCACGAGGTGGAAGCGCTTGCCCGGCTCGAGGTTTAATTCGCTGAAGTAGCGCAGCTTGTGGGAATCATGCGTGTGGACGCGGCTGATGACATAATCGCGCTCGACCGCCACCTCCGAAAGTGGATAATCGATGACGCGCGGCATCAGGCCATCGGCGCTGGGGATGGGCTCGCCATGCGGGCAGCGTTTGGGGAAGCCGCTCATTTCGTCCATTTTGTCAACGAGCATGTCACTGACGACCAAGCCCATATCATCGGCATCGTCGTGCACTTCATGCCAGCCAAAGCCCATGACATCCACCAGGAAGCGCTCAACCAGGCGATGCCGCCTGATATTGGCGAGGGCTTCGCGCTCGCCCGCCTCGGTCAAGCGGATGCCGCGGTAAGGCGCGTGCTGGAGGAAGCCGGCATTTTTCAGGCGCTGGACCATGCGGGTGACCGCCGGCGCCGAGACCTGCATTTCTTCCGCTAATGACGATGTGGAGACGTAGGGGTTGTCCGGCTGGTAGTAGGCAATGCGAAAAGCTTCCGCCAAGTATTCCTGCATGGAGTCGGTCGCGGTCATGCTTTCCTCAATCCGCCGCAACAGCATTTCCAACAACTATAAACGACAAATATTGCAATTCGCAAGCAGCAATTAACAATTTAGCCGATGTCAAACAAATCCACTTGTTTTCGGCAGCCGCGGGGCGGGATCAAGGCGCGAAAGCCAGCGATTCTAGCAGAGTGTCCAACTGGTCGAGCAGGTCTGTTGGCGCGCGGTCGTTCAGCAGCGTGTAATCGGCCATGGCGATTGGCCCGCCTTTTTCCAGGCTTTCGATCTCCTGCATGTCACGCTCGCGGGCTTGGCGGGCGCTCAAGGGGCGTTCGGGGCGCGCTGCCAGGCGCTGATAACGCAGCTGGCGCGGCGCGGCTACCGCGACCAAGACCAGTGGCGCGCCCAGCTTTTCGATGAGCAGCTTGTATTCGCTGAAGCTGTACAAGCCGTCAATGACGATGCATTGATGCCCCTGGAGCGCCTCATGCAGCTTGGGCAGCGAGATCAGCGCCATCGCCGCCATGCCATGCGCCGCGCGCAATTCTTCGCGCGCGCTGCGTTCCCTGGCGGGGCTTAGCGCCCAGCCGCGCCGCCGCACCTCGTCGATGACGACGGCGCCAAAACGCAATGTGAAATAGCCTTTGCGCCGCAGATGTTGGGCGCAGACGGTTTTGCCCGCGCCCGGCATCCCGACCAAGGCGAGGGCTCGGGGCTTTTCTGTGCAGTCTTCCATGCGACCTCTGGCGGATTCAATTGGGTCAAGCCGCCAGCGATTATAGCGTCGGCGCAAGCGGCTTTATAGTTTGGATTGCGGGCAAGACAAAAGCGCCGGCGCAATGTACATTAGAATGCACGGAGCGCGGGAGAAAACCAATGGACGACTGCAAGAGCTGCCAACTTTTGCGCAGGCGCGACGCGGGCGAGGCGCCGCCCTGGGACAGCATCTATCGCAGCGATTTCTGGGATCTTGTGCATGCTTACAACACCTCGTATCTCGGCTGGCTGGTGCTGGTCGCCCGGCGGCATATTGAGGCCTTGGATGAACTGACCTTCGGGGAAGCGGTGGATCTCGGCTCGCTGATCCGCGAGGTTTCGCTGGCGCTGAAACGGCGAACCGGCTGCCAGAAGACTTATGTGATGCAATTCGCCGAATCCCCCGAGCATCCGCATGCGCATTTTCACATCGTGCCGCGCTTTCCGGATCAAGCGCCCGAAGACATCGCCTATAAGGTTATGCGCCATCTTGCTGTACCCTTGCATGAACGCTGCGGCGAAGTCGAAATGAATGCTTTGGCATTGGCGATTCGGGCGCAGCTTGAAGCCATGCGTCAGGAATGAAGGAGTGCCTGCGCGCGCCGCGGGCGGCCGGCATGATCGAACGTGAGAAGCGATTCCGGAATGCGGAAGGGCTGGCGATCTTTTACCGCGAGTGGCTGCCGGAGGCGGGTGAGATCCGCGGCCTCGTCTTCATCTTGCATGGCATCAACGAACATAGCGGGCGCTATCGTCATGTGGCGGCGGCGCTGACCCAAGCGGGCCTGGCTTGTTACGGCATCGATCATCGCGGGCATGGCTTGAGCGGCGGACTGCGCGGCTACATCCCCGATTTGCAGCTCGCCGTTGATGATGTCGAGCAATGGTACCGGCTCGTGCGCGCCGAGAGGCCACAACAGCCCCCCTTGATCTTCGCGCACAGCATGGGCTCGCTGATCGGGCTGGGCTTCGTCTTGCGTCACCCGGCCGAATTGCGTGGCATCGCCCTTAGCGGCGTGGCGATCCACGGCGAGCGCATGGCCCCCGCCTGGCTGGTGGCGCTCCTGCTGATGGTGGCGAAAATCCTCCCGAAATGTCGCCTCTCGCCACGCGGTCCCGCCGATGTATTGACGCGGGACGAAGGCAAACTGCGCGAGTGGCGGGATGACCCCCTCCTTGAAAAGCGCATGTGGCGCATCGGGACATCGGCGGCAATGCTGCGCATGGCGCGTGCAATATGCGCCTCGGTACAAGCCATCAGGCTGCCTCTGCTGGCGCTGCACGGCGGCGCGGACCAGCTCACGCCCGCTTCCGGCGCTCATTTCCTGGCGGAAAACGCCGGCGCCTCCGATGTCAGCGTCAAGATCTACCCCGGCTTGCGGCATGAATTGGTCAACGAAGTCGAGCGCGACGAGATAATCAGGTTCTTGCGTGACTGGCTGCTCGAGCGCGCTTAAGGACTGACCTATTCTCAAGTGAGATGGGTAACTCACAGAGTCGCCCCTGCAAGTCCTGTTACCGGGGCGAATCCAGCGTACGCGCAACTGCGCGACCTGTAGGGACGTTTGACCCGCAGTGTCTACGCGCGGCGCTGAAACGCCCGTCCACGCGATAGCGCGAGCTCGTAGGGCGAGACAAGGGTCGCGTAGACACGGACCGCCTCTCGCCTCTACAAATATCGCTATGATTGCAGGTGGATTTGGCAGGTTCATCAACGAAAAGGAATCGAGGCACGCACAGCGGACAAAGCTCCGATTTGCGCGGCGCGGCGCCCTCTGTTATCTTTGGACATAATTCGCATTTTTCCAAAGTGGAATGCCATCCATGCCGGTCAAGCTGCATATCGACAACATCTCCCTGAGCTTCGGCGGCATCAAGGCTTTGAACAATGTCGAATTGGAAATCAACGCTGGCGAGATATTCGCCGTCATCGGCCCCAACGGCGCCGGCAAGACCAGTCTGATCAACAGCATCAACGGCTTCTACACCCCGCAGCGTGGGCGCATCGTCTTTGAAGGGACCGACATTACGCACATGCCGCCCTACAAGCGGGCGACCTTGGGCATCTCCCGCACCTTTCAGAATATCGCGCTTTATACCAACGCCACAGTCCTGGACAATTTGATGGCGGCGCGGCATATCCATCTGAAATCAAATATGCTTGCCGGCGCCCTCTATTGGGGCCCGGCCCAGCGCGAGGAAATCGCCCATCGGCGGCGCGTCGAGGAGATCATTGACTTCCTGGAAATGGAGCACATCCGCAAGTCGATCGTCGGCGCCTTGAGTTATGGCTTGCGCAAACGGGTGGAGCTGGGGCGCGCGCTGGCGCTGGAGCCGACGCTGCTGCTGCTGGATGAGCCGATGGCCGGTATGAACGTTGAAGAAAAAGAGGATATGGCGCGTTTCATCCTCGATATTCACGAACGGCAAGGCAGCGCCATCGTGCTTATCGAGCACGATATCGGCCTGGTGATGGATATCTCCCACCGCATCGCCGTGATTGACTTCGGCGTCAAGATAGGCGAGGGAAGCCCCGACGAGATAAGCCGGGATGAAGCGGTCATCAACGCTTACCTGGGCGAAGGGGAGCATTGAGATGTCGCTGGCCATCGGGCAGCAGATCCCCTACCGCGAAGCGACGTCGGGCACGGTTTACACATCGCGCCTGGACAAGCCGATCAAACCGATCAAGCGCGAGGAAAATACGCTTTCCAAGGGTTTTTTACGGCGCGTCGATGAATTGGGCGGCGAAGTGGCGCAGCGCAAGAAGCGCTACGGCATCTGGCAGGAATATACCTGGAACGAGGTCTACGAGCATGTCGTCAATTTCGGCATGGGTCTGCTCAAGATCGGCTTGAAAGCGGGCGACACCCTGGCGATCATCGGCGAAAACGACCCCGAGATGTATTGGGCGCAGATCGCCGGGCATGCCCTGCATTGCAAGACCTGCTGCGTCTTCAGCGATGCGGGGCCGCAAGACATACACTATGTCGTCAACTCGACGGACGCGACCATCGTCTGCGCGCACGATCAAGAACAAGTGGACAAAATGCTGGAGCTCAAGGCGAGCCTGCCGCAAGTGCTCAAGGTCGTCTATTGGGAAGAGCGCGGCCTGTGGAGTTACGACGATGACTGGCTCATGAGCTTCCGCGAGATGCAAGCAGCCGGCGCTGACGCCCGTCACGCGCAGCCGGGCAAATTCGACGAGATGGCGCGCGCGACCGACCCGATGGACACCATCATCCTGAGCATGACATCGGGCACGACCAGCCTGCCGAAGTTCGCCGAGGTCACCCATCATCAATTGGTCTATGGTCACGCGCTCAACGATGAATACGTTGACACGCGCCAGCAAGACAACTGGCTGTCATTCAGTCCGATGGCCTGGCTGGCGGAGCAGGCCTTTGGCTTCTCGACGCACCTGCTGAACGGCGTGCAGGTGAACTTCCCCGAAGGCCCGGAAACCGTGCCGACGGATTTGCGTGAGATCGCGCCGGCCGGCCTGCTCTTCCCCAGCCGCGTCTGGGAGAATCTGGCGCGCGTCGTGCAGTTTCGCATCAATGACAGCAGTCCGCTCAATCGTCTGATGTATCGGCTGTTCATGCCGATCGCTTATGGCGTCATCGACCTGGAAGACGACCATCGGACGATTCCGCCGCCGCAGCGTTTTCTGCGCTGGCTGGGCGAATACGCGATCTTCGAGCCCCTGCGGGACAAGCTGGGTTTGACGCGGGCGCGCAATGTGCTGACGGCAGGCGCGATGCTAAGCTCGGACATCATTCGTTTTTTCCGCGCTATCGGCATCGAGTTGCGGCAATTTTACGGCTCGACCGAGACCTTCGGCACCGTGCACCTGCGCGGCGATGTGCGCTTCGAGACGGTCGGTGTAATCGTGCCCGGCGTCGAGATAAAAATCGCCGAGAATCAGGAGATCCTCATCCGCACAAAGGCGCGCTTCAACGGCTATTACAAGCAGCCGGAAGAGACGGGCTCGGCGCTGGATGTCGAGGGCTGGTATTACACCGGCGACGCCGGCCACATGGACGAGAAGACCGGCCACTTGATCTACCTTGAGCGGGTCAAAGACTTGATTGAGCTGTCGTCGGGCGAGAAATTCAGCCCGCAGTATATTGAAGGGCGCGGCAAGTTCAGCCCCTTCGTGCAGGATATGATGACGATCGGCGGGGCGGAGATGGGCTTCGTCTCGGCGATCATCGTAATCGACTTTCAGAATGTGTCGCGCTGGGCGGAGAAGCGGGGCATCGCCTTCACCACCTATGTCGATTTGTCGCAGCGGGATGAAGTCTACGACATCATTCGCGGCGAGCTGCGGGCGGTGAATGAGTCGCTGCCGGCTTATTCGCAGGTCAAGCGATTTGTGATTTTGCACAAGGAGTTCGACGCCGACGAAGCCGAGTTGACGCGAACGCGCAAGCTGCGGCGGGGCGCGCTGCACGAGAAGTATCATGAGCTGCTGGAGGCGATTTATGGCGGGCGGCGGCAGGTGCGGGTGAGCGCCGAAGTGAAGTATCGCGATGGACGAACGGGCACGGTGGAGACGGAGCTGCGGGTAGCGGATGTTTAACCTGATTATCGCAGCTTGCAGGGGCGAGGCGGCGGCTCGCCCGCAACAGGCGATAATGTAGGGGCGAGCTACGAGGTCGCCCGCAAACAATCACAATTGATGTAAAGGCGACCTATCAGGTCGCCCGCAGGGACGCCGACCATGACCGAATTCATCAATCGCAACAAACGACAACTGACCTGGACGCTGTATGCGGTCGCGGCGGTCTTGCTGCTGCTATTCATCGGCGATCAGCTGGCGGGGCTGAAAGCGGCGCGCGTTGTGCAGACCTTGATTTCCGGCCTGCTGGTCGGCGGCGTCTATGGCTTGGTGGCGCTGGGCATCGTGGTCATCAACAAGGCGTCGGGCGTCTTCAACTTCGCGCATGGCTGGATGATGGTCGTCGGCGGCATGATCTTCTGGAGCTTTTTCACCGTCAGCGAAATCTCGCTCATGGGCGCGGGGCTGCTGGCGGCGGCAACGATGCTGATGATCATGACGACCGTCAGCTATCGCAACCTGCTGGAGCGGCGGAACCTGGCCATCGCGCTTGGCGGGACGGCCGCGCTGACCGCGCTAATGACAGTCGGCGGCATCGAATGGCGCTGGCTGCACGCCCTGAGCGGAACATTCGCCGGCGCCATCTTGACCGGGCTGGCGGTGGAGCGCTTCACGATTCGCCCGCTCATCGGTCAGCCGCTCTTCACCGCCGTGCTGATGACGCTGGCGGTGGCGGAGGTGCTGCATGGCGTGACGCAGATCGCCTGGGGCACGGTGGAGCTGAACCTGCCGGTCTTCGTCGACCCACAAACCAACAGCCGCTTCAGGCCGATTCGGCTGGAGGCTTTTGACGGCCTGGCCATCATTCGGGTGGAGCTGGTCATCGCCTTTATTCTGGCGATCGTCGCCTTCATCGGTTTCATCCTCTTTTTTCGTTATACGAGCGTGGGCCTGGCGATGCGGGCGACCTCGGAAGATCAGCAATTGGCGCAGTCGGTCGGCTTGCGCGTCCGTGTGATTCTGGCGATCACCTGGGCGGTGGCGGCCTTCCTGGCCAGCATCGCCGGCGTGCTGCAGGGCGGCGCGGTCGGCTTGTCGCTGAATATCAGTTTCGTGGCGCTGCGCGTATTTCCGGCGGTCCTGCTGGGTGGCCTGGAATCAATCACCGGCGCGCTGGTGGGCGGCATCATCATTGGCATCGTCGAGCAATTCGGCACCTTGATAAACTCGTCGGAACAGGCGGGCACCAACCTGGCGCCTTATGTCGTCTTGATGCTGGTGCTGGTCATACGGCCGGACGGCTTGTTTGGCGAGAAGCGCATTGAGCGCATTTAGACGCGACTGGCGGAGCGGCAATGGCGAACATTAGTCCAGCGGGCATATTCGATACGGCATACGAAGAGGATATGGCCATCGACCGCACGCGGCGCGACAAGCTGTGGAAGAACCTGGCTTTCCTCGCGCTGCTGCTGGCGCCGCTGCTTTCGGTTTCTGGTCCGCTGGGCTTGCAGCTGATAGGCGACCAATATATCGGTTTGATCGCGCGCATTGCGATCTTTGTCATTGCGGTTCAGGGCTTGAACCTCCTTGTCGGTTATACCGGGCAAATATCCTTGGGGCACGCCGCCTTTATGGCGATCGGCGCTTACGGCTCGGCGATATTGGCGCGCGAACTCGGCTTCAGCTTTTGGACAGCGCTGCCGGCGAGCGCCCTGCTGACGGGTTTGATCGGCCTGGTTTTTGGTTTGCCGTCGCTGCGGGTCAAGGGATTCTATCTGGCGATGGCGACCCTGGCGGCGCAATTCATCATCCCCTGGGTGCTGCGTTATCCGCTGGAGGACTTGACCGGCGGAACGCGCCCCTTGACCGTGCCGGCGCCGATGATCGGTCCCTTTGCGCCTTATGCCGAAGACGAGCTGGACGACGCCGGTTTGCTCAGTTATCAGGCTGGCGACGTCTATTTTGTCGATGTGATCGCGGTCGAATTGCGCGATCTGACCGGTGAGCCGCCGACCATCGCCTTAAGAAATCCAGCCGGTGACGTGGTGCCGGCGGGTGACATCAATATGACCATCATGCTGGACGCGCAAGACCGCGTCGCCGGCTTCTCCTACATCGCCGCCAAAGCCGGCGAGTATCAAGTCGAGCTGGAGACCGATGCGGAGACTGGCGCCTTCAACGCGGTCATCCGGCGCAGCAAGGCATTGAGCTTCGCCACCGATATCGCCATGTACTATATCGTTGTGCCGCTGTCTGTCCTATTGATGTTCCTGGCGCGCAACATCATTCGCACGCGGACGGGGCGCGCTTTCATCTCCGTGCGCGACAATGACCTGGCGGCTGAACTGCTGGGCATCAACGTCTTCACATACAAGCTGCGCGCCTTTTTTTTGAGCGCGGTTTATGCCGGGGTGGCCGGCTGCCTGCTGGCTTTCGAGCGCAACAGCCTGTCCCTAAGCGCCTTTGAACTGGATGTCTCGATAGAAATGCTCGCGATGCTGATCATCGGCGGCGCCGGTTTTCCGCTGGGCGCTTTATTCGGCGTGACCTTTATTCGCCTGTTGCAGGAGGCGCTTATTCCGATGCTGCGCCCGAGCCTGTCGGACTGGCTGCCGCAGCTCTTCCCCTTTGTCGATGTGATCAACATCACCAGCGCGATCAACCCGATCGTGTTTGGCGGGGCGCTGATCCTGTTTCTGGTTTTGGAGCCGCGGGGCATCGCTCACCGCTGGGAGGTTTTCAAAGTGGCCTGGAAGATCCGGCCTTATTCGTATTAGTTGCCTCAATCTTTGGATTGGCGTAAGCTAAGTCTATATGTCGAACCCAAGACAGTTATGTATCGAGTAAAGGAGATGGTTTCCATGAAGAAGCTCAGTCTTTTGCTGGCGCTTTTGCTTTTGCTGGCTGGCGTCCTGCCAATGACGGCGCAGGACATGCTGCCGTACCCATCGGACTTGACCGAATGTGAAGTCGACCTGACCGGCGAAACAATCAACATATTTCACTTCGGCGATTTGAGCGGGCCCTACGCCTTCATCACCCAGCCAATCGTTTCGGCCGTGACGGACGCGGTGAATTATTGGAACGGCCGCGGCGGCGTCTGCGGCGCGGAATTGGCCCAGGTCTATGAAGACACCGGCGGCAGCCGGGAAGCAGCCCAGAGCGCTTACGACCGCTTCACCAGCACCTATGGCGGCGAACTTGATCTTCTGCTGCTCTATAGTTCCGATGACGGCGAGCTGCTGCGCGAGCAATTGGCGGAAGACGAAATCGTCTCCTATATTGCGGCTGGTTCTATCGAAAGCCTCTATGGCGAAGACGGTCAGACGCCGGGTTGGCTCTACGCCAGCAATCCGCTCTACATCAATCAATTTGGTTTCTTCTGTCAATTTGTCGCCGCCAACTCCGTGGCCTTCCCCGATCCGGTCATCGCTTTCGTCACCTGGCCGGGCGCATTCGGTCAGGCGGGAACGGAACCGGCGGCGCGGGAATACTGCGGCGGGCTCGGCGTGGAAGTGCTGCCGGAGCCGCAGATTTTCCTGCCGACCGATACTGACATCTTGACGCAGGTGCAGAATGCCGTCGACGGCGGCGCCAACATCCTTTACACCAACTCGCTGGCCACCGGCCCGGCCTTGCTCGCGGGTACGCTGGTGGACCTGGGCCTGGAAAATGAAATAAAGCTGGCGGGCGTCAACTGGGTCATGGATACCAGCGTCGGCATTTTGGGGCAGCGCGTGTTGAAGCCCGATGGCTTGCCGTCGGTGGATGGCATGTTCGGCTCGATGCCCTTCCTTTGGTGGACGGAGCTGAGTCACCCGGCCGTTCAATTCGTCACGCAGCAGTTCAACGCCAACAATCGATCCCCGGCTGAACAGAACATCGCCTATCTTGTGTCCTGGGGTGTTGCCGACGCCATCATCGAAACCACGATTCGCACGGCCAACGCTGTGGGCAGCCTGGACGGGGTCACCGGCGCCGCGATTCGCGAGACCGCGGAAGCCATGGATTACGCTGTCCTTGGCGGTCTGTACCAGCATAGCTTCGAAAAAGGCATGCGCGATGGCGTACTGAATCGCATTGCTGTGCTGAAGTACGCGAACACGACGATGTCGGGCGCCGCGACGGGGCCGGATGACGCGCTGTTGATTGACGATGGCGCCGGCGGCAAACTCTTTGTGCCGATCGTCGTGCCGCTGTCGGATTTCATGGAAGTGCCGCAGTTGCGGGGCTAAACAGTTTGCAAACCCCACGCGCCATCAATTCGACGCATGCGGGTCAGCCACCGGCTGACCCCTACAGCCAACATTTATGTCGAAAACTGTAGGGGCGAGCTATAAGGTCGCCCTCCAGAGATTCAGAATAACCGCTTCGGGCGTCTCAGCGAGACGCCCCTACAAAGCGTGATGTTGAGCGGCGGCTATGGCTATCGAGGAGACATATCAAAAGCGGGCGACCACCACGCGCACGCTGTCGGTCAGCAATATCGAGGTGGTTTACAACAGCGTCATTCTGGTGCTGCGCGGCATCACGCTGGAGGTGCGGCCGGGCCAAGTGGTGTCGCTGCTTGGCCCCAACGGCGCCGGCAAGTCCACCACGCTGAAGGCGATCAGCGGCTTGCTGAAGGCGGAGCTGGGCGAGGTCACCCGCGGTCAGATCCGCTGGGGCGATGCGCGCCTTGAGGGCGCCCCGGCCGAAGATGTCGTGCGGCTGGGCCTGGTCCAAGTGATCGAAGGGCGGCTGCTCTTTCGGCACTTGACGGTGGAAGAGAATCTGCGCATCGGCGGCATGGTCTATCAGGGCGGCCGCCATATCCGCCAGGATCTGGAGCGCGTCTACCATTATTTTCCGCAGCTGGCGAAGCTTTCGCGGCGGGTGAGCGGCTACCTCTCCGGCGGTGAGGGGCAGATGTTGGTGATCGGCCGGGCGATGATGGCGCACCCGCAGATACTTATGCTGGACGAACCCTCTCTGGGCTTGGCGCCGATGCTGGTGCATGAGATCTTCGAGATCATCGGCGAGATCAATCGGGGGGAAGACGTCTCGGTGTTGATCGTTGAGCAGAACGCGCGCGCCGCGCTGGAATTGGCCGATTACGCTTATGTGATGGAAAACGGCCGTATCGTCCTGGATGGACCGGCGGCTCGAATGCGCGAGAATGAAGACATCAAAGAGTTCTACCTCGGGCTCAATCAAGCCGGCGGGCGCAAGAATTACCGCGAGGTCAAGCATTACAAGCGGCGGAAACGCTGGCTGGGTTAATTGAAGGCGCAGCTTCACGGGTTTTTCTGTAGGGGCGACTCGGTGAGTCGCCCGCTTCAAAACCAGGAATAACGGGAGAATTGACGTGGCGGAATTAGACGCGAGCATACGCGACCTGGTTCAACATGCCTACGACCGCGCGCCGGCGATACGGTCGCTGCTGGATGCCGCCGGCCTGGGGCCCCAAGATATTCAAGGCGTGGATGACCTCGACAAGATTCCTGTACTGAGCAAAGACTCTCTGGTGGAAATGCACCAGGCGAACCCGCCCTTTGGCGGTTTCCTGACGATCGACCCTTACGACCTGCCACGCATCTATATCTCGCCCGGTCCCATTTATGATCCGCAGCCGCCGCCGGAAGACCCCGAGTTGATGCTGGCGCCCTTCAAAACCATCGGCATGGGGCGGGGCGACCGCGTGCTCAACACCTTCATGTACCACTTGACGCCCGCGGGCATCTTGCTGGACGAGGCGATACGGGCCTGTGGGGCCACGGTGATTCCGACCGGGCCGGGCAATACCGAGCTGCAGATCATGATGATGATGGCGCTGGGGGCGACCGGCTTCGTCGGGCAGCCAAGTTACCTGATGACGCTGCTGGACAAGGCGGCCGAGATGGGCATGGACGCCGGCGCCGTGCCGCTGAAGAAGGCGCTGTTTTCGGCCGAGCCCTACACGCCGGGCCAACGCGAGCGCTTTGAAGGCGAATACGGCATGAAGACGACCTCGGTCTACGGCACAGCCGACCTCGGCTTCATCGGTTATACGCGCGCGGGCCTCACCGGTTTCTGCATCATGCCGACGGCGCACCTGCAAGTTTGCGACCCGGAGACAGGCGCGCCCCTGCCACCCGGCGAGACTGGCGAAATCGTGGCGACGACCCTGAACAAGTCCTACCCCTTAATCCGCTTCGGAACGGGCGATCTGGGCGCGCTGGCGCCAGAGACACAGTGCGAAGGTCAGCAGCTTTTGGGCCTATACGGGCGCAGCGGCGACGCGATCAAAGTGCGCGGCATGTTCCTGCATCCCAATCAACTAAGCGGCGCGGCGACGCATTTTCCCGAGATCAAAGCGATGCAGGCGCGAATTACGCGGCCGGAGAATCGCGACGTGGTCACAGTCGATGTTGAACTGAACGAGGGCGCCGATGGGGCTGGCCTGGCGGAGAAGCTGAGCGCGCTGGCGCAGCAGGCGGCGCGGCTTCGGATCGATACGGTCAATATCGTTGAACCCGGCGCTATCGACCCGAAGGCGCGCAAAATCGTGGATGAGCGGGAATGGGATTAGCCGGTATATTCAACCATCAACATGTCCTTACGCGGGCGGCTTGATAGACAGTGTTGAAAAACTGGATCGACATATAATGACATTGTATGTCAAT
>JAPPEU010000017.1 GCA_028875245.1 Chloroflexota bacterium
TCTAATTTTCTCTTGCTGCTTTCTCGCTGCGACCGCGCTCGCCCAAAGCGCCCCGTCCATGCCCACCAACGTCTCTACCAGCAACATCACCAACGACAGCATCACCCTCACCTGGACCAAATCCAGCAGCGCCACCAGCTACGAAGTCCGCTACAACCGCGAGATAACTGATTTCACGGATTATTCGGATGTCGGCAATGTAAACAGCTATACCTTTACCGGGCTCACCGCCGATAGACAATACTCCTTTAACATCCGCGCCAAGAACGCCGACGGCGTTTCCGCTCGTGTGATTGCCCAGGCCACCACGCTGGACGGACCGAACAAAGTCCCAGTCACACCCGGAGGTGGCGCTGTCACCGGCATCACGCATAACAGTATCACCTTTACCTGGACGAAATCCAGTGGCGCAACCAGCTACGAATACCGTAGCCAAGTTGGAATCGTTACCCGATGGACGGACGTAGGCGATGTCGACAGCTATACTGTCACCGGCTTGCAGCCGGATACGCCGTACGTCTTTTATGTCCGCGCAAAAAACGCCTACGGCGTCTCCGCCGGTCGTGGAATTTACCACATCACTTTAGGCAACAATCCACGAACCCTGCCCGCGCCGCCCGGCTATGGTGAAGGGGGCGATGATGACGATGAAGAAGATGAGGAAGATGACCTTCCGCGGCCCACTCCAGCGCCCACACCGACGCCCATCCGCGATACGCTCAATCGCCTGCCGCCGGGGATTCAGGTGAACAACTGGGTCGATGGCGCCCAGGGGCAGCGGGTCAAGCCCGTCGGCGTCGGCCGCGCCGATGTCATCCCTCATCACGAAATCCTCAACGCCGTCAATATCTGGGGCTATGTGACGCCGGGCATTGAGGTCTGCTTCGACCAGCCTGGCAGATTGCTCTTCGTCGATTCGGTTTATCCGCCGATCGCGCCCTTTGAGCTGCCGGCTCATCGCCGCGATGGCATGACTTGCGCGACCATCGACACCGCCGGGACTGTCGTCTTGCTGCGTGGAGAAAGCTCGCCAGAGCAGAGCCTGTCGCAAAGCCAAAATCCCCCGCCGCTGGCAACCGCGAAACCCAGCGGGACGCAAAGATTGAGCGGCTGCGAAGTGCGGCCCTGGGCGGATGTGAAATTCCGCCAGAGCCCGCCCGGCGGCGAGGTCATCAGCGTGACCGCTATCCGCAAGTGGCTGCCGGCCAGCAAGACCCGCTACGGTTATTTCAAAGTCTCGCTTTGGGGGCGCGAAGGTTGGATCAGCGGTCGGTTTGTCTACACCCGCGGGGATTGCGGGAGCTGAAGCCGCGCCGGTCAACCAAAAAATCCAACCATGCCTTTTTGACGGACATGTGTATAATACATCGCACCTGGAATTTTGCAGCAATGCGGGAGTATGAGAGCCGTGTCGGAAACAAATCGCCTCAAGGACTTGCGGGATCAGATTGACCCGATCAATCTGCAAATCCTGGATTTGCTGAATCAGCGCGCCGAGATCGCGCTTGAGATTGGCAAGGTGCAGCAGGAGATGGGTACGCGATTTTATGACCCGCAACGCGAAGCGGAAATGCTGACCGCGCTGCAACTCGCCAATGAAGGGCCCTTCAGCAACGAGACGATCAGCAAGCTCTTCCATGAAATCTTCCGCGCCACGCTTCATTTGGAGGAGCAGGACGCGCAAGAGAAGATCCTCGTCCAACGGAAGAACCCGGATCAGCACACGATCATCGAATTCGAGAACGGCCTGCAGCTGGGCAACAAGACCTTCGAGCTCATCGCCGGGCCTTGCGCCGTTGAGAGCTACGAGCAGATGGACGCGGTGGCGGCCGTGCTGGCCGAGCGCGGCGTGAAGATGATCCGCGGCATGGGTTACAAACCGCGGACCTCGCCCTACGACTTCCAGGGCATGGGTGAAGAGGGCTTGAAGATCGCCCGGCAGGTCGCCGACAAGTATGGCCTGGTCGTCATCAGCGAGGTGCTCGATCTATCGCTGATTCCAATGATGGACGACTATGTGGACGCCTTTTGGGTGGGCGCGCGGAATATGCAAAACAGCTTCTTGTTGCGGGCCTTGGGCAGCCAGAAGAAACCGGTGCTGCTCAAGCGCAGCTTCGGCGCCACCTTGAAGGAGTACATTTACGCCGCCGAATACATCATGGCCAGCGGCAACCAGCAAGTCATCTTAATGGAGCGCGGCATCCGCACCTTCAGCGAGTGGACGCGCAATACGCTGGATATCAGCGCCGTGCCCCTGCTCAAGCAAGAGACGCATCTGCCGGTCATCGTAGACATCTCGCATTCGGCCGGCCGGCGCGATATCGCCAGTCCGCTCGGGCGCGTGGCGCGGGTCAGCGGCGCCGACGGGCTGATGGTCGAGGTTCATCCCAACCCCGATGTCGCCATGTCCGACGCCAAACAGCAGCTGAATCTGAACCAGTTCAATCAACTGATGGACGAGATCGAGTCCATCGGCGAGCGCTACAAGCAGCCGGTGTAACAGCACCAACCCCTCTCTTGTCCATAGCCATGGTTGACTCGTTTTCGGGCGAGCCACCGTCTCGCCCCTACGACCTTTCATTTGAATGTTTCCTGTAGGGGTCAGACGGCGGCTGACCCGTTGCCATAGTCACGATTGACTCGTTTTCGGGCGAGCCACCGTCTCGCCCCTGCAACGATTCATCAGTAGCTCGCTGGGTCCTGCAGGTCGCGTAGACACTGACCGCCGACATAGACCATCTGGGACGAGACGCAAGAACGGGGCGAGCGGGGTTTCATGTGGCATCGCATTAACAAGCACAAACTGTTGATCGTGCTGTTCATCGCCATCGCCGCGCGCATTGCCGTGTTGGTCATCTTCCGGCAGCATTTCGCCTTCAGTGAGCCGGGCGGCGTCATCCACGGCTCGGTCGCCTATGATGAGTATGCGTTCAATTTGCTGGCGACAGGCGTTTACGGGCGCGAAGCGGGCCTGCCAGACGCCGGATTGCCGCCGCTTTACGGTTGCGCGCTGGCGCTGGTTTACGGCGTCTTCGGGCGGCATTACCTGGCGGTCGCCGCGCTGCATATCATCTTCGACGCGCTTTCCATTGCGCTGCTTTACGACATCTGCCGCCGGCTCTTGCCGCGCCCGGACCAACATGGCGATTGGATCGGCGCTTTGGCGGGGCTGTTCTTCGCGCTCTATCCCTATCTGATCTTCCAGAATTTGACGCTGAACGATACGGCGCTTTGGATGCTGCTGCTGCATCTATTTCTCTGGCTGCTGATCCGCCTGCGTGAGCGCGCGGCCATCGACCGGCCGGCATTGGCGCTCGCCATCGCCGCGGGCGCCGTGCTGGGCGTCTCGGTTTTGGCGCGGGCGCTGTTGCCGTCGCTGGCGTTGATGGCGGCGCTCTGGTTTCGGCTGACGCTCAGCGGGCGCGAGACGATACTGCGTCTGCTGCCGGTCGCGCTCGTCAGCCTGCTCGTTCCCCTGCCCTGGATCATGCGCGCCTACGCCATTTACGATGGCTTCGTACCGATCGCGCTTAACAGCGGCGAGAACATCTACCAGGGCAACAATCCATACGCCGCCGCTGTCTTCCGCGCCGGTTATGATGTGCAATGGCTGACGCCGCCCATCGATGCGCCGCCGAAGGACGAGCCGCTGCGCCGCAACGCCGCTCTGGCCGAAGCCGGCTGGCGGTACTTGCGCGAGAATCCCGCCGACGCGCTTGAGTTGATGCTCGTGAAGCTGATGGTCTATTGGAATCCTCAAGTGACGCCGCTGAACAATTTGCGCATGGGCGAGAAGCTCGGCATCGATGAGGACGGCGAAGTTCTGATTATCACTGGCGAAGGCTCGCACGCGGGCGTGACCGCCGCCAACGCCGCTTACCAGGAGGCGGGGCTCTTCAACATCGTCGGGCGTCGCCTGCACGTCGTCTATTTCGGCGCTTTGTGGCTGCTGGCGATCGCGGGCGTCTGGCTGAGACGGCGTGACTGGCGGATGCTGAGCCTGCTCTTCTTCGCGCAAGTCAGCCAGACGGCGATGTATCTGCTTTTTCACCCCTCAACACGCTACCGCTCGCCTACCGATCCGCTGCTCTTTATATTCTCAGCTTGCGCGGCGCTGTGGCTGCTGCGCCGATGGCGGAGGCGGCGAATCGTCCAACCGCGCTGAGCCAGGTTGCGCTACTTCCACCCGAACCGCCTCACAGCGCCAAGATCAATCTTTGAAGCCCTCGCCAGCGGGCAGATCGATTACACATTTCTGCAATGTAAATATGTTCTGTCATGCCCAGGGAACCTTTAGGCGTCATTGAACGGGGTTAAATTGGAGTCCAATATAGTCTATACTATGGTTATTGCTCTATAAGGCATCTGAAAAAGGAGAAACACAATAAAGGGTTTCTTCGTTTTGTTAGCGGCGCTGCTGCTCGCGCTGCCAGGTTTCGCTCAATCAGGCGTCGACAACTGCTGCCAGGTTGGCCGCGCCTGCCATTCGGAGGCCGATTGGGTACAGGGCTGGCACGATTTCCAGGCGGGTCAATGCCCCGTATCCTCCACACCAGCTGTTTCCTCATCGGCGCCTGACGCTGCAGGCCTGGACAACTGCTGCCAGGTCGGCCGCGCCTGCCAATCGGAAGCCGATTGGGTGCAGGGCTGGCATGATTTCCAGGCGGGTCAATGCCCCGTATCTTCACCGGCTGTGTCCCAACCGGCGCCCGCCACAACGGCTATCGACAACTGCTGCCAGGCTGGCCGCGCCTGCCACTCGGAAGCCGATTGGGTGCAGGGCTGGGTTGATTATCAGAACGGCCAATGCGCCGCCCCGGCGGTGTCGTCCCCGGCGCCCGGCCCCGCGGCACAGAACAGCTACCATTTCAGCGGGCAGAATCGCGTCAGAATCGGTCCCTTCACGCTGACCCGCGGCAAGTGGGAATTCAACCCCAACCTTGGGCGCAACGCCGACAGCTTCATGTACGAGTCTGACGGCGCCGGCAACATCATTTCCGGCGGCCAATGCCTGACCTTCCCGACGAATTTCCATTTCTACAGCGAGACAGGCTCCGGGCTGCGGCTGCGCGCCGAGCGGCACGAGTTCGCGGTTCGCTCGACATGCCTGGTCCAGCTCTATCTCTACCCCGAGCTGACGTTTAATGAAGTCAGGGGCCAAAGCTGGAGCGTCTCCCTGCGTAAGACCGACGGCAACATCTAGGCCGGAAGCACAGCACAGCAGTTCGTGGGCGGGTCACTGACTCGCCCGCTTTTTTCGCCAGTGGCGATCCGGCGCTGAATGTGTTTGCGGCGTTTGTGAAGATGGCCACGTGACTTGATCTGCTCCTTAGTTTTGACAGTTACAAAAATATGCTGTAAATGAGTTGCGCAACTAAAACAATTGTTCTATAATCGCGGTCGAATGCTAGTTCATCTACTCCGAAAGAGCGGGTATGAATCGGCAGAATCCTCCCAAAGGCATCGAGTGGACGCGGATTCGGCGCTCTGACGGCGACGAATTGCCCGGCTACACCTGGAATCCCACAGGCGGCTGCTTTCATGGCTGCACCTGGCAGATGCCGGACGGCTCGATCACAGAGTGCTACGCCAAGACAATCGCCGAGCGCTTCACATCCGGCTATCCGAAGGGCTTCAAGCATCACTACTGGCGACCGCATAATTTGGACGCGCCGCTCAAGGTGAAACAGCCGGCGGGAATTTTTGTTGGCAGCATGGCGGACTTGTTCGGGCATTGGGTGCCGGAAGAGCAGATCCAACAGGTGCTTGATGTAATGAAAGAGGCGCGTTGGCACACGTTTCAGACGCTGAGCAAATTCCCGATTCGACTGCCGAACTTCGGTCGCTTTCCCAATAATGTCTGGGTGGGCGTGAGCCTGCCGGCGGGCCACTTGATGAGCGAGACGGGCGGCGCGCGGGCGCTGAAAGCCTACCTAAAACACATGAAAAGTATCAAAGCGACTGTCCGCTTTATGAGCATTGAGCCGCTCTGGTTTGATGTGGTGCCTGTTTTTGAGGAGTGGTTGAAGATAGAAGAAAGGCTGCCGTTTGAGTGGGCGATTATCGGCGCGGCGTCGAACGGCAGTCGGGTGTTTCAGCCGGAGGTGGATTGGACGGCAGATTTGATAGAGCTATTGGATGAGCGGGATGTGCCGATCTTCTTTAAGGGCAATATGGATAGAGACTACTGGCAAAATTGGCGCGACGAGTTTCCCGCCGCATAGTCTCCTCAATGCTTAACTTTTCAGCGAAATCTCAACCTTGTCGTTTCCAAGTGTCAAATCATTATGAATTTGTATCCGAGCCTTGAGATTATCGAAATCTTTGGGAACACTAAGCCCCCTAGATCTACCACCTAGCACTGCTGTAAACTGAGGCCCTGAAAACCTTCCAAAATTATCATCTTGTGACGCTACGCGACCTCGCAATTCATCTCGCTTAAATCTTTCACCACCGGCCATTACTTCAAGAATCTCCATCTTTAGCGTCTCAAGTTCGTGGAGAGCCTTGTCTTCTTCGCGAGGTTCAAACATGTCCATCTGCTGCGGAATATTCTCGATTCGCCGCTGTTCATCAAGAGTTCGATCGCGGAGGTCCTGGACACCATATACGACATCATTCATGACCTGCATTCCTTTGAGACTCCTCGTAGCGAAGAGAATGTAGTACTTAAGCGAATCGTCCGCACTCATGATCGGAATCCTGCCGACAAAATCGAAACTATTGCTTAACTTGTCTTCATAAGCTTTTGTGAGGCACTCCCGCTTTGCCTGGCTATTGTCACCGCAGTCCGCCAGATATGATTGCCAAAATGCTGAGTCTGCTTCACCCAAGACAGAGTTAAAGGTTTCATGTAGATTCTTACCTTCTCCAGTAAGCCTTAAAGCCGTTTGAGCATCGAAACGAACTAGAAGTTCAGTAATTGATGAGCGTTGGAAGACGGGCTCCAAGCTAGTCCATGACAAATCCGCTATCCCTATAGGATCCAGAAAGAATAACGTAGGTTGATCTCCAATTCTCTGCAGGACTTCTGGAACGAAACTGCTAAAACTGCCATGAAGATTATCAACAAAATCTGCGTATGGTTTGGTGGCACTTTCAAGGTCGTCAAAAACTCGCTGATTAAACTCGACGTTTATACAGCGTAAATCATAGTCCCTGTGGCTGTATGACAAGTCCTTCGCATGTTTCGCCGCGAGGAGCGGAGATCCTTCGATCCCGTCTTCCACATACCGTCCGGGTCCAGCGAACCCGTCCACATAATAGATAAGTCCATAACTGCGCAAAACTGCGGCCATGACTTGAAGATAGTTGATAAGGATTTCGTGCTTCCAACGTGACCATGGCAACCTCGAAAGCGCAAACTGTCGTGGGTCTGTAGGCATCGGAACTCAATTCAGCACTATTCAATGAGTTCCACCCCTTATAGCACACAAATTCTATAGCTGCAACACCCTACCCCCTATCCGGCGCAAGCAGATCCCAGAAGCGGTTCAGCAAGTAACGATGCTTCATCCCTTGCGCGAGCAGCGCCATCGTCAGCAGGAAGAGCGCCGCGATCGCCACGATCATCAGTGAGCCGTCGCCGCCATCCCAGCGCGGCGGATTGAACTCGAACAGGTCCGGCAGGAGGTACATGGCAATGATAGTCAAGGCGGTGAGCACGCTGCTCATGAGCAGGATGCGCCAATGCTGCAGGAAGGAATCGGGGTTGTACAAATCGATGCCCTGGATATGCCAGGTGATGAGCATGCCATAGAGCGCGACCATGATGGTCATCGCCGAGCGCGTCATACGCAGGTCGCCGCCGCCCCCGAACCAGACGATCAGGTATAGCAGCGTCATCACGGCAGCGCCGATGCAGCCCATAGTGACGATGTAATCCAGCACATCGCGGCGGAAATGCGCCATGAAGCGCGGGCGTAGCCAACCGAAGGCGATCAAGGTGGCCGGCAGATTGACGGTGCCGAAGGTCGCCCAGCTGATTTGCACCGGCGTGATAGCGAAAGGCAGCGACATGAAGGCGATGCAGACGAAAAGCGCGACCATGAAGAAATTGCGCACGAGGAACATTTTCATCGTGCCGAAGATTGTCTGGGTCGTCTCTTTGCCTTCGCGAAAGGCGCGCGGCAGGGTCGACATGGCGTTGTTGAGCAGCACGATATCGGCGACATCCTTGCTGATCTGCGTGCCGTCGTTCATCACGATCGCGAGGTCGGCCGCCTTGAGCGCCGGCACATCATTGACGCCATCGCCGATCATGGACACGTATTCGCCATTGCGGCGCAGGGATTCGACGATGCGCTGCTTGGTATCCGGCTCGATGCGCGCGAAGACGTGGCTCTCGCTCACGGCGCTGTCAAACTCGCCCTGCCCCAGCGCGTCCAGCTCGGCGCCGGTGTAGGCGCGGCTGCCGATGTCCATGCCGGCGGCGGATGCGATGGCGCGCACGGTCTCGATGTTGTCGCCGGAGATGACCTTGAGCGTCAGCCCTTCGTCGCGGAAGGCCGCCAGCGTCTCCTGAATATCGCCGCGAATTTGGTCACTCATGACGATCAGCGCCAGCGGCTTGACATCGTAAGCGGCGACGCCGGCCCGCACATCGGGCTCGCCCGTCATTTCGGCGAATGCGAGCACGCGCATGCCATCAGCCGAGAGCGCCTCCGCTAGCTGACAATGCGGGCTTTCGCTGGGCAGCAGGCGTTCCGGCGCGCCCATCAGCAAGGTCTTCGCTGGCAGGCAGACCGCCGCCCATTTGCGCCCGGAGGAGAAAGGAATCTCCTTCAGCTTCTGTGGATAGGCAGCCTCGCCAATCAGGCCGTCGATGTAGCGGTCGATGGCTTGGGCGGTATTGTTCAGATGCGCCAGATTCTTGAGAAAACAATGCAGATCGCGGTGGATGGCGTCGCTTTCCGCGTCTTCAATCGGGATGATTTCGCGCAGGGCCAGTTTGTTCTGGGTCAAGGTGCCCGTCTTGTCGAAGCAAAGCACGGTGGCGTTCGCCAGCGATTCCACGGCGTTGACGCGCTGGATCAGCGTTTGCTGCCGGCTGATCTTGACGGCGCCGATGGTCAGCGACAATATCGCGACCAGCACCAGGCCCTGCGGCACGAGGCTGGTGGTGAAGACGACGGCGTTGCGCACGATCTCGAGAAATTCGTTGCCGACATAAAAGCCGGTCACGAAAATCAGCGGCACGAATATCGCCATGATGACGACGGCGATTTCAACCGTGATATCGATCTTGATTTGCGTCGGCGTCTTGACCAGCTTGTACTGCTTGGCGATGACGGAGAGGCGGTTGATATGGCTGTCAGCGCCGACTTTGCTGGCGCGCATAATGCCGGCGCCGGCGATGCAGAAGGAACCGGACAGGACATCGTCGCCCGGCTCTTTGCTGATGGCGTCGGACTCGCCGGTTAAATGTGATTCGTCCATCTCCAGCGAGTCGGCTTGTTGAACGACGCCGTCTACGACCAGGCGATCGCCGGGCTCAATGCGGATGACATCGTCGAGCACGACCCCGCGCATCGGCACTTCGACCCAGGCCCCATCGCGCAGGCAGCGCACGGTCTGTTCCGCCAGCGCCGCCAGTTGATCCAGTTGGCGCTTGGCGTTGAACTCCTGGATCATGCCGAAGAAGGTATTGGAGACGACGCTGAAGCCGGCGAAGAATGCGGTGGCGTAGTCGCCCAAGGCGATGACGATAATCAGCAGCGTGCCCAGGACGATGTTGAAGAGATTGAGCACGTTCTCGCGGAAGATCGCCCAATAACTGCGGCCGACGCGGGCTTTGAAGTCGTTGGAGTCGCCGCGGCGAATGCGCTCCTGGACTTCGCTGCCGCTCAACCCGGTGATTGCTTCGCGGCTTTCTTGGGCTCGTTCGCCTGTCGCTTGCATGGCTGGCATTGTAAATCCGATTTGACCCACAGTCACTCGCAAATCACGACGTGGCTGGCGCAAAATAACGAAACCTATCTAATTCGCAAGTTCTATGGACGTCTCCCCGAAACGCCCGGTGAATATTATTCCATACACCAGCGGGCGTTTCAGCGAGACGCCCCTGCAATTCTCCTTGGTAAGAGATTGATTGTAATAGAGAACAGCGAGAGCACAAAGAAAAGCCCTTGACGGGAGTCTACAAATCTACGCAATTCCGTTGACCTCGTTGCGCCACCTGCTTCGGCGCCGCATTTCTGTTATGCTCCTGGATGATTTGATTGCTGATGCAGCCTGCCGCGCGGAGGCGCCCCATGATTCAAATTGCCGAGATGCTGCCGCCCGTCCATTCCCGGCTTTGGGACTTGGCCGCGCAATGCGGCGTGACCCAAGCCGTCGGCGCGCTCGATTTCGCCGGTCATTACGACGCCGCCCCGCCCTGGAGCTATACCTCCCTTTTGCGCGTCAAGAATGCCTATGAAGACGGCGGTTTCGAACTGGCCGTGATCGAGAGCCGCCCGCCCTTGACCGCGGCGAAACTTGGTCTGCCAGGTCGCGACGAGGAGATCGACAGCGTCTGCGAGTTGATCGATGCGATGGGCCGGCTGGGCATCCCGGTTTGGTGCTACGAGTGGATGCCGGTGCTGAACTGGATGCGCACCTCGACCACGATACGCTCGCGTGGCGGGGCGCTCGTCACCGGATACGACCACAGCCAGATGCTTGACGCGCCGCTCACTGATTACGGCGAGGTGAGCGAAGCGCAGTTATGGGAGAGTCTTCATTACTTTCTCGAGCGTGTGCTCCCGGTCGCCGAGGCCGCCGGCGTCAAACTGGCGATGCATCCGGATGACCCGCCGCTGTCGCCCATCCGCGGCTTGGGGCGCATCATGCGGAGCGTCGACAGCTTTCAGCGCTTGCTCGATCTCGCCCCTAGCGAGATAAATGGCATCACGCTCTGCCAGGGCAACTTCACCCTCATGACTGATGACTTGCCCGCAGTCATACGGCGTTTTGCCGATAAGATCTTCTTCGTGCACATGCGCGATGTGGCGGGGGGACCGGAGAAATTCGAGGAGACCTTCCATGACGCCGGGCGAACGGACATGGTCGCCTGCATGCGCGCTTATCGCGATATCAGCTTCAACGGCGTTTTGCGTCCCGATCACGTGCCGACGATGGCCGGCGATGACAATGAGCGAGCGGGCTACTCGTCAATCGGGCGGCTCTTCGCCATCGGCTATCTGAAGGGGATTCGCGAGGCGGTTTACGGCGCGGATTCCGGCAGCTGATTCGATTCCGCCGCCTCGGCCGGCTTTATAGGCTCGCTTTCAATGGCGCGCCTTCGCTTGGATTTCAGCTCTCTATCATCTATCAAGAACCAGGCAACCAGCGCGGCGAGCAGGCAGAATACCGCGGCGATCGACATCAAGGTGCTGAACATTTGCGCGAAGGAATGCCTGATCACTTGACGGACGCCTTCTTTCTCGTCTTCCGTCAGGCTATCCGGTATCGACGTTTCCGCCAGATCGCCCGAGTCAGCCGCCAGCTCGGTTTGCGCCGCCGCCGGCAGCGACTGAACATAGGGGTCATTGGCCAGGTTTTCACCGAACCATGAGATCGCCAAGCCGCCCAAAATGCCGATGACCAGCACTTGCCCCGTCCGCACCACCGTGTTGTTGACGCCGGAGGCGATACCGGCGTTATTGTCCGGCGCCGACGCCAAAGCCGCCATCGTTAAAGGCGCGAACACCATGCCGAAGCCGAGGCCGAACAAAAAGATCGGCGGGAAAAACGTGCTGAAGTATTCCGATTCGCCGCCGGTAACGCCAACATTGCTGATGACGACGAAACCCATCGATGTCAGGCAAAACCCAAGAACCAGCGGCAGCCGCGGCCCGCGCCGATCCAAGAGCGGCCCAACCAGGGCGGAGCCGATCGTCGCCAACAGTATCATCGGGACTGTCGAAAGGCCGGTGAACGTGGCGCTGTAGCCCTGCACCTGTATCAGATTCAGCGGCAGGTAAACGACCATGGGCTGAACCACGCCGTGGTAAACCAGCGAGATCAGGTTGGCCGCGCTAAAGGTGCGCGATCTGAATAATCGCAGCGGCAGAATCGCATGTATGCCCTTTCTTTCATCATAGAGAAAGCGGGCAATCGCAAGAGCGCCGATGATTATGGGCGCGATGATTATCGGGCTGTCGAAGCCATAGGTCGAGCTCTCAATAAAACCAAAGGTCAGCCCGCCCAGCCCCAGGATAATCAACAGCGAGCCCAAGAGGCTCATCCGCCGCGGCGCTTCCCGATCGTAGCTCTCGGGGACGAAACGAATGATGACCAAAGCGGCCAGCACACCCAGGGGAATATGAATGAAGAAGACCAGACGCCACATGCCGAAATCGGTGACGACCCCGGCAAAAAACGGTGCCAGGCCTGAAGCCAGGACCGTGAACCCCGACCAAATGCCAATCGCCCAGCCCTGCCCGTTCCGGCTGAAATATGACGACGCTATCGCCAGGCTGTTGGGCACGATCATGGAACTGCCGAAGCCCTGAGCCACCCGGCCGGCGATGATGACATTCGTCGTGGTGGAAAAACCACAGACGACCGACGCCAACCCAAAAAGCAGAATACCCCACAGGCAGACGCGGTTGCGCCCGAAGTGATCGCCCATGGAACCGGTCACCACAATGAGCGACGCCTGCACCAGCACATAAGAATTGGGAATCCAAATGAGATCGGCGCCGCGCGCGCTCAATTCGACCTGAATCGCCGGCAGCGCCACATTGAGCGATGTACTGGCGACGAAGGCCATGCTCGCGGCGCATATAGACGCCAGCAGCACCCAATATCCGGTGACGCGGTTAAACGCGATGTCTGTATTATTCTTCACAATTGCACAAAATTATATGCGTTGAAAACTTTACTCTATGCCATCGTATCACAGAATGACGGAATGTCATCTAATTATCATGAATTTTCGACCCCTCTCGCAAGCTCGATAGTTTGTCTACATAAGAGAGGATACTAAATCATAAGACAGTCTGCGAGTCAGTGGCGGGGCGCCCGCCACAGCAGAAATACCGTAGGGGCGGCATTGTGAGCCGCAGGCAACATTTATCGGACAAGCCCAAAAACCAGCGGCAGATCAGCTGTTTCGCAGTTCGTCGAGCTCCTCTTCCAGCTCCGCGCGGCGTTCTTCGCTCGCTTTGCGCCCGGCTTCGAGGGCCCGCTGATAATGCGTCTGCAGGTTCGATTGAAACTCAGAGGAAGATACGGGCGAGAAGAAGGCCGCCAGCAAAGCCCCGAGCACGGCGCCGATGCTCAAGCCGACGAGCAAACTCAAGAACTTGCGCATGATTGCGTCCTCCTGACGCGCTGACCGGGGCCCCGGCGCGGTCTACAGCAGGAAAAGCAGCGCCGGACTGGCGATAATGACGCCGAATACGCCAATGCCGAAGGGCAGTGTGATGAAAAGCAGGCCGCCGGTCGCGAGCGTGATGAGACCGCCATCGCGGCAGAAGCGTTCCCATTTGCGGCTGGACGGACCCGGGAACACTTTGTTGACCCAGGGGATATCAGCCACTGCCGTCCAGACGAGCGCGTCGCGAAATAGCAGATGAATCCCGACATACCACCAGAAAGATGCGACGCAAATTTGAAGGATCCACATATCTCGCTCTTGGCCACTGACCGTTTCATCATTTTAGCGTCAATTTCCAGCCTGTCCACATAATCTCATCGCCGTCCTGTTTGGCGCGCCAGGCGATTATAAGACGGACACGGGATCGATATCTATTCGCCAGCCGGGCTCCGACGCAAGCTCGCGCAAAGCGGCCCGCGGGTCCGGCCCGCGCAGCAGCAGATGCCAGCGATATTGCCGATCGAGACGGGCGTAAAAGCAGGGCGCCGGCCCGATGATTGATGTGCCGGAGAGATCGCGCGCGGCGATGATGTCACGCAGGCGCTCGGCCGCGAATTCGGCCTGCCGCTGCGCCGCCTCCGCTTTGCTGTAGCTGAATACAATGCGGGCGAGGCGACGATAGGGCGGGTAACCCAGCTCGCGGCGATGGCTGCTTTCGCGCGCGGCGAACCCGCTGTAATCATGCCGGGCCGCCGCCTGTATGACATAATGTTCGGGCCGGTAGGTCTGCAGGACGACCTTGCCGCCCAGCACACCGCGACCGGCGCGCCCGGCCACCTGCGTCAACAATTGGAAGACGCGCTCCCCAGCGCGATAATCCGGCAGCGCCAGCCCGATATCAGCGCTGACGACGCCGACCAGCGTAACCAGCGGCAGGTCCAAGCCCTTGGCGATCATCTGCGTGCCGATCAGGATATCCGCCTCCCTGTCGAGGAATCGCGCGAGAATATCAAAGTGCATTTGCGGCGAACGGGCCGTATCGACATCCCAGCGCAAGGTACGGGTGGCCGGATAAAGCGCGCGCAGGGCTTCGTCAACCTGCTGCGTGCCCGCGCCGAAATAACGAATGCGGGATGAGCTGCAGGCCGGGCAGGTCTGCGGTGGCGGCGCCCTGTTGCCGCAGTGGTGGCAGCGCAGCGCCCGCTCGATGCGATGATAGGTCATCGGCGTATCGCAGCGCGGGCATACAAGCGCGTAACCGCAATCTCGGCAGAATACATAGGTCGCCTGCCCGCGCCTGTTGAGCAGCAGCATGGCTTGCTCGCCGCGCGCCAGCACATCGGCCAGGGCGCCCTGCAGCTCGCGGCTGAACATACTGCTGTTGCCGGCGCGCAGTTCGGCGCGCATATCAACGACCGACACCGGTGGCAATTCGATGGTGACGGCCTCGGCGCGCTCGTCCCGGTAGCGCGCGTCGACGCCGTAGCGGCGCGCTTGCTGGCCGATGCGCCGGCGATGCCCCATGATGCGATTCGGCAAATGCAGATAGGTCAAGGCGCCGCGTTGGGCGCGATGCCAACTGGCGAGATCGGGCGTGGCGCTGCCCAAGAGCAGCACTGCGCCATGTCTCTCCGCCAGATAACCGGCCGCGTCGCGCGCGTGATAATGCGGCTCGGTCATCCCAGGTGATTGCTTGTAGCTGGCGTCATGCTCTTCATCAAGCACGATCAAGCCCAGGTTGGGCAGGGGAGCGAAAAGCGCCGAGCGGGTGCCGACGATGACGGAAACATCGCCGCGGCGCGCCCGCTGCCAGGCGTCATAACGCTCACCGATGGGCAGGCTGCCATGTATGAGCGCGGCATTGCCCGGAAAGCGCTCGGAAACGCGGCGGACGGTCTGGGGTGTCAGGGCGATCTCGGGCACGAGCAGGATGGCGCTCTTGCCAAGCCGCAGCGCTTCAGCGATGGCGCGCAGATAAATCTCCGTTTTGCCGCTGCCGGTGACGCCATGCAGAAGGAAACGCGCCGCTTTCTCTTCATTTAACGCGGGCCGGATGCGCGCCCAGACCTTTTGCTGATCGGGCGTCAGTTCCGGCGCGCTGTCAGGCAGGAAATCGTAGTCACGCAGCGAATCGCGCCAGACTTGTTCTTCGCGCGCTTCCAGGGCGCCCGCTTTGATCAGCTTATTGATCGCGGGGCGTGACGCGCCGGTCGCGCGCATGGCTTCTTGCATTGTCGGCGGTTCGGGCAAGGCAAGCAGCTCTCGCAGCAAGCCCGCTGTGTAGGCGGTCCCGCGCCAGGTTTCCAACAGCGAATTGACCCGCTCGGGCCCGGCTTCAAGAATGATGATGTCGTCGTCGCCGCGTTCGGTCTCTTCGACGAAGACCAGACCCTCCTCAATCAGTCGGTTGAGCGGACGGCGTGTCTTGGCGCCGACCGCCCGCAGCGCCTCGCTCACGGCCATGGCGTCGTCGTCGCGTTCCGCCAGCAGCGCCAGCAGGTCGGCATACTGGGAAGACTTGCCGAATGTCCGCGCGACGGCGGCGATGTCTTCGCGCCGGTAACTCGGGTAGAGTCGCCGCGCGGTTTTGGCGCGGGCCGCCGGCGGCGCGAGCACGGATTCAGAAGCGACCATGCCGGCCTGCTCCAGCGCTTCCAGAGCGCCCTCGACCGGCTGCTTGGGGATGGCGCTTTTGAGTTGCCGCAGTCGCCTGGGTCCCTTGTCGCGCAGCACATCCAGCAGGCGGCGCGGCAAGGGCGCGTCGGCATTGGGGTCGGCGCCCGGCAAGGTCAGCTGCTGTGGCTGATCAGCATCCAGGTCGTCGCGGAGGAATGTAAACAGGCGGTCGGATTTGCCGGTGAAGCCCGGCGGCAGCAGCAGCCAGACGCAAGCGCCAATCGGAGCGAGGCAGCTTTCACTGAGCCAGGTTGCCAGGTCGAGACCGCGCTCTGAAAGCACCGGCTTGGGATCAAGCAGTTCAATGACCGGCTTGGTCTGGGGGATATCCGTTTCGTCATGAAAAGCCAGAATGACGCCGGGCTGCATGGCCACGCCAAACTCCACCCGCACCATCGCGCCCGGCGCCAACCGTCCACGCAGTTCTTCCGGGATGTGGTAAGTGAAGGCCTTGCGCACCGGCACATTGAGCGCGACCTCGGCGTAGCGCATGGGAAATCCTGAAACGAGCGACTCGGCGGAAGCCTGATTGTACGGCATGGCGCGGCGCTCGCCAACAATCGCTTCAGCCCGAGGAACGGCGCCTGTCGCATGGCGTCCGCTCTTGTTATCATATCGATCATGACAGCGTAGAAGTAGTTGCTATGTCGCAGGGGCGAGACGGTGGCTCGCCCTCTCTTGCAATCGATTCTCTTGCTGAATTTTCGCACGGCTATCTTGGAGCTACCGACAATGCCGCGGTTGACCGCCGTTCCGCCCCTATCCAAATCGCTCTCGCAGCGGCTCTTGCACCACTTTGATTTAGCCGCTGACCCGCCGGCGGATCTGGAGACGTTGCGTCGCTTGGTCGAACGATTCACGCAGACCGTGCCCTGGGAAAGCGCTTCACGCATTGTGCGCCGCGCGCGCCATGAATCGGCGACTGATTGCGCTCTGCTGGGCGAGGCCTATTGGGAAGCGCAGCTCGCTTCTGGCAGCGGTGGCACCTGCTACGAGAGCAATTACGCATTTTTCTCCCTGCTGCGGCGGCTCGGCTACGGCGGTTATCTGACGATCAACGACATCGGCGGCGCTGCCGGCTGCCACAGCGCCATCGTCATCCTGCTGAACGGCGGCAAGTATCTGGTTGATGTCGGCTTTCCGGTCCATGTCGTGCTGCCAATGCAGCCTGACCGCCGGACGTCGGCTGAAAGCCCGGTCCTGAATTACTCGATTGAACGGGAGGAGGGCGATCGTTGGCGGCTGCGGCGCGACCCGTCGATGCGCGTCGGCGGCTTCATCCTGCACGATGTACCGGTCGGCGACGCGGAATACCGCGCGATCGCCATCCATGATTATCGGCATGATGGCGGCCAGTTTCTCGATGCCATCGTGATTCAGAAAGTCGTCGGCGGTCAGCTATGGCGCTTCCACAGCGATGTGCGGCCCTATGTCACGCAGCAGTTCGTCGACGGGCAGCGGCGTGATCATGCGCTCGGCGTCGATGTCGCCGCTGGTTTGGCGGAGCGCTTTGGCATCAAGCGCGATCTGCTGGCGGAGGCGATGAGCGCGTTGGGTTTGCCACCGGCGGGCGAGACAAGTCCCGCCCCCACAGATGGCGATGTGGCGGCGCCTTAAGCGATGGTGACATCCTCGCTCAAATACACATCCTGAATCGCGTTCAGCAGGCGCGCGCCTTCGGCCATGGGGCGCTGGAAGGCTTTGCGTCCGCTGATGAGGCCCATGCCGCCGGCGCGCTTGTTGATGACGGCCGTCGTTACCGCCTCGGCGAAGTCGTTTGCGCCGCTGGCGCCGCCCGAGCTGATCAAACCAACCTTGCCCATATAACCATTGGCGACCTGGTAGCGCGTCAGATCGATGGGATGGTCGCTTGACAGGTCGGTATAAATCCGCTCATCAAGCTTGCCATAAGCGGAATCGCCGCTGTTGAGCGCTTGGTAGCCGTAGTTTTGCGTCGGCAGCTTCTGCTTGACGATGTCCGCGCCCAGCGTCACGCCGAGGTGATTGGCCTGGCCGGTGAGGTCGGCGCTGGATTCGTGATTGACGCCGTTCAGCGTGAAGGCGGAATTGCGCATATAACACCAAAGTATGGTCGCCATGCCCAATTCATGGGCGAAGGCGAAGGCTTCCGCCACTTCTATCATCTGGCGGTTGGAATCGCCCGAGCCGAAATAAACCGTCGCGCCGACGGCGACCGCGC
The DNA here is from genome assembly GCA_028875245.1 of Chloroflexota bacterium. Classification (GTDB taxonomy): domain Bacteria; phylum Chloroflexota; class Anaerolineae; order Aggregatilineales; family Phototrophicaceae; genus UBA6055. Next base: position 18,183 of record JAPPEU010000017.1, read on the forward strand.
CCATATCCCAGGCTTGCTGGATGGTGCCGAACATGATCTGCTCGTGCGTGTTGGGATGGGTGACCAATTCGTTGTGATTGACCTTGACGATATAGGGGATGCGATGGGCGTAGCGGCGGGCGGTCATGCCGAGCACGCCAAAGGTGGACGCGACCGCGTTGCAGCCGCCCTCCAGCGCCAGCTCGATGATTTTTGCCGGATCAAAATAAGCGGGATTGGGCGCGAAAGAAGCGCCGGCCGCGTGCTCGATGCCTTGATCAACGGGCAGGATGGAGACGTAGCCGCTGCCCGCCAGGCGACCGCTGTCGTAGATCTGCTGCAAGCTGCGGATCACCTGGGGATTGCGGTCGCTGTCCAGCCAGACGCGCTCGGTGAAATCGGCCCCGGGCAGCGCCAGCGCGTCGCGCGGGATGGTCTGGCAGACATGGTTCAACAGCGTGTCGGCGTCCTCGCCGAGGTAGTCCGCGATGCGGTCGACTTTGATATCCGGGCTTGCTAGCGCCATCGTCCAATCCTTTGGTCTACACCGATCAAACATGATTATATCAGCAAGGGCGGCTGTTTTTCGGTTAGAGTCGGATCTAAAGTACGCGAGATTGCCTCTTTCCACCGCAACTGCAATAATTGTGCTGACATTCAACAAGGAATGGGTCGCTTGATGACGATTGAAGAACAGATTCGAGACATCGCAAGGAATTATTCCAATGCGTTGCAAACAAAGGTGCAAGATCGCGTTGCTGAAATGGAATCGGATGACAAGTCACATTACCTGATTTACAGAGTGCTGGGAATTACTATTGAAGAAGGTGATTTGATAGACGTGTATCAGAATAAAGGTCGATTCTTATATCGCTATGCAGGATCATTTCTCGAACACGCAACAAAGGCTTGCTTTGAAACAGAGTATCCTGATGCGAAATCATTGAGGATACCCAACACAATTGACCAGCGACCAAAGACTTTTGGCATTGACTTATTGATAGAGAATCGCGCCTATGAAATCAAATGGCGTGATGCGACGACTGATGGCGATCACATAACGAAGGAACATACAAGAATCCGCGCTGTTGCTCAAGCGGGCTTTACTCCGGTCCGTCTGATGTATTTTTCTCCTAATCGTGACCAGGCAATGAGAATTCAGGCCGCAATCCATGACCTATACAAGGCTAATAATGGATTGTACTACAGCGGCGATGAGGCATGGAAACATCTTGAACAAACAACCGGCGTCGATCTATTCACAATCTTGGAAGATATTGCAGCCGAGAAATCAAAATGATCAATGAAATCTTGCATGGGGACTGTCTTGAGGTTCTTAAGGATGTCCCAGCCAACTTTGTAGATCTAGTGTATCTTGATCCGCCTTTCTTTTCACAGTCGAATCATGCGCTTAAGTCGAAAACACTCGCCGAATTCAGCTTTAATGATACGTGGTCTTCTATGGACGCATACATAGATTATCTTGGACTGCGCCTCGAAGAGATTTATCGGGTAATGAAACGGGACTGTTCAGTCTTTGTGCATTGTGATCGCAACGCGTCACATCGGATTCGCATGTTGTTAGATCAGGTTTTTGGTTTCGACCGCTTCGTTTCTGAGATCATTTGGACGTACCGCCGCTGGTCAACCGCAAAAAACTCGCTGTTAGGTTCACACCAAACCATTTTCATGTACTCGAAAACAGAAAACTACAAATTCAATCTGATCTTTCAAGATTATTCTGAAACAACCAATCTCGACCAAATCTTGCAACGACGCGAACGCAACCAACATGGTAAGGCAGTATACGCGAAAGATTCCAAAGGAAACGTCTTACTCCATGGACCCAAGAAAGGAGTACCCTTGTCCGACACTTGGAATATTCCTTATTTGAATCCGAAAGCGCGAGAACGGTGCGGATACCCTACTCAGAAGCCCCTCCTTTTGCTTGAACGCATAGTGATGTTGGCATCAAACAAGGGTGATCTGATACTCGACCCTTTCTGCGGCAGTGGAACCACATTAGTCGCTGCCAAGCTACTGAATCGAAACTACCTCGGAATTGATTCATCAGGCGAAGCAGTAGACTTGTCACGCAAACGTATTGAGAATCCGATTCGTTCGGATTCGAGAGTGCTCAAGACCGGGCGCGCTGCCTACAGGAATCTTCCAGAAGAAGTCGCCAGCCTTCTCAGACAATTGCCAGTAAAGCTTGTTCAGCGAAACAGTGGCTTCGACGCCATACACGATGAATTCGTCGATGGAAAGCCGGTGATTCTGCGTGTACAAAGGAATGGAGAGGACTTGGCGGAAGCAGCCGAAAAACTGCAGCGCGCAGGAAAGACGAAGGACGCAGCGCTGCTAATCCTGGTCCGGACTGAAACGGAGGGCCCCCAGCACACTCTGTTTGATATGTTTCCAGAAGATGTACATGTAATCGATTCACTGGAAGTTGCAGTTCAGTCAAAACTGGAGAACCTTCTTCAACAAGTGCACTGATAGTATGTTTATGTCTTCAATGTATAAGACCAGCCATTCACATTCGCGCTTTTCTATCAATGTGTTCGATTCCCACAATTGAACAACTCCGCGACGCGGCCGAAGCGCGCGACCCCGAACGCTGCCAGTTTCTCTTGAAGACGCTGTTCCTGGATATGGAGTTCTATCCGGCGTTGGGCGTGGCGGTTGAGCGGGCGCAGGACTTTGTGGAGACCTTCGAGCGCTATTACCCCGACGGAGGCTTCGCGCGGCAGATTTTGACGCAGATGGTTAATACCGGCACGGCGCCCCCGCGCCTGCCGCCGGAAGCGCAGCGGGACTTTGAGCAGCCGGGCGCGGCCAATTTTATGAAGGCGCTTTCGGACCTGGCGCATGCGCTGCAGCCGGGCCCGCTGCCGCCGCGGATTGGCTATCTCGTCAGCGCGACGGTCAACGCCATCATGGCGGAACTGGTCGAACATTATTACGGCCAGCGCCTGGATGCCTGGCAAATTGTACGCGGGGCGCCGGATACAGCCAGAGCGCGCGAGATCGCCTACGCTTTTTGGCTGGATGAAGATGTCGCCCTGCTGGATATCGACCACTGGCTGAGCGTGGCGGAGGGTCTTGAGGTGTATTTTCAGCGTCAGTTGCGCTGACCTTGCGCGAGTGTTACATTCCCAGATGAAGCTCCAATGAAGTGATGCTAAGAATCAGTATGGTTGGAGGGGCGTCTCGGTAGACGCGGCGCGCGAGGAGCGCCTGTGATCTTTCTCGTTTTCATCATCGTAAACCTGCTGCTGATGGCCGCGCTCTTCCTCGTCGGCGTCTACCAATTCATGCAGGTGGAAGAGAAACGAAAGCGCAGCAAACTCCTGCTGGACGCCGGGCTGGAAGCGGCCGAACTGCAAGCGCTGCTGGATGCTGACCATTACGACGAAGCCCTGCGCCGGCTGATGACTGCCGCGGATGTTGATCGATTTACAGCGGAGTCCGCCTTGGCGCAGTTTCACGATAGGGAAGAAACAATCAATCGCCCGAGCGGAACCTAGCCGAGAAACCGAAGACTCAAACGGCGCTCCCGCGCTGATCAAGCCGAGCGAATATGCGCCAGGATCCGCGCGGCCCGGGCATCCCAGGTATATTCCGCCAGGCAGCAGTCGCGGGCGTTTTCGCCCAGGCGCGCGCGCAGCTGCCCATCGCGGCGGAGCCGGTTGATGGCGGCGGACCAGGCGGCGACATCATCGGGCGGGAGCAGCAGCGCCGTTTCTCCATCCTTGAGGACATCGGACCAAGCGGGCAGATCAGAAGCGACGATGGCGCGCCCGGCCGCCATATATTCGAAGAGCTTCAGCGGCGACGTATAGCGGCTGAATTGCCTGGTCTGAGGATGCGGCATGGCGCAGACGTCAAAGGCGCGCAGATAGCGAGGCACGTCATCCGGCGGGACATGCCCGGCATAAAGAAAGCGCGCCGGCGGCATACCGAGCGAAAGCCATTGCTGCCGCAGTCCCTCGGCCATATCGTCCGGTCCGCCGACCAGCGCCAGCGCCGCCCCTTCCACCGCCGCCAGCGCTTCCACCAGGGCGCCGACGCCCTTGTCCAGCCCGATCATGTGCAGTCGGCCGACAAAGCCGACGATGAAGGCGTCCGCCGGCCAGCCAATCTGCTGGCGAGCGACCGCTGGCTCGGGCAAGTTGAGGAAGCGCGCCCGGCGGATGCCGTCATGGGCGACGATGGCGCGGGCGGGCTCGGCGGCCCGCTGGCTGATGAGATCCGCGCGCAGCTGCGGGGTGATGGCGATGATCCCCCCGACGCCTGAGACGACGCGCCGCTGCAAGGATGCCCCGCGTCGGGAAACGGGAAACTGATGGGCTTCATAAGCCAGCGAGCGGGGCGGCTTCAAGCGGGAAAGCAGCGTCAGGATGACTTCGGCGCGGCTGTAATAGATATCGGCGCGCGTAAACATCAGCAACAGGGTGGCGACCAGGGCATAAGAAGCGAGCAGCAGATAAAAGGCTAATCTGGCGCCGGCGCCATCGGACGGGAATAGCGGAAAGACATCAATGCAAGGGATGCGCCGCAGGCTGAAATTCGCGTGGACGCCATAATATGAAAATGGATCGGCGACCGCTCTCATCTCGCTCGTGTTCCAGCGGCGCGCGACCCAGAGCGTCACATCGCAGCCGGCCTCGGCGAAAGCCTCGCAGTTCTGCATGATCTGCAATCCGTGCGCCTTCTCGGTCGGCAGACGCATCAGTGAAATGTAGAGGAGCTTGGGCATGCTAAGGTTGATTTAACCACAGCCGCTCGCATATCACAACTTGGCGCGCTCTATATGATGAATTCGCGTAAAAGGGAGTCTGTAGGGGCGAGACTGGTCTCGCCCTCCCGCCACCCCATAACGCCGGCGGGCGTTTCAGCGAAACGCCCCTACATATTTCGCTAATTCTGTAGATGGAATTTGGGCAGGTTCACCAAGAGATATAGCGCAGGACTCCCCAATTGTTTGTCAGGGCCGCTCCGGCCGCGGCAACAGCAAACTGAGGGCGCCGGCGACCGCGATCATGACGGCGACTATCTGGAAGGTCAGCGCCAAGCCGATTTGATCCGAGATGAAGCCAATAGCGAGCGAGCCGATGGCGCCGGTGGCGAAGATGAAACCCAGAATTGCGCCCGAGGCGAAGCCCTTGCGCATGGGGATGAGGTCTTGCGCCATGACGACGATGAGGCTGTGCGCGCCACCGGATAAGCCGCCGGCCGCAATCGCCAGCACGAAGGCGAAAGCGCCCTCGTGGGCCGGCAGCAAAAAGAACGCCGGCGCCGAGAATAACATGCTCAGCATCATGACCAGGCGGCGGTCGAAGCGATCGGCGAGGCGCCCGAAGACTAATCCCGAGATGGCTGAGGCGATCCAGTAGGAGCTGGTGATGGCGCCATAGGCGGCCGGATCCCAGCCTTTCTGTTCGAAGAGCACGGGCACAAAAGCGACCGAGCCTTGCTGGCCCAAACCGCGCAGCAGCACGATCAGGCCGAGGACGAGGAAGGCAAAAAGCGGCAACTTCTCTGTCGCCCCGTTTTCCCGCTCCGATTTGCGTTTGCTCTGCGCCGCATGGTGTTCATGGCCGCGCGGGATGCTGCTGGCCATCAAGAATATAGCCGGCAGCGAAAATAGAGACAGCAGGATAATCGGGCTGAGATTGTCCTGAATGCCGAAGGCGGCGATGCCAACTGAGCGGCCCATCTGGCCCAAGAGATCGGGGTTGGCCCATTCGAGCAGGATGCCGGCGATGGCGGGGCCCAGGGCCAGGCCCGTCTGCCCCATCAGAAAGAAAAGCGCCATATTGAAAGCCGAGCGCCGCGGCAGGGCTTCAGCGGCGTGCAGCGCGCCGACCGGGTGCAAGGCGCCGCTGCCGATAGGCGCCAGCACGATTGGTATGAACATCAGCCAGTAGTGGCGTGTCGCGGCCGCCATGATCACGCCGATGGTGAACAGGCCGACATGGAAAGCCAGGCCAAGCGCGCCCAGCAGGCGTCCGCCCGTGCGGTCGGCGCGAATGCCGAACCAGGGCTGGCTGATAGCGCCCAGAAGCTGCGCCATGCTGACGGCCAGGCCAATCTGGATATTGCTCATGGGCAAAATGCCGGCGGCGAGGAAGGTCAGCAGCACCGGCGTCATGGACGCGAAGATATCATTGGTCAGATGCCCGAAGCAGACCGACCACAAGAGCCGAATATGACGCGGCATTAAGGGAAGCCCTCGCTCAAATGGCGGCAATGATAAACTCAGTACTGCAAGTTGAAAATGCGGATTGTGGCGGATATTCAAATGGAGCTGCCGTTAATCAATGAACGACAGTCTTCGCCGTACTTCACTATCGTTTACATCATCCTGGTCAGACTTAGAGTAGATAAGCAAAAATAAGATGGAATTGCTACTTTGGAGATAATAGACGATGCGGAACCCACCGCGTTTACCACGGCGGTCCGACCGATTCGCCATACGAATTTTGTAAATCGGTAGGCCGAAACCCTGCATATGGACGCCGCGGAGGTTTCGATGTTGCATGTCCGCCTCTAGCGCCGCAAGATCGTCTTCGATGCGCCGAAAACGTTTCCGCAGACGAGCGAAGTCTTTGGCGAAATCTTCCGAGTACCCAAACTCCATGCGCAGCGTCATAAAAACTATTCGCTTGTCTCACGAAGAAATTCCTGGAACTGCTCTGCCGTCAGAACATTTCCCGCCAAGACTCCTTTGTAGCTTTGCTTGAGGCTCTGCAATATCTCCTGCCGGGTCGGCTCTCGGTAAGGCTCGTCATCATCTTCGATGTCAAGCGGCGTGGGGCTATAGTCGCCCGCTTTGTATTCCGCTTCCGCTTCGTGCAGCGCTTCGGCGATCTCTTCGTCGCTGGGCTCGCCGAATATCTCTTCGTACAGGGCCCGCAACTGCGCCTCGGAGAGCGAATCCAGATCCAGTTCCGCGATTCTTTCGCGGTCGGTTTTGCGGGACGTTTTGAATTTCGGCGCTTGCTTCATCGCTGGCTCCTTCGCCGTGGCGCGGTCACCCTTGCATATTGTAGCAGATTGTACCATCCTCTCGACCACTCCCGACGAAGCGACAGGCGGCCGGCCGGCGCGTCACAAGGCGGGCCAATCACAAGACTGAGGACCAAGCATGACGGCAAACTACGAGGCGCTGCAAGCCATCCCCCGACGCGAAGAGCCTTATCATATTGTGGTGACCGCGGCCCATCATGACGACATTGAATTCGGCGTGGCAGGCAGCGTCGCCCGCTGGATACGCGAGGAGGGCGCGACGGCAACGTACGTCATCATCACCGATGGCGGCGCCGGCAGCAATGACCCGGACATGGCCCGCGGGCAGCTTGTCGACTTGCGCTACAGCGAACAGATGGAAGCGGCCGCGCGCGTCGGCGTGCATGATGTGCGCTTTCTTGGCTATCCGGACGGCTGCCTGGAAGCCAGCCTGGCGCTGCGGCGGGACATCACGCGCATCATCCGCGAGACCAAGCCCTATCGCGTCGTCTGCCAGGACCCAAGCACCGTCTTCGCGCATCGCGCTTATGTCAATCATCCGGATCACCGGGCGGCGGGCGAGGCTTCAGTGTATGCCGTCTTCCCCAGCGCCGAGACGCGGCCGATCTTTCCGGAATTGTTGACGGAAGGTTTTGAGCCGCACAAGGTCGGCGAGCTTTACTTGAATCTCACGCAAGAGCCGACCCACTACCATGACATCAGCAGCACGATCGACTTGAAGATGGCCGCCCTCAGCGCGCATGTCTCGCAGATTGGCGCCGGCGACGATTTTGAAAATGGGGCGAAGAAGTGGCTGATGCAGGCGAATCGGGATGGCGGGAGTTTGGTCGGCGTCGAGTATGCCGAGCATTTCCGCGTGCTGAAATTCGATGAGGAGCGCGAGAGTTGGTTCAAAGAGGAGACCGAGCGGCGGGAACGGGAAACGGCTGCGAAGTAAGTGAGCCGCGAATGCCTAAGCACGTTGATTCGCAACAGGCAGTCGCGAGACACAACTCGGCCCACACAAAATAAGGAACCCGCAAAAGAAGGGGTCTGTAGGGGCGAGCTCTCATGCGCGTCATTGGTGAAAACGGGCGGCCTGATAGACAGTGTTGAAAAACTGGATCGACATATAATGACATTGTATGTCAATCA
>JAPPEU010000033.1 GCA_028875245.1 Chloroflexota bacterium
GGGCCGGGGGATGGGGTAGAAAAAGCGACAATTTCGCTAGAGTACCGGACAAGCCCTACAGATGCCACTTGCCTGGTTTGACAGTTTGTGTGAGCCGAGTCGTGATTCGCCAGCGATTGTGGTGAAATTTGTATCGTCCCAATTCTGCCTGGCAAAGCGGATTCAAATCCCGGTCACATTGATGAACCAGCGCTCCAGCTCGGCTTCCATCGCGGCTGCTTTCTGCGGATGCTGCGCCGCCAGATCATGCCGCTCGAAGGGGTCCTCCGCGATATTGAAGAGCAGCGGCGCCGGCGGGTCGGGGATGTCGCGCTGCGGGAAGGGCTCGTCATGTATGCGAGCGAAACCTTCCGGATACCACTTGACCGCGTTGTCCATGGGCGTCTCGATGCGGGTGACTTCCATCGATTCCGCAATCAGCGGGCGCAGCAATTTCCAATCGCCATCGCGCAGAGCCGCATTGCTCGCGCCGACCGGCGTAAAGCGGTTCCATTGCCAGCAGCGCTGCGGGTAAATGCCAGCGCGCTCGCCGCGCAAAACGGGCGTGATATCGACCCCGTCCAGCGCGATATCAGCCGGCGGCGCCAGGCCGGCCAGATTCAGCAGCGTGGGGAACCAGTCGGTGAAGTGCGCCATCTCGGCGCTGCGCCGGCCCGCCTCCAGACCGTCTGGCCAGCGAATGATCAGCGGCACGCGAATGCCGCCCTCGTAGGTGTTGCCTTTGCCGCCATTGAATCCATAGTTGAAACGCCGCTGCGAGAAGCCGTGCCAATCGCCCAAAGCCGGTCCGTTGTCGCTGGTGAAGATCAGAATCGTGTTATCGGCGATGCCGCAGCTTTCCAGCTTTTCGCTGATGCGCCCGATGCCGGCGTCCATCACCTCGATCATGGCATAGATCAGGCTCACGCCCAGGCTGAAACCGGCGTCGACATATTTCCGCGCGATGGCGTCCGGCGCTTCCAGCGGGAAATGGGGCGCGTTGTAGGCAAGGTGCAAGAGGAAGGGCTCAGCCCGGTGACGCTTGATGAAGTCAAGCGCCGCTTCGCTGAAGACATCGGTCAAGTAACTTTCCCGGTCGCCATATTCGATGCTGCCGTTGCGGTCGAGCCGGTATTGATAGAATGGACTCCAGCCGCCCTGAAAGCCGACGAACTCGCGATAACCGCGCGCGCGGGGATGATAGCGCCGGTCGAGCGCGCCATTGTGCCACTTGCCGATGAGCCCGGTGGCATAACCCGCGGCGCCAAAGACATCGCCCATCGTTCTTTCGTTGAGCCGCAGGCGGTCGACGCCGCGCGCTTCAAAGGTATCGATGCTGCCTGTGCGATGGGCATAGCGGCCGGTCATCAACGCGGCCCGGGCCGGCGTGCAAACCGGCGCCGCCGAATAGTGCTGCGTCAGGCAGAGGCCCTCGCCCACCAGGGCATCGAGATGCGGCGTGCAGGAAATCGAATCGTTGAATATGCCGAAATCGCCGTAACCCATGTCATCGGCGATGATGAGGATGATATTTGGATGGCTCATGTCGTTCCGTTGTGATCCTTTTGTCCGTTGCCGGGCCGCAGCGGGAAACCGGTATGGAAGACGGTCATGGTGCCGCCAAAGGTGATGCGGTCGCCATCGCGCAGATTGTGCGCCACGCCGCCGGCGATCGGCTGGCTGTTGACGGCCGTGCCATTGATGCTGCCCAGATCAAAGAGCTTCCAGCCGCCCTCTTCTTTCACCAGGAAAGCGTGCGGGCGCGATACGGTTGGATCCTGCAAGGCGATCTCCCAATTCGAGCTGGGCGTCGAGCGCCCGATGTACAATTCCTCCTTCAGCAGCGCGAAGATCTGCCCGCGCTGCGGCCCGCGGGTGATGCGCAGGCTGGCGCGGTCGCCGGCGACGGCAGACACCGGCTCGGCCACATCTTCCCGCGCCTCGCCCGCCGCCGAGCGCAGCTTCAACACGGAGACGAACAGGTGCAGTTCATCCCCGATTGCGAGGGGGTTCATGCCATAAACCTGCACGCCGTTGACAAAGGTGCCATTGGCGCTGCCGACATCATCGACGGTGAAGGCGCCGTCCTTGCAGCTGACGACCGCGTGCTCGCGCGATACATGCCCTTCGGCGATCTGAATGTCATTGCTGGCCGAGCGCCCGATTCTGACGCTGTCACCCTCGCGCAAAGGGTGTTCATTGGTGCTGCCGGTGAAGGGATCCAGCCAGACCAGCTTGGCCAGCGGTTCCCTCGTTTTCTCATCCATTGCCACGTTCCTGCACAAAGCCGGCCTCTACTATTATTGTAGCATAAGCCTGCATTGGCGCGCTGTTGGCGGGGCTTTGCTCAAGTGAGGGTGTCGAATGTCAGTATAGTTATGACGGCGCGATCGCAATCCGGCAATCTGAATGGTTGGTGGTTTGCAGAAGCCGTGTAGGGTTGTCGTCAGCAGTTGGGCGATTAGGAACGCGCCGCCGGCCCTAGCCGCTGATGATCTCGAGCGCGTCCTCGCCCAGGGCGATCAGCACGCCTTCGGCAATCCGGCCATCGCCGCTGCGCAGGATGCGATCTTCCGGCAAGCCCATCAATGCCGCCAGATATTTCGCCGTCCAATGGAAGCGGCCGTATTCGTGGATTTCAGTACGCGCCCGCCAGCGCGTCACATCATTGCCGATGTCATCCACACGGACGCCTTTGGCCACCAGCCAGTCGCGCGTGTCGCCGGCCAGGCCGATGACGTTCGTCCCGTTGTAGACGTAGACCAGCGGATTTTCCGCCTCGGCCCGCGCCTTCATCTCCGCCAGGGTCAGCTGCGTCTGCGGATAGAAGGTGTCCAGGATGAGATCGCGGATGGCGGCGAAATCAGGATACAGGACTTGATCGCCTTGCGGGCTCAGCCCGGGAAAGGCGTAGAGATTGTCGATCACGCGATAGCGAATATCCTCGCGCTTGATCTGGCCCATCAGGTCGCCCAGGGCGACGATGTCGTTGAGTTCCAGGTTCGTGCGGTAATTCCCTTGCAGCGCGTCCCAGAGCGTAAAGGCTTGCGACAGGAAGTTGATGACGCCGCCGGCGCTCAAGACCTCCGCTCGCAGCGCATCCAGCACCTGCTGCTGACGGCGCGCGCGATCAAAATCGCCGCCTTCCGTCGCCCGCGTGCGCGCATACTGAAGCAAGGTCTCGGCATCCATCAGCTGCTCGCCGGGCTGGAATTGCACATGGATCGTGCCGTAGCGGTCATCGGGATAATCCGGGTCGTCGATGAATTCGGTCACGGTGACGGGCACGCCGTTGGGCGCCAGCGCATCGACGATTGTCGTGAAGACATCGAAGTTGACCAGCAGGTACTTGTCCACGCGGATGCCGAAATTGGCAGCGATCGTCTCCATCGCCAGGGCCGGACCGCCACCGCCCGGGTAGGCGTTGCCATCGCCGATGAAATTCGCCTGATTGATGCGCGCCCCGCCGAATTCGGGGATTTCCACCCACAGATCGCGCGGAAGCGACAGCAAGCCGACCGACTTGGTTACCGGGTTGACATTCAGCAGCATCATCGTGTCCGTGCGGAACGGGCCCGGATCATCGGTCGCGCTGCGCTGGTCGATTCCCAGTAGCAGAATCTGAATCTGGCGCGGGTCGCTGATGCGCGGCAAGGCGGCCGTCGTTGCAAGCGTCGGCGCAGGCGTCGGCGGCAGCGCAGTCGCCAGCGGCGTCTCTTGGGCGGGGCGCGGCGTTGGCGATTCTGTAGGCCGCAGCGAGGTTGACACTGCGGTGATCAGCGGCGTCAGTTCGAGCAAGGGCGCATTGGCGGGGGGCGAAACGCCATCGACGCGCGCGCTCTCGCATTCTTGGCTGAGGGCGCAACGCAGGGTGGCCAGCGGATCATCCACCGCCAGGCCGGCCGCGTTCAAATCGAGTACGGCTTCCCGCGCTATGCTGAAGCCCGACAGCGAGCACAGACCCGTCAGCGCCAGGAACGCGACGACAATACCCAGCCCGAGCAAACATCCGGAAACGCGCAATGAGCACCCGTCCTCTGCAAATGGCAGTCAATAAACAGGCGCGGATTATAGCACAGCGCCGCGCCGCCGCTGCCCCACGCTATGGCTACGGCTGGATCAGCGCAGGCTGTGAATGTACTGTTTCGCGTCGGGAATGTGGACCGGCAGATGACGATACATGGGACGGGGCGGCAGGACCATGATGCCTTCGATCATGCCGCCCAAATCGGCCGCCTCGGCCAGGGCGAATGACGGCGCGCGCCGCCAGTCAGCATCGGACAGTTCGGCGATGGCCGCTTCCAAACCCGCGCTGACCCGCCGATACTCGTCAAGTTGCGCCGCCAGGCTGGAATCCGCGCGCTCGGCGATGCCGCCATAATGGATCTCGCGCCCGCGCCGCGGGTCTTTCGCCGCTTCGATCGCCCAATGCATCCGCCCGGCGCCCCATTCGCCGATCGCCTCCAGCGCATAAACCTCGTAGCAGATGAGATGCGCCAGCAGGTCTTTGAAGGAGCATTCCTGGTCATAATACATGCCATGTTGAATCGTGTCGCGGCGCGTCATTTCTTCGCCGCTCAGCTCATCAATCAGCGCCGCCACGGCTTGATGCTCGATTCTCAACAAGCGCAGGGCGTCGCCTCGGTCCACTGTGGCTCGCATCGTCACGCTCCCGATTCTGTTTCCCCTCGTGTCAGTGTACCCAAATCAGCCGCCGCTTTCGAGCCTCGCCCAAGGCAACCGCTTCAAAACCGCAGTGCATGCCGGGCAAGGACATAATCAATTACGAATTCTGTAGGGGCGTCTCGCTGAGACGCCCGTTTACCAAGTTGGATACGCGTGTTGCAAGGAATTCCGCCGACTTGAGGCTGTGAAGCGCAGGCGTCACAGGTTACACTCCTGGCGATATGGATAGACCTTTGAGAGCGACAATGCCGCAAACCACTCTCTCAGCGGAAGCCATCCGCGCCATTGCCGATCTGGCGCGCCTGGAATTGAGCGAAGACGATGTCGCGCGTTATCAGCGGCAGCTTTCGGACATCCTGGATTATTTTCAAAAGCTGGAAGAGCTGGATACCTCGCATATCGACCCGACGTCAACCGTACTGCCTTTAAGCAATGTCATGCGCGCCGATCAAGCTGGTCCGGCGCTGTCGGTCGCTGAGGCCGTCGCCAACGCGCCCGACAGCGATGGCGAGCAGTTTCGCGTCCGCGCCGTGCTCGACAGCTGAGCCCAGCGCCCGACTATGCCCCGTAACATCCGCGTCGCCATTATTCAGGCGCGCCCCGTCTATTATGATTTGGGGCGGACGGTCGCCAAAGCCTGCGCGCTGATCAGCGAGGCGGCCGGGGGTGGCGCCCAGCTGGCCGCTTTCGGCGAGACCTTCTTCCCCGGCTACCCCGCCTGGCTGGATTACGCCGTCGATTACGCTCGTTGGGATCACCGGCCGACCAAAAACCTCTACGCCCGCCTGGTCGCCAACAGCATGGCGCTGGAAAGCCCCGAGATGTCCCAGCTGCGTGACAAAGCGCGCGAGCATGAAATCGTCCTGCTGCTGGGCATCAACGAACGCGTGCCCCGAGGGCGCGGCAATCGCAGCCTGTACAACAGCATCGTCACCATCGATGCAGACGGCGCGATTGTGAACCACCACCGCAAGCTGCGCCCCACCTACACCGAGCAGTTGCTATGGGCCCAGGGCGATGGCGCCGGCCTCAGCGCGGTGGACAGCGCGGTCGGGCGCGTCGGCGGCTTGGTCTGCTGGGAGCACTGGATGCCCCATGCGCGCCAGGCTCTGCACATCAGCAACGAGTCGATCCACGTCGCCATGTGGCCCGCGGTCAAGGAAAGCCACCAGATCGCCAGCCGGCATTATGCTTTCGAAGGCCGGACCTTCGTCCTCGCAGTCGGCGGCATCATGCGGACGGCCGACTTTCCGCCCGAGCTAACGCTTGAAACGTCCTTCAGCGCCCAGCCGGATGCCGCTCTGCTGGATGGCGGGAGCGCCGTCATCGCGCCTGATGGCGACTACCTGGTCGAGCCAGTCTATGGCGAAGAGACGATTCTCTACGCCGATCTTGACCTGACCCGCATCGCCGAAGAGCAGATGGCGCTCGATGTCACCGGCGGTTATGCGCGCGATGACGTCTTCAGCTTCGTTGTCAATCGAAATCGCAATCTGTAGACACACGCGCGGTGAAACCGCCGCCCACGCAAAATACCTTGCATCCCGCAGCGTCGTAGCTATAGCAACGGGTCAGCCACCGTCTGACCCCTACAGGCAACATTCTTATGAAACGTTGCAGGGGCGAGACGGCGGCTCGCCCGAAAACACACTCTTTCGCTATGGCGGGCGTTTCAGCGCCGCGCGTGGGTCGCGTTGGACAGGGACCGCCGACGCCGCGGGTCAAACGCCCCTACAGCGCGGTTAGGAAAACAATACGCCCCTCTGTGCTCTCTGCGTCCTCTGTGTTCAATTGTCCTTGTTGACTTCGACCTAACCGCGACGCGATCGCCCGAACTTGCGTATTGAGATTGAGTGCGGTAGCCTTGCAAGAAAAGGAACCGGAACATTTCATAATGAAAGTTGCCGATGCGGTAGCGAGAGTGCTGAAAGCGGAAGGCGTTGAGTACCTGTTCGCCTACCCTGTGAACCCGATAATTGAAGCGGCGGCGAAGCTGGATATCCGCCCGATTATCGTGAGGCAGGAACGCATCGGGCTGCACATGGCCGACGCGCTGAGCCGGCTGAGCTCCGGCGAAAAGATCGGCGTCTTCTGCATGCAGAGCGGGCCGGGCTCGGAAAATGCTTTCGGCGGCGTCGCCCAAGCTTATGGCGATTCCGCGCCGATTGTCGTATTGCCGGCCGGTTATCCGCGCGGCATCAACCAAATTCAGCCGAATTTCAGCTCGGCTCAGAATTTCCGTCACGTGACAAAATCTTGTGAACAGGTGACCATGGCGGAAGCCGTCCCGGAAGCGCTGCGGCGCGCCTTCACCCAGGTTCGCAACGGCAGGCCGCGCCCCGTGCTCGTGGAATTCCCGTCCGATTTATTCGCAGAGGAGATCCCCGATTCCTTTGAGCCGGCGCCGGTGCCGACCCTGCGCTACCGTCCAGACGACGCATCGATCGACGCCGCGGCCGAGGCCCTGCTCGCCGCCGACTGTCCGGTTATCTATGCCGGGCAGGGCGTGCATTACGCAAAGGCCTGGGCTGCTTTGAAAGAACTGGCGGAGCTGCTCGGCGCGGCCGTAACAACAAGTTTGGCCGGCAAAAGCGCCTTCCCGGAAGATCATCCATTGGCATTGGGCGCCGGCGGACGGGCGATCCCGAAACCGGTGCATCACTTCCTGGGTAAGGCGGATCTGATTTTCGGCATCGGCTGCAGCTTCACGCGCACCGCCTTCGGTGTATCGATTCCCTCTGGAAAACGAGTTATTCATGCGACAATAGATCCGGCCGACATCAACAAGGATGTGCCCGCTGAGATGGCGCTGGTTGGCGATGCCGGTCTGATTCTGGATGGCTTGCTGGAAGCCGTTCGCGATCGCAGCAACGGCGCGCGCGAAAAACGGGCCGCCGCCGTCGCCGGCGAAATCAGCGCGGTCAAAGCGGAGTGGCTCCAGCAATGGAAGGCGAAACTCACCTCGAACGAGGCGCCGCTCTCGCCCTATCGCGTCATTTGGGATCTGCTGCATACAGTCGATGTCAAGAACACAATTGTGACGCATGATGCGGGCAGCCCGCGCGACCAGATGTCGCCCTTCTGGCAGTCCAGCGCGCCGCTGACTTATATCGGCTGGGGCAAGACGACCCAGCTCGGTTATGGGCTCGGGCTGGCGATGGGCGCCAAACTGGCCCGGCCCGACGCGCTCTGCGTCAACGTCTGGGGGGATGCCGCCATCGGTTTCACCGGCATGGATTTCGAGACCGCCGCGCGCGAGAGAATCCCGATTTTGTCGGTGCTGCTCAACAATTTCTCGATGGCCATCGAGATTCCGATTATGCCCGTGTCGACCGAGAAATACCGCAGCACAGACATCAGCGGCCATTACGCCGACATGGCCAAAGCCTTCGGTGGCTATGGCGAACGCGTCGAATCGCCCGAGCAGATCATCCCGGCGATCCAGCGCGGCATCCAAAAAACAGAGGAAGGCCTTCCCGCCCTGCTTGAGTTCATCACGGCGAAAGAAACAGAGATTTCATCTTTCTAATTTCGATAAGGCAGTCCCGTTCCATAGATGAAGGGATTTACCATGACTAGCATGAA
Source organism: Chloroflexota bacterium (assembly GCA_028875245.1). Lineage (GTDB taxonomy): Bacteria > Chloroflexota > Anaerolineae > Aggregatilineales > Phototrophicaceae > UBA6055. The sequence goes on from JAPPEU010000033.1 coordinate 8,251, forward strand.
ACGCGCGACCATCCTGAGCCTTACGCTTCTGCTGATATTCGGGAGCCTGTTCCCGGCGGCGGCCAGCGAGTTCCCGCCCGGCGAGTTCATCCTCGGCGGCAGCAACAATGGCGAGCCGGACAGCACCCGCGTCGTGCCGGTCTACCGCGCGAAGCCAACCGGCAACTGGGTCATCCACTACGATCTCAACACGCCCCTGGACGAAAAATGGGAATACGTCAATCGCATCGGCGCGACGATCGTCGAGCGCATCGACGAGTTGGAAATCTGGGTGGTGGATGTGCCGGACGCATTCGGCAGCGATGACTTCACCTTCGACAGCGATGTCGAATTGGTCGAGCAGGACTTCGTCGTCAGCGTGCAATTCGACAACCCGCCCAACGACCCCGATTACGACCGGCAATGGGCGCTGCCGCATATCGAGGCGGAGACAGCTTGGGATCAGATGGGGCAACTCGCCGATGTCTCGGTCGCGGTCATTGATACGGGCGTCTGCATGAGCCATGAGGATTTGCTCGGCCGCGTCCTGGATAACGGTTATGACTTCGTCGACAACGATGATGACCCGGAAGATGTCTTCGGCCATGGCTGTTCAGTCGCCGGCATCATCGCCGCCAACATCGACAACGGCATCGGCATCGCTGGTTTCGCGCCCAATAGCTCAATCCTGCCGGTGCGCGTGCTCGGTCCGGGCGGCAGCGGCTCGATGGCGGATGTGGCGGCGGGCATCGTCTACGCGGCCGATGAAGGGGCCGATATCATCAACCTGTCTCTCGGCAGCATGGTCGGGTCGCAGGTGACCGAAGACGCCGTCAATCACGCGGTCGCCAAAGGCGTCACCGTCATCGCGTCGGCCGGCAACAGCGGCGGCGCCCTGCCCGGCTTCCCCGCGCGTTACGAGAATGTGGTCGCCGTCGGCGCCATCGATCCCGACGGCTCGCGCAGCAGCTTCAGCAACAAAGGCGGTGATATCTGGGCGCCCGGCCGCGATATCCACACGATTCATCTCGACAACGGCTACAAGGCGCTCAATGGCACCAGCTTCTCCGCGCCTTATGTGGCGGCGATGGCAGCCGTGCTGGAAGGCATGGGCGCGGCGCTGCGCCTCGATGGCGGAGACATGACCTGGACCTGCATGCGCGAGGGCGCCTGCGAGACCGTGCCGGGCAGTTAGAATCTCACATACGCGCGCAAATAATGTAGGGGCGGCATATCATGTCGTCCCTGTGTCATTCGCCAATACGGAGTCTCCTGTAGGAGCGTCTCGCTGAGACGCCCTCGTTGCAAGCTCCCGAATTATCCTGTGGCGTTTCAGCGAAACGTCCCCAGAACTTTCGTTGCAACATGGATTGGGAAATAGGGCGAATCCCTTTGCGTGGGCGGCAGTTGCGCCGCGCTTGCGGGCGGCTCACCGAGTCGCCCCTGCATTATCTATTTTTCGCGGTTAAGCGGGGGGCGCCGCCGGCTGATATACACCGGCTGCAACTGCTTTGGCGCTTGCGGCTCGCCATACATGGACCGGTCGAGGCTTTCGCCGAAGCCGGTCAGCAAATTGCGAAGATGCTGGCGCGCGTATTGCAATCGCTTTTTGACTGTCGCCAGGGGGATATTCAGCCGCTCGGCGATTTCTCGCTGTGAATCGCCACGCAGATAATAATCACGGGTGACATCGCGGGCGGTCTCGGGCAAGGCAGCGACAGCGACTCGAAGGCGCCGCCGTGTTTCCATCGCTTCAACCTGCGCTTCCGGCGATGGCTCCGGCGACGCCAGGCGCTCCTGCTGATCAAGCGATTCAACCGCCGGCGCCCCCCGCCGCGTCAGACGATCGGTCTGCGTCATGGCGATCCGCTTCAGCCAGGCGGGGAACGCGCTGACATCGTTCAACTGCGCGATGCGCTTGTAGGCGGCGAGGAAGACCTCCTGCGCCGCATCCTCGGCCAGCTGTGAATCGCTCAGTCGGCTGTAGGCGACGCTGTAGACCATGCCTTCAAAATCGCGCACAAGATGCTCAAAGGCTTCTCTTCTTTCGCCACCGTCGCTCGATTGGGCGCGCCGCACCCAGTCCTCGTATTTCAACACCTGTCCTTTGGCTGCGCCACTCGCTCACGCGTCCATTATCGCACAAATGACTATACAGCGCTGATAATCCGCTGTCTCACCTGCTTCGTCATTATGGCGCCAACATGACGATGCATCATAACAGCCATGTGAATTTGCGCAATAGGCCTCTGGGCGGTCTGTTCTTCTTTCCCCGCCCGTCTTGGCTGATACCGCTAAAATCCAAGACTTTACTGTATCCAATCTGTCATGATTCGCATTTGCGATTATAATGTTATGTAATAGGTTATGTACATTTTCCGTTAATGATTCATCATGTTAAAATACGAATCGTATTTGCTATCTGACGGCGGTTCATCGGGAGGCGATTGAAGTGAATCAGCCAAAGAAAATGGACCGGCGCATCGCGCGTACAAGGCGGGCGCTCAAGTCCGCGCTGATTGAACTCTCATTGGAAAAGGGTTACGAGCAGATATCCATCAGAGATTTGACGCATCGCGCCGATATCGGATACGCGACGTTTTTCCGGCATTTTCGCAGCAAGGACGAATTGGCGACCTATTGCATGCATGCTGTGATTACCGAAGTATTCGCCGCGATTGAATCGGCGTCGACGCTTGAGGAAGAGTGCCTGGCTGTCTATGAGCGCCTGGAAAAGCATCGAGACCTTTGTTTCTTTGGCCTGGCTTTGCCGCGCAATCATCCAGCCTTGCAGCCGATTCTGGAAGAGGCCCTGAATTGGGTTTCCACGATCTATATGGCGCGGGATGAGGAGTCCATCCCCTGGGAGGTTGCCGCGAATCATCTCGTCAATTCCACGGTGGAATTAGTCCGCTGGTGGCTGACCGACGGGCAGGATTACAGCAGCGAACAGATGGCGCTCATGCAGAACGAACTGATCATCAAAGTAACCGAAAATGTGGCGCTCAATCGCCGGATGCAGACCCCGCGTGAGGCTGCTCTCGAATAGTGTAAGCCCGCCACAAACCCAAGCTGGCGCCCCCGATAACACCCAGTTGAAGCAGGATCGCCAAACCCAGGATAACAAGCTGCCCGCTTGATGCGGCGGCGCTCCCGCGCGAATTGCCCGGCGGCCGCGGGGAGGCGGTCTCGATTGGGGCGATCCGGATTTCGAGCGCCGCTTCCGTCGCCCTCGTTGGCGTCGCGGTGATCGTCACTGGAGGCTTGGCAGCTGTGCTCGTAGGCGCGGCTGTGGCGGCGGCTTCCGCAGTTGCCTTCGGCGCCGGCGTGAACGTGCCAGCCTTGGGCGGCACCAGAATGACGCTGCCCGGCTGCATGTTCAGTCGATCGGCCTCGCTCATGCCGTTCAACTCCAGAAGATAGGGGTAATCGTCCCAGGTGTAGCCATAGATCAGCAGAATATGCCCAATGGTCTGGCCCGGCTGCACTTCGTGCTTGATATTGCCGAACTCGTCCAGCCCCAAAACGTACGACGGCCCCCCGCCGGCCGCTGATGCCCCGCCCCCGGTGGCGGCCCTGCCTTCCGCCAGGCGCCCGGTCGAATTTCCAAAGACCAAGACATAGGCATTGCCCTTGGCGCCGCTAGCGCTGCCGATGCCGATCTTGTCATAATTTGGGCTGACCAGGCCGGCATAATGACTCGGTGATTGAAGCCACCACTCCCAGGCAGTCAAGGCGCTGGCGCCTCGGTAGATGTTCTCGCTGATCCAGCTGCTGGGGAAGCCGGCGTTGACGGCGCGCGCGCGGGGACCGCTGCCGTCAGGCTGTATATGTGAAATCTCGCCGGTATCCGCCATCCAGCGGGCGTGGCTGTTGGCGGCCGCGGTCAGGGAGGCATGCGGCGCATAGGCGGGCAAACCCTTGGAGGCGCGCAGATTGTTGATGCGCGGCAGCAGGACGCTGGCGGCGTCTTGCGCGGCCGCGGGAAAGACAAGACCGAGTATGACTCCAAGTATCAGCAGCAGGCGTCGCATCCTGCCCGCCATTTTAGCGACGATGCCTGCCCATATCACCAGGCGATTGCCCTATGCCATCCCGCATCAGGGCGATTGCTTGAAGCTCAACGCCGCGTTCGCTTGCAAATCCGGTTTTGCGGGGGGCTTGATTGCGCGCTGGCGCTGATTGTCATCGCTCTCGCGGTTCAAGAGCGCGCCTCAGGCTCCGCTGTCCAGCCCATTTCGCGGGATGACACGGTAGATCGTACTCAGATCTTCGAAACCCGCTTTCATCTTTCTCGCGGGCAGCGCTTCGGCCTGAATCTGGTCCCGCACCAGTTCATAAGTTGTCGGGCTGATGACGATCTCACCCGGTTCGGCATTTTCTTGCAGGAAGCGGCCGACATCGGGCGCTTCGCCCAGGGCGGCGAATTCGATGCGGTCGGCGCCGCCCACCATGCCCATCACCGAATGGCCTGTGTGGATGCCGATGCCGAAATGCAGCTCATGATCCTTGTCGACAACTTCATGCAAGGCCCGGACTTCATCGAGAATGGCCTCGGCCGCCCGCACGGCGCGCGCCGCATGATCATCCTGCTGATTCAGCTGGGAATTCCAGAACGCGGTAATCGCATCGCCGAGGTATTGGTCGACGATGCCGTCATGCTCGTTGATGGCATCGCTGGCCGCGCCCAGATAACGGTTGACGACGCGCATCAGATCTTCCGGCTGCAGGGTTTCGCTGAAAGCCGTGAAGCCGCGCACATCAACAAACATGGCCGAGATGGTGCCTTCCGCCGGGCCGGTGTCCAACTCGCTGATTGAGCCGATGTTTTCCAGCAGCGCCTCCGGCACGAAGGTGCCCAGCAGGCGGCGCTGCTCTTCCTGTTCCTTGCGCTCGGTCAAGTCGTCAATGACGAGGGCGACGCCATGGTTGACCTGCTCGTCGCCGCGCAGGGGGCTGGCGACCACTTGCCAATAACGCTGCCGTCCCTGATGCTCGAAGCGCTCCGCCCAGATATGCTGCATCTGCTCGCGCCGGACGCGTTCGACCGAGTCATAAAAGCTCTCGGTGACATGGGGCAAAACGGCGCTCAGCTGCATCCCGCAGGCTTTTGCATTGGTCGTGCCCGTGATCGCTTCCGCCGCTTCATTGCAAACGAGGACGCAGTTTTCGCCATTCACGGTGATGACGCCGGAGCCGATTGAAGCGAAGATATTCGACAGGCGCGCGTGCATCTCTTCGATCAAGGCCATCTGAGCGCGAATGTCTTCAAACAGGCGCGCGTTTTCGATGGCGACGGCCGCTTGCTGCCCAAAGCTGGTGAGCAGACCCAGTTCATTTTCTTTGAAGAGCCCGGCCATGATGCGGTTGTCGCAATAAGCGACGCCGATCACTTCATCGCGCGCGATCAATGGCACGGCCAGGATGCTGAGCAGGCTGAAGCCGGCGATGCTCTCGCTGTGGCTGAATTGTTCATCGGCCCCGGCATCAACCGTCAGCAGAGGCTCGCCGCTCTCGGCCACCATATTGATGACGGACCAACTGACGATGCGGCCGCCAGCGGCGGTCTCCTCGGCGCTCAAGCCGCGCGCCACCTTGAATTCCAGCTCGCCCGTCTCGCGGTTCTTTAAGACGATGTAACCGCGCTCGGCCTGCGTCAACTGGATGACGGTTTCCATGACCTCGTTGAGGACCAGGTCCGTTTCCTGGGCCGAATTGACCAGGGCGGTGGTATCGGCCAGGCGCCGCAGCTGCTGCAGCTGCATCTGCGTTTCGACCAGGCCAAGGGAGAGCTTGTCGATGCTGGAACGCACCGACCACAGGCGGTCGATGGCGTTTGCCGGCAAGCTGATGCCGCGGCGGCGCAGCAACTCCTGCTGCTGCTCCAGCAAGGTTTTCACTTCGTCCGCGCGATTCTTGAGGTCTTTGAGCTGCGTCTGAATCGCGCTGAAGCCGCCCGCGCCCGCCAGCTCGCTCATTCGCGTCGATATACCTCGTAAGCCCGCATGCCAATCGAAAGACCCTTGCCGTAGATGGGATCGCGCAGGCGGAATTCATAAGCCGACGCCCCATTATTATGCGCCAGCATGTGGTCCATAGTCTGCTGCACAATCGTCACCGTTCCCCGCGCGGCATTCTCCTGGACGCGTTTGGCCGTGTTGATGCTGCTGCCCAGCGCGGTGAATTCGCGCCGCTGGAAGCTGCCGACATTGCCCAGCGTGGCCACGCCGGTGAACATCCCGATGATATAATAATGCGGATCGGGCTTGATGTCCATTTCGCGGTAGAGCTCCACGAAGCGGTCCCGCATCAGCAAGCTGCATTCCAGCGCCATCTGAGCGTGATTCCGCTCCGGATTCAGTTGCGTATTGAAGAGCGCCATCACTTCATTGCCCATGTATTTGTCGATGATGCCGCCGCACTGGTGAATGCAGGCGGTGGCGACCGCCTGGTATTGATTCAGTATCCTGAGCTTTTCGCTGGCTGTCACATCCGGCAAGGTGATCCAGGGGCGCACATCGGCGAAGATGCAAGTCACCTCCCGCCGCAGGCCGCCCATCTCGATATTGGCGATCTCGTTAATCTGGTCAACCATGCCCGCGGGCAGGATCCGCTTCATCGCGTTGATGGTGCTTTCATGTTCATGCAAATGCGTGACATCGTCCATCACCAGGGTGACGCCCTGCGTCATATCGTTGTTGTCTTTGAGCGGCGAGAGTGATAGCGCCAGCGCCACCTGGCCGCGGCCGGGCAACTCCGCGCTCAGCTCCAGTGAGTGATCTTCGTCTTTCTGCTTGACCTGTTCCAAATGCGCATCGAGCTCCAGCGCGGCGTTCTGCATCAACTGCGCGACATCGTTGCCCACCGCCGCATCGGGCCGCAGGTCGAGAATCTCGCCGGCGGCGCGGTTGAAGGTGTGGACCAAATCATTCGAATCGATCGCAATGATGCCGCTGCCGACCGAGGAGAAAATATTGTCCATCAATTCCTTGACATGAGTGATCTCGGCCAGGATCTGTTCGGCGCGCATGTACATGCGGGCGTTGGCGATGGCGACGGCGGCCGTATTGGCGAAAGCCAGCATCAGGTTCAGCTCGCGCTCGGTAAAGACGCCGGCCACCAGGCGATTGTCAACGTAGACGACGCCGATGACGCGCTCCTTATAACGCAGCGGCACGCAAAGCACCGAGCGCAGCGTGAAATTGATGATGCTCTGATTCTCCGACAGCCTTTCATCTTTGAAAGCGTTATCGGCCAACAAGGGCGCGCCGGTCGAGATGACTTCGTTGACGACGGTCATGCTGATCTGTGGCCGGTCGCCCGCCCCCATAGCGCGGCCCATGAGACCGCCCTCGCTGCTGATGCGGAATTCCAGCTCGCCGCTGTTCTCGTTCCTGAGCACGATATACCCGCGCTCGGCGTTCGTCAGCACAATGACGAGTTCCATCGTCTCCTGCAAGACGGTATCGATATCGAGCGAGTTGGTGATGCGCGTGGACATCTCCGAGAGCGCGCGCAGCTGGCGCAGCTCGGTTTGCTCCTCAAGCACGGTGTTTTCCAGGCGCTTGAAATCCTGCTTGAGCGCTTCGAGGCTGTTGATGATGGAGGCGGGCATGGCCAGGCGGCGGCGGCGCAGCAATTCCCGCTGGGCTTCCAGCGTCGCGTTCACCTGGTCCAGCTCATCTTCAAGCCCCCGCAATTCGGCTATCAGATTGGCCGCGGTTTCCTGCGCCTCTGACATTTGTTCAACTGCCCTCGCTTTTCAGGGTCGAATCCGCCGGTCGGGTCCCCGTTCCAGCGTTACCAAAAGTATACTGCAAAATGAGGTTGATAGCATCAGTCCGGGCGGCGCCATCAACCCTAGCCGCCGCCAAATTCCATCTGTAATCATAGCGAAATTTGTAGGGGCGAGAGACGGTCAGTGTCTACGCGACCCTTGTCTCGCCCTACGAGCTCGCGCTATCGCATGGACGGGCGTTTCAGCGCCGCGCGTAGACACTGCGGGTCAAACGCCCCTACAGATTCCTGTTTTTGCGGGTTCGTAATTTTGTGTGAGCCGAGTTGTCACTCGCGAGCGGCTGTGGTGAAGCCATTGGAATCTGGTGCATTTCTTGGTAACAGATGCGAGCCAACCAGTAGCGGACAAGCCTTACAGATCACGCCCAGGCGCAGGATGGGGATTCGCCGCGTCCGTCATCGCCAGGCGCGCCGCGCGCCGGCCGATCTCAACGGCGTAATTCGTGCCGCGGTCCCAAGGGTAGACCTGCGACATGCTGGCCCAGTACAAGCCCGGCAGCGGCGTCTTCAAATCCGGGATCTTGCGGCTGTGGTTGAGCGTCGGCACCGGTTGAGCGTAAGGCGCGCGCCAGACCCAGCTTTTGCGGATCCAGCCGGGCCGAAAGGCCGGGTTCACTTTCGCCAGCGCGGGCTTAAAACGCTCGACTAATTCATCTTCGCTCAGCTGAAAATACTCGTGCGTGGGCGGCACATAGTCGCCGCAATAGATGATGTGGTCGCCGCCATAATGCTCGCGCGCGATGTAATTGGTATGTTCCACCAGCGCCAGAAAAGGAAAGGCCGATTTTGTCTTGTCGGCTGTGGACGCCGGCAGATTGAGCCAGTAGGTATCGTCGGGCATGAGTGGCTCTTTCAGCGCGAAGACGACGCATAACCCGCCGATGCTCTTCAGCGCCGAGACGCGGCGGCCATAATCCGTTTCCGCCAGGCCAGCGGTCATCCGCAGCAGCAGGCGCGGCGATGTCGTGCTCAAAACACAGTCGAAATCCAATTGCTCCCCGCCGATGGTCAAGGCCGGTTTGCCCGCTTTCTGATGGATCCCGTCGACGCGGGCCTGCAGGTGAATCGTCACGCCCTTGACGCGCAACTGCGCCGCCAGTTCATCGAGGAAGGCCTGGAAGCCGCCGACATAGGTGCCGAGCTTGAGGCTGCGCTTGACGATGCGCGCCCACATGAAGGACATGGGCACCTGATCGTATTGTTCGGCGAACTTGCCGATCAGCAGCGGCTTGAAGAATTTCTCATAAGCCTCGCGCCCCATCCAGCGGCGCATCCATTGGTCGGCGGTGACGCGCTCGAATGGCCGCCAGCGCGGGCTGAACTTGATGAACATGCCGGCCAGCCCCATGCGCAGGGTCGAGAAAGGCGAAAGTGGCAAAAAAAGCGCCGAGGGCGAGATCTCGCTCCGCACCGGTTTCCCGTCGATCCAGTAGCTGGTCTTGGGGCGGGGAAAGATGACGCGGTCGCGGCGCCCCATCTCATCGGCCAGGGCGAGGATGTCGCTGTCGCTGGCGAACCAGTGATGATAGAACTTCTCCAGCGACCAATCCCAGCGTTCATCTTTGAAGCCGGCGGCGAGCCCGCCGACGCTGTCAGCCGCTTCGTAAATGGTGACGCGATGGCCCGCGCCGGCGAAGTCCCAGGCGGCGGCCAGCCCCGTCGCGCCCGCGCCGATGATGGCGATTTCCAAGCCATCCCCCCAGCCCTCTCGCCATCTCTATGCCGAGCATCCCAGCGAGCCAGGGAAGGCGAGTTTTCCTGGCAAGCTCGCTATTGTACACGATTAACTAGATTCTACTGAGAACCGCTTTGGGGCGGTCAATCAGCGTAGACATCCTCGCTCAAGCGCCAACTGGGCCGCGCCTCGAAGTCCAGCGGACTGCGATGACCCGCGTGATAGCGAAAGTAGGCCGCAGCGGCGATCATGGCGGCATTGTCCGTGCACAGAGAAAGCGGCGGATAACGAACCGGGAGCGCCAGCGCCGCGCTCAGCTTTTCGCGCAGCATCCCGTTGGCGCTCACCCCGCCCGCCAGGTAAACCGCGTTCACCTTGAAATCGCGCGCTGCCCGAGAGCTGCTTGACGCCAAGGCATCGGTCAATGCGTCCTGGAAAGCGGCGGCGACATCGCTGATGTTGATATCGTCGCGCAGTTCTGCCCGCTTCTCGGCGCGGCGTTGGCGCCTGCCTTGCCCGCCAGCGCTCGGCTGCCTGGTCACAGCGCGCAGGACAGCCGTCTTCAAACCGCTGAAGCTGAGATCATAAGCGCCGTCGGTCTTGGCGCGCGGAAAATCATAAGCGTCGAGCGCGCCCGTTTGCGCCGCTCGTTCAATGGCCGGGCCGCCCGGAAAGGGCAAGCCGAGCAGACGGCCGACCTTGTCGTAGGCCTCGCCAGCCGCATCGTCAATCGTGCCGCCGATGCGCTGGTAAACGCCATGATCGCGCATAATCAGCAGCTCGCTGTGCCCGCCGGAGACGATCAGCGCGAGGACGGGAAACTCTGGTTCGCCGAAGTCCGGCGCCAGCCAAAGCGAATAAACATGCCCTTCCAGATGGTTGATGCCGAGCAAGGGCAGCCCGGTCGCCAACGCCAGCCCCTTGGCGAAATTGACCCCGACAAGCAGCGAACCAACCAGCCCCGGTCCCTGGGTGACGGCGATGGCGTCGAGATCGGCGTAGGTCAGTTGCGCCTCGTCCATCGCCCGCCCCTGCACCGCGCTGATGGTCTCGGCATGGGCGCGCGACGCGAGCTCGGGGAAGACGCCGCCGTATTGGGCGTGCAGGTCAACTTGCGAGGCGACGATGTTGGAGTTGATGATCCTCCCGTCAGTGACGACGGCGGCCGCGGTTTCGTCGCAAGAGGTTTCGATGGCGAGGATAACAGTCATGCCCGCATTGTAGCACTGGAATTGACGAGCGCGGATGTATAATGGTGTGCAGGCTGAGCGCTTTGGGCGAGGAGGCGCGCGATGTACAAGTCATTTCGAGTGAAGAATTTCCGCTGCTTCAAGGACTTGCAGATTAACGATCTGGGTCGGGTGAATCTGATCGCGGGGAAGAATAACACGGGCAAGACGGCGTTGATGGAGGCGGGGCTCGTTCTCTCGGCGCCACTAACGCCAAATCTTCTTTTGGAATTACTGCAGTCGCGTGGATCCATCGACTCTGACAAAAACAGGCGCGACGTTTGGCAGCAAATATTTTATGGCTTGGATACGACATGCGAAATCAATTTGTACGGAATTGAGCAAGAGAACGATGGGCGAAGCCGCCGCTTGACTATTTTAGAGTTCGAATCAATAGAAAGTAACCCTGAGCACTTTGCAAACTACATTCAAAGAGCCAAAGAAATTGGATATTTCCGCGATGGATATATTGATGCCCGAGGCGCGTCTTTGCTCGTATATACATTTTGCTACCAAGACTCTGAGCCGGAACTAGATTACGTCTATCTGGCTTCAAAACCTGAATTGCCATTCTTTACAAAAAACTATGCTGACAAAAGGTATATTTATTTTCCGGCAGAAGCGCGGCGAAATCCTCAAGACAGGGCGGACACTTTCAGCGCTTTAGAAGGTAGTGGGAAGTTGCCAAAGTTGATTCATTATCTGGATGTCTTTGAACCAGGCTTGTCTGACATGCGAGTGCGAACGTTGTCGGGCAGCAGTACAATTTGGGGATACGTCAATTCGCATCAGATTCCACTAAGGCTGATGGGAACGGGGCTAAATCGATTCGCCGACATCGCTATGGCATTTCTTGTTGAAAAGCCTCAAGTCATCTTCATCGACGAAATCGAGAACGGCATCCACCACTCTGTACAATCCAAAGTTTGGAAAGCCATCGGCAAGCTGGCGAGTGACTTGAATATCCAAGTCTTCGCCACCACGCACAGCCTCGAAATGATTCGCGCGGCGTACGAAGCCTTCTCTGAAGACGCCAAGCTGGAAGAGTTCCGCTATCATCGGTTGAGCAGGAGTCGCAAATCGGGTGAATTGAGAGCCACAACCTACAACGAGTTAGATATGGAAGCCGTGGCCGCCTTTGACTTTGATCATGAGGTTCGCTAATGCAAGAGCTGATCCCAGATGGCAAAACCCGGCTACTGCTTGTAGAGGGAGATGATGACCAAGTTTTCTTCGATCAATTTGTCAATCATCTAGCGGATTCTACGGATGCACAACTTCAAGTTGAGGAGCTTGCCATCATCCAGTACGCAGGTAGGGCCAAGCTTACACGGCGGCTCCGCGACTTGAAGAAGGCTGAGAATTTTGAACACATAACCCATTTAGGAATCGTGCGGGACAGTGACTTCAATACTGATGCGCTTCAAAGCGTTCAAGACAGAATCAGAACCGTGAACAGAGAAGGTCCACCACAAATTGACATTCCGGATCACCCAATTGTGCCAACGATCGGCTTTCCCATAGTGTCAGTGCTGATCGTCCCATCCGCGGAACGCGAAGGCATGCTTGATGATCTTGTGATGGACGCGCTGACGGTCGACCCCATTGCAAGTTGTGTACAGAACTACTTCGACTGTTTAGAGGAGAAACAGGTGGCGATTGTTCCAGCAAAGAGATCCAAGGCGCAAATACGATTGTTTCTCATCGGCAAGAATGTGGGATTAGACACGGACGTCAGTGGAATTACTGACAGACTGTTTCTATCAAATGCCTACGAAACACACGTTTGGCAGCAAGAGAATCTGTGGGAAAGTCCGAGATTAGCAGAAGCCAAAGCTTTCCTCCACCAACTCCTCGCCAGCTAGACCCGCCCTCGCCATTTGTGGTAATCTGTAATCAGCAACAGTCGTTCCCAATGGAGCGCATCCATGACCACAGCAAACCACCGCCTCGGTTGGACGCTGACGGCAATCGCCGGCGTCGTCATCTTCATCGCCTTCACCCTCTGGGGCGACATCCCAGCGGAGACCAACATTGGCTTGTTCGGGCTGCAGGCGGGCCTCTTTCTCCTCGTCATCTGCGCCTTTGTCCTAGCATTCTGGCATTTGCTCGTCCGGCCCCTGGCGCCAACGCTGCGCAAACCGCAAGCGGCGGCCTTGACCTTCCGAGCGCGGGAGATCATGGCGCTGTTGCTGGCGAGCGGCGGCATCGCGACCTTCATCGGCGGCGTCTGGGATGAATTGTGGCACCGCAGTTACGGCATTCCCTTCGGCGAGGACTTGTTCTGGCGGCCGCATCTGCTGATGTATTTTGGCTTCGCGACGGCGATCTGCACCGGCTTTTGGGCGCTGCTCTATCTCAATCGCCATCTGCGCGGCAATTTTCAGCAGCGTTTTCGGTCGAATACGGCCGCCGGGCTGCTGATTCTGAATGCCGCGTTTCTGCTCTACGCCTTGCCGGCCGATCCTATCTGGCACTGGATTTTCGGCGAAGACATCACCGCCTGGAGCATTCCGCATCTGATATTGCTGACGAGCTTCATCTTGACACAGTTGCTCGCCCTGGATCTACATGTATCGACCTGGCGGCGCCATGAATGGCAGGTCATATTCAGGCTGCGGCTCCGTGACAGCCTGTCGCTGCTGATTCTGGCTGGCATCCAACTGCTCTGGCTGCAGCTCATACTCATCGATTGGGACGCGACGTTGATGGGCATCCCCTTGGAATCTCTCGGGCTCTATCGTCCGGAATGGCTACTGGCGGCGAATCTACTGGCCTGCGTCACCCTCACCGGCGTGATGGCGACGCGCGTTCTGCGCTGCGCCGGCGCGGCGACGGCCTCCGGGCTGCTCGCGCTGGCGATTCGCGTCGGCTTGATTGAACTGTTTGACGCAGAAATGCTGCAGCATGTCGCTTGGGTGGCGGCGCTGCTGCCCTTGCTGGCCATCGATATCTGGGCCTATTACTGCAGCGCTATCCAAAAGCGCGAGCCGGCCTGGCGCGGAACGGCGGTCGCCGTCATCGCCGCTATGGCCGTCAATGCCTTGGTAATCCGCAGCCTGTACAACCTGGGGGATGCGGACAACCTGGCCTATGCCGCGGCGGTCATCGTGACCGGGCTCGGCATGAGCTGGTTGGCCAATCAAGTGGCAGCGGCCATGCTGCGGGGGCGCGAGGCGATCGCCGCCGCCACGAGCGAACGCGGGAGCATCGCGCCGGCGGTCTCTTTCAGCGTACTGGCCGGTTTTCTCGCCTTCATCTACTTCTTTATCGTGACCGCGTCTCCGCCCATCTGATATCGCGCAAAGGCGGTATAATCCAGCGCGTGAAATTCAACGAAGGAATGTACCCGCCAGCGCGATTGGTCGTCGCGGTGTTGGCGCTTCTCTGTTGGTCCCTGGCCGGCTGCAGCGCGGTTGAGCTGTACCGGGGCAATGCCAGCGCCACTGCAAAAGCCGAGGCCGGTTTAGCCGCCGCGACGGAGGATCCGACGATCTCGGCGCTGGAAGGCGCATTGGCTGCCCTTCGGTCAAGCGAGCAGTCCATGGCCTCAAGCGCGACCCAGGCCGCCGCCACCATGGCCGCGCATGAAGCGACGCCCACAACGATGGCAGCCGCCGTCGCCGCTCCCCTCCCCGCTTCCGCCGACAGCATCGTCTACGGCCGCGTGCCCATCGACAGCGACCGCCTCAACATCATCGCCGCGCTGGCCTTCGACCGCGACGGGCAATTGCTGGCCGCGACGCGCGCCGGCGAGATCTACGCCCTGCCCGATTATGATGGCGACGGCGCCGCCGATGAGACGCGCCTGATCTTCGCCGACGCGGCGCAGCAGCTGAGCCGTGTCGCCGGCTTGAACGCGCAGGGCGACGCCCTGCTCCTGCTCCATGGCGGGGGGCTCAGCCTCCTATCCGACGCGAACGATGACGGCGAGTACGAGACGGTGAGCCAGCTCAACGAAGCGCTGCCGGCCGCTCAGAGCCCACTGCAAGCGAGCAACGGTCTCGTGATAGCGCCGGACGGGAGACTGTTCACGGTTGATGTCAACTCGGGCGAGATTTTGCTAATCGTACTGGGCGAATAGGCGGTTGTCGCAAGGCAGACGTTTCACAATTGATCCAGACACCAGGGCAATCGCATCAACTTGAAATGGCGCTGAAATCAACTACTTTCCCCACAACTTTCGTAATCTGTAGGGGCGATTCTGTGTGAATCGCCCGCATAATTTAGGCTATCTTCGTGGCGATCGGCGCGAAATGATTTTGCTGCGATTGCCCTGCGGCCGGGCTGCGCTTGCTTGCCAGCGCGCCTGCGTTTGCGTTATTCTCAAGTGGACGACAGCGCGTGTGAAAGAGGCGCAATGATGTCCGAGATCGTGGCGTCGGCGAAACCGGCTATCAATGGCAAACCGCAGCCCGAACCGGCGCCGAAACCGCGGCGCTACGATTACGACATCGTCATCATCGGCTCGGGACCGGCCGGGCATCGGGCCGCGATTCAATCGGCCAAGCTGGGCAAGCGCGTGGCCGTCATCGAGAAGAAGACGCTGATCGGCGGCGTCTCGGTCAATACGGGCACGATCCCCTCGAAGACGCTGCGCGAGGCGGTCTTGCACCTCTCCGGTTTCCGCCAGCGCTCGATTTACGGCGCGTCTTACACGGTCAAAGAGAACATCACGATGAACGATCTGCTGCTGCGGGCCGACCACGTCATCCGCCACGAGATCGAGATCAACCGCCATCAGCTGCAGCGCAACGGCGTTCAACTCTTCGCCGGCATCGCCACCATCGTCAACGAGCACACCGTGCATCTCAACTTCGTCGGGCAGAAAGGCGAGGACGAGTTGACGACGCGCTGCATCATGATCGCCGTGGGCACGACCGTGGCCAAGCCGGCCGGCATCCCTTTTGACGGCGAGACGATTTTCACCAGCGATGGCCTGCTCAAGCTGGATCAACTGCCCAAGACGCTGACGGTTGTGGGCGGCGGCGTGATCGGCTGCGAATACGCCTGCATGTTCGCCACATTGGGGACGCGCGTAACCCTGGTTGAGATGAGCGAGCGGCTGCTGGCCTTCGTCGATCATGAGATCGTCGACGCGCTGGTTTATCACATGCGGCAGCAGCGCGTAACCCTGCGCCTGGGCGAGAATGTGCGCAGCATCGAGAAGGTCAAGACGCGCTACGGCAGCGGCGTCAAGACGCGGCTCGATAGCGGCAAGGAGATCGTCACGGAAAAAGCGCTCTACGCCATCGGCCGGCAAGGCGCGACCGCGGAGCTGGGCTTGGAGAATATCGGCATCGTCACCGACAAGCGCGGGCGCATCGCCGTCAACGAGCATTACCAGACCAAGATCCCGAGCATCTACGCCGTCGGCGATGTGGTCGGCTTCCCCAGCCTGGCGTCGACATCGATGGAGCAGGGGCGCATGGCCGCTTGCCACGCTTTCGGCATCGAGCATCAGAGCATCCCCGAGCTCTTCCCCTACGGCATCTACGCCATCCCGGAGATTTCCACTGTGGGCGCCAACGAAGAAGAACTGACGCGGGCCGGCATCCCCTACGAGATCGGCAAAGCTTATTACAAGGAGATTGCGCGCGGGCAGATCATCGGCGACACAATCGGCATGCTAAAGCTGGTCTTCCATCGGGAGAATCACAAGCTGCTGGGCGTGCATATCATCGGCGAAGGCGCGAGCGAGCTGATCCACATCGGGCAGACGGTGATGGCCTTCGGCGGCACGGTCGATTATTTCATCAACACGGTCTTCAATTATCCGACGCTGGCCGAGTGTTACAAGACGGCCGCCTTCGATGGCGTGAATCGGCTGATTTAGGGGTTTCTAGCTGGAGTCGCGTTCGGGAAGTTCGGGGCGAGGCGGGGGCTTTTGCATCGCTTCACGCCTTTCGCGCAGTTGCCGATGGCGGGCGCGGTTGCCATATACGAAAGTTCCGGCCGTGCTGGCAATACCCGCTACAATCACACCTATGCTTGCCGCCACCGATCCCAAGGCAAGAGCATAAGCGCTCAAAGCGATCAGAGCCATTGCTATAAGAAACGCCAATAACAGGCCGAGATTCTCATATCGCGCGCGCTGTTTCTGTTCTCGCTCCATTGTCGCCAGGATTCGGTCGGCGCTCCCAAATTGCACGTCCTCATAACCGCGCATCATCTCCGGTGGCGGCAGAGGACCCGAATAATAGGCAACATGTTGTTCTATTCGGACGAATTCGCGTTCTTGGGATTGGTCGGGCATGTCTTTTCTCTGGGACGTTCTTCGTAGGTCGTAAATGTACGAGCATGCACACCCATCGCATCGTACAAATAGCCGCCAACCGTTTCCCAATCTTCGCGCAGCGCCTCAGCGTCAGCTTCCGCAGCGGTTTCGGCAAAGAGACGCCGGTTCAGCACATCAATCCAACTGAACAAGCCGCCGAAACCACGTATGAACGCATTTGTTCTGGCCGCCATGTTATGCTCCTCGGTTTTGCTCGCCACTTGCACTTGGAGTTCTGCTAACGCCTTATGCCTTGCGCCTTTCATGCTCGCCAATGGCAAGCCATAGATCTGCGCCCACCGCTTCCCAATCGGCGCGCATATCGTCTGCGATTTGAACGAGACAGAATTTCGTCACTGAACTCTTTAGTCTCTGAATGAGTGAAATCCAGCAAGCTGGCAATCCCGCGCAGTATGCTGTATTTTGGAAGACAGAATGAATTCGCGATTTTGTTCTTGTCGAATGCCATATCTTCCTCACAACTCTGGTCGTAGCATAAGTTCATCATGATTAACAACCATACTGTAGCACATTTTCTATCTATCCCATAGATCGCTTATAGTCAGCGCCGCCCTATTTCAATAAGGTCAAATCCCCTGCTTTATCAAACGCGCCCATTCATCCGCGAGACAGGCCCATGAAACACCCCATTAACTGCGGCGACAGCCTGGAAATTGCCCCCAAACAGCAGCCCCGCGCTCGCCTCAAACGCCTGCTCGTCCGGCAGCGATGTCAAATAATGGGACGCCCATCACCCAGCCGATTTAGCTCGGAACGCTCCCACCGCGCCAACTCATCCGACGCCGACTTGGCAGATGAAGCCTCTCCTTCCTCATGGCGAAGGGATTTGAGGTGGGGACTGAAGTCCTTCTGCAACGGGCGACTCACAGATCCGCCCCTAGATTCTTGCATTCTGGCGGGTGAAACAATCCTCGATGACCGGCTCCAGCTGTTCCAGTGCTTGCGGCAGGCTTCGCCGTCCCAAGCCAAGGCGGAAGGTGTTGCCCTCAAAGAGCATGACTTCCGCGGGCAAGACCATGACGCCGGCCTCGCGCAAGGCGGCATCGGCGAAGTCGCTGACCGGCATATCCGCCGTCAGCTCCGCCAGCGTGATCGTGCCGCATTGAGGATACACGATCCAGAACAGATCGCGATGACGCCCGAAGTATTCGCGGCAGAAGTCGATGTTCGCCCTGACGATATCGATGCTGCGCGCACAAAGCGCCTCGCGGTTCTCCAGCGCGATCAACGCCAGGATTTCACTGGGCGCGCTGCCGCAGATAGTCGTGTAGCTCTTCATCTCTTGCAATTCGTGGCTCAGGCCGGCGTCGCGCGTGACCAGCCAACCGACGCGCAGACCGGGCAGCCCGAAGCATTTTGACAATCCGCCAAGCACAATCGCCCGCTCGTAAAGCTCGCAGGCCGATGGCAGGCGCAGGCTCGCGTCATGCTCGGTGAAGCGGTAAATCTCGTCCGAGAAGAGGATCAGGTTCTGCCGGCGCGCCAATTCAACCACGCGCTCGAAATCGGCGCGGCTCGGCAGATAGCCGCTGGGATTATGCGGGAAGTTGATGATGAGCATGCGAGTGTCGGGGCGTATCAGGCCCTCCAGCTCTTCGACGTCAAAATGCCAGCCCGTCTCGGTCCGCCGCTGCTCCCAAAAGGAGAGCTCGCAGCCGGTCGCGCGCGCAATCTCCCAGAGCGATTGAAAGCTCGGCTGCATCACCACCACGTGATCGCCCGCATTGAGCAGGCTGTTCATGGGCAGGAAGACGCCTTCCTCCGGCACCACCTCGATGACATCGCGCGCGTCGATGCCGGCGTGCATATCGGCGATATGAGCGCGCAATTCGGGATGCCCCTGCGTCTCGGTATAACCCAGCCAGAGCGTCTCGAATTGCTGGCGGCGTTCGGGGCTGGCATAGCCCAGCAATTCATCCAGCGTCAGCGGCTCGCTGTCCGATTGGCTGATGCCGTAAGGCGCGCTGAATTCGTGCTGGCGGAAGAAGTTCTCGATCTTGAAAGGGGCGAATTTCATGCTGTTCACCATTCAGGCGGCTTGGGTAGATTTGATTTAACCACAGAGGACGCAGAGGGCACAGAGGGATTTCGGCGCTTGCTCGCATAATTAGGGGCGACATAGCATGTCGCCCGCTCGCTATCCTGAATTTATGTTGGAGCGACCTCGATGCAGACGCCGTTGTGGTCGCTGAGCCGCGTGCCGTCTTCGGCGAAACGACTTATAAAGCGTATAGATCTCAACACAATATCTTTACTCAACGCGATATGGTCGATGAAGCGTTTATCCAAACTGGGATCGGGAGACTCGCCCGCGGTCGGGATATTCCAGTCGGTGAAGGTTGCCGCGCATTTCTGGCTGACAGCCTTGGTTTGGCCTGAGGTTTTGCCACGCGGGATATGTAGGTTGTAATCGCCAAGCAGAATGGTTCGCTGTCGAAAGCGAACTTGCGGAAGAACCTCGTGTCTGAGGACGTCCAAGTATATCTCCGCGCCCTGCCACTGACGCATAGTCGTATCGCCCCAATATTTTCTGTTGGCGCGATAGCCGAAGTAGGGAATACACATGCCCGCGAATCGCCATCGCACACCATCAGTAACGGTATTCGCGCTGGCGAAACGGCCCTCAGGCAAATCGGGCGACCCGATAACATCGACATCACCCCATTCGTTGCGACTCCAAAGCAATACTTTGCGAGCGCCGTCCGCTTCCGCTTTGATGCGTCCCGATACCTTGCTTTTGATCAGATAACCGCCATCAGGCAAGCTCTCCGGAAAAGCTTCGGTCAAGCAAATGACATCCGCGTTGCAATCCGCTATCGTTGCGCGTATAAGCTCAAACTTGTCCGATTTGGCGCGCGGGCTAACGAATTCCGTATTCCAATTCAGAATCTTCATGGTCGCGCTACAAGCCCGCTTTGTCGAGTTCATCCTGCAGGGCGGGCAGGCGCGCGAACTCCCGCCGCAAATCAGCAATGAGCCTTTGCCAGCCTGCGCTTTTGTTCATTTGTCGATACATCTCCCGGACCTCTCTCAATAGTTTTGCCGCCTGCGCATAATCCTTCCTGCTTCTAAGATCAATCTCGGCGCGGGCGTATTTGATGTAGATCGGGATGGCGAGGGCCGGTCGTACATGGCCTGATTTTTCCGCCACAGTGAAGTCGAGACGGTAGATCACCTGCGAGGGATGATGATCCTGTCGCTGAGAAACTTTGCCTAAGGCATCCCAGGCCAAATCCCAATCTTCATCATGCAAATAGGCTTCGGCGAGTACCGCGTAAACCTCTTTCCGTTTGAGTTCGCTGATAACTTTTGGGCGGGTACTCCCCCAGCCCCCGACCGCTTCGGCCGCAGCGCGCAAACCGATATAATGGTTGATATGCGGGTCTCTTCGCATCCGATTTAACTGCCAGCGAAATTCCGCTTTTCCATCACCTTGTTTCCGATACAAGTCGATAAGCCAGTCCGCAATTCGGCTGTCATAGTCGCTTTCCAACGCCGCTTCCGCCAGTTGAATCGCCCTTTGGTTCTGCCGATGCTCGACGAGCAAATCAAGTCCGCGCTGTAATTCATACGCGGGATGCAATTTCGCTACAACGCCGGCAGCCTCTTCATAACGTTTCAACTCAAGCAGCGCGCTGGCTTGTGAATAATGCAACTCTTTCGCTTGAAGCCGTTTGAGTGTTTCTTCAGGATCGGTCGAATCAATCTTGTCTAATGCCATCAAAAAATACTCATAAGCCTCGCCAGTCCAATTGCTGTAATATTCTTCTTCGCTTTTACGCTCCTCAGCCAAGCGAATGCGCTCACGGATGCGGGGGGTATCAGCCGGCTGCGCGATTTCCAGGATAATCTCATCCGCTTCATCCGCATAGCCAATCCCGCCAAAGTCGATATCCCATATCACTGCGCCCGTCAGCAGATCGAGCAGGCCTTGGCGCAAATCTTCATGTTGATCCATATCAAGATGAGAAAGGGCTTCTTGCAAGCGGGAGACGGTGTTGTTGATCGCCTCAATGTATTGCCCTTCATCATCCGTTGGATAGGCATTGGCGTTGCATTCTTCGAGAATGGCGCAATAGATGGCAATGGCATGGACGTAATCGCCGCGCCAGGCATAGCGATCGCCCAGGCTGGCGAGTTCGTAGACCTTGTTTTCGGCGACGCGATCCATCCATTCTCCGCCAAAGTCTAAAGCCGCCTTTAATTCACGGTGAATGGCTGTTAAGTCAATGAGTTGGTTTGGAAAGCCATCGACTGTCGCGTGTTCAACAATATCTTCAAGATCAGGGTAGCGTACAATCATCGCTTCAATGATGTCAAGCAAATCCCGTTTCTCGCGCGACATGAGTTCATCCCGCAGAGTCTTGCGCTTCTCAAAATGTTCTGGCTGGCGCAAATACGCGAGCAGCATGGCGACGATATGCTTGCAGTCCCCGCCCCAATCATATTCGCAGCTGCAACTTGCGGCGGCAATTTCCGCGTCTATGAATTTTGCCCATACTCGATAGGGTTGAGCATAGGATCCTTGGCAGCGCGCGCTGATCTCATCGCCTCGGCGAACGGGCGAAGAGATAGCGCCATTCTCATAAAGCGTTTTGCCACGGTCAAAACTTTTGCCAACAGTACGCTCTGTAATCTGCTGAAGGTCTAAGCTGATTTCAACGGACACAGCTTCTCTATCCCATTCTTTCTTTCACCAGTCCAGCGGCTGCTCATCGCGGAAGAAGCCGCCCGTCGGTCCATCATCGGGCAGAGTCGCCGCCCAGACGATGCCGGCCGCGCCTTCGGGGATGGGTCGCCCGCCGGGATTGTTCGGGTCTGTCGCCACCCAGCCCGGGCAGACGGCATTGACCAGCGCGCCGTCCTCTTTCAGTTCAGCCGCCAGCATCCGCGTCAAGGCATTGAGGGCCGCTTTGCTGGCGATGTAGGCCGGCGGACCGGCGCCCAGGCTGCTGAGGGCGGCCGCGCCGCTGCTGACGTTGACGATGCGCGGACGCTCGCTCTTTTTCAGCAGGGGCGCGAAGGCACTGGTTACGCGCCAGGGTCCGTAGAGGTTGGTTTCGGCTGCTTCGCGCACGGTGCTAAAGTCTGCCTCCAGCGCCGTCTGCCAGTAATCGTAGTGCCCGCCAGCATTGTTCACCAGCACATCCAGCACGCCATATTGCCGCGCCACGGCATCGCGGGCTTGTTTGACGCTCGCCTCATCGGTGACGTCAAGCTGCAGCGGGTAGATACGGTCGTGGCCAAGATCATTGACGGCGGCTTCCGCTTTCTCCCTGTCGCGCGCTGACAGCAGCGTATGGCAGCCGGCTTGCGCCAATTGCAGGCAGACTTCTTTGCCGATGCCTCGGTTGGCGCCCGTGACCAGCGCGATCCTGCTCATGAGTTTCTTCCTCTCAATTGGGCTTACAGCCTCTCTCGCAGCATGGCCGCCATGATCGCCGCCCGTTCCGGCAGCGACGAGATTTCGCCATATTCGTTTATCGCGTGGCCGCCTTCGCCGACCATGCCCATGCCATCGAGCGTGGGCACACCCAGCGCCGCCGTCTTGTTGCCGTCGGAGCCGCCGCCGGTGCGCCCCTCTTCCAGGACGATGCCCATCTCGGCCGCCAGCGTTTGCGCCCGCTTGAACAGCGCCGCGATCTCGGGGCTGCGCTCCATCGGCGGGACGCCGACGCCGCCTTCGATTATGATTTCCGCTTCTGGATGAACAGCCCGCAAGTTCATCATTTTCTCGTGAATCGCCTGCTGGTTGACGCGGGTCCAGGCGCGCACGTTGACCTCAACCATCGCTTCCGCCGGCACGACATTGGCGCGCGTGCCGCCGCTGATGACGCCGACGTTGGCGGTTGTGCCGATGGCATAATCCGTCATCGCTTCCACCGCTATCACCTGATGCGCGATTTCTTCAATCGCGTTGACGCCATGCTCATGATCGGCGCCTGAATGCGCGGCGCGCCCCCTGGCCCGAATCGTGTATTGGCTGACGCCTTTGCGCTGTGTTTTGTAGGCGCCGTCCTGGGGCGGCTCGGTCACGAAGACGACATTGTGCGCGAGCGCCTCGCTTTCGATTTCCGCGCTGGAATGCTTGCTGCCGGTTTCTTCATCGGAATTGAGCAGGTAGCTGATGGGCTGACGGGGGAAGCGCTCAAGCGCGCGCAGGGCCCGCAGCGCCCAGAGCGCGATGACGATGCCGCCTTTCATGTCCATGGCGCCGACGCCATACAAGCGATCGCCCTCGATGCGCGTCGGCCGGCCGGCCACCGTGCCGACATCCCAGACCGTGTCCATGTGGCTCATGATAAGCAGACCGCCCTCGCCCGGGTTCCAGCGGGCGCGCAGGACATCGCCGACCTCGGTTTTGGGCAGGACCTCGACCGCGCCGCCCAGCCCGCGCAGTTCCGCCGCCAGCGCCTTGCCCAGCGCATCGACAGCGGCCTTGTTTGTCGTGGGGGATTCCAGCGCGATGAAGCGCTTCAAATCAGCGACCATGTTTGGGCTATGCTCGCGCAGGTAGGTCAGGATGCGTCGGTTGTCGTCAGCGGTCATGTGGCTGCTTTCCTCGTCTGATGAATAGTTGGGGAGAGTATACCACTGCGACTGCCAATCTCGCCCGCCGCCCGGCCCCCCGCCCGCAGATTTATTCGCCGCCCCGGCCGATTCGCAGCAATTGCGCCTGTTCGAGATATTTTGCGGTTAAGATATAAGCAGGAGGCGCAAATGACGGACAGCACCCGCGTGAAAAGAAAGCTCGTGGCCGGCCTGGATGAGGGGCGAGCGGCGGCGCGCGCCTTTGTATCGAGGCTGCCGCCGGATTTGCCCGTGCATGAAGACTCTGATTGGACGGCGCGCGATCTCGTCATCCATCTGACCGCCCTGGAATCCGATATGGTCAGGGCCGCGCATTGCGCCGTGGCCGGCGAGGCCTTCGCCGTCGAGCTGCGGGGGCAGGCGGATGCGCCCGCTCTCTACGAGTTGCGCCGGCGAGACATGGACGATCGCAGCTGGCATGACCTGCTGCGCGCCTGGGAGCGCGCGCGTGAGCAGCTGCGCAGCGTCGTCCTCGCGTTCCCGGGCGAAAAGATGCAAACGCGTTTCCCGACGCCCTTCTTTGAAGATTACGATTTGATCGCGGCGGTCCGCGCTTGTGAAGCGCACGAGCGGCTGCACCTGGCCGAGATGCGCGCGGCGCTGGCGCGGCATGTGAGCGCTGAGGACAGCGACGATATTGCGGGCGGCGAGTAAACCTGTCTATGGAGGCGCCGTGCATGCGAGTCTGCTGAACCAGCGCCTTCTTCTGTATCGTTGGGACGCCTGGTATGATTTAGGCCTAATCGACACGCCGTCTTGGTCCAGCGCGCTGAAATCAATGCTTCTGTTTCGTGCTATTACCGCTTTGCTCATCTGTCTCCTCGCGACCGTCGCCTCGGCGCAGGGCGAAATCCCGCCGGCCTTCCAGCCCGAACCGCGGCCCGTGCCCGCGTCCGTTCATGCGCTGGCGGATATCCGGCTGGAACTTTACTTCTCCTCGCTGAAACAGGGCGGCGTCGGGCTCCTGCGGCTCGATGGCGGCGGGGTCGCTGGCGCGCAGGCGGAAGTCCGCGGGGAGATCATCCCTTTTTTCCGACAGGATGGCGACGCGTGGTATGCGCTGGTCGCTGTCGACATGAACACAAGCCCAGGCGCCTATGCGCTGAATGTGCCGGTGCGGCGCGGCTCAGGCGATGTCAGCTTCGCGCTTGAACTGCGCGTCGAATCGGCCGGCTTCATCGCCCAAACGCTGGACTTGCCCGGCGACCGCGCCTGGCTTGAAGACGCCGAGATTGAGAATCAGGAATACGCTGCCCTCGACGCGCTCGCTTCGGCGATCAGCCCCGTCCCGCTTTGGGACGAGACCGGCTTTGAACTGCCGCATGCCAGCGAGCTGACCTCGCCCTTCGGCGCCTTCCGCCAATTGAGCAACGAGCGGCGGACGCGGCACACCGGTTGGGATCAGAATCTGCCGAGCGGCAGTCCGGTGCGGGCGCTGGCGGCGGGCCTGGCGCGCTTCGCCGGGCAGCTCGATATCCGGGGAAATTATGTATTGATCGACCACGGCCTCGGCCTCTACTCCGGTTATGCCCATTTCTCCGAACTGCATGTGGCGGCGGGCCAGCGGATTGAGGCCGGCGAGATCATTGGCTTTAGCGGCAACAGCGGCCGCAGCAGCGCGCCCCATCTGCATTGGGAGACGCTCCTGCGCGGCCATTGGGTGGACGGCGCCGCCTTGCTCGATATGTGGCTGCCAACGCCGAGTGCCAGCGTCGACGCGGCGAGTTGATAAGGTATATTTATGCCAAGCGTCAAACAAGGGTATAATGCTCAAATGACCGGCGGCGAGTTTTGGTATAATTAGCTTTCTACGTGCCATGTCGCTCGCTGGGCGGTCCAGGGCGAGCATGACATCGTATTAGCGCCGCTCGCTGGCTGAGGAGGGCATCATGCAGCAGAATGACAGCTTCCGTCTGGTCGTGCGGCGCGGGCCACAGCCCAACCACGCCTTTGAAATCAGCAAAGATGTCACCACGCTGGGGCGCGATATCAGCAACGATATCGTGCTCAACGATCGCGAAACGAGCCGTCATCACCTGCGCCTGATGCTCGCCGGCGATACGCTGACGATTGAAGATCTCGGCTCGACCAATGGCACCTTCGTCAATGGCAAGCGCGTCTCCGGCGTGACGCCGCTGCAAAATGGCGACATGATCGGCCTGGGCGAGACGGTGACCCTGGCGCTGGAGAGCGTCAACACGGCGAGCAGCGCGCCGCCGCCCGCCATGGAAGCGCCCGCCCCGCTGCCCGCGCCGCCGGTGGAACCGGCCATGCCCGCGCCGGAGCCAAATCTCACGCCGCCGCCCGCCGAATATGGCCTGCAAGGCGCGACGCCCCCACCAGCGGACCCCTATGCGCCAGCCGGCGAAGGTTTCCCGCCGCAGCAGCCGGCATACCCCGCTTATGCGGAACAGCCGGCCGCGCCAGCGCAGCAGCCCCAATATTATCCGCAGCAGCAAGCGGGTTACCAGATGTCGCCGGCGCCGCCGCAAGGTTATCCCGGCTACGATTATGATCCCTACGCCGCGCGCGAGGAAAGCGGCGGCACATCGCCCTGGCTGATTCTCGGCTGCTTCGTCTTCTTCATTTTGGTCATCGTCTGCTTCGCCGGCATCGCCCTGACCTTGATCGATGTGCTCAATCTCTGGTGCGATCTGCCGGTGGTGCGGGATGTCGTGCTGGCGCTCGGGTTTGGTTGTTGACAATTCTTGCACCCCCATCCCCGTCAGATTTGGATTTGTAGGGGGGCGCTGAAACGCCCGTTGCGACAGCGGTAATGGCGGGTGGGCGAGTCACCGCCTCGCCCCTACGAATTACAATTGTGGCGATAGCGGTAATGGCGGGTGGGCGGGACAAGTCTCGTCCCTACGGATTACCAATTGTGGCGAGCGCCGTAATGGCGGGTGGGCGAGACAAGTCTCGTCCCTACGAATTACAATTGTGGCGATAGCGGTAATGGCGGGTGGGCGAGTCACCGCCTCGCCCCTACGATTACGATTGTGGCGAGCGCCGTAATGGCGGGTGGGCGAGACAAGTCTCGTCCCTACAGATGGTGAAATCGGCCTATATGTAAACAAATAGTCGCCCTTTGAC
The DNA here is from genome assembly GCA_028875245.1 of Chloroflexota bacterium. GTDB lineage: Bacteria > Chloroflexota > Anaerolineae > Aggregatilineales > Phototrophicaceae > UBA6055. Next base: position 34,913 of record JAPPEU010000033.1, read on the forward strand.
GCGCGCGGGATGCTAGCCTGCGCGGAGACAAATCGAAGGAGCGACCCAATGTTCAACTGGCTCACCGACTTTTTCCACACTCGCCGCGACAAACTGCGCCCGCGCGCGCCCCACATCGAACGGGTGGCGGCGCAAAACCGCTACGCCCTCAATCCGCCGCTCGATATCCACAGCGCCCGCGTTTACGAAGGCTCGCCCTGGGTCTACGTCGCCATCAACCGCATCGCCGAAGCCGGCGCCCTCGTGCCGCTCAAGGTTTATCGGCTGGCCGGCGAAAAGCGCATCGGCATTGAGAATCACCCGCTGGAGACGCTGCTGAACGCGCCCAATCCGTTGACCAGCCGTTTCGAGCTTTTCGAGCAGACGATCGGCTCGCTGGAATTGCAGGGCAACGCTTACTGGTTCCTGGCGGGCGATGAGCGCGGACAGCCGCGCGAGATCTGGCTGCTGCGGCCGGACCGCGTCACGATCGTCCCCCATGAGCGGCGCATCGTCGCCGGTTACCTCTATGAGATCAACGGCGAGCGCATCCCGCTGGACGCCCTGGAAGTGCTGCATTTTCGGCGCTGGCATCCGGCGGACGACTTCTACGGCCTCTCGCCCATCGCGGCGGCGCGCGGCGCAGTGCTCAGCGACCGGCACATGGCCGACTGGAACCGCAACACCTTCGGCCAGGACAATGGCGTGCCGGCCGGCATCGTCAATATCAAGGACTTCATCAGCGACACCGACTTCGAGCGGGTCAAGCGCGAATGGCGGGGCAACTATGGCGGCGCGGCGCGGCGGACCGCTTTCCTGCGCGGCGGCGCCATGGAATGGCAGCACATCGGCTTGAGCCACAGCGATCTCGATTTCCTGCAGGGCCGGCGGGCCCAGCGCGACGAGATCCTCAACATCTTCGGCATCCCGGTCGGCCTGGTCAGCGAGAACGCCACCGAAGCCAACGCGGTAGTCGCCGAGCGCCAATTCATCGAGCGCACGCTCTGGCCCAAGCTGGCGCGCATCGCCCAGAAGATCACGCAGGATTTGCTGCCCTTCTACGGCGCGGACCTGGTCGCCGAATACGATGACATCCGCCCGACCGACGCCCAAGCGCGCCTGGCAGAGATTCGCACGGCCTACCCGCTGCTGAGCATCAACGAGCTGCGCGCGCAATACTTCCAGCTGCCGCCGGTGGAATGGGGCGATGTGGCGGTAAGCCCTCACTCCCCGCTTAACCCCGCTCTAAATCTCCCCCCGACGCATCAGGGGGAGACTTCCGTCGCCAAGTCCGTGCTGGACGAGCTGGCGCAGTGGGAGCGGTTCGCGCTGAATCGGCTGGAGCGGGCGGAGCCGGGGAGACCGTTTGAAGTGACGTCGCTGCCGGACGAACTGGCTTTCGAGGTCAGCGCCGGGCTGCTGTTCGCGCGCGATCGGGAGAGTGTGAAGTCGGTGTTTGCTGGGGTTAGGGCGGGGCTTTAAGTTTTTTTCACCACAGAGGACGCTGAGGCAACACAGAGAACACAGAGGGATTAAGGTTATGTCGTTATGTCTCACATTTGTATTCGCGCTCAATCTGGCGCAGAGCTTCGCGCGCGGGCATCACATCGCCATTTTTCATCTGAATCAGGCTGACGCGCAAGTCTTCCAGAAACTCGGCTTGCGCTTCGGTAAGCTCCGACGATTCCGACCCGGTCGACTCGCGTGTCGTGGGCGCCGATGACCCGTTGGCTCTTATGTGGCGCGGATGCCGGTCTGACTCATTGACTTTCATTTCAAGTCTACATCACATCTCTATTGAAGCGTCTGAGCCACCCCATGTTCCAAACTGAACATCGGCTCCGGGAAACTTGATAACCTTTCGCGGATAATACCACTCGTAGAAATATTTCAGATGCACTCTCAACAGCGTTGCCAACTCCTGGTCGCTATAACCAAGTTTTTCCTTGTGAGCGTCGAGTATTCTCTTGACAAGGCTTGGTGTCTCATGCGGTATAGGAAACGGCTCGTTCTTACGATACCCAAGCCTACTCAACTGCTGAAACAATGACCGATATCTGGTTTCCTTAATGATTTTAAGGTCCTTGGCTCGGAAAATCAAACATGCCATCGACACCTTCCAATGCGGTTTAAGCTCTAGCATATGCTGCAGCGAAACTGGTGCTAATTCTTCAGAAATGTCGTTCGCCGGCAAAAGGAAAGCGGAAGCAAACCGGTCAGCTTCTTTTTCCATATTCTTGTAGGGTTCAATGCCACGGTGCATAACCAAATGTCCGAGCGCATGCGCTAGTGAAAACCTTAGTCGATCTGCCGGACTACTGCTGTTGACAAGGATTATCGGAGGCGCTGGCGGAATCCATTGGACGACCTCATCAATTTTTTCAGTCTCGAAATCCCACTTGAATACTAGACATGACGCTTGTTCGAGCCAGCCAATTAAGTTGTTTACCGGACCCGTCGGCATTTGCCACAGCGCCCGCACGGTAGAGGCAATCTCTTCAATATCGTCGAATTCATCAACGGATATGGAGGGTATATACGACGCGGACTCTGGCCTGAATGCCTTTAGTAACTGTTCACTACTAATGCGAAAAAGGTTTACCAACCCATCAATTCGTTTGAGATCTCTTGTCCGCACCGTACGACGGCTTCGATGAAATATTTCGCTGGTTCCAGCGCCGTAGCGTGTGCCAACCTGCAGAAAGAACTCCGGCGGAAATTCCAATACAGCAGCCAAAGATTCAAGGTCGGCCTCGCCAACTTCGGAGACGCCGCCTTCAAATCTGGAAATCTTCGCTTGTCTAATATCGCTGTTTTCAGCGAGCTTTGACTGTGTCAGCCCTCGGATTTCGCGCGCAAGCGTTATCATCTCTGGGTTGACGCTTTGTCGCATCGTACGACCCTTTCAGCTTGAGTCCTTGTAAGAATCCTCCTCAGCATCATTATATGTTGGTTTGATAGGAGGTACAGGGGGAAGTGACTCGAAGTTATCCGTTGCATCTGACGCAGGTGGTACTTGCAGAGTTAGCTTCGCAATGATTCGCTGATCGTCTTGTTCAATCAAATGCAAGGCAATTATTAGACCCTCTAATTTCTCGTAGTACAAGCCATAGTGGCGCTGGTGACTAAGAGGCGGTTCAAGTGAAAAGATTTTCGGCTCAATCTCCGCAATAGACAGTGCAAGTTGTATATGGCTAGCCGTCTGAGATGGAAAATCGCTAGTGCCTGCTCGTTTTGAGCGTTTTATGGTTTCGGGCGCGGGCAGAGGCGAGTTGTCGCGACCAATTCCCTCTTCCGGAAAGTGCCTGATATAAAGGCTGATTATATCGTCAAGTATGACGCGCAGGATTTTTCTCGGGCCCGACTTGACTCTCGCGCTGCTGGAAACCGCAAATTGTATACGCAAGCCGTCGGTGAAGAACACTCTGCAATAGTTTCCTTGATGCCACGCGTCTCTGTGGTCATGTGTATTGGGGTCAGCACTGCGGTCTTCAGTGATCTTCCCATTTGCATATATCGCTGCCAGAATCAAGTCAGGCCCGATCCGCGCGGCGATTAGTTGCATTTCTTTGTTCGGCGGTATTTCTGACATATCGCTTACCTCTGGCCGTCCTAGTTCCAAGAAACTCTATCCGAAATTGTCAATAAATGATAATAAATTACTCACGAGCTTATATTTCCTCGATTATGCTGCAATTTATCCTTGAGAGCAAGTGTAACATTCTCTGGCACCTGTGTCAAGCGAAGGGAATCCAGATTACCCCATCAAATCAAATCCCGCTGACTCTCCCCATCCTCACTAACGCTACCCCCCTTCCACCTACTTGCCCGCTGATGCGTCCCATGCTGCGGCGGCATCGCCACGCCCGCGCCGTCGAACAGATCCCCAATCGTCAAGATCTGGGTGCGCCGATACTTCTTCCCCCAAGTCCGCGACTCGTACCAGCCGGCCGCCAGCGCCTCTTTGATCATCGCCTGCGTCGGCCGCTCCAGCGTGATGAAGACGCCGATAGCCGCCCCCTCGCGCTCGACCGTGCCTTTCAAGTCGCGGATTTGCCCCGCATTCACTTTACCCGACTTGACCTGCAGGACCACCTTCCGCGCTTTCTTCACCCCCTTCTCGTCTTCATCGAAGAAGTTGATGACGCCGTCGATGCCTTGGTCCGCGCCTTTCTTGCCTTTGCGCGAGCCCGCCGAGCCGCCCACCGGTTTCGCTTGCAGCAGCGAAAGCGCCCACCATTCGAATTGGTAGCGGCCTTCGTTGGCGGAATCCCGCGCCAGTTCGCGCGCGCCTTCCACCGTCGCTGGCTCGCCGATGACCGCGTAATCGACGCCCGAGACCAGCTCGAACATATCGGCCAGGCGATACTTCTGCAGGGCGATGGACAGGTGGGTGATGTCGATGCCGATCCAGGCCCGTCCCAGCTTGTGCGCCGCGGCGATGGCGGTGCCACAGCCACAGAAGGGATCAAGGACGACATCGTCTTCGTCCGACGAGGCGCGGATGATGCGCTCGAGCAGGGCTTCGGGTTTCTGCGTCGGGTAGCCGAGGCGCTCTTTGGCGTGTGGCGACAAGCGGTCAATATCGGTCCATAGATTCTGTACTGGAACGCCGGGCATTTCATGCAGATATTGCTTGAAGTGAGGTACGCTACCCTTTGGAGGCCAATAGATGTAGCCGTTTTCGTCCAGCAAGTCCAGCCGTTCCGCCACAGACCAAGACAGCGCTTCTTCGCCCCCTAATTGACGGATTATTCGCTTTGGTACACTCCAGCTTCGACCGCTTGTAGTCGGGCTATAACCGCGCCATGTGGAACCGGAATCGCCAAGGCTGATTTTAGGTCCTGTCAGAGTTACCGCACGATAGCGTCCACGATCATCCTCGTATCGAAAGAACTTGCGAATATATTCCTCAGAATACTCTGTGTATTGAGTATTCCACAGGAAATCATCATTTTTGCTGTAGAACAAAATCGTGTCTGTGATTCGCCCATATCGCATAGGGTCATTGTGCGCATAAGTACGCTTCCAAATCACCTCGTTGCGGTAATTCGACCCGCCGAAAATCGTGTCCAAAATGATCTTGAGATAATGGCTGGCGGTCGGATCGCAGTGCAGATACAAGCTCCCGGTCGGCTTCAAGACCCGATACAGCTCGACCAGCCGCGCCGTCATCATCACCAGGTAGGCCATCATCTGGTTGCGCTCGATCAGGTTCATCAGCGCTTCGATGGCGGTGGCGACCTTGTGCGGCGCGTCCACGATGATGTCGTCATAGGTCGCTTCGGCCGTCTCGCCCCAATGCCAGGTGTCCTCGAAGGCGGTGATCTGCGCTTCGCTGTCGGCGCCGCTTTCCGATTTGAAAAGCACGTTGTAATTGCGGTTGCTGTTGAAGGGCGGGTCAAGGTAGATGAGGTCGACGCATTCGTCCGGGAAGTACTCACGGCTGCGCAGGATTTCCAGGTTGTCGCCGTAATAAAGCCGGTTCTTCATGGGCGTATCTCTTTAGCCAAGCCAGTGTCGCCAGTATAGCATAGCGACAGCCCCTCTCTGTGCCCTCTGTGCCTCTGTGGTGAAAAATCAAATCAGATTCCACCCATGCGCCCCACACTCTACAGCATCGCCAATTCCGCGACCATCGGTTAGAATCTGCGCGTCCGGCAAGTCATCGTTTACTACGACAAACATGGATTTAGACATGTCCATCAACTACAACCTAAAGCGCCAACATCTCGACCGCGACGGCTTCTGCCTGCTCGAAGGCATCATCGACGAGACCATGCTGGAGCGGCTGCGGCGGGTCACCGACCGGGCGATTGCGCGGCAGGAGGCGGCTCATTTTGAGCGCAATCGCGCCCAGGGCAGCCTGATTCGCGTCACCGAAGAGCCATACATGGCGCGGCTCATCGCTTATCCGCCGATGCTGGCGGCGCTGGCGCGGCTCGGTTTCCCCGATCCCAAATGGGGCAGCGGCTTCATCATCAGCAAACCGCCGCATAGCCCGCCTCTCTTCTGGCATCAGGACGCGCGCTTTTGGAACGACCCCATCAGTTACACCGCGCGCGCGATTCAGTGCTTTCTGATGATCTATCTGGTGGATACGACGCCGCATAACGGCTGTCTGCGGCTGATCCCCGGCTCGCATTTGAAGCGTCACCGGCTGCATGACGCCCTGCCCGACGCGCATGAGGAGACGCTGAGCCGCGCTGATGATATGGCGCAGTTGGCTTTTCAGCGGGCCGAGGGCGAGGTTGATGTGCCGGTGAAGGCGGGCGATGTGGTCATGGGCAGCGCGCGGCTGCTGCATGCGGCGCATGGCAACCAGAGCGATCGGCGCCGCAGCAATATCACGCTCTGGTATTATCCCGATTTCGCCAGTCTGCCCGAATCGATACAAGCCTATCTGGCGGAGGGAGACTGGCCCGCCGAGTGGCAGGCGGGAAATCAGGACTTGCTCGAGCCCCTGCGGCCTGTGTACGCGGGTGATGCCGAGCCGATCACGCTTAATCGGAAGCCGGGACCCGAGCTGCGTTAAGCGCGTACAATGTCGCCTTCTGAAACTCAAATACTAGCCGCAGCGTTTGGCCGGCGAGCTCGGCCGGGTCGCGCTCCCGCCAGCGCAATGGACAGCGCGCCCCGCCCTGCTTGATGGCGCGGCAATCGGCCATGCCGAAGCCGCTCACTTCCGCGCCGCCGGCATCCATGATCATGGCGCGGATTGAGCCGCCCGGCTTGATGTCCGCGTTGACGCTCAGCCCGTCGCCGCGCAGCAGCAGGGGAGTCGTCTCGAGCCGCGCTGTTTGCTGCGGGTCGTCGGGAATATAGCCGGCCCAGCGGTCGATGGCCAGCGTCGCCAGGTTGAGCGAGCCTTCACGCCAGTTGTTGTGCAGGCCGTTGCTCCCGCCGTAGTAGATGAAAATCGCCCCGTCGTGGACGAAGGGCGCGGCGGCATAGACGCAGCCACAATCATGCTCGCCGTCGGGGTAGCTGCCGGCGCCACGCGGAATCAGCGGCTGGCCCGGGCAGATGCGCTCCCAGTTGACGCTATCGACGCTGAAAGCCAATTCAGTGTCGACCGTATCCCAATCGGCGGCGCTCTCGTCGCCCTTGTGGAAAATAGACGGCAGGCCGATGGTCAGGTCGCCATAGCGGCAGATGGGCATGGAATAGATTTGGTCATGAGCGTCAGCGCCGCGCATGATCTCGGCCGGCTCTGTCCAGTTGATGAAGTCCTCGCTTTCGCTGCGCAGGACGGTGCGGATGCCGGCCGACCAGCCGCGCGTGATGCAGATGTAGCGCTCAAGCGCGGGCGACCAGATGGCGTTGTTGTGGCAATCGCCGACGGCGTCATGCGCGCCCCAGAGAACGGGCTGCGACCAGCGGAGGCCATCCGCGGAGAAGCAGGTCGCCATACGCCGCGCCCGCGCATTGCGATGGATGAATTTGTAGCGCCGGGCCGGGTCGGGCTCGCGCGCGTCTTTGAGGACGCCGCCGGCATGGAGCCCGTGACTGCGCCGGCGCATGACCAGGTTGTTGGCCGTCGAGCCCTCGAAATCAATGAGCCCGAGCGCCGGTTTCTCCCAGTGGATGCCGTCGGATGAAATGGCGTAGAGCAGGCCCTCTTCGCGCTCGGATTCGCCGTAGGATTGATGCGGTCGCTGGGGCGGGGCTGTGCGATTGGACAAGCCGTCATAGATGAAGGCTTTGTACCAGCACTTGAAGAGGCCGTCTTCAGGGTCGTAGATGACGTTGGGGTAGACGTTGTCCAGGCGCGCTTCCCAGGGCTTGGGCGGCTCAGCGAAGGACTCCTCGACGAAGAGCGGATTGGCTGAGTGCTTCTGGACCGCGCCGAGCTTGAGCTTGGCGTTGGGAGTGGAGGCCACGATGCGCGAGTCAAGCAGTAGACGCGCCATCGTCATCAGCAATCTCTCGACCTCAAGCGTGCACCCGCCGCGCCAGCGCTGTGAAGCGATCGATCATATCGTCAATGGCGAAAGACTCTTTGCCGATGATGAAAGAATGCGCCTTGTTGTTGAAGTTGCGGGTCCAGTGCTCGGGGATGGCGTCTTTTCCATAAGCGGCGCCGAAGATGCTGCCGGCGCTGGCGGCGGTGCAGTCATTGTCCAAGCCCATGGCCACCGTCTCGCCGATGACCTTGGTGAAGTTGTCTCCGCCGATGTTCAATCCCCAAATGGTCAGCGCCACATTGTTGATGGTGTGCACCGGGTGCATGCCGGCGTAGCGCTCCTCGGCGGCGGCGCGCGCGGCGCGATAATCCTTGATGTCGCCGGCGATGTCCAATGCCCAGCGCACTTCGCGCGCCAGCACGCAATCAGCAGGTATCTCCGCCAGGCCGGCCTCAAGCGCCTGCAGTGGATCGCCCGTGGCGAAGGCGGCAGCAATGACGGCGGAGAAATACATAGCGCCGTAGATGCCGTTGCGGCGGCTGGAGACGGTGGCATTGCGCCAGGAGAATTCGGCTGCTTTTTCGGGATAACCGGGCGCGGCATAGCCCCAGGGGTCGGATTGAATGTCGCCGATGATCCAGAACATGGTAGGGTTGTCGACCGCGGCCGCCTGATTAGCTGGTATGCCCGCTTGCAGATTGCCGAGCACGGGCGACGCCGGCGAGACGGGCAGGTACTTGACCCAGGCCGCGCCGACATCGTCGGTGCTGAAGTCGATGCCATAATCTTCCAGGATGAGCATGCCCAGCTGCGTGTAGATGAGGTCGTCATCGGTGGGCACGCCGTCCATTTTTGCCGGCGTGAAGGCGTCGCGCCGGCTGGTCTCATACTTGTATTCAAAGGGCCGCTCGGCGGCGCTCCAGTAATCGGCGGGCGGAAAGGCTTCGCCGAGGTAAGCCGCCCAAGCCTCCATTTGCTCCGGCGCCCAAAGCTCGACGATCGAGCCCAAAGTGCAGCCGGCGCAGCGCCCCAGCCAGGCGCCCTCCAGGCGATCGCGGTAGGTCGCCTCGGGCAGCTCGGTCCAGTAGCGGCGCGTCCCGGCGGGCCGCAAGGCGCGTATCCCGTCCAGGTCATCCGGTTCGGCGGCGCGCAGAGCGGGGTCATCGGGCAGGGCGCGCAGCTCCGTCAGCTTTTCGGCGAGCAGTGATTTAATCTCCGCCAATTTTTCCGGGATGCCGGCGGCGCCGGTTTCCGTCTTCAGCTGCGCCCAGAGGTTGATCGTTCGGGCGCTGTCTTGCAGGCCTTCGGGGTAGTTGTAATTGGTCATGTATTATTCCTAATGCATTGTACGGTTGGGCGGATCGGCGGGCGACCCCAATGGGTCACTCCTGCAAGGATTCCAAGAATTGATGGCGCCCCGTTTTCTCTGTGCCCTCTGTGCCTCTGTGGTGAGTTTATTCACCCGCCAGCGTTGTCTTCGCCAGCGCCGTGTAGCGCTCGAACATATCATCCAGCGCGAAATGGGGCTGCCCGATGATGTATGAATAGACCGTGTTATTGAAATTTCGCGTCCAGTGTTCAGGGATGGCGTCTACCCCGTAAGCGGCGCCGAAGATGCTGCCGGCGGTGGCGGCGGTGCAATCGTTGTCGAGGCCCATGGCCACGGTTTCGCTGATGACTTTGCCGAAATCTTCACCGCCGATGGTCAGCCCCCAGATAGTCAGCGCGGCATTGTTGATGGTGTGAATGCGGTGCATGCCGGCGAAGCGCTCGTCGACGGCGGCGCGCGCCTCGCGGTAGTCATTGATGCCGCCGGCGGCTTCCAGCGCCCAGCGTATTTCGCGCGCCAGCAGGCAATCAGCGGGTATCTCCGCCAGGCCGGCTTCCAGCGCCTGCATTGGATCCCCCAGGGCGAAGGCGGCGGCGATCACAGCGGAGAAGTACATCGCGCCGTAGATGCCGTTTCGCCGATGGCTGATGGTCGCGTCGCGCCAGGCGAACTCAGCGGCTTTCTCGGGATAACCGGGCGCGGCGTAGCCCCAAGGGTCGGAGCGGATATCGGCGCCGATCCAGAACATGAAGGGATTATCGACAGTCGCCGCAGCCATCGGCGGGACGCCGTTGTGCAAATTGCGCAGGGCGACGCCTTCCGCCGTCGCCGCATGGGGCAGGTATTTCATCCAGGCGGCGCCGACATCGTCCACGCTGAAGCCGGGCCCATAATCTTCCAGGATGAGCATGCCCAGCTGGGTGTAGATGATGTCGTCATCGGTGGGCACGCCATCCATTTTGGAGCGGGTGAAGGCCTCGCGCAGGCTTGTCTTGTATTTGAGATCATGCGGCCGTTCCGCCTCGCTCCAATAATCAGTCGGCGGGAAGGCGTCGCCTAAGTATTCCGCCCAGCGCTCCATCTTCTCGATCTCCCAGCATTCGACGATCGAGCCCAAAACACAGCCAGCGAAGCGTCCCATGATCGCGCCTTCAATGCGGTCGAGGTAGGAGTCTTCCGGCAGTTCTGTCCAGTAGCGGCGCGTCCCCGCCGGCCGCAGGGCGCGGATGCCATCCAGGTCGTCCGGTTCCAGCGCTTGCAGCGCGGGGTCATCGGGCAGGGCGCGCAGCTCGGCCAGCTTCTCGCTTAGCAGGACGTTGATCTCCCCCACTTTCTCGGCGACGCCGGGAGCGCCCGTTTCCGCCTTCAGCTGGGCCCAGACGTTTATGGACCGGTCGATGTCTTCCAGGGGCTCGGGATAATTATAGTTGGTCATGGGTTGCTCCTAAATGGTTGCATGCTTGTTCATATCGTCCTCTCAAGGAGAAACTTGTAGGGGCGTCTTGCTGAGACGCCCGCGTTCTGTACATGGGATTTCAGGCGAGCCGCCGTCTCGCCCCTACAGTTTCGAATGATTGCAGGCGACCCGGTTGGGCAGTCCCTACAATCTCGCGCGCGGCGACTAGCCCGCGGCGTGCGTCTTCTCCGCTTGCGCGACAAAGCGATCGATGACGTCATCTATGGCAAATGGCGATTGGTGATAGAGGAAGGTATGCACCTTGTTGTTGAAGTTCTTGTACCAGTGTTTGGGGATGGCGCTTTTGCCATAGACGGCGCCCCAGATGCTGCCGGCGGTGGCGGCGGTGCAGTCGTTGTCCTTGCCCATGGCGACCGTCTCGCCGATGACCTTGCTGTAGTCCTCGCCACCAACCGTCAAGCCCCAAACGGTTAGCACGGTGTTGTTGATGGCATGCGCGCCGCCCATGACCGTATAGCGCTCCTCGATGGCGGCGGCGGCATCGCGATAGTTCGCGATCTGCGGCGCGACTTCCAGCGCCCAGCGTGTCTCGCGCGCCAGGTAACAGTCGGCCGGTATTTCTTCGAGGCCGATCTTGAGCGCGTCGACTGTGTTGTCGACGGCGAAGGCGGCTGAAATGGCGGCGGAGAAGAACATGGCGGCGAAGATGCCATTGCGCCGATGGCTCACGTAGGCGTCGCGATGGGCGAACTCGGCCGCTTTCTCCGGCCAGCCGGGCGCGGCATAACCCCAGGGGTCGGAGCGGATGTCGGCGCCGATCCAGTTCAGAAAGGGATTATCGACCTCGGCCGCCTGCAGCGGCGCGACGCCCTTGCGCAGGTTGTCGAGCGCGATGCCTTCGGCGGTGAAGGCGAAGGGCAAATACTTGATCCAGGCCTCGCCCAGCTCGTCGGTGGTGAAATCGAGCCCGTACTCCTCGAGGATCATCAGGCCGAGCAGCGTGTAGTTGAGGTCGTCATCGGTGGGTACGCCGTCCATCTTCGCCGGCGTGAAATCTTCGCGCAGGCTGGTCTGATACTTCTGCATGTGCGGCTGTTCGGCGACGCTCCAATAATCCACCAGCGGGTATTCGTCGCCGAGATAAGCGGCCCAATCTTCCATGCGTTCGACCGTCCAGCCTTCGACGATGGAACCGAGTGTGCAACCGGCGCAGCGCCCGAGCCAGGAGCCTTCGAGGCGCTCGCGAAAATCGTCGGCGAGCGAGTTCCACATTCGGCGTCCGCCGGCGGGGCGCAGGCGGCGGATCGTCTCCAGGTCGTCGGGTTCCGCTTTTGCCAGGGCGGCGTCGTTGGGCAGCGCGTCGAGCTCCGCGACTTTCTGCGCGAGCAGGGCTTCGATCTCGGCCACCTTTTCGGCCACGCCCGGCGCGCCAAACTCGACTTTCTGCTGGGCGTAGGCGTTGATCCTGCGTTCCCAGGCCGCTACCTTGTCCGGATATTCAAATAGACGCATGATGTTCTCCTCTGTGAAATTTCTTTGCCGACTGAATAAAGCTTTCTTCGTGGGATTGCTCGACACTATTTCGCCGTCTCTTGCGCCATTAGGCTACCCACTGCCTTTAGACACTCGCTAATGCAAGAATGATTGCGGTAACATAAAATTGCGTTAGCGTATCTGAACCAGATCGAGATCGGACAATCAATGGAAAGCATTGTGGCAGAGTCGTTGTCGCCCGCGGATAATACTAGCACGACGCAAGAGTCTATCCGAGAGCGTATGAAAGGCATTGAAAAAGATATTGAGTGGATCAAACGGCTGCTCTTTGTCATGATCGCCGGTATGCTCGCATTGTTTGTAGTTCTCTATGAGCTGCGAGGGACAGTTGAAGCGATTCAGAATAGCTTGTCAAACTGAACTGTTGTCCGCGCCAAAGCCAGCATTTGATTTGATGGTTGTGATGCAATGCCATTTCCTAAACTTATCAAAATGTTGACGGGCGACCTCACAGATTCGAAACGAATGCGGTTCGCCTAACTCTCCGCCATGACCCTTTCGGCCTGGGCGGCGAAGCGATCTACGGTGTCATCAATGGCGAAGGTCCGCTTGCCGTTCAGGTAAGAGTGCATCGTGTTGTTGAAGTTGCGCGTCCAATGTTCCGGTATCGCGCTCGCCCCATAGACGGCGCCGAAGATGCTGCCCGCGGTGGCGGCCGTGCAGTCGTTATCCTGGCCCATGGCGACGGTCTCGCCGATGACCTTGGTGTAGTCATCACCGCCGACGGCCAAGCCCCAAACCGTCAGAGCGTTGTTCTGCAGGGAATGCGACTTCCACAAGCCGGGATAGCGTTCTTCACAGAGCGCGGCGGCGTCTTTGTAACCGGAAATCGACGGCGCCTTATCCAGCGCCCAGCGAATTTCACGCGCCGTAATGGACTCGGCGGGAATCTCTTCCAGGCCGATTTGCAGCGCTTCCATCGGATCGTCGACGGCGAAGGCGGCCGCGATCGCCGCTGAGAAGTACATGGCGGAATAGATGCCGTTGCGGCGGTGGCTGATTGTCGCGTCGCGCCAGGCGAATTCGGCCGCTTTTTCCGGCCAGCCGGGCGCGGCGTAGCCCCAGGGGTCGGAGCGGATATCGGCGCCGATGAAGTTGAGGCAGGGGTTGTTGAGCGCGCCCGCTTGCAACGCCGGCACGCCATTGCGCAGGTTCTCCAGCGCGACGCCCTCGGCGGTGAAGGCGAAGGGCAGGTATTGCACCCAGGCGGCGCCCACATCTTCGACGGTGAAATCGGGACCGTATTCTTCCAGAATCAGCAGGCCAAGCGCGGTATAGTTGAGGTCGTCATCGCTGGGCACGCCGTCCATCTTGGCGGGCGTGTAATCGTGGCGGGTGCTGACCTTGAGCCGGGGCTCGTGGGGCTGTTCCGCCTGGCTCCAATAATCCACGAGCGGGAAGGGGTCGCCGATATAAGCGGCCCAGCGCTCCATGCGGTCGACCTTCCAGCCTTCGACGATAGAGCCGAGCGTGCAGCCGGCGCAGCGCGCCAGCCAGGCCCCTTCCAGCCGATCGCGGAAGTCGTCGGGGAGCGATGTCAGCATGCGGCGGCGGCCGGCGGGGCGCAAGGCCAGGATGGACGGCAGATCGTCTGGCTCCGCCTGCTCCAGCGCGGGGTCATTGGGCAGCGCGTCGAGCTCCGCGACTTTCTGCTTGAGCAGCGCTTCAATCTCGGCGACCTTTTCCGCGACGCCCTGGGCGCCGAATTCGACCTTTTGCTTGGCATAGCGGTTGATGGTCAGCTCCCAGCCTTCCAAATCGTCAACATAATCAAAAAGCTTCATAGCATCATCCTGTTTCAAAGCATCAATTGGCAGTTCCGCAAGCATAACAATTCAGACAACCCGCGTCAAAAGAATCTCGATTGCTTGAATTACCGAGGCAATACCTGTCTCGCCACCGTCCAACAGCTTAAAGAAATTTGCGGGCGAGCCGGCGGCAATCGGGCGGATCCGCGCGCTAATGAACGTTTCTTATTTGGCGCGCAGAAGCGACAAAAGCTGCGCGGCATTCTGGCGGGCGGCTTTGCGCCGATCCGGCCATTGGTGCGGTTCAAGGCAATAGTAACCGCCATAGTTCGCCGCCTTCAGCGCCGCCACTTGCCCTGCCAGGTCAACGACGCCGTCATTGATCGCCACCCAGCCCGCCTCAGCCGTCCAGTTTTTGAAGTGGACATGGGCGATCAGATCGCGCGCCGCGTCATAACCGGCGGGGTAGGCGGTTTCGCCGGAGGCGGCCGCGTTGGCCGGATCCCACGCGACTTTGACGCCGAGGGTCCGCGCGATCGTCGCCAGATTGGCGCCGGTATCGGCATAGATGCTGGAGACGTTTTCCAGCAGGACTTCAATGCCTTCGCGCGCGCAGAGGTCAATCGCCCGGCCAAGATGGTCGTAAATGGCCGCCGGAATCGCTTCAGAGCGGCTCTCGCGCCGGAAGCTGAAGAGGGTCATGCGCCGAATCTCCAGGCGCTGCATCAGGCGAAAGGCCGTTGGCAGGCGCGTCTCGAAGGTCTCCGCGATATCGGCCGCGTCCAGCGGCCCCTTGAAAAAGCCGGGGCTGACGCCGATCAGCTCCAGGTCGAGATCGGCGGCGGTATCCGCCACTTCTTGCAGAGCCCGCTCGGTCACATCCGGGAAGCGCCGGCCCGCCAGCGCGCGCAGCTCATAAGCGCGAATGCCCAGCGACCGCCCCAGCCTCGCCGCCTCGGCGAAGGAGTCGTCAATCTCGTCGCTGACGATGGCGAGTCGGTCCGTCCAGTCGGTCATTGCTTGCCTTTGTCCTGTCGGTTGTCTTCGCCTACTTCCGACAATGGTAACGCTTCCCGCGCGCCACTGCACGAAATGCGGGGCGACACTGGCGTCGCTCGCAACACATTAGGATGATTTGGGCGTTTCAGCGCCGCGACATAGGGCGCGTAGACACTGACCGCCGACACTGCGGGTCAAACGCCCCTGCGGGTCTTCAAATTGCAAGATTTTAATTACTTATTTGGAACTACAGTCCCTCACGAGTGGCAACTCGGCTCACACAAAAATATGAACCCGCAAAATGGAAAGTTTTAGATTGCTTACTTGGAATCACTTCTGTGCCTCTGTGGCGAAAAACCGCTGTGCTCTCGCAGGAATTATCCTCTACAATTGCAGTCTAACATCCGCCAAGAAAATGCAGGGGCGAGCCATTGAGTCGCCCGTTAACCAAGAAGGCTACAGTCTATGAAGATAACGGATATCGAACTGCGCCAATATCGCTGGGAGCGAGGCGCGCCGATTCGCAACGGCATGCACACCTACGTCTGGACCGGAATTGGTCTCATCCACATTCACACCGACGAGGGCGTCAGTGGTATTGGCTGGGCGCTGGAGCCGCAGCATGCCGGTATCGCGCAGGTGGCCGCGGGCTTGCTCGAATATTGCAAGCCCCTTCTCATCGGCGAAGATCCCTTCAATTATCGGCGAATCTGGGAGAAGCTCTGGGTACCGAAGCTGGTCGGCCGGCGCGGCTTGACCACGCGCTTCATCAGCGGGATTGATATCGCGCTCTGGGATTTGATGGGGGTAGCGACCGGCAAGTCGGTGCACAAGCTGCTGGGCGCGGCGCAAGCGCGCGTGCCGGCCTACATCGCGGGCGGCTATTACGAAGAGGGCAAGGGGCTGGCGGGCCTGGCGGCGGAAATGGAAGCGAACCTGGCCCTGGGCGCCAAGGCGGTCAAGATGAAGATCGGCGGGGCTTCAATTGCGGAAGATGTCGAGCGCGTCCGCGTCGTGCGCGAGACCATCGGGCCCGATGTCGACTTGATGGTCGATGCCAACTGCGCCTACAGCGGGCGCGACGCGGTCAAACTTGCGCGCAAAATCGAGCGTTACGACATTTTCTGGTTCGAGGAGCCGCTGCCGCCGGATGATTATCGCGGGCATGGCCGGTTGGCCGCCGCGACATCCATCCCGATCGCCACCGGCGAGAACGAGTATACGCGCTACGGATTCCGCGATCTCATCGCCCATGACGCGGCCGCCATCTTTAATGCCGATGCGCAATTGCTGGGCGGCATCACCGAGTTCATGAATGTCGCCGCCCTGGCCGCGGCCCATGACCTGCACATCGCGCCTCATGGCGATCAGGAGATTCACCTGCATCTCGTCGGCGCGATTCCCAACGGGCTCATCGTGGAATATTATCGCGACACGATTGACGCCAACCGCGGGAATCTGTTTGAGGAAAAACTGAGTTTGGATGATGACGGCTGGCTGACGGTTCCCGATCGTCCCGGGCTGGGCTTCACGCCGAATTACGACTTTCTCGAGCGGCATCGGCTGGCTTAGACGCCATCCCGGCGGCGAAGGAGATTTACCAGCGAGTTTTGAAAACAAACAGGGCTGGAATCGCGAGGAAGGAGTGCTCCAATTCCACTTGAATCGCTTGAACTGTCATGTCATCGTGGTACAATTGCGTTGTGTCTAATCGCTGATAGAGGCTGAATGCTGATGATGAATGACGCGCGGTTTCAACGGATGTCTGATGAGTACAAGGCTGTCCGCAATGTTCAGGACAAGATCATGGACGGGCTGGACGAAGTGTTGCCAGCTATGGCGCGCACAATTGACGAAAACCGTCAAGCAATAATGGAGAACCGCCAAGCAATAATGGAGAACCGTCAAGCCATTGAGCAGAACCGTCTTGCTATCATGCAGGCTAATGCCAAGCTTGATGCGCTCATTGCGCATTTCGATGTGGATTATAAACCCACGGGATTCAATCCTGATACGCCAGAGCAATGACATAAGCGACAAGAACCGACAGAAGAAGCAAGCCCCGCCTGGCTCATTTAGCGTATAAGTCCCGAGCGAATGTCAAAACCGCTGCGCCTCTGTTATGTGCTCAATCATGGGGACTCGCTGACGCAATGGAAAGACGCGGGCTTGCTTGATTTGCAGCTCCGGCTCATCCGCGCCTTCCGGCAGCGGGGCGCCGAGATAGACATCGTCAGCCATGGCGGGCGCGAAGAGCTTGCGCTCCTGCCGCAGTTGAATGGCATGAAGCTGCACTGCAACTGGATGGGCCTGCCGCCGAAGACTTACGCCCGCCGCATCCACCAATTGCACGCGCCCCGGCTCATCGGCTCGCAACTCGTGCAGACCTGCGACGCGGCCGCGATCGTGGTGGCGCAGCGCATCGCCTGGGCCTGGCGCATCCCGCTCGTATACCGTTTCGGCTTCGTATTGTCTGACCAGCGGCGCGCCTCCCCCGAGCGCTTCTCGCCGGCGGATTTGGCGCTGGTGGAGAGCATGGAGCGGCAAGGGGCGCGGACGGCGCAGCACATCATTTGCCCGACGCGGCAGATTGCGCAGCAATTCGCCGACATTGAACCGCTGGCCCGCGACAAAACGACTGTGATCCCCAGCGCGGTGGATTCCGAGAATTTCCGCCCGCTGCCGGAACCCAAGCTATACGACCTTGTCTATCACGGGCGCGCGCTTGAATTCAAGAATCTATGGGCATTGCTGGAAGCGGTGGAGCGGCTCGACGTAACGATCGCCATGATCGCGGGTCCGCTGCCGCGCGAGATCGGCACGGAAGATGACGAGCTGCCCGCCCTGAAGAAGCGCTTCGGCGATTTGGACGGCCGCATCCACTGGCTGGGCCGCATCGAGAATACGCAGCTGCCGGCTTATCTCAACCGCGCGCGCGTCTCAATCATCACATCTTTCAGCGAGGGAACAGCCCGCAGCCTGTCGGAAGCGATGGCCTGCGGCCTGCCCTGCATCGCCACGCGCGTGCCCGAGCTCAAATATATGATTGAGCATGAAATCAATGGCTACCTCTGCGAGACCGATACGGCAAGCATCGAGGACGCAATCAAAACCGTGCTGTCGAAGCCGGATATGATGAAGACAATGGGCGAAAACGCCAGGCGCGACGCGCTGGAAGTTTATTCTTTTGAACAGCTGGCGCAGAAAGAATACGACCTGCTGCTGGATATCGCCCGGCGCAACCCGGTCGAAGGCGCGCCCGCCCGCATCGCGAAGTATCTCTTCAGGCGGAACCCCTCCTGGGCTTGACCCGCCATAGCGCAGAATGCAGGCGCGACCGGCCACACCGCCCGAAAACGCATCCGACACCGTCTGCCCCCTACAGGCAACATGTATATGAAACGTTGTAGGGGCGAGACTTGTCTCGCCCAAATGCACGGGCGACCATAAGCACGGGCGACCAGGGCCTACAGATGCCTATTTTGAGGGTTCGTTAATTTGTGTGCGCCAAGTCACGACCCGCTAGGGCCTGTGGCGAAAAACGAAGCGAGCGCCCCTGTCTACCCTCTTCCTATACTTGCAGGCAGTGTATCGAATTCGGTTGAAATTCATTTTCACCACAAAGGAAAGAAGGACACAAAGAAATTGCATATAGTCTACGTTTCTCGGTGTCCTCGATTTTCTCGGTGTCCTCGGTGGTAAAGTTTTTTGTTTCCACCGAAAGGGATACACTTCCCCTCTTCCTATACTTGCAATGCCATTTGCAATGCCGCGCGCGATATGTTATGATTATCGAAATCGATTTCGATAACGGTCGTCAAGCGACCGGACCCTAGGCAGGATGCCCATGCCGCTGACCATTGAAGACTTGTCAAATCGATTGGGGATATCTTCCTCGACCGTGTCCAAGGCGCTCAATGACCGCCCGGATGTCGCGCGCGACACCAAAGCGCGTGTCTTGCAGGCGGCGCGCGAGCTCGGTTATCAGCCGTCGGCGGCGGCGCGCAACCTCCGCCGTCAGCGCAGCAACAAGATCGGCTTGGTGGTCACCTACCCTGTTCAGCGGGTATCCGACTTCCTCTCCGAGCTCATCCTGGGCATGGCGACCGTCGCGGAACAGGCCGAATACAACCTGATTCTCTATACATCCATGGTCGGCAGCGCGGAGCGCATCAAGAAATTATGCCGTTCGCGCGAGGTCGATGGCATCATCATCGCCTGGCCGCCGCGCCGGCAGGAGACTGTTGCGCTTTCGCTGCTGCTGGCGGATGAAGACATGCCGCATGTCTTCCTGCCGCGCCGGGTGCCGCATGACGCGATCTCGTATGTAGCCGCCGATCACCGGGGTGGCGCGCGCCAGTTAACCCGGCACCTGATTGAGCTGGGGCACCGGCGCATCGGTTTTGAACGGCTGCCGGAAGTGTATGAAACCGATTATGACCGCCACGCCGGCTATGTCGCGGCGCTGCGTGAAGCGAGCATGGCTTATGACCCTGCCCTGGTCATTTCGGCTGATTCGCAGGCTGCCGATTACGGCTGGCGTTCATTTGACGACTTTCACGCGCTGAATGAGCCGCCAAGCGCCATCCTCTTCTTCACCGACCCGCTGGCAATCCGCGCCCTTTCCCACGCCAAGGCGCGCGGCATTCACGTACCGCAGGACCTGTCCATCGCCGGCTACGATGGCATTCTTTCCTCCGGCGTGACGGAACCGGCGCTGACGACCGTGCGGCAGCCGACGGCGGCGATGGGCGAGCTGGCGGTGCAAAGTCTCTTGAAGCTAATTGCGAACGGCAGCGCGAAAGCGGAGCAGCACATCCTGCCGGTGGAATTGATCGCGCGCGGCTCAACCGGCCCGAAACCGAGGGCATGACTATGGTCGACTCGCGCCGCTTGGCCAAGTGGCGGTCTTCTGAAAGGCGGGAAGGAAGGGAGAGTTCGCTGTGACTCGTATTTCCGAGGAGCAAATTGAGCAATACCAGCGCGAAGGCTATTTTATTCTGGAATCGGTGATACCCGAGCGGGTCGTCGATGCCCTGCAAGACGAGTGTATGCGCATCATCGACATTTATGACAAAGAGATGGAAGCCAAAGGTCTCAAGACATTGCGCATCAATCACTACAAGAAACGCTATTTCGTCGCCAACCGCAGCCCCGGCAGCCCCGTCATGACCGAGTTTCTATTCGGCGATCTGATGGCGGATATCTGCCGCGCCACGTTGGGTGATGAGGCCTATCTTTACAATGAACAATACGTGGTCAAAGCCGCCGATACCGATACCCGGTTCGCCTGGCATCAAGATTCGGGTTATGTCGGGCATTATCATCGCGCCTTCTTGTCCTGCTGGTGCGCCCTGGATGATATGAGCCTCGAAAACGGCACGATATACATCTTGCCCTACAGCCGAGACGGCCGCCCGGACATCGACGACATCAGCGACCATCCGGAGGAAGCGGGCAGCAATGACAAGGTCGGCTATCACGGCGATGACCCCGGCGACCCCGCCATCGTGCCCAAAGGCAGCATCGTGGTCTTCAGCAGCCGCACCTTCCATCGCAGCGGCGCCAACATGACCGACGCCTATCGCCGCAGCTACCTGGCGCAGTATTCAACCGAGCCAATCATGACAAAGGACGGCAGCCAGGTCTTGGTGCGCGCCGAACCGCTGCTCAAGAATGGCGTCCGCGTCAATCCCGCCATGGCGGCAGCCGCGTCTTGGGCGCCGCTCATGTCTGGCGGCCGGGCGGGCAAGGGGCCTGGCGCCGATTAAGTTTGGAAAAGGTGGCGGACGCTTGAAAGCAGCGCGCCTTTTTGCAGTGTCGGATTATCAGTTTAAGGAGATAGAAATGCGCAAGTTAATAATCGTTTTATCGTTGCTGGGGTTGCTCATCGGCATTCCCGCATTCGCCCAGATGGAAGGAACCTGCAATATCGATCCGCCCATGGATCCAGTCGATATCAATTTCATCGGCTGGAGCTTCCCCATCGCCGATTTCAACGCCGGCGAGGTCGAGAATTGCGATGACGTCGACAATATAAATGTGAACATCAGTCTGCTCTCATCCGGCGATGTGCTGGAGCAGGTGCCGCTCGCGCTGTCGGCCGGCGGGGCTTCTCCCTACGAAATCTTGCACGCTTCCAACGGCCAGGTCGGCGGCTGGGGCGGCAACGGCTGGCTGATGCCGCTCAATGACCTGGTCGAGAAGTACTGGGACGAATACGACCTGGGTGACATTCCGGAGGCCGTTTGGGATGGCGGACGCTATGGCGATATCATCTATGGCGTTCCGACCAGCGGCAATACGCTGCATCTGATCTATCGCAGCGATGTCCTGGATGAGATGGGCATGGACGTGCCAACTACCTACCAGGAAATCCTCGAATTCTGCGACGCGGTCGGCCTGGACAACATGGATTGGGACTCGCCCTTCGCGATTGATCTCTCGCGTCCGCGCGGCTGGGAGCTGGAATTCTTCATGGTCCTGGGCGCTTACGGCGGCGCCTACCTGGGCGAGGGCAACATGCCCGCCTTCCATGGCCCCGAGGGGCTGGCCGCTGTTGAACTGATGCTGGAGGTTTACCACCGCTGCATGGGCGACGCCGCTACGATGATGACCAACAACGGCATGGAAACGGGCATGCAGCAAGGCACCTTGCCGATGACCAAGCTCTGGGCAAGCCGCGCTGCCGTCATGACAGCCGAGACTACCGACCTGGTTGATGTGATTGCCTTTGCGCCGGCGCCGAGCGTCGAAGCGGGCGGTCCGCTGGCCAGCTCGATCTGGAGCGACTTTTACTTCATCCCCGCCACCGTCACCGCTGATCCGGACTTGATCTTCCGCATCATCATGGAAGCGCTTGATGTCTCGTCGCAGCAGGAAGCGGCCCAGATCGGCATTCCCGCGCGCGAGTCCGCCGCCGGATTCGGTGGTCCCTATCTGCCCGCGTCCAACGCGACCGCTGCTGGCGGCGTCGGCAATTACGACAAGAACCCGGCCGTCAACATCGTCATCGCCAAATTGAGCGATTTCCTGCCGCTCACGGCGACCGGGGAATTGAGCCCGCAGGAGGCGCTGGACGCCGCCGCCGAAGCCTACATCGAAGAAGCGACCGCCCAGGGCTACATCGAGGGTTAGGCTGACCTTTACCCGCCCACGGCCTACCCCCCTCGGTCCCCCCATCTCAATGGGGGGATGGCGCCTGCGTTGGCGCGATTCGATTCATAGCGGCGCTCCCCTTCCCTAGCTCGCTGGGGAAGGGGCCGGGGGATGGGGTAGAATATCAGCGGTCGCCCCTACACTCAAACATAGTGGCTACCTGATGAAACGCAATATCTTCCTCGTTTTCGCCTCGCCCAGCATCCTGGTCATGACCTTGCTGATGGCGCTGCCCCTGGCGATGGCCATTTGGCTGAGCATGCACTTCATGACCTTCACCAATGTCTTGGAGCCGCAATGGGTGGGCTTGCGCAATTATGTCGATGTGCTCGGGGACGCGCAATTTTGGCAATCTTTCGAGTTCACCGTGGTATATATCGCCGTTGTCGTCCCCAGTTGGATCGTCATCGGTTTCATTATGGCGCTGCTGCTCGATCAGCAGAGCGGCCTGGCGCGCGGCATCTATTTGTCCATTTACCTGCTGCCCTTTATCATTGTGCCGATTGTTGGCACGATCATGTTCCGCCAATTGTTTGAGCCTTCGGGCATACTGCGCTGGCTGTACCAGGAGATTTTTAATACGCGCTTCCGCTATACAGAGCAGACGGTGAAGGCGCTGGTGCTCTTTCATGGCGTTTGGTATGTGACGCCGTTCACGCTGGTGGTGTATTTCGCCGGCTTGCAGACGCTGCCGCAAGACCTGCTGGAAGCGGCCGGCATCGATGGCGCCAGCCGCTTGCAGAAGATCCGCTACGTCGTCATCCCCCATGTGCGCTCGCTGACGCTCTTCATTCTGCTTTTCAGCATCATGGATTCTTACCGCGTGTTCGACAGCGTCTACGTGCTGACCGAGCTCAACCCCATCTACAAGGCGCATACCGTCATGACCTACACCTTCCAGACCTCGATGCGCCTGCAGCGCCTGGGCAAAGCCAACGCCATGGCCGTGCTCACCGTCATCGGCATCATGGTTGTGCTCATCCCCAATTTGTATTATTCCTGGAAAGAACAGCTTGCGGAGCGCTAAAGCATGGACCGGGTGACCAGCCGCTGGGGCCGCATCCTCATTCAAATCATCCTGTTTCTTTTTGCAATTTACAGCATTGTGCCCTTCGTCTGGACGGCGCTGCAATCCATCAAGACCGTGCGCGATGCCGGTTCGCGCATACCGAAACTCCTCTTCACGCCGACGATGGAAAATTATGAAGATCTCTGGCTGCGCTCGACGCCGGCGAACCCGGAAGCGCTGGCCTTTTTCCTGCTGCTGGCGCTGGTGCTGCTGGTTGGGCTTTTGCTCTTCGCGCAATACATCCCCGGCCGCCGCCCCCTAGTTTATGGGCTGGCGGTCGCCGGTTTCACGACATTGCTTTGGGGCATCCCGCAACTGTTGGATACGGACCGCTTCTACGATTTCTTCATGAATACGCTCATCGTGACTGTGGGCACGATCGTGATCTCCATCAGCATCGGCTGCCTGGCCGGCTACGCCCTGGCGCGTTACATCGGGCTGCTGGGCGTATTTCTGCTGCTGGCGGCGCTGGCCTTCCGCGCCTTGCCGCGCTTCGCCTTCGTCCTCCCCTATTACTGGATCGGCAGCGCGCTGCACCTTCTCGATTCCCGCATGCTGGTCATCATCACGCTGGTCGCCGTCAATCAGCCCTTCACGATCTGGATGCTGCGCAGCTTCTTCATGGAAGTGCCGAAGGATCTGGAAGAATCGGCGATGGTCGATGGCGCCAACCGCCTGACGTCTTTCCTGAACGTCATCGTGCCGGTCGCTTGGCCCGGCATCATTTCAACCGCGCTATTCACCCTGCTTTTGGCGTATAACGAATTCTTGCTGGTGCGCGTCCTGACGCAGACCAACTGGACGCTGCCGGTGGCCATTTCACGCTTCACGGGCGGCGAGGATCCGCGTCATCTGACGCTGGCGGCGGCGGCATCCGTCTCCGCGACCATCCCGATCATCGTGGTCATCCTCCTCTTCCAGAAGCATCTGGTCAAAGGCTTGGCGGCTGGCGCGGTCAAAGGCTAGCGGCGCCCGCCAGAGCGCAAATGCAGGGGCGACTCTGTGAATCGCCCGCCAGAGCGCAAATGTAGGGGCGAGCCATTGGGTCGCCCGACGAACAAGAATCAGGAGAACCCACATGGCAAAGACGCAGGCGCAGCAGAACCGGGAAATCATCAGCGCATTCTGGGCCGCGATGAACGATGCGGACGGGGGTCAGATAGCGGATATCGTCAAAGCCCATTGTCGCGAAGACATCGTTTGGCACGGTCCGGCGCCCTACCAGGACATCAAGGGCGCCGACGCGCTCATCGAGCGATTCTGGCAGCCGCTTTTGCATTCATTTCCCGATTTGCGGCGCCGCTGCGATGTGCTGCTGGCGGGGACTTATCGCGAGCAGGATTGGGTCAGCGCCTCGGGTTATTTTCGCGGCACCTTCCGCGAAGATTGGCAGGGCATCGCCGCCAATGGCGCGGAGACCTTGATCCGCTTCGGCGAAGTCATGGCGCTGGAAGCGGGCAAAATCGTCAAGACTTATTTCTTGCTCGACCTCATTGATGTGATGCAGCAGGGCGGCTTTCAGCTCCCCTGGGACGCGCCGGCTATTGAAGGGCTGCGGCCGCCTGTCAAGCTGGGCAGCGGGGTGCTGGGCAGCGAGCAGGACCCGGCCGAGACGCGCCAGACCCTGCTGCTGGTCGAGGCGATGTTATTCGGCCTGGTGCGCAAGGACCAGCCGATGTCGCTTTATTGGGACCCGGAAATGGTTTGGAACAGCCCCAGCGGCGTGGGCAGCGCGCGCTCTCTCGCTGAGTTTCTCGACCGCGTGCATCATGTCTTTCTCAACGGTTTGTCCGGCAGCTGGACCGGCTCGCACAATGCGCGTTATGCCGAAGGGCGCTTCGCCGTTTCGACCGGCTGGCCCAGCCTGGTCGCCGTGCACGATGGCGTGTTTCTGGGCTTCCCGCCCAGCGGCAATGAGCTCCACTGGCGCATCATGGACTTCTGGGAGCGCGTCGGCGACAAGCTCATCACCAACTGGGTGCACATCGACATGATCAATATCTTCGGTCAAATCGGTGTTGACGTCTTCGACTTGTACCAGCAATATCGGCGCGAAAAGAGCTCGCAGGTGAACTAAACATGACGTGTAAGGATGGCCGCGCTGGCGCCGCGCGCTGACGACGGTATGCGACCATCCGGCGGCGCCGAGCGCTCGCGCGACAAAGGCTCCCCGTTTCTTTACGGTCGGACGTCCTTCATTGCCTATAGCGCGGATCCTCGGTTCTCATACTGCTTGTACCTGCCGGATGAGATTCGGCGGATCTGCGTTTACGTGCACGGGACCTACCGCGACGCCGCCTTCTATCGCGATCAACTCACGGACTTCGCCGTCCGCAATCAAGCCTTGCTGGTTTGTCCCTTGTTCCCAGCCGGTCTCATTGAGCCGCGCGACGTAGAAAATTACAAGCTGTTGCGCTTCCACGAGATTCGCTACGATCGGATTCTGCTGGGCATGCTGGATGAGATAAGCCAGCGTTACGCGGTCCCTTGCGAGCGATTCATGTTGGGCGGTTTTTCCGGCGGCGCGCAGTTCGCCCATCGTTTCGCTTATTTTCACGCGGAGCGCCTTAGCGCGCTCTCGTTGGCAGCGCCGGGCCGGGTTACGCTGCTCGATGAATCGCTCGACTGGTGGAGCGGCGTACGAGACGCCGAGCGACTCTTCGGCCGCGCCATTGATATCGCCGCCCTGCGCAGGCTGCCGATACAGCTATTGGTAGGCGAGAACGATGATGACGATATCACCATTGCGGACGACGATCCCTGGTGGGCGCCCGGCGCCAATCTCGCAGGCGCAACTCGCCGTGAACGTCTCGCATCGCTGTTCGGGCAATATCAGCGACTGGGCTGTGACGCGACGCTAGAGGTAATAGAAGGCTGCGGGCACGAATGGACGCCGCTGCGAGACGCGACGACTCGCTTCTTTGAGGTATCATTTACTTCCGCGGACGAGGATTAGCCGGGAGCGATTTATGATGGCGCAAAATAGAGAAGTCACCGGCGATTCAGCGACTGTTGGCGACCAAAAGCCGCCCGGCAGCGACGCGGCCGAACCGAAAGCGATCGCTCATGGCCTGAGCATCATGCCGCGCGACTTCTCGATTTCGCTGGCGGCCAGCGGCGGCGCCGACGCATTGCTGCGGGGAGCGGGCGGAGAACGCGGCCAGAGCATGCGCGGCTTTGAAGAGCAATACGCCGACATCATCGACTACATCGTGCGCATCACCCATCGCATCTGGGAAGAGAAGGACATCGGTTACATCTACGACACCTACAGCCACAAGGCGCATGTCTATGACGACTACGGCTTGCAATACGGCAGCGAGAAGATCGTCGCCGACACGGTGCATACCATCAACGCCTTCCCCGATATCCGCCTCTACGCCGATGAAATCATCTGGGCGGGCAACGACGAAATCGGCTTCCACACTTCGCATCGCACCGTGATCAAAGGGCATAACACCGGCTACTCGCGTTATGGACCGCCGACCGGCAGAAGCGTCTTCCTTTGGTGCATCGCCAACTGCGTCTCGCTGGAGAACCTCATCTTCGCCGAATGGGTGATTTATGACACCGCCAATATGATTCGGCAGTTGGGCTTCGACCTGCCGACCATGGCGCGGCAGCTCGGGAATGAGATGGGCGCCGCGATAGAAGACGAGCGCTTCGGCGAAGCGGAACGGCTCCGGGGTCAAAACAAGCCGGCGCTCATGAAGGCGGGCGATGGGGGCGGCTTCGATGTCGAAGATTTCCTCCGCCGCACTTGGCATAACATCTGGAACCGGCGCAGCCTGCAGCAGGCGCGGCAATCATACCATCCGTCGCTGTTGGCGCGGGGCGCGACCGGCCGCGTCTTCTACGGCCGCGGCGAATATCAGTCCTTTGTGCTCGGCATCTTGGCCATGTTCCCGGACGCCATGCTGCAAATCGATGACATCTACTGGATGGGCAACGATGACGATGGCTACCTGGCGTCGGTGCGCTGGCGCCTGGTCGGCACGCATCGCGGGAATGGCATCTATGGCGCGCCGACGGGGCGCCGCGTCAATATGTGGGGCATCGCGCAGCAGCAGATCGAAGGCGGGCTGATCACGAAGGAGTGGCTGCTTTTCAATGAATTCGCCGTCATGCAGCAGATTTATCGGGATTAGTCCGCGGATCTGTCTGTAGCGGCGTTTAGGTTAAACGTCCGTCCATGCGATAGCGCGCGCTTTAGAGCGAGACAAGGGTCGCGTAGACACTGACCGTCTCTCGCCCCTGTTTACGTTGCGGGCAGTCAACCCCACCCCCGGCCCCTCCCCGACGAGTCAGGGAGGGGAGCGAAACGCGCCGAGATGCAAAGTGTTTTGCGTGAGCCGCTGCTGTGCAGCGCGTGTGTCTACAGATTCCCATTTTCGGAGTTCGTCAGTTTATAGGAGCCGAGTCCTGACTTGCGAGGGGCTGTGGTGAAAAAGGGCCTAGGCATTGCGCAGGCGCTCAGCCGCCAGCGCCACCACTTGCTCGCCATCGACGCCGACGCAGACATTGACCAGCGGGCGACCTTCCCAGGCCGGCAGCGTTTGACCACCGGTGGCGGGCCAGGTCTTGCCGCGCCCCAAACCCTGCCTGCCGACGCGGATCGCCCAGCGCCGAACCTGAAAAAGAGCGGGATCAATCAAGTAGGCGATTGCGCTTGAGTCATGCACGAAGATGCCTTCGGCGTCATAATTCGCTTCGAAATAATTGCGGTAATGCGGCAGGATGCGGCTGATATGATCCGACATTGGATTGCCATGCGCGGCGTATTCGTCGATATGCTCGGGCCGCATGTGCACGCGCAGGGTCACATCCAGGCCGACCATTGTCACCTGCCAGTCGGCGCCGAAGACGACATCGGCCGCTTCCGGATCGTTGCGGATATTGGCTTCGCCGGCGGGGCTGGCGTTGCCCGGCACGAGAGCGTTCCCGCCCATCAGCACGACTTCGTCGACCCAGTCGGCGATGCGCGGCTCCAGCCGCAGGGCGAGCGCGATATTGGTCAGAGGACCGACGGGGACCAGCGTGATCTCCCCCGGATGGGCGCGCAGCTGTTCGATGATGAATTGGGCGGCGCTGAGGTCGATGGCGGTTCCGGCGGGGTCGGGGGCGAAAATATCGCCCTGGCCGTCCTCGCCATGCACGAAGGGGACGGGCCCCTCAAAAGGTTGGGCGAGAGCGTCGACGGCGCCTTGCGCGACCGGGATCTCGGCGCGGCCGGCGATCTCGAGCAGGCGCAGGGCGTTCTTCGTTGCCAGCTCGGTATGCACGTTGCCGAAGATAGTGGTCAAGCCGATGACATCCAGCTCGGGCGAGCAGAGGGCGAAGAAGATCGCCATCGAATCGTCAACGCCGGGGTCGGTGTCGATTATGATTTTGCGCGGCATAGTGGCTGCCCTTCCCTCTCTGGCCTCAATAACTTCGGTGACCTCGACGGTAATATCATCCCGCGATGATCTTGACTTGCACCTGCCGGCTGCGCGGGCCATCGAACTCATAGAACAAGATGCTCTGCGACCAGCCCACGAGCAGCTCGCCGCCGTCGATCGCCAGTGTGATTGAGTTTCCCACCAGGGTCGCTTTGATGTGGGCGGCGGCGTCGGCGGGCGTGTCATATTGGTGGACGAAATCGACGCGCGTCGGCACCAGTCGCTTGACATCGGCCAGGATATCGGCCGGCGTCGCCGGGTCCAGCCCCGAATTTAGCGTGATGGCGGCGGTGGTATGCGGCACGATGAGAACGCAGATGCCCGCTTGGACGCCGCTTTTGGCCACGAGCGCCTTCGCCTGCTCCGTGATATCCACCAAGGCGTCGCCCGCCGATGTTTCGATTTCAATCTGTTTCAGCATGACAAATGGATTCCTGTATTATGGCGGTCGAGAATCGCTTGTGCGTCGGCGCGGGATGGCGCATTTCGCCCCGCTCCGGCTCGCGCCACGCTGGCCGCGCCCATCGCATTGGCGATTGTGCCACATTCCCGCCGGGAATACCCGTTCAAATCGGCCCAGATGTAGGCGGCGGCAAAGGCGTCGCCCGCGCCGACCGTATCCACCACGTCAACTTCAAAGCCCGGGATAAGCGCATCACCCGCGCCCGACATGATGTGACAGCCGGCCTCCGCCAGCTTCAGGACAATGGTCAGCGATGGCAAGCGGCCCAGCAGCGCGCGGCAGGCAGCGGCGCCCGCCCCGCCCGCGGTCACGAAGGGGATCTCGTCTTCGGTCAGCAGCAGCACATCAACGACGCTCAGAGTTTGCTCAATTTTTGCTGGCGATAATTGCCCCAGGAAGGGCCCGACATCGAAGTAGACGCGGGCTTCGGCGCGCTCCAGGCCTTCCAACAGGCCCTTGACCAGGCCAGCCAGCCTGTCTTCCACCAAGGTATAACCGGGGATGAAGACCGCATCGGTTCTCGCCAGCAGGTCCCGCGCCGGCTGCGTGATGGGGATATCAGCGCCGACGCCATAATGCCCCAGGAAGACGTGCTCGCCCCGCTCCAGGTCGGTGAGCGCGAGCACGGTGGTCGTTGTGCTGCCGGGCGGGATGATCAGGGCTGAGACATCGACCGCGGCGTCGCGGAGGATATCCAGCAGCATGCGCCCTTGCATGTCATCGCCGACCGCCCCCAGCGCCGCGACGTGCAGGCCCATGCCGCGCGCCGCAAGGATTGTTGTGCAAGCGCCGCCGGCTTCGAATTGCAGGCGCTCCGCGGTTTGATGGCGGCCGGCCTGTACCGGCAAGCGCGCATCCAGTAGCAGATCAACAACCAGATCGCCGACGGTCACCAATCGCTTAGCCATCAGCTGGCCACATCAGCGTATGCCCACCGAGGTCCATAGATGCAGTTTTCTCTGTGCCCTCTGTGCCTCTGTGGTGAATCTCAACCATCCAAAACTCAAGCTATCGCGTTTCAATCAGACGCTGCAAGCCCGCCGCAATCTCGCGCACATTGTAGGATTGGAAGACTTCATCGTTTTCCAGGACGGCGACATCGTCGGCGCGCAGCGCGTCAAAGCCGGCGAAGGCCCCGGCCATGGCGCAGGCGATCGCGCCGATGGTATCGGCATCGCCGGAGAGATTCGCCGCCAGGATCGCCGTCTCTTTGGGGTCGCCTTGCCCTAGGGCAAGCAGCCCGAAAGCCGCGCCGACGGTCTCCGGCACATTCAGAGTGGCGCCGACTTCGTCGTAAATCCGCCGCAATTTCAAGCGTTGATC
This sequence comes from Chloroflexota bacterium, assembly GCA_028875245.1. Classification (GTDB taxonomy): domain Bacteria; phylum Chloroflexota; class Anaerolineae; order Aggregatilineales; family Phototrophicaceae; genus UBA6055. The sequence continues at coordinate 65,301 of JAPPEU010000033.1, forward strand.
GGCGTCGTCAGAGGCGATTTCAAGCGCTTGCTCAATTTTGAATGGCACCGAACAGCCGAACCAGGGCCGTCCGTGGGCGCGCCCCAGCTCAGCGCCGCGCAATCCGGCGGCAATCACATCGTCCAGCGAGGCGCCTTCGCCCAGCGCCGCGGCAACGGCAGCCGCCACCGCGGCCGCGCCCGAGACCGCCGGTCGGGTGAAATGCGTGGGCATGCAAACAGTGACAGCGTCGGCGACGGCGCCCTCGATATCGCCCGGATGCAGGGCGCCGATGGGCGCGATGCGCATGGGCGCGCCGTTGGTATCACCCCATAGGCCGGTCCGTCGCGGGTCCTCGCCGGCTTTGAGCACATTGATGCCGCGCCGCGTGCTGGGCCCGACGAAGGGACAGTTATCGCCATCGACGCGGTCGTACCAGGCGACCAGTCCCGTAACCGCCGCGTCGAGGGTGACGCCGCCGGCGTCGATCACCGCTTGGGCGATGGAGAAGGCTTGTTCGGAATCGTCGGTGATGCGCCCGGCGGGCAGGCCAGCGTGCACCAGGTGATCGGCGGGGGCGGGCTGCCAGCTATCGAGCCAGCCGAAGCAGCGCTCGGTGTCTCCGGGGTGGACTTGGGCGGGCATGGCGAAGGCGTCGCCGAGGGCCTGGCCGTAGAGGCAGCCGAGGATTTTGTTGAGCATGATGTATCGCTAGCCTCCTGCAAGATATGTTGAAAGCGTAGAGCCACTGGACCGGCCATACACATGCTCTGTGTCCACTGTGCCTGAGTGGATAATTCCCCCGGGTCAACACAATACCTCCGCTCAGTCAGGCGTTGGCGCAGTTATTGTGGTTCATGGCAAACCATACGGGGCAACTGGCTTAAAGAGCTTCGCGGCGTTCCTCAAGCTCGCGGCGGATGGCTTCGAGCAGTTCAACGCTTTTTGCCTGGTAGCTGTTTCCTACTGCTAACCGATCTTCCAGCCGAGCCAGATCCGCCTTTGATTCTTTGCGCGTGTCATCAATTTTTGCGTCTGCCTTTTCGAAGCGTTCGTCCACTTTCTCGAAGCGCTCATTCATATCGTTTTCCAATTTGTCGAAACGGTCCTCGATCCGCTGAATATCGGCTTTGGAGGGCATCCGCCAGACAAATACCACAATAATTGCGAGCACCGAAATAACTTCAAATACGGCGCTAGAGTCAAAGGTCAGATTCACTTAATCGTCCTTCTGTCGCTTAATAATAGAGTAACAGACAATCAGCTGTCATCCAACTGGCTAATATGAATATGACAGAATGCAGAAGCCCTCAGGCCCCACGCATCAAGACGCGTCCGCCGATCATGAACCAGACGGCGGCGCTCAAGACCAAGCCGATGACCAGCGCCAGCAGCGGCTGGAAGAAGAGCATCAAAAACAGCGTCAGATATATGCCCAGCGAGACGATCGTCACCAGCGCGCTCGCCCGCCAGTTCTCCCGGATGCTGAAGATATTGCGGACGAAAGGCAGGCCGATGAGGAAGAGGATGATGGAGGCCGCGCCGATGATCAAGCCGGCCGGCGCCGCCGCCTCCGCGCCGCCGAAGCCGTTGGGCGCTGAGAGGATTGCCCCGCTCGTCACCGCGCCGATGACCGCCACCATCATCAGCAGCATGTGCAGGATGCTGATGCGCTGAATCGAGCCCCAGAAGGCGGCGTCGAAGCCGGCGCCGGAGGCCGTGCGCATTTCGCTGACGCGTTGGGAGATGCGCCGCTGCAGGGCGTAGATGACCAGCGCCAGCACGGTCGCGAAGTAGGGAATCGACTGCGGCAGCTGCGAGGGGATCTCCAGCGAGCCGATGCGGATGCCGAGCGCGTCGAAGAAGCCGAATATCGATGACGCGATCATGGCGCCGATCGGCGTCCCGCCGCCCAGCGACGGCGTAACCAGGGCGATGAAACCGCGCCCGTTGGTCATATCGCGCTGGAAGAGCTGCAAATAACCCATGCTGATATGGATGCCGCCCAAGCCGGCGAAGAAGCCACTGATCAGCAGGGCGTAATAGCGGATGCGCTTGACGTTGATGCCGACGGACGCAGCCGCCTCCGGGTTCTCGCCCACGGCGCGCAGGTGCATGCCGAAGGGCGTGCGATAGAGCACGATGGAGACGATGAAGACGGCGATAAAGGCGACCCAGGTCATCATGCTTTGATTGTCGAATACATCAAAGAAGAAGCCGCCGATCAGCGGAATATCGCGGATGAATTCCGGCAGCTGAATGAAGGGCATCTGCAGGCTGGCCAAGGTGCTGGTATTGCCGCGGTCACCGGTCAGCTCGAACATGATGGCGACGGTGGCGGAGGAGCCGAAGATATTCAGCGCGATGCCGGAGAGGAAGAGGTCCCCCTTCAAATCAAGGTGGAAGAGCGCCAGCACAAACGAGAGCAGCAGCGAGACGCAGACGCCCAGCAGCAAACCCAGCCAGGGGCCGATAGCGACGCCGGTTTCAAAGCCGAACCAGTCTTGCGAATAAGCGCTGACCACGACGCCGGTGAAGGCGGCCGAGAGCATCATGCCTTCCAGGCCGATATTCAGCACGCCGGCCTTTTCCGATATCAGGGCGCCCAGCGAGGGCAGCAGGATCGGCGTGGTGACGCGCAGGATGGCGGCGACGAAAACTGCGCTGAAAATCCCGTCAATGACATTTTCGAACATAGTTATCGCACCTGCCGATTCCTGTAGGGGCGAGCAATTGGGGCGCCCGAATGAAACCTCTGCGTCATCAGTAGCGCAAAGAAAGTAAGGCAATAATACAAGGAGCGTGTAGGGGCGTCTCGCTGAGACGCCCGCTTACCCAGCCACCCAATTGTCGGGCGTTTCAGCGAAACGCCCCTACGGATTTCATTTGCATAAGTGACTTTCACTGGCCTCTGTGCCTCTGTGGTGAATATAAGTCAGTCAATACCCGCCAATTTCAATTCATATCCGCGGCCTCCAGCGACTCCACCGTGTGTCCCTCTTCATCGATATCGGCTCGTTTTTGGCGCGCCTGGAAGAAGGTAACCAGCGCCTCCGCCGTGATGAGCAGGATGATGATGGCCTGGATCATGCGCACGACTTCAAAGCTGACGTTGGCGTCGCGCTCCATAAATTGGGCGCCGGCCCGCAGGTAAGCGTAGAGCAAGCCGGTGAATGGCACCACCAGTACATTCAAGCGCGCCAGCAGAGCGACCACCACCCCCTCAAAGGCGAGAGCGAAGGAGATATTCAGGATTAGCTGGCGGTGGATGCCATTGGCCAGGTGCATGCCCGCCAGGCCGGCGACGATGCCGCCGATGGCCATCACCAGCATAATTGTGCGCCGCGAGTTGACCCCGCCATAATCGGCGAAGCGCAGGTTGGAGCCGATGATGCGAATTTCATAACCGAGGGGCGTACGGCGGATCAAGAGCCAGGAGAGGAGCACCACGACAACCAGCAGGAATACGGCGACCGTTACTTGCGTTTTGTCCACGATCACGGGCAGGACGGCGTTTTCGGTGAATTTAGCCGAGGCGACATAACCGGCGTCCGGCGGTTTCAACTGGAAGTTGAGCACCATCTCGAAGAAGCGCGTCGCCACGACGTTGAGCATCAGGGTCGAGACGAGTTCATTGGCGCCCAGGTAGGCTTTGAGCGCGCCCGGTATCAGCCCGTAGATGAAGCCGGCTGTGCCTGAAGCCAGGATGATGAAGGGGATTAAGATGATGCCGGGGATGTTGGGCGAGTTGAGGGCGATGATGCCGCTGACCAGCGCGCCGAAGTAAAGCTGCCCCTCGGCGCCCAGGCTGAATTGCTGCGCGCGAAAGACGATGGCGAAGGACATGCCGAGCAGGATGAGCGTGATGGCGTCTTGAATCCAAACGCCCCAGCGATTGACGCGCTCGATCGGGCCCAGCAGCAGGGCCTCGAAAGCCAGCTGCGATTGGCTCAGCGCCTCCGACAAGACCGTGCCGGTCGCGATCTCTTCCGGGCGCGCGTAGAGCGTATAGACCCCGTCGGCGGGCAATTCATAGCCCGCGATGACGGCATCCTTCACGCTCACCAGATCGTCGAAGGTCTCGTCAACTTGGGTCTCGGATGCGGAGGTTGCGGCTGCCAGGACAGCGCCGGAGGCATCGCGCAGCTCGACCAGCAGGTCGACATCGGAGCGCCGGTTCTTGGCGTAAGCCAGCAGCGAAACGACATCGCCCCCGCGCCCGGCGAAGGTCCAGGCGATCTCGCTCACCGGGGCGACGACATTGGGCTTGTTGAACTCGCCGCCGCGCCGCTTGTTGAACTGGAGATCGACTTCGTCATTCTCGGTCGGCTCGGCATCGGAGACGACCTGGACGCGAAATTCGCCGCGCCCGAAGCGATCGGCAGAATCGAGATTGAAGATGAAGGTCACCAAAAAGCCGAGCAGCAAGGCCACGACCACCGTCAGCAAGACGCGAATCGCGCCCCGTTTCAACTCGACGACAAAGAGAAAAATACAAGCGCCAACCAGCGCGTTGACCAGCAGGATGTTGGCCCAATCGGTCGTGCCGGTCATTTTTTCCAGCGAGCCGTCGAAGAGCGTGTTCATCATGAAGAGGGTGACGATGATGCCGGCGGCGCCGCCGACGATCAGCAGCAGATGCTTTCTGAGGAAAGAGACGTCGGGGGCGCTGTCTGGCTGCTCGCCCTTGCGCTTAAACCTCATGCGTATTGCTCCATTTCATCCGCCGGTTGACGTTCGGCGCCCAGCATGTAGTAGCCGATGCGCTCTTCGGTCAGGCTTTCGTCATTGGGGAAGATGCCGACGATTTCGCCTTCGTACATGACCATGATGCGGTCGGAGAGCTTCATGACTTCTTGCAGGTCGGCCGAGATCAGCAAGATGGCCAGGCCGTTGGTGCGCTGGTCGACGAGCTCCTGGTGGATGAACTCGATCGCGCCGATATCGACTCCCCGGGTTGGCTGGGCGGCGATCAGCAGCTTGGGCGAAGACGAGAGCTCGCGCGCCACGACCACTTTCTGCATATTGCCGCCGGAGAGCGCGTTGACCGGTATCGTCCCGTCCGGCGCGATGATATTGAATTCGCGGATCAGATTCTCCCCGTTGGCGACGATGGAGTCGATGTTGAGCAGGCCGCGGCGGGTGAAGGGTTCGCGATAATAGCGATCGATGATGAGATTGTCGTCGATGGTAGACGTCAGGGCGACGCCGTTGGTCAGGCGGTCTTCCGGGATATGCGCCACCTGATGCTCGCGCACGGAGCGGGGCCCACGCCCGAGAATCTGCTCTTCGCTGATGAAGGCTTCGCCCGTCGTCGGCGGCCGCAAGCCAGTCAGCACTTCGGCCAGCTCCGTCTGTCCATTGCCCTCGACGCCGGCGATGCCGAGGATTTCATTCTCATAGACGCTGAAGCTGACGCGCTTGAGCAGCTGGTGGCCGCTGTCATCGGCGTAGGTCAGGTCGTCGACTTGCAAAACCGACGCGCCGCGCCGCACCGCGGGCCGGTCAACCTGCATGAAGACCTCGCGCCCGACCATCATGCGGGCCAGCTCGCGCTCGCTGGTCTTCGCCGTTTCGACCATGCCGATCTTGCGGGCGTCGCGCATGACGGTGACGCGATCGGAGATTTCGATGACTTCCTTCAGTTTGTGCGTGATGAAGATGACGGTCTTGCCGCCTTCGACCAGATTGCGGATGGCGGCGAAGAGGTCCTGCGTTTCGCTCGGTGTCAAGACGGCGGTCGGCTCGTCGAGGATGAGAATCTCCGCGCCGCGATAGAGGGCTTTCAAAATCTCGACCCGCTGGCGCATGCCCACCGGGATGTCTCCAATTTTGGCGTTGGGATTGACAGCCAGGCCATATTCTTGCGAGAGCGATTCCGTATCGGCGACTGCCTGTTGAAAATCAATCTGGAAGCCCTGTTTGGTCTCGCGGTTGAGGATGATGTTCTGCGCGACGGTGAAGGAATCCACCAGCATGAAATTCTGATGCACCATGCCGATGCCGCGTTCGATGGCGTCTTGCGGATTGCCGATTTCAACTTCCTCGTCGCGGATGAAGACCTGCCCCGATGTTGCGTGCTCCAGGCCGTAGAGGATTTTCATCAAAGTGGATTTGCCGGCGCCGTTCTCCCCGACGAGGGCGTGGATCTCGCCCTGTTCGACGGCGAAGTCGATATCGTCGTTGGCGTGCACGCCGTTGGGATAGATTTTGTGGATGCTGCGCGTTTCGATTATGGGCATGACTTGGTTCCGTTTATTTTCCTGCCGCAATTTGATTCCAGGATTCTTTCAACTCGAATGTTATCGCTGGATCATTCTCCAGATGCGATACATATGCGTCAACAAAGGAACGAGTCTCACCGATTAACCGCAAATAGTAAAGTAGGGTGCGGTCAACACCATTCACAATTAGTTGACAACCGTGAGTACGGGCAACATGATTTATGTCAGGTCTGAATTCGTCGTAGCTCGTATGCGAAAACGTAGTAAGTATGTAGAATACTTTGACGGGCGTAGTCCGTAATTTTTCGAAGGAGGTTTGAATCAATTCCGAAGTTATCGGTACATTATGTTTTAGTTCGTATCCCTCAAATAATGCGCCATTGCTATCGACAATATTTATGTCGCCGATGAGTTGCGAGCGTGAGTCCGCAGTCGTATGAGCCTCAAGTGGTAACAATTGGCAGTTTCGGTATCGGTCGGTTTCTCTAGCAAGGACAGTCAAAATAGCGTGAATGGCTAGCACTGGCAACCTAGCCGCACCCGGTCTCTTCACATCATGATGATGTTGCAGTCTATTTACGAGCTCGGCAATAGAAAGATTCACCGGGCGCGCAAGGTTTAGACTTGTGTTCTTGTCTCTCGCCTCTATCAAACCTGTGAACAACCTGAGCATTAAGAATTTCGCTTTATCCGCGCCGTTTTTCTGTGCGGCATCAACCAAATGCAGAAATGACCTTTTCAACGCTTTCGGTGTAATGTTGCCAGGATAATTGAAGTCAAACGGATGCGACTGCTCAAAAGACCTGGTCAACCAACCTGACTCACTCATACTTGGGAACTGCTTGGATCGCAGGAAAGGTGTAACAATTTGCGTATCAAGCCTTCTACCACTGAAACCACCGTCAAATTCTGTCCGGTGAAATCGTATATCCTGCGCGGGACTTGAGATTTTCTTTAGAAGCAATGTAACGAGTACCGCAACAGCCGCTTTTCTGTTCTCTTGATTTTTTATGACGGTCGAAAGTTGGCTCTCTTCTTCTTCGGAAATCTCAGATATGGACTCATCATTATTGTATCGATACATAGCCTCGCGATAAATGTCTTCCAATGCCTCGGCTCGCCAGTCCGGTTCTGTCACAAGAGTCTCTCCATTACAGGCACTGCCGATTCTCCCAAGGCATTCCGCATACGCTCTTGAGCGTCAATACAGTATTCGCGGCTGATGTCAATTCCGATACAGCTTCGGCCTTCTTGCAGAGCCGCCACCATCGTCGAGCCACTGCCAAGATATGGGTCCAGCACCAACCCGCCTTCAGGGCAAAGCAGCTGTATCAACTCCCTAACAACTTTCACCGGGAAGATCGCGGGATGGCCGTTTCCAGGCAAACTCTCAACAGGATTCTCTATGACATCTCTTTTCAACGGCTCGCCTGAGATGCGAATTATGGTAAAGCCGTATCGCTCAATTCGCATCTTCCGGCCGCCTTCTTGCCCGCCATAAGCAGGAGCGTGGATGCCACGGATCTTCATCCTGAAACTATGAATCTTACCCTTACGAACATCGTCAATTACTTCGTCTAAAGCCTGATGCGCCCCACCCTTCTCACACTGGCTCAAGGTTGAAGATTCTATTAGTTCCCGATACTTAGCGCCGAGTTTTTTTGTTGGCTTTGAACGCGGTCTACGACCGGCCCGTTGAAACGCCTTCCGGTCGTAGTAGTAGTTACTACCGAGCGCAAAATGAAAAAACGGTTCGGTACTGGCAATTAGCCGGCGAGAAAACTGATGTGGCGTCGGATTGGATTTGATCCATGTAATGTCATTAACCAGTCGCAAATTGAAGTCGGACAGCACCTTAAGAGCAAACTGATAGGGTACGAGCATCATGCTCCCGTCAATGATCTTGTCACCCATATTGTAGACGATGTTTCCCGTCGGCTTCATGACACGCACGACTTTCGCGAAAGTAGTCATAATGCTTTCGAGATACTGTTCGATCGTTTCCTCGTTTCCAAGACCCTCTTCGCCATATTCTCGTTGCTGAAAATAAGGGGGAGAAGTAACCACCAGATCAACCGAGCGCGGCACCACCTTTGAAAGTTCCGTATCGCTGTTTCCACAGATGACCTGGTATTCCAAGTCTCTCACTCGGTGGGAGTAGATTACGCCATTATTCATACGAAATACTTCTCGCCTGCTGACCAACATGAGGGCAGATCATCTCGACACTACTCTGTTGTGAACTGCATTAGCCTTTATCGTGAAGCTGTGCCGTCCAGGACTCACTCAACCGATACCACATGTGGCGTGTACACGACAATGGTATCGGCATCCGGGTCTTTGCTTATCGGCTGCATTAGCACCGTGCCGTATTCGTGTTCAACATAAACTGCGTCAGCCGCATGCCGGTAATCGTCGAAGATTCCGAGGACATTCTTTCCCTTGATCGCCACGAATTTACCGTCATGTTCCCGCGCCAACACCTCCCGAATCGAGAGGTAGAATTCATATTCTTTCTCCAACGGTTTCGGCATCAGAGCGCCCCTGCCCTACTCGTTCACCTTGCATTGTAGCATAACGTAGCGCGCCTTTATGAGCGCGCGCAAATCTGGCGTTGCGTGTACGGGCGAGCCGGCGGCCCGCCCGCAAGGTCTGGCGTTTGGCAATTAGGGCGGCACGATGGCTCGTCCCTACAAACTGACCGAGTGAAGAGATGGCCTACATATCGTCCATCATCAGGTCGTCGATGGTCATGCCGGCGGTGGGCATATCGGCGCAAGCGGCGCCGACCGAAGCCATCATGTCCTCGCTGGTGAAGACGGTCTGAACTTCGATATCGCCGGCGACCACTGCCTCCTCAGCCGCTTCCACCATGGCCTTGATGTCATCGGAGGTGGCCATGTCATAGAACTCGTTCTTGGCCAGGCCGACGCCGCCCTCGGGGATGCCCAGGCTCTCGGCGGAGCCGTAAGGCAGCATGCCCTCGAGGTGCAGGGTGATGGCGCGGAAGATCGAGTTATCGACATTCTTCAGCATGGATGTCAAGATGCGCTCGGCTTGATCGGGGTCGGTCTCGGCGACGATGATCGCCTGATCCGAATCGACGCCGATGGCATAGCGCCCCTGTTCCTGCGCCGCTTCAAAGACGCCAACGCCGGTGCCGCCGGCGACCTGGAAAACGATATCGGCGCCTTGTTCGTACATCGCCAATGTGATCTCCTTGCCGCGCGCCGGGTCATTCCAGCTGCCCGCGTATTGGACGATGCTCTGCGACTCCGGATTGACCAGGCAAGCGCCTTGCTCGTAGCCGACGATGAAGTCGTCGATGACCGGAATCTGCTGCCCGCCAACTGCGCCGATGATGGGCGCGTCGTTGGTGCCTTCAAGCATGCTGGTGGTGATGGCGGCGGCATAAACGCCGGCCAGGAAGGAGCCCTGATTCTGCGCATAGGTCATCGAATAGACATTGGCGCAGGCGTCGACGCAGACATCGGCATTGTCATAGGGCATCGGCGCGTCGTAGAACATGAAGTACTTGTCGGGATAGTTGTGCGCGTTGGCCGCCATGAAATCGATCATCTGGAAGGTGCCGGCAAGCAGGATGTCGTAAGAATCCGTATCCGCCATCACATCCAGCAAGCCCGACTCCCAATTGGCCGGGTCGATGCCCAGCTCGACTGTATCGATCTCGATGTCGTATTCATCGGCGATGGCGTCCATGCCGCGCTGGGCGCTATCGAAGAAGGATTTGTCGCCCAAGGTGCCGTTGATGACCGATACGACCCTGAGCGGCTCATCCTGGGCGACGGCTGTGAAAGCCATCAAGAACACAAGCATCAGCGCTAGCGCAATCCGTAGCTTATACATTAGTTTCCTCCGTTTTATGATTGTCGAATCAGATGGAATTCTGATGGCGCTATTATAACCGCGTTTGGCGCGATTCGGCAAAGGGCGCTACGCTGCAAACGCTTGTCGGATGGCAACGCCACAAAGACAACAGTGGCCAGACGCTGCGGTACATGCATTATGTTGAGGATTAGACTCGATATTGGCGTTAGACCGGTATCTTCTTTCGCCGTGAGCGATAATAGACGAACATCGAGAGCGCTCCCAAATAGGGTATTAGCAGCGCGATAACACCCCAGAACATTAGGTCTCTCGCCGGCTTCCTATTAACGTAGAGGTAAATCCATGCGAAAAGTAGCAGAATTGGATGCAAAAGCAGAAACACAATGAACAAGGGTTCAGTGTCGTAAAACATGAGGCCTCTCCCTAAACCTGGTGATGGCAGACATGCTGAATAGGCCTGACGTAAACGATCGGCTGCACCTGAACCACGAGATTGAAATTTAACTGCATCCGAAGCGTCTTGCCAGAATTCTGAAAAGCATTGTTTAACTGTATGTCACGCACATCGTGACCGTAAGGCGCCCCGATAAGTTCGTACCATTGCGCTATGAAACGGTCGAACGTGAACGAGCCGCCTGACACGATTATCTCTACGCGCGCCTTTGAAGTAACGGTGGTAAGCGCGCCCCACTTCTGGCACTCGTAAGTCGAAATGACTTTCGAGCCGCTTGCCAACCAACCGTAGTCGGAGTCACGTTGAAACACGAAATCCGCCGCCATCGCGTCGCCAGACAATCTCGCCACAACAGCTTGCGCCTCCTCAAGGTTTTCAATGCTGAAGACATCACCTGATTTCAACAGCGAGCCAGTGGGTACAAAACCATTGCCGCGCAAATATGCGTCTATTTCGGCAAAGTCCTTAGGTTGCCTCTTGCGCCGCAACGGTGAAAGCCAGCAAGAACGCAAGCATTGCCGCAAGCAACATTCGTAGCTTTTTCATTTGCGTTCCTCCGTTTTATGATTGTCGAATCAGATGGAATTCTGATGGCGCTATTATAACCGCGTTTGGCGCGATTCGGCAAAAGAATCGAAAGCCAGGTAGGGGCGACATACCATGTCGCCCGCCAAATCACAAACCCCAGGGCCAACCTGTCACGGCGTCCGAAACCGCATCCTATCGCAACGACGGGCGATTCACAGAAACGCCCCTACGGATTCCCATTTGGGTGCGCCGAGTTGTGGCTCGCGAGCTGCTGTGGTTACAATAGCCGAAACGCGAATCGCTTCAATATTCAAAGGGCCTCAACAATGAAACTGATCATCGATACCGACGCCGGCGTCGACGACGCTCAGGCCATCATGCTCGCCCTGGCGCATCCGGGTGTGGAGACGCTGGCCATCACCACCTTGACCGGCAATGTGCATATTCGCCAGGTCAACCCGAATGTGCTGACCATCCTCGAGATTATGGGGCGTGATGCGCCGGTTTACGCCGGCATTGACCGGCCCTTGATCTCGGAATGGGAGGACGCGGCCGAATTTCACGGGGGCGATGGGCTGGGCAATTTGCGCGAGCGCCCGGCTTTGACGCGCCGCATCGAAGACGAGCATGCGGTTCTGGCGCTTTTGCGGCTGGCGCGCGAGCATGAGGGCGAGTTGACGCTGATCGCGCTGGGCCCACTGACGAATATCGCCGCCGCCGTGCGCATTGACCCGGCTTTCCCGGGGCGGATCAAGCAATTTGTATTCATGGGCGGCACGATCGCGGCGCAGGGGAACACGCCCATCGTCAGCGCCGAATACAATATCTGGACCGACCCGGAAGCGGCCGCCATCACGCTGGCCGCCTTCGAAGAGGCGACCATGCTCAGCTGGGAGACGACGATGGCCCACGGTTTCCCGTGGGATCAATTCAACGCGCTTTGCGCCATTGATACGGCCAGGGGGCGCTTCTTCCGCGCGATTTCGCAAGAGACGGCCGAGCGGCTGCGCGGGGTTTATCGGCGGCCGGCCTATCTGCTGCCGGATCCGCTGGCGATGGCGATTACGCTGCGGCCGCAGCTGATTCGTCAGAGCGGCAAGTTCTACACCACGGTCGAGCTTAATGGGCGGCATACGCGCGGGCAGACCGTCATCGATTACACCGGCATCAGCGGCAATGCGCCCAATGTCAATGTGATTCAAGCACTGGATACCGATGGCGTTTATGAGCTATTCGTCAATGCGCTGTCGCAAGAATGAGTAACCCCGCGGCCTGCCTTAGGGGCGACCTACCAGGTCGCCCGCTAGCCGGCGCGCGCATGGAAACGGGCGACATGATATGGCGCCCCTACAAGGCTTAGTACTGTGATGACTGCGCAAATCGTGAACTTGCTCAAGAGCATCAGCGCCGATCCAGCCACAACCGCTGACGCCATTTTCGCCATGTTGACGCGCTTGCTGGAGGCGCCGGCGCCGGCAAACAGCTGCACGCTGCCCGGCACGGTCGGCGAAGTGATTCAGCAGATGGCGGAGGAGCTCGGCTTGGATTGCGCGCCCGTCGCCGCGACGGGAAACCTGGGCATCGAAATCGGCGAGCCGGCCGCCCCGCTTGACCTGCTGATCAGCGCCCACATGGACCGCCCCTGCTTCCGCGTGCGGGATCTGGCGGCTGGGACCTTGTATCCGCTCTGCGCCATTCGCGTCCCGGGCGATGGCTATACCTGTGGCGCGATTGGGCTGCGTTATGTGGATGGCCGCGTGCGCGTCAGCTCGAGCGGCGACATGCGCTTTGAGAGCGCCGGCGGCGACACTCGCATTACTTATCAGCCGGCGGTTGGCGAGCTGGGCGCGGGCGATACGCTGATGATGCGGGCGACGCCGCGGCTGCGCGAGGGGCGGATTGTGGGCACGGGGCTGGATAATGCAATCGGCGTGCTGCTGGCGCTGCTGGCGGCTTATACGCTGGGCGAACATGCGCCTGATGCTATCGCCGGCCGCCGCGTCCTCTTCGCCTTCACCGACCAGGAAGAGGGCCCGCCCGTTGGCCTCTTCGGGCAAGGCGCGTCCCGCCTGGCGCAGAGCCTTGCGCCGCCGCGGCTCGGCTTCATCAATATCGATGGGCACAATGTGGATGAAGCGGCCGGGCATGTCCCCGGGGGCGGCGCGTCGCATGGCTTTGTCTCCGGCGACGGGCGCGGCTCGGTCGTGCCGCTGGATGCGCAAGCGCTGGCGGAGTCGCTGGCTGAACAGGTCAATCGGGCGCGGCCGGGCACGGTGCGGCTGAACCACAGTTATATCTCGCGCAGCGATGACATGCTGCTGAGCATGTGGGCGCGTCCGCTCGGTTTGAGCGGCGTCATCGTGGCGAATGCGCATACGGTGGAGGAGACGGCGGCGCTGAGCGATGTGGTCTCGGCGGCGCATTGGGCGCCGGCTTTCATTAACCAACTTCTGTAGGGACGGCAGAGCCGCTGTGTCTACGCGCGGTAGCATGTCGCCCGACGCACATTTATGAATTCCGCAACGGCGACCCAATGGCTCGCCCCTACAGAGACTATACTGCGGGCAAACTGGCGTTTCAGCGCCGCGACCCCTGTCTCGCCCTAAACCTCGCGCTATTGCATGGACGGGCGTTTCAGCGAAACGCCCCTACAGATTCCTATTTTGCGGGTTCGTAATTTTGTGTGAGCCGAGTTGTCACTCGCGAGCGGCTGTGGTGAATCCCCTGCGGCAAATCGCACTGTACAGCCCCGCCGGCAGCGTTTACAGTCAGCGCATGGCGCAAGCGAACTTCAGCAACCGCACCGTCTGGGTGGGCGACAACCTGCATGTGATGCGCGGGATCAACTCGGCCTGCATCGACCTCATTTACCTCGACCCGCCCTTCAATTCCAATCAGGATTACGCCGCGCCCATCGGTTCGATCGCCGCCGGCGCCGCTTTCAAAGACACCTGGACGCTCTCCGATATTGATGTGCATGAGCATGGCGAGCTGGCCGACCGCAACCCGGCCGCCTACAGCGTCATCGAAGCGGCCCGCAACGCCTCGGGCAAGAGCATGATGAGTTATCTGATCATGATGGCGGTGCGGCTGATTGAGATGGAGCGGATTCTCAAACCGACCGGCAGCATTTATCTGCATTGCGACCCGACGGCGAGCCATTATCTGAAACTGCTGATGGATGCGGTCTTCGGGCGCGAGAATTTCCGCAACGAGATTATCTGGAAACGGACGAATACTAAGGGTGATGCCCGAAAGAACTTGCCGAAGAATCATGACATTTTGCTGCGCTATTCAAAATCAGAATCATGTACGTGGAATCCAGTTTATGTTCCGCATGACCGAGAATATATTGATAAGTTTTATCGATTCGTTGAAGAAGGTACGGGCAGGAGGTATAGACTCGGCGACTTGACCAGTCCGCAAAAGAACCGCCCAAACTTGACCTACGAGTTTCTCGGTGTGACGCGCGTCTGGCGCTGGACAAGAGAAAGAATGCAAAAGGCTTATGAAAACGGCATCGTTATCCAAACCAAGCCAGGAAATGTGCCGGCCGTAAAGAGGTATCTTGATGAGCAGAAGGGCACTCAACTGGGAGGAGTTTGGACGGACATCAAGCCAGTACAGTCGCAGGCAAAAGAACGACTAGGCTATCCCACTCAAAAGCCTGTAAAGCTGCTTGACCGCATCGTCGAAGCCAGCAGCAACGAAGGCGACATCGTCTTCGATCCCTTCTGCGGCTGCGCGACGACGCTGGTGGCGGCTGACCGGCTGGAGCGTCAATGGGCGGGCATTGACCTGTCGCCGCTGGCGGTCAAGCTGGTCAACGAGCGCATCCGCGAAGATAGGGGCGCATTATGGGGCGGCGCCAACGTGGTCGACACCCTGCCCAAGCGCACCGACCTGGGCGCGCTGCCCAATTATCGCAGTCATCGGCATCGGCTTTATGGCGAGCAGGAGGGGGTCTGCCGCGGCTGCGATACGCATTTTCCCTTCAAGGTGATGGAGGTGGATCATCTGCTGCCGCGGTCGCGCGGGGGGACGGATCATGTGGAGAATTTGCAGCTGCTCTGCAGTCATTGCAACCGGAGCAAGGGAAATCGCACGATGTCGGAGTGGCGGGCGGAGCGGTCGGCTTAGCTTTCTTGCTCCATGTGTTCTCGGCGGCGATACATGCCAGTAAGCATGGCGGTCAAGTCGATGCCTTCGTCCAGATCATCCCAATAGATATTGAGGCCAAACAACTCGTATTTTTTTCGCTGCTCGTCGGTGGCGTTCTGCAAACGAGGATAGAATTTCAATGGAAGGCTAATCACTCGACCATCCGCAAGTGACACTCGCGCAAACTTCTTGCTGAAAGTCACCTTTTTTGCCGCGCACCGGACGGGGTTCACCAGCGGCATCAGATCCATTGCTTAACCTCCCCTCCTCGTGTCCTTCGCTTTTCGGGATGCCATGGTAATCGTCCCATTGTGCCAACAATCTGTCCTTGTGCTTCGTCACTAACTTCCGTATCCGTTTCAGATCTGTCGCTTTGAATCCAGGATTCTCCCCAAATTCGATAGGATCCAAAAAGACTCTTATGTCCATATTGTCCTTCCACACGTGGACATGAGGCGGTTCATGATCATCTGGATATACAGCGACATTGTAACCATGTTTCGCTTAAAAAGTAGTTTAACCAAATTCAATTCCTTGATGCAAGAATACTATGCGGACCACTATACACAACAGGACTGAAAATTACGCTAGAGGCGCCTTTGATTTTCGAAAGAATCGATATCGCAGTAATTACCTGGCGGAAATCCACATTTCGCCACGGGCCTCTGATTGCTAGCGGCAGCAGGTCTTTCACGCATTATTCTATCTGAAATCGCGTATCGCAACATTACTTTGGCGCATCCCCCACAATTGCTTTTCTCTCGGTGACCTCGGTAGCAAAAGACCCTCTGCGCCCTCTGTGTTTCTTCTCTTCCTCATGTGGTGAAAAAACTAAGCACGTGCGCGCCAATCCCATCTGCGCTACATTAGTACCATCTCCACATCACCCGCAAAGGACAAGCCCATGCCCGCACGCAGCCCCATGCACCAGCAGATTGACACCTTGCCCGATCTCGTCCGCGCGATCGTCAAGCCATTTGACGCCTCCGCCCGCCGGGCTTTCGATTTCGAGACTTGCGCATCGGTCAAGCGCATTTATCTGGTCGGCTGTGGCGACAGCCATCATGCCCCGGTCGGCGCGGAGCTGGCATTTCATCAGCTGACTGGTGTGCCGACGCAGGCCATGAGCGCGCTGCCCTTCAGCCGCTACACCGCCGGTTACCTGCCCGACACGGGACCCAAGACCAACCTGGTCATCGGCGTTTCGGTCTCGGGCGAGGTCAGCCGCACGATTGAGGCGCTGGATATGGCGCGTTTGGCCGGCGCGACCACCGTCGCCTTGACGGGCAACCCGGCGGGCCCGCTCAATGGCGTGGCGCAGGCGCTCTTCGAGACGGCGGTGCCGCCGCTGCCGGATGAGCTGGCGGGCATGGTGGTGCCGGGCGTGCGCTCCTATTTGGCGTCGCAGATTGCGCTGCTTTTGGCCGCCCTGCGCATCGCCGAGGTGCGTGGCAGCATGAGTACGCGGGCTGCCGATGCCGAGCGCGCCGCCATCGCTGAGCTGGCTGATGTGATTGAGGAGACGATTCAAGTCTGCGAGCCGATCGTAAATGAGTTGGTGGATGCCTGGGGGAACGCGCCGCTGTTCGAATTCGTGGGCGCCGGTCCGCTCTATGGCGTCGCCATGTTCAGCGCGGCCAAAGTGTTGGAAGCCAGCGGTGACAGCGCCCTGGCCCAGGAGACGGAGGAATGGTCGCATTTGCAGTATTTCGTTGAAGCGACGAATATCCCGACGATTCTGCTTTGCGCGAATGGCTTTGACGCCGACCGCATGGCGGAGGTGGCGCGGGCCGCTCAAAGCATCGGCCGCCCGTTGGCGCTGGTCTCGACCGAAGCGGCGCGGGAAATCCGCGGCTATGTCAAGACGCTGCTGCCGATCCCGCGGGAGGCGCCGGAGCGCTATGCTTCGGTGGTCTACAGCATCCCGGGCGAGCTCTTCGCGGCGGCGCGGGCGCAGGCGATCGGCGCGCCTTACTTCCGCAATTTCGAAGGCGGCCGCCGGCCGGATTGGGCGGATGGCGCCAGTCAAATCCGTTCCAGCCACATGATTACGGAGTTGAAGCGCTAGCGGCTATAATTGGAAATATGATGAGCATTTGGAAGCCAAATAGACGGCGGCGCTCCAATTCGCGCAACCTGAGGATGTGGATGATCCTCCTGACGCTTGCCGCTTCCGTCGTTTTCGCTGTCTTATCGCAACCCGAAGATCAGAGGCCTGGCGCAGCCCGGGGCAGCGCGCCCCGCCGCCCGGCCGCCACGCCCATCCGCGCGACGCAAAAGCCGGCCCTTAGCGCAACCGTTCAGCGCGCAGAGCCCGAGGCTGAATCGAGGCAAAGGGGCTGCTATCCACACCGCCAGGCTTGGGTCAACGGCAAGATGAATATCCGGGGTCGCCCGTCCGCTTCCGCCCCGATACTGGGCACAACGCCGCCCGGCGAAGGCTATGCGGTGGTAGCCAGCCATCAAGGCGATGTCTACTGCTGGCTTAATATTGATCTCGGCTGGATCGCGGTGACGCAATTCGTCAGCCCGGACAAAGCGCAGGCGCGCGCATCGGGGTCCTCAGCAAGATCGTCAACGGGCACCGCATCGCCTGTTCCGGCACAACCGGCGATCAATGCCGCCGTCCAGGGGGCGCTCAACAGACTCAAGGCGCTTGTCGTCGCGCGGGAGCATCGCTGTTCGCCCTATGACCGTGACGACTATTCTTATCCGCAATCGGTCGAGCCGCAGATCGTCAACCGCATGGGCGGCCGCATTTATGGTCCTTACACCGGCGCCCTATTCAGCAGCACAAAGGAAACAGACATCGAGCATATCGTGGCGGCATCAGAAGCGCATGACAGCGGATTATGCGGCGCCGGAGCGCGGACGCGCAAAGCCTTCGCCCGCGACCTGCTGAATCTCACGCTGGCCTCGCCCAGTGTCAACCGACATCAGAAGAGCGGCAAGGATTTTGCGGAATGGAGACCCGCGCTGAACAAGTGCTGGTTTGCGGACCGCGTCATCAAGGTCAAAACGAAGTACAAGCTCACGATCGACAGCGGCGAGAAAGCGGCGCTGCAGCGAACGCTTGCGTCTTGTCCGTCGGTGGAGATGCGCTAGGGCGCGACCGTAGTAACCCAGGTGGCGAAATAGACCCATGACTAGGCCTGATTATCTAGCGATCGGCAGCATCATCATCGACGACATCGTCTATCCCGACGGTCGCACGAGCATGGGCGTGCTGGGCGGCGGCGGCAGTCACGCGGCTTACGGCATCGCCTTCGCTGGCGAGAAGCCGGGGCTGGTCGGTTTGGTCGGCGAGGACCTGCCGGGCGATATCCGCGCGCGCCTGGAAGCCGATTTCGAGCCTGCCGGTCTCGTCTGGACGCGGCATCCGCAGCTGCGCGGCTGGCAGATATTCGAGTGGAACGGCGTCCGCAACGAGATCTTCCGCGTCGAGGTCGTTGAGCCATTTATGTATGGTCCGGCCGCCGACAGCGCCGCCGTGCCTTTCGAGAGCGTGCGCGGTTTCACGCTGCTGCGCGCGCCGGAGCATGTCGCCGGTTGGCGCGCCCGCTACCCGGAGGCGGTGCTGCTCTGGGAACCGGTGCGCATTTTCATGCTCAGCGCCGAGCGCGAAGCCTTCCTGGAGGGCGTCAAACCGGCCGATATCGTCTCGCCCAACCTGCACGAAGCGGGGACGATGTACGGCATCGAGGACGAAATCGAGATCATGCGCCGGATGCTGGCCGATGGCGTGAAGGTGGCGGCCCTGCGCATGGGCGAGCTCGGCTCATTGGTGGCGCGGGCGGGCGATGGGCGCGCCTATTACATCCCCGCCGTCGAAGTGGCTGAGGTGGTCGATCAAACGGGGGCGGGCAATACCTATTGCGGCGGCTTTTTGGTCGGCTGGTGCCGCGGGGGCGATGTCGTGACGGCGGGCTGTTATGGCGCGGCGGCGGCGTCTTTCACGCTGGAGGCGGTCGGCTGCGCGCGGATGCCGGCGGAGCTGGCGCTGGAGTGGGCGCGCAGGTTGGATGAAGCGCGGGCCGGGGTGCGGTCCGTAGCGCTCTGAGATTCCATCTATGAAGCTCGGGGCCGTCTGTGCCTCCTTATTGATGAATCTGCAAAGTGCCATCTGCAATCGTAGCGAAATTTGTAGGGGCGAGAGACGGTCAGTGTCTACGCGACCCTTGTCTCGCCCTACGAGCTCGCGATATCGCATGGACGGGCGTTTCAGCGAAACGCCCCTACAGCTTCCTTTTGTCGGGGATCCGTAATTTTGTGTGAGCCACGTCGTGACCTGTGAGGGGCTGTGCGCAAATCATCCGTATGTTCCTGGCGCACAGCGTCAACTTGCTGACGTACCCAAACCAGGAACGCCAAAACGCCGCTTGCCACGCCCACCAGAGCGGCAAGCGAAGTGAGGATTACGAGATCCACGTATGCCCGCTCAGGAGAAGAACGCTCAAAACCGCGAACAATATGGCCAAGTAGAACGACAGGATTATGACCAAGGCGAAGAATGCAGTGGGAATCTGTCGGCGACGCCTTTCCAAAGAATTGTCCACATCGCTCATCATTTGAGTCCTCTACAACTTCAGTTTGATTATATCCATTCATGGCGAAGCAATCAAGAATTCCTTCGCTCCACCCTATACTATGAGCCACGTCGTGACCTGCGAGGGCTTGTGGTGAAATCATCCGTCCACAAACTGACGATGCCATTCCTCCAGCGTGAGCAGGGCCCAGAGCTGCCGATTGTGATCACGCGCGCCCGCTTCGTGCTCGGCGATTAAACGCTCGACCGCCGAGATCTCCAGCAAGCCGCGTTCGCGCGCCCGCCGGCTGAGCAAGAGCTCGCGCATTGGCGCCATATCGCGCCGGAGCCAAGCGCCCAGCGGTACGCCAAAGCCGTGCTTTTTCCGGTCGATGATCTCGGGGGGGAGCAAGCCCTGCGCCGCCTCTTTGAGAATATGCTTGCTGCGCGAGCCTTTGAGCTTGAGGTTGAATGGGATGATGGCGGCGGATTCAGCGAGCTCATGATCAAGGAAGGGGGCGCGCGTTTCCAGCGAGGCGGCCATGCTGCAGCGGTCGGCTTTGATCAGCAGGTCGTCGGGCAGATAAGACCGCATATTCGCTTGCACAAGTTCGGCGACAGGCTGAGTTTGGCCGGGATTCATATAGGCATTCATGGTCGGCTGAGTTGGATCGGCCTTGGGGCAGATATCCGCCAGCAGCGTCGCATCGAAAATGCGGACCAGGTCGAAATAAGCATCCGCCAACCCTTGACTCGCCGCCCGCGCGAAACGACGGGCGCGCTTGATCGGGTCATAGTAACCGGTTCCCTCTGGCAAGCGCCGGAGCAATTCGGCCGCGCCGCGCAGAAACGGCCCCGGCATGAATTGGAGCTTTCGCATCAGATCGACGGCGTAGAAGCGCTCATAGCCGGCGAAGAGCTCATCGCCGCCATCGCCGGTCAGCGCGACCGTCACCTGTTCGCGCGTGAGCTTGCTGACCAGGTAGGTGGGGATGGCGCTGCTATCGGCGAAGGGCTGATCGTGATGCCGGACCAGGTCGGAGAGCAGGCTCAATGCCTCGGGCTCGACGCGGAACGTGGAGTGCTCGGTCTCGAGATGGCGGGCGACTTTCTCGGCGTAGAGGCTTTCGTCGAAGGTCTCATCGCCCGCGAAGCCGATGCTGAAGGTTTTGATGGCGCTGTTGCTGCCCCGGCGCATCAGGGCGACGATCAGGCTGCTGTCGAGGCCGCCGCTCAAAAAGGCGCCCAGCGGCACATCGCTGATCAGGCGCAGTTTCACCGCTTCCGCCAGCTGTTCGCGCAGATCGCCGACATAAGTCGCCGCCTTGGCCGCCGGTTCGGGGGGCGCGAGCGGGGGCAAGTCCCAATAGCGCTGCTCCCGCGTCGCGCCGGATGGCTCGACATGCAGGGCACTCGCCGGTTGAAGCATGTGTATGCCGGCGAATGCGGTCTGTGGCGCTGGCACATAGCCGAAACTCAGGTACGCAGCCAGCGCGCGCCGGTCATCTCCCTCGAAGCGGGAGACGCGGGGTATAGCGGGATGCGCCAATAGTGCCTTGATCTCGCTGGCGAATGCGAAGACCTTGTTGTTCGCATAATAATAGAGCGGCTTCTGGCCGAAGCGGTCGCGCGCCAGGAGCAGGCGCCGCCGCCGCCCGTCCCAAAGCGCCAGCGCGAACATGCCGCGCAGGTGCTTCAGCGCGTCGGGGCCATGATCCTCGTAGAGATGAGCGATCGTTTCGCCATCGCCATCGGTTTTGAAGCGGTGCCCGCGCCCCATGAGCTGGCGGCGCAGCGCGCGATAATTGTAGATTTCGCCGTTGAAGATGAGGACAACGGAGCCGTCTTCGCTGCTGAGCGGCTGATCGCTGCCGGCGATGTCGATGATTTTCAGGCGGCGCATCGCCAGACCGATGTTTCCGTCGCTGAAATAACCAGCGCCGTCGGGACCGCGATGAGCGAGCCGCTCGTTCATGCCCGTCAGCAGCGCGCGACTGACCGGCTTTCCGTCGAAATGGATGACGCCGCAGATTCCGCACATGTCGAGCGGTCCTCGCTTTGAATCAGCCGTATGGTATTATGTACTGTAAAGGCTGCGCAAGATCTCATGCGAAGCCACTCTCACCTAGCAAAGTTTTGTTGACCAATGGTCAGAACCGCGTTATGCTGCGGACAATTATGGGAGGCGCTTATGGTCGCCGAAGCAAAATCCGGTCAAGACGTCGAACGACTGGCAGTTATCGAAACTCGGATGGACTCATTCGTCGCGAAGGATCAACACGAACGCGACAACGGCGACATTAAGGTTGCCCTCGCCCAACTCCGTGGCGAAGTCAACAATCTGCGAACCGATATCAAGAATCTCACCTGGCAGATTGCGGTGGTAGTCGCCATCCTGTCCAGCATCATTTCCTTCCTGGTAAGCAGAATCCCCATTTAGCCGGCGACGCCAACCGGCGGTTTTCCGTCGAAATGGATGACGCCGCAGATTCCGCACATGACTTTAGTCTAGCACCTGGATGGCGTTGCCTATCATACAGCGCGCGCCGCCGGATTACCCAATCTATTGAAGCGGCAGTGGCGTTAATGTATGGCTCGCTGTCATAGTTTTTGCGTCGGTGTAGTCGCTGGTATGAGGAAGGAAATCAATCCAGCGGCGAGCGCAAATGCCAATCGGTCGCGCGCTGATAAGCCGCGCCCACTTGCAGGAGGCGCTCCTCCGTGAAGGGCGCGCCCAGGATTTGCAAGCCGATGGGCAAGCCGGCCGCGTCAAAGCCGCAGGGCAGGCTCAGGCCGGGGATGCCGGCCAGATTGGCCGATATCGTCAGCACATCGGCCAGGATCATACGCAGGGGATCCTCGGTCACCTCGCCGAATTTGAAGGCGGTGGATGGGGCGACCGGCGCGATCAAGACATCGACCTCGTTGAAGAGCGCGTCGAAGTCCTGCCGGATGAGCGTACGCACCGCCTGCGCCTTGCCATAGTAGGCGTCGTAATAGCCGGCCGAGAGCGTATAGGTGCCCAGCATGATGCGGCGCTTAACCTCTTCGCCGAAGCCGGCGCCACGCGTCTTTTTGTAGGTATCGATCAGATCGGCGCCATCGACGCGGGCGCCAAAACGGACGCCGTCGTAGCGGGCCAGGTTGGCGCTCGCCTCCGCCATGGCGATGATGTAATAGGCGGGCAGGCAATAATCAGCGTGCTCAAAGCTGACTTCGCGCGCCTCGGCGCCCATGCCCTCCAAAGCAGTCACCGCCGCGCGCACCGCCGACTCCACCGCCGGCTGCAAACCCTCGGCGAAGTATTCTTTGGGCAAACCGATTTTCAAGCCGCGGATGTCGCCGCTGAGCGCCGCGGCATAATCAGGCGCGGGCGTCGGCATGCTGGTCGAATCGAGCGGGTCCTGCCCGGCGATGACCGCCAGGACGCGCGCCAGATCGTCGACTGTGCGGGCGAAGGGGCCGGCCTGGTCGAAGGAGGAGCCATAAGCGATCAAGCCATAACGCGAGACGCGCCCGTAGCTTGGCTTGATGGCGGATACGCCGCAGAATGAGGCGGGCTGGCGAATGCTGCCGCCGGTGTCCGTGCCCAGGGTCGCCAGCGCCATGTTCGCCGCCACCGCCGCCGCGCTGCCGCCGCTGCTGCCGCCGGGCACATGATCGAGATTCCAGGGATTGGCGGTGGGGAAGAAGCCGCTGTTTTCGGTCGACGAGCCCATGGCGAACTCGTCCATATTCAGCTTGCCGAGCATGACGGCGCCGGCGGCATACAGGCGGGCGACGGCGGTCGCGTCGAAGAGCGGACGATAACCCCGCAAGATTTTCGAGCCGCAGGTGGTTTCGATGCCTCTGGTCGAGAGCACATCCTTGAGGGCGATGGGGATGCCCAGCAGCGGGCGCTCGTCGCCGGCCGCGCGCGCCGCGTCAGCCGCCCGGGCCTGTTCGCGGGCAAAATCAGCGCTGACGGTCAAATAGGCGCGAATTTCGTCGTCGAGCCGTTCGATGCGCGCCAGATGGGCTTCGGTCAATTCCAGCGCGGAGCATTCGCCAGCGCGCATTTTTTCCAGCGCCGCGGCGATGCTCAGGCTAGTCAGTTCGGTCATTCTTGCCACCATTGTTGTCCGTAGGTCCAGCTGTAATGTGCGGGGCTTGTCGCATAATCGCCCGCTCGCGTTCGCCAACGGTCCACGCTCTTAAACACTCAAAGTCAGTGTGTTTCGGGTACGAATGGCGCAGAGTCAGGTGACCTGCGAACCCGTAAGCTGATACAGTATCACAGCAAGGAGAAAAAAGGCTACACCGGTACATAGGCAAGCCGCTTGAAAGGCACTGGTCTTTGGAGCGATGACGGCCTCGTGTTCTTTCCACAACTTAATGTACTGCGCCAGCAAGTTCGCCCTGTATTCCGCGAATGGTAGCCGCCGCCACTTTTCCAAAGCGGGCTGTTTTGGCTGTATAATGGCTATTGGTTGATAGCGTGGCCACATTACAGCCAAGGTAAAGAATACTGCAAGTAAATCAAACAACACAAACAGTCGAATAGCGTCAACGCTCACTTTAGCTGCCAGATCGGAGACATTCGCAAAAGCAAACAGCACAATAGCCATGGCGGAACTAAGAATTGTAAATCCAAATTTTGCCTTTGCCTCCAAGATTTCGTGAGTCTTTACCGTGGCCTCGATCACAGCGTCAAGGCGGCTGATGATGTCTTGTTCCGCTTCCGACGAAACGCGTGTTATAATGTTGCTGTCTGTATCCATGTAACCTCAAGGAGAACAGCTTTGGTCAATGATGAACCGCAGAAAGATACCAGCCAACAAGGTGAGTTTGTAGAATCGATAACCTTGGCCTCTTTGCTCGAAAACCCTGACCCGGACTTTAATGTGGTAGTCGAAAAGCGTAGCAGAGACGTGCTTGGTCGGATAGAGCAGGCCACAGAGGGAAACCGCCCGTTACCCCCCAAGCCCCAAAACAAGCAAGCCTAGCAGGAACGCGGACGGGCCGGCGCGCCGGCTCGTTCATATTTTGCCCGCGCTTCCACGGATGCTTTACATATTTCACTTGTGAACCAAGGATTACAGACTACCCCGCCTCAGCCATGGCGGCTGTCCAGAGCGGCGGCGGCGGCCATCTGCCCTCATGGATCTCGGCGGCGCCTAGCTGAAATATGGCGAGGGCTTCGCCGGTGGCGCAGTCGCCGGCGTGTGGCGACTCCTCGCGGCAGGTCAGCGAACCGGTCAGGCCGGGATAATCCTCGACGGCGGCCAGGGCCTCGCGCAAGGCGCCGCGGCCGATGAGCAGGCTGCCGTCGTCGCGCTCTTGGGCGACGGATTCCAGCGCGTCCAGCAGCAGGTTGGCGGCGTCATAGCCGTGGGCATGGAAGCCGCCGGTCGGGCCCGCTTCGTCAATCTCCATCCGCCAGCTATTCAGGAAAGCCTCGTAGAGTTTGCCCTGGACGTAGGGAGCGGCGACATAGATGCCGACGCCGGCCTCGCCCACTTCCTGGGCGAATAATGTCGTGAAGGCGCCATCGGCTGTCATCATGAAATTGTCTTCCATGCCGGGCCAGTCCACCAGCTGCCGGGCGATTTGAAGCGCCTCTTCCCGGAATACGGGAAAATAGACGAGCTGGGCGCCGCTATCAGCGATCGCGCTAAGAACCCCGCTCAAGTCGGGCAGGCCTTTCATGATGACGCCCTGGAAGACGACCTCGCCATTCAAGCTGGTGAATGTATCGGCTATCGCGCTGGCCAGCCCGCGGGTGTAGGGATCGCCATCATCAATCGTCGCGACCTTGTCCACGTTCAGCACAGAGGCGGCGAAGCGCGCGCTCAGCTCGCCCTGGAAGCGATCGTTATGCGCGGCGCGGAAGTAGCCGGGCTGGTAGAGCCCGCCGGCTTCGCGGTCGGCATCGGTCAGAAAGGGCGAGGTATTCGATGGGGAGATCATGAGCCAGCCCGCTTCGCTGATAACCGGCAGGGCGCCTTTGGCCGCCAGGGAGCAGTTCGTGCCGATGACGCCGACGATCGCGGGATTGGCGACCAGGCGCTGCGCCGCCGCGCGCCCGCCGTCTTCCGTGCAAGCGCTGTCCTCGAGCAGGAGCTCGACTTCGCGGCCCAGCAGTTGGCCATCACGCGCCAGCAGGGCCAACTGGAAGGCGCTTTGGGCGACATAGCCGGTCCAGGGTTTAGGGCCGGACAGGCGCAGTATGCCGCCGATCAGGATTTTTTCGTCGGGGCCGATCTCAACGCAGCCGAGGGCATCAGCGCAGCTGTCGTCGGCGAGAATCGCGCGGCCGAAGGCGGCGATCAATAGCGCGAGCAATGTGACGATGACAAGACGATTCATCATTGCGGGTCTCCATCGGTTTGGGCAAGCTTCAAAGTGACGAGACGATGCGTCATTATCTATGATGAGGGCGGGTGTGACCAGTCGATTCTTGCGGCGCGAGCGTGTTTTGTGCTGGCCAGCGACCCTGTTTACGTTGCGGGCAGTCAACCCCACCCCCGGCCCCTCCCGCCATTTCTATGGCGGGCATCCGACGAGTCAGGGAGAGGAGCGAAACGCGCCGAGATGCAAGGTGTTTTGCGTGAGCCACTGCTGTGCAGCGCGTGTGTCTACAGACGGCTGCTTAGAAAGAAAGTGCCGCCCAGGCTCGCGTCACTTGCGCGCGGGCGGCGTCGACAGGGCCGTCGTTTTGGATGATGACGTCGGCCTGGCGCAGCTTATCGGCTTGCGGGTTCTGCAGGGCGATGCGCCGGCGCGCCTCGCTTTGGGACATGCCGCGCTTGGTCAGCAGGCGCCGCAACTGCGTCTCCGGCGAGGCGTCGACCACCCAGACCGAATCGACCGCCCGCTTCAGTTCGCCTTCGAGCAGCTTGATGGCTTCGATGACGACGACCTCCGCTTCGGCCTCGCGGATGAGTTGATCGATGCGGCGGCGAATGGCGGGATGGCTGATGGCTTCGAGCTGGCGCAGACGGGCGGCATCGTTGAAGACGATTTCGCCCAGGACGGCGCGCTTGATTTCACCTTGATCATCGAGGATGCCGGCGCCGAAAGCGGCGACGATGTCGGCGTAGGCGGCTTCTCCCTTGCCCATGATTTGGTGGGCGATGCGGTCGGCATCGATGGTGGCCGCGCCCTGCTCCGCCAGGAGCTTGCGCACGAGGCTTTTGCCGACAGCGATATTGCCGGTCAAGCCGATGAGATATTTTCCGGGATAGGATTCGCTCAAAGCGCCGCCTCTTCGCCGATCTGCCGCTTCAATTGTATCATGACGACTGTAGCCCTTCGCGAGTCACGACCCGCTCATACAAAATAATGAACCCGCAGAAACAGGTGTCTGTAGGGGCGAGACGGTGGCTCGCCCGAAAACTTTTCGTATCGCTGCGACGGGCGACCAGGTTGGTCGCCCCTACACGTTCTCGCTGTGCAGAGTTCATTGCATTGTGTGTGCCAAGTTGTGACTTGCGAGGGGCTGCCGTGAAGATAAATTCACGCGAACAAACCGTCACTCATTCCTAGAACATTAGTGCTAGTCTGCCTCCGTACAAGAGAGACTCCCATACGCGGACGGATTGCCTGCCGTTCCCGTTATCAGCCGGATGGCGAGCCATGGGAGTCTCCCTTGTCATTTCAGACGCGGTGATTTTATGCAGGAGCGGCCGAAAATGACTCGACGCTATTCCCTCAAAAGCAAGATAGAGGCGCTCAACGAGATTGACGAACATGATGGCGAGGCGGGGCGCGTCAGCGAATTCCTTGAGATCCCCGCGCGCACGCTTCGCGGATGGCTGCAAGACGAAGACGCGTTGCGGCGGGCTTATCGCGGGCGGCTGAAACGACAGCGAGACCGCCTGAAGCTTGACTTGCAGCTTGAGATGTTAAAGCGAGGGCAGTCCATCCTGGCGCGCATGGACGCGGAGACGCTGGCGAAGGCGCCGCTCAATCAATTGGCCAGCGCCTTGGGCAGCCTGGTCAGCCATGCGATGAAACTGGAGGAGGTGATAGACGAAATTGATGGGGGAGAAGAGAAAGTTGTCCGATTCGAGTTCTTTTATGACGGTCAGGTGCAGGATGCTCCACCCTGGGCAAAGCGAGGTGATGGGCAGCCGCGCGCGTTTCAAGGTGGTCGCCTGCGGCCGGCGCTGGGGCAAGACGGAGCTGGGCAAAACGGCGCTTCTGCTCGAGACGGTGCGGGATGGGAAACGGGGGTGGTGGCTGGCGCCCACGAGCATGATGGCGAGCCAGGTCTGGCGTGATCTGAAGGCGGACGCGTCGCGGCTGGAGGGCGTCAGGATCAGCGAGAGCGAGCGGCGCATTGACATCCTTGGCGGCGGCATGATCGCTGTGCGCAGCGCCCACTACCCCGACAGCCTGCGCGGCGAAGGGCTGGACCTGGCGGTGCTGGATGAGGCTG
This sequence comes from Chloroflexota bacterium, assembly GCA_028875245.1. GTDB lineage: Bacteria > Chloroflexota > Anaerolineae > Aggregatilineales > Phototrophicaceae > UBA6055. The sequence goes on from JAPPEU010000033.1 coordinate 93,443, forward strand.
CGTTCATGGAGCCGCGCGTCTGGCCCGAAATTGTGCGCCCGATGCTGGCCACCAGTCGGGGGCGCGCTCTCTTCCTCAGTACGCCCTTCGGACGCAACTGGTTCTGGGAACAGTACAAACTGGGCCTGGACGATGAAGTTGAGGAATGGGCGTCCTTTCATTACACCAGCGCGAGCAGCCCCTTCATCGCCCGGGAAGAGCTGCGGAGCATCCGCCGGCAGACAAGCGAGCAGGTCTGGCGGACCGAATACCTGGCGGAATTCGACGAAGACAGCGGGCAGGTCTTCCGCGGTCTGCAGGCGACCGCGCGCCCGGCCTCGGTTGATGGGCCGGAAGCGGGTCATGTTTATGTCGCCGGCATCGATTGGGGCCGTCACCATGATTACACCGTCATCGTCATCATTGACGCCACGGCGGGCCGGATGGTGGCGCTGGACCGCTTCAACGCAATCGGCTGGAGCTTGCAGCGCGGGCGTCTGCGGGCGCTGGCGGCGCACTGGCGGCCGCAAGTGATCTGGGCGGAAGCGAACAGCATTGGCGCCCCCAACATTGAGGCGCTGCAAGATGAAGGATTGCCGATGCGCGCTTTCCTCACGACAGCCAAAAGCAAATCACCCCTGATCGAATCGCTGGCGCTGGCCATTGAACGCGGCGCGCTCAATCTGCTTGATGATCCGGTGCTGCTGGGCGAGCTGGCCGGCTATCGCTTGGAGCGCTTGCCCGGCGGCGGTTATCGTTATGGCGCCCCGCCCGGCGGCCACGATGACACGGTGATCGCGGCGGCGCTGGCCTGGTACGGCGTCCAGTTCAGCGGGTCTCCGCTGGCCTTCGCGTGATGCTGTGGTTTGGTTTTCTGTTCTTTTACCACCGAGGGCGCCGAGGGGTTTTGCCGAAGAGAGTCGGGCGGAGCGAGCCGCCCCTACAGATTAGCGAGAAAGACGTCTAAAATGCCAGCCTATGCCGACGCCCTTCACACACCTCAGAATCGCCCGGAACCTGCTCGTTGATGAACGGCTGCCGCCGCTCTATCGCGACCTGCTGGCGCGGCAGCGGCCGGCTTTTCAGCTGGGCAGCATCGTGGCGGACGCGCGGGTGGCCAGCGGCGTCGGGCGCGAAGTGACTCACTTTTACGCGTATGGCCGCGCCATCAGCGAACGGCCCTGGCGCCTGATGCTGCGCCAACACAGCGCGCTGGCGGCGGCGCGTGATGAAGCGCATCTCGCATTTTTGGCCGGCTACGTGGCGCACCTGGCGGCCGACGAAGCCTGGGCGCTCAAGATGGTGCGGCCGCAATTTTGGGAGCGGGAGTGGCCGGGCGTCGAGCGGCGCGACAAGTTCCTCGCCCTGCACCTCATCCTCACGGTCATGGACGAGCGCGATGAACGATTGCTGGCGCCCTGGCAGGCGGCGGCGCTCAGCCGCTGTGAGCCGGCGGGCTGGCTGCCATTCATGTCCGATGAGGTGCTGCGCGGCTGGCGTGATCTGGTAGCGCGTCAGATAAGGCCGGGCGGCGCAAGCGAAACGCTGGCGATCTTCGGCCGGCGGCTGAAGCGCGCCCCGGCCGAGCTCCGCGCCGCGCTGGATGATCCCGCGGAAATGGATTTTTATCTTTGGCGGCATGTGCCGAAGGCATCGCTGGCTCTGGTTGAGCGGGCGGCTTATGCTTATACGCGCGACCAACTGGCGGTCTATCTGACGGAATTCATGCCCGCGCTTGAATCGGCGTAGAGGCTTTGAGCGGCCATTGTCGAGCGGCGTTGAAATCTCACCACAAGCCGCTCGCGAGTGACAACTCGGCTCACAGAAAATTACGAACCCGCGAAATCGTAAACAGGGGTGATTCTGTGAATCGCCCGCAAAATTCAGGCTATCTTCGTGGGCGACACACAGCGGCGCCCCGCCATTTTTCTTTATTTTCATGGCGATCGGCGCGAAATGATTTTGCTGCGATTGCCCTGCAGGTAGAGGTAGTGTATCGAAGTCGGTGGAAATTCATTTTCACCACAAAGGAAAGAAGGACACAAAGAAATTGCATATAGTCTACGTTTCTCGGTGTCCTCGATTTTCTCGGTGTCCTCGGTGGTAAAGTTTCTTTGTTTCCACCGAAAGGGATACACTTCCCAGGTAGACGAGCTTTAATTGAGCTTGCCGGCGATACTTGGTACACTTGTGGTGCTGACGGCCGAAGGGGTTAGTCCCATGCGACGCGTAAGTTCGCAGATTATCGCCGCCTCGCCAAACGATCTCAAGAACAACCGCCTCGGTCTCATGAGCCAGGCGCAGGCGCTGACGCTGCAAGACCAGATCGCGCATTTTGAGGCGCGCAGGGCACAGTGGACCCGGCGCGCGCTGAAGCTGGCGATCCTCGTGACCGTTGTCGCGGTCCTTCTGACATTCATACGCGTGATTGCGCTGCCGGCGGCGCTGGCTGTCGAGCTGTTGGCGGTCGGGATCATGCTCTACATGACAACCGACTACAACCGCTTTGTACAGCAGCTCACGCTGGACCGCGAAGCTGAAACGGTGCGCATCGTCAAGGGGCGCACGAGCGCCTACACGCTGCGCACGCATCCGCTCTACATTTCCTTGCGCATCGAATTGCAGACTTATCGGCTCCTGGATGGCGCGCTGGCGAAGCAATTCATCACCGGCGAGCTGTACCAGTATTATGTTTTGCCGCAATCGGGCGTGGTCATCGCTGCCGAGAGTATTGGCGAGAAAAATTCGCGTTATTTGCTCTAGGTGGCTCGCTCTCGCAGCGGCGCAGAATCCGGATGCTGCGCGCGTTGCCATGATATCGCTCAATCCAACCCCATTTCTCCAACTTGTCCAAATGGCGTATGACGCCGGAATTTGATTTGAACCCCTCGTCCGCCGCGATCTCGCCGAGCGTCGGCGGGAAGCCGTACTCACGCGTATAACGGCAAATAAAGGCGAAAATGCGCCGGCTGCGATTGTCGCGATATTTCATGGAGGGAAACCTTTCGAATTAGCAGAGTCAAGGTCGCTACATTATAGCAGAAAACAGAACATTTGTTCTAAATCAGCATGGCAGATTTTGACCCCGGCTGATTCAATCGCTGCCGCTTGGCTTTTCCGTAGGGGCGGGTCAAACGTCCCTGCAGACTCCAGTCTGGCGAGTTTGATATATTGTGTGAGCCGAGTCGTGATTCGCGAGGGACTGTGTTCAAAAGCCGTTTGCCTATTTGTCCCGTCCCTATTTTGCGGTACACTTGCGGCGTTCCCGAAAGGCGCATGACGCGAAGAGGCGCAGCATGGCAAACACCGCCCGCCAGTGGTTTTATTCAAGACCCGAACCCCGCCCTTACTACATTGAAGAGCGCGTGAATCACAGCCTTTGGAACAATCGTCTGCAGAATGTCTTCATGAGCTGTACGCAGGCGGAAGCGCCGGTGCGGATGGAGGGCAGCCTCGAAGGCTTGCCAATTTATTTCGAATTTATCTCCGGGCAATATTTCACGCTGCGCATGGGCGAGGAACGCAAGGATGTCATCAGCACGATCCGGCAGATTCTGCTCGGTTTGAAGCCTTCCTTTACCTACCAGGACAGCGACGGCATGTTCGTCGTCGAATGGCACACCGATGGCGGCGAGGCGCGCTGGCGCGAGATTCAGGGCGACCCGGCTTTTCAGGGCCTGCGCCGGATGAAGCTGAATTAGATGGCGCGGCTGCGGACGGGGACTGGTTCTTGAAGCGATAAAGATTTTGCGCCCGCTCCGCGGATCCTCCGCTCGCATGCAGTTGAAATCTGTGACTGTCTCCGCTTCGCCTGATTCGGTTAAAATAGCGTTGCCTGCCCGGCAGACCTAAGCGACGCGTTAAGCATGTTCCCAGCCAGCCGTAGCGACACGCAGACGATCAGCCTGCTCTGGCGCGCTCAGACCGACGCGATGGCTGCGCCCGGCGCAAACGCGGTCGCCGATGATTTGCGCGTCAAGGTCATTGCCGAAGCGATCGCCCCTCATGTCGATTATCTGCGACCGATCCACAATTTGCTCTTGACCCTGCTGACGGACGCGGAGGCGCTGCGCTATCGGCAGGACGTGCTTGAGGATTGCCTGCTCAACCCGGACTTCGCCAAGGGTTTGAGCGAGCTGCTGCCGCTGATCCGCGGGCTGCACAACACCGTCCGCGATATTCGCGCCCGCCGCAACCAGGTCTCGCTGGTGCTCTCCCGCTTGACCGAGCTGGAGAATTATCTGGAATGCGTGACCGCCTTTGAGGCGCTGTTGGCCGGGCATCGGGCGAAACTCAAGGCGGCCGCCTGGCTGGCGCTTGCTGATGAGTTCGGGCGCATCGTGGCGGCGCCGGCCTTCCGGCAGATGGCAGAGGAATTGCCGCGGTTGCGCGCCGAGATCCGCCAGGTCGTCAGTGTGACTATCGGCGTCAATCTGTCGCCCGATCTGAAGCCGGTAGCGGCTACGCTGCTGTCCATAAACAAGCGGCGCTTTCGCGGTCCGCGTTTCTTCCGCAAGCTCTGGGGGATTGACGAAGAGGAAGACCTGCGCGGCATCAGCCCATTGCGCGAAGCGCCCGACGCCCAGCGCTACCGCAATGGCAGCATTTTAGCGGAGCGGCGCGAAACGCTGGACCGGCTGGCGGCTAACGCGCTCTTCAGCGACCTCGGCGTCGTGCTCAATGATGTCATTCGACCGATCGCCCGCGCCCTCAAACGTTACACCCATGTGCACAGCAGCCTGCTGCGCGCGCTTGAGCCGGAGATCGCCTTTTATGTCGGCGGCGCGGCGCTGGTGGCGGGTTTGCGCGGTCGCGGCCTGCCGATGAGCCGGCCGCAGCTGCTCCCGTTGGCGGAGCGGCGGCTGGCGGCGCGCGCGCTTTACAATCTCGACCTGGCTTTGCGCCTCGCGCGGCAGCAAAAGGAGGGCGAGCTCAGCCAGCAGATCGTCAGCAACGATGTCGCATTTGACGACGCCGGCCGCATTCACATTCTGACGGGCCCCAACCGCGGCGGCAAAACCACCTATATTCAGGCGATCGGCTTGCTGCATATCCTGGCCCAATCCGGTTTATATGTCCCGGCCGAATCGGCATCGCTGAGCCCCGTCGACGCGGTTTATCTGCATTTTCCGGCGGAAGAACGGCCCAATATGGAGAGCGGCCGCCTGGGCGAAGAAGCGGGGCGCCTGCGCGAGATCTTCAGGCGGGCGACGCGGCAGAGTTTGCTGCTGCTCAACGAGTCGCTGGCGAGCACGAGCGCGACCGAGAGTTACTTTCTCGCCCGCGATGTGGTTTGCTGCCTGCGCATGCTGGGCGCGCGCGCTTTGTTCGTGACGCATCTGCACGAGCTGGCGGCCGCTTGCGAGTCGATCAACAGCGAAGTCGCGGGGGACAGCCGCGTCGCCAGCCTGGTGTCGACGGTGGAAGAAGGCGAGGACGGTTTGCGGCGGACCTATCAGGTGGTGCCGGCGCCGCCACGCGGTCAGAGCTATGCTCGCGAGATCGCGCGCCAATATGGCATCAGCTTCGATCAGTTGGGGGCGCTGCTGGCCGAGCGGGGTGACGATGCGGGTGACTGAAGCGGATTACCAAAGGTTCAGCACTGACGTATGAGGCGGCGGGTGGGCGAGACAAAGGTCGCGTAGACACTGACCGTCTCTCGCTCCTGTTTACGTTGCGGTCAGCCAACCCCACCCCCCGGCCCCCTCCCCGAAGCATCAAGGAGGGGGAGCAAGACGCTGCGTGATGCAAGGTATTTTGCGTGGGCGGCGGTTATACCGCACGTGTGTCTACAGATTTCGCTGCTATTGCAGAAGGAATTTGGCAAATAAATTAAGATAGCGCGCACAGACGCCACTCCGATTCTATCCATTTGCGGCTCTGCCCCGGGGGCTTCGCAGCATTATAATAGGCTCTGTATTGACGCATCCCTTCCCAGCGCCGCAGCTTGTAAACCGCGATGCGACAGCAAGGAGAAAGGCCCGCGCGTGCCTGCCGATTCGCCCGGACAAGTTTCCCGCGCCCGCCGCCTCTGGACCTCGCTCATCGTCCTGGGCTTGTGCCTCGTCATCGGCAGCATCGCCGTCGATTTCCTGCCCAACGCCGGCGCCGGCTTCAACAGTTTTCAGCTGCTGCTCCTTGTCGCCGGTCTTGTTTTGACGCTGGCCGCCATGCTGCTGCGGCGCGCTGACGCCCGGCGCGCCCTGCGGAAGAACCTGCGCAAGCACCTGCTCGCCAGCGTCGCCGTCAGCCTGGTTTCCCTGGTTCTGCTGGAAATTCTGTTGACGGCCCTGGGCGTCGCGCCATACTACCCGGCCGAAGTGCCGGCGCAATCTTATGAACCGGCGCCCTGGTGGACCTGCGACGCGGGCGGCTGCCATTATGTCGCCGAGCGCATTCACGAGGTCTGCGAAAATCGGCCGGTGACCGTATGGCCCTGCGTTGTCAATCAGCAAGGCTATTACGACAGTCAGGACTTCGTCGCCGGCGATTATGCGGAAGCGAGCCTGCGCGTCATCACCCTGGGCGACTCTTTCACCTTCGGTCTCAGCGCCGAAGCCGGCCAATCCTTCGTCGATGTCATTGAGGCGGAACTGCCGGACAGCATCGTCTGGAACACCGGCATCTCCGGCATCGGCACCCGGCAAGCGCTCGCCTCTTTCACCGCCTTCGCCCCGTTATTGAAACCGCAGATCGCCATCTATGGCTTTTATGTGAACGACTTCGATGACAATCTTTTGCCGATCAACGGCTACTTTGTCGGCGTTGATGAAGACGGGCGGCCGATCGGCATCCGCAATCACCGCGTCGACAAATGGGGCAACGTGACCAAACTGGAGCAGGCGACCGCCCTCTTTTACCACGAGCATGGCGTCGACCCGCCCAGCAGCGAAATCGAGCGCCTGCTGGGGCTGACGCGTCTGGGCTCGCTCGCGCTCAACGCTGTCGAGACCCTGGCCAACGCCTCCGGGCTTTCCCTGCAAGTGCGCCATGAGAAGCGGCTGGCGATCACGCGAGAATACCTCACGGGGGTACGCGACGCGGCCGCCGCCCTCGATACGACCCTGCTCGCGCTCTTGATACCCAGCAAGGACGACCTGCGCGCTGGCCCGGGCCTGCGGCATCGCGCGGCGATCGCGCTATTCGAGGAGCTGTCGATAGCTTACATGAACCCGCTTCACGCGCTGGATGTGAAAAGCGATTACGCGCCGGAACACGATGTGCACTGGAACACAGCCGGCCATCAGAAAATCGGCGCCCTGCTCAGCGACTGCCTCAAAGCATTTCAAGCGACGGGCGACCTGGCTTCCTGCAGCGGCGTTGAATTGCCCTAGGCGCGCGCGCTTCCATGAGGTTCGGCGAAATCGCTTGACATTTATTGCAAGGGTGTGTAGAATAACTTACCCTAAGTATCATAGGTGGTTTAACCATGAGAAACAAACTTTTTTCACTCACAGCTACACTTTTTTTCAATGTGATAACGCTTTCGCTGATTCTCGCCTTATTCGCCCAAAGAACACAGTTCATCGCCGCCCAAGGCGTCGAAAATGTGGAAGCGGAAGACAACCCGGTCCTGGTTCCGCGCAGCACGCAGGTCGCGGACGATGAGGACGGCGAGGACGATGATGACGATGACGAACCAATAGTGTATACCTATACCATTCGACCCGGCGACACGCTCTGGCGCTTGGCGGCCAGATTGGGCGTTCCCTACGCGGTCCTGCGGGCGCAAACCGACAACCCCTCATTGATTCACCCGGGCCAGAAATTCACCTATACCGACGCCGATCGCATTGATTCGTCCATTCCGCCCACGGACGACGATGGCACGGACAGCGATGGCTACAATACGCCGCCGCCAACGACGGACTTCGACGGCATCTCGACGCCGCCGCTGACGAGCTATGACGGCACGGACAGCGATGGCTACGACACGCCGGTCATTGGCCTTCGGGGCGAGCCTCAGCTCGGGCAGCAACAGCAGCAGTCTTTCACCGACAATGACGGCTTCGATACCACCGGTAATTACACGGACAACGACGGCACGGACAGCGACGGCTTCGATACCACCGGCAACTACACTGACAACGACGGCACGGACAGCGACGGCTTCGATACCACCGGCAACTACACTGACAACGATGGCACAGACAGCGATGGCTTCGATACCACCGGCAACGAAAACGACACCCCCGACACCGACGATACGGACGACAGCGACAGCGATTTAGTGTCGACGTGAGCGCGGCGACTGCGGCAGGTCGATTCTTCGAGCGGCTGGAATTCCCCGCGGATTCAAAGCTGCCGGATCTGCCCAAGCTCTTTGATCCGCAGTGGGTATGGCTGATGTGCGAGTCGCGTCTGCCCGCCGATTATGGCGAGCCACAGCGCATCCGCATCCGCCACTTCATTCACAATATCGGCAGCAGCGCCACCGTCAGCTACGAAGTCGGCTGGCCCGCAGAACGGTATCTGCCGCCGGAGCATTTTGTGGCGACGGTCGCGCGCGATGGCAGCCTGACCGCGAATCGCTATCCGCAAGATCCGCGGCTGCCCGGGCTGGTCCGCGCCGCCCGTCCTGATACCGCCTTGGGGCTGGTCAACGAGCATGTACTGAGCCTGCCCGCGCGCCGCGCCCGCGTTCAACTGATTCGCTATCGACCACTTTATCGCGCTGTGCTGCGCCACATCATTGGCAAAGTCCGGCTCTATGCCCGTGTGGTCCGGCCGGCGGATTTCGACTCATTTCTGGCCGCTTATGAGCGATCGCGGCAATCTGGATTCATTGTGCCCGGCCTGGCGGGATACTGGGCCGACGGGGGCCTGATGTGGCTGGCGCAAGTGCAGGGGCGGAACCTGCGCTCGCTCGTCCGCAAGGGGATTCCGCCGCCGCCTGATCACTTGCTGAACAGCCTCGAGCTGCTGTGGCAAACGCCGCTTGACCATCACAATCTACGCCCATTCAATCTCAAGCGCGCCTATCGCCGGGCGCTGCGCAGCTTCCGGCATAACCTGCGCGATGTCGACGAGACGGCGCGAACCTTGAATTGCATTACCGACACACTGGATCCTTTTGTCCGATCATGGCGTCCTACCTGCATGGCGCATAATGACTTTTATGATGATCAGATGCTGCAACTCGGGGACGGGAGAATCGCGCTGGTCGACTTTGAAGAGATTGCGCCGGGCGATCCCATGCTGGATATCGGCAATTTCCTCGCTCATTTGCGCTGGTCTTCGCGGTTTGCGCGGGCTTCCCGGGCGGAGAATTGCCGCCAATACCATGATCGGCTGCGCGCCGCCGCGCTCGCGCGATTTCGCTGGAACCCACATGCACTCGCGCTGCGAGAGGCTGTCTGCCTCTTTCGCGTCTGTACAAATGCCCTTCGTCATCCAAAAGAGGATTGGCGGGACAGGCTGAGCGCGGGTCTTTCGCTTGTCGCCGATACCTTGGGCTGAAGGCGGTCAATCCACTGCCTGGCGCTTTTTCTCCTCGCGCCAACGAACGAAGACAAGCAGGCAGAAGAGCAAGCCCAGGCCAACGAGCGACAGGCCGCCGAGCGCCAGCGCCCGCTCCGCCGCCGCCTGGCTGATGCCGAGCGCGATCAGACCGTAGGCAACCGAGAACAGATAAAGCAGGGCGAGCGTCTGCCGCTGCGTCAGGCCGAGGCGCAGCAGCCGATGGGAGACGTGGTCCGTTCCCGCCAGCATCAACGGACGCCGCTCCAGCAGGCGCGTGAAAATCGCCAAATTGATATCGAGAATGGGCAGGGCCAGCACAAAAACCGGCGCCATCCAGGTGACATTCAAAGGCTGGGCGGCGAACTTGAGCTTGATCGCCAGAATCGCCAGCACAAAACCGAGCGTATAAGCGCCCATATCCCCCATGAAGGTGCTCGACGGATTGTAGTTGTAGATCAGGAAACCCAGCGTGCTGCCGAAGATGGCCGCCGCCAGCATGCTTACCAGGATCTGCCCCTGCGAAAGCGCCAGCAGCAGGAAGAATCCCGCGGTGATGGCCGCCGTCCCCGCCGCCAGCCCATCCATATTGTCGATCCAGTTGACGGCATTGATCAGCGCGACGATCCAAAACAAGGTCAGCGGGATATCGATCAGCGGATTATGGAAGAGATGAATCTGCACACCCGAAAGCGCCGCCACCGCCGCCGCCACCGTCATCACCACAAGGCGGACCCGCGGACTGAGATGACGGCGATCATCCAGATAACCGATCAAAGCCAGCAGGGTCGCCCCGGCGACGATGGCGCCCAGCTCAATCAGATGATCTGGCGGGCTGAATAAAAGAACGGAGAGCACAAATGCCAGGTAAATGGCGGCGCCGCCCATCAGCGGCACATGACGGCTGTGGATGTTGCGCTTGCTCGGCGCAGCGGTGACACCGAGGCGCATGGCGATCTGGCGCGTCAAAGGCGTCAGACAGAGCGCGGCGCCAAAGCCGACAATCATAATGGGGATGAATTGCAGTCGCGCGTCCATGTCTTCAGTATCAGACGCATCAATTCAGAAGCGACTTGATGTCAGCGGCGGAAGCTGAATCGCAGCGCAAAGTCCCGACCCGGCTTCAACCGCGCAGAATAATCAGCGCGATCACGTTGATGACCGCTACAACGGCGACCGTGATGCCAACCGACATCCTAATGCTGTCTTTCAGTCCGGTCAAATCGGTTTGAAGTCCGGTCAAATCGGTCCGAAGACCGTGCATATCCGACTTCAGTTCGTTGACGCTCTTTTCGAATTCCAGGCGCAGATTCGCAAGATCCGCCTTGGTCGCCAAATGTTGATAACCCGCTTCCAAGGCCGAAATCCTTCCTTCGTGGTCCAGTGACTGCTCTGTTGCCATAGGTTTCTTCGGTCCTTGCTTATGTTAATCGTAAAGGTATTCTACCACAGACCGTTGTCTCATTCTTTGGCTGTCTCGGCCTTGCGCCATTCGAATTCCACCGTGAGCGGCAAATGGTCGGAGCCGATGGCCACGCCGACCGCTGCCGATGTCGGGCGCAGTGCCGGGCTATGCCAGATGTAATCGATGCGCAGCAGGGGCTGGATGACGCGGGGCAGCCCAATCGCTTCCGCCACCGGCCAGGTTCTGCCCGCCCCATTGCCCGCCGCGCGCCAGGCATCCCCAATCAGCGCCGCCACCTCATCGTATATCAGCGAGGCATCGCTCATATTGAAATCGCCGGCGACGATGAAGGGGGCGCTTTCACGCGCCAGCAGATCAAGAAACCGGCGGATCTGCGCGTTGCGGCGGCGCTCGTTGTAACGCAGCAGCGCTTCCGGTCCGATATCGGCGTCGGGGTCGGTTTCTGCGCGCGGGTTCAGCGGCAGGGTAAAATGCAGGGCGTAGACCGCCAGCTCGCGCCCCTCCTGATTGAGCAGCAGGCGCAGCGCATGCCGGCCCGGCTCGTCTTCGATAATCAGAATCTCGCGCGCGAGGATGGGATAGCGCGAGAACAGGCGCGCGCTGCCTTCGATATGATCTTCATGGGCGTAGACATCGTACAGCGGCGCCAGGCGCTCATCGTAACCTTCGGCCGTCTCCTGCAGCAGAATCAAGTCGGGCGCCGCCGCCAACAGCCAATCCGTCGCCCGCCCAAGTTCCTGATTGCTGCCTTGCACGTTGAAGGTCACAACCGAGAAAGTCTCGCCGGCCGGCGGCTCGAGGCGCCGGTACATCCCCGGCACAGCGAACCAGTACAAGCCGATCGCGATCAGGCAGATCTGCAAGAGGACGCTCCAACGAGGCGGATGCGCGCTTTCGGCCGGCTTGCCCAAGCGCGCGAGCCGTTTTCTGGCACTGCCGACGGGTGCGCCGCCGCCGCGTGTGACGAGGATGGACAGGGGAAAGGCGACGACCAGCGGCATGTAGCAAAAGGGCGCGAAGGCGTTGGCCAGGTCGATGAGGGGCGCGCCGCTGACGCGCAGCAGCCGCAGCAGCGTGAACAGCGCGAGCAGGGCCGCGTAAAGCGAAATCAGATGACGGATCGGTGTAGAGATTCGGCGCAGGAAGATCTGCAGAGATGACCAGGGCATGGCACGCTCCCCAGGCAGCGTCCGGAATCAGAGCAGGACGAGGGAGACGATGACAAGCGTGATGAAGAGCGCGGCCGCCAAAATGCCCATATTGCGCAAGTCTCTGATGACAAAGCCGTAGTCAGCGCGCAGGTCGTCTTCGCTGACGACTTTGGTCGGGTTGGCCAGCAGCTCCGCCACATAATCGGCATCCAGCGCGCCTTCATCTTTGCGCCTTTCCAACTGAGCCGCCTGCAAGGCGCGACGGCGGCGCGGCGGTGCAGCAGGCTGGACGGTGGCGGGTGTCGGCTCAGGCGGCGGCGCGGCGTCCCGCTTGCCCTCATCAAGGACGCCTTGACGCGCTTGCTCGAGCACGGCCTGCGAGATATTCGGTTTTCTGCGTCTGCGCTTCGCCATCGCTGCTTCACCCCGCCATTGCGGCAACTGTCAAGCCATTATCACAGAGTCGGTCGGCGCTGGCAAGCCTGGAGGGCGCGCCGGTGCAGCGTATGGTGGTTTAGCGCGGCAAACCCGGAGTTACGGCCCCTCAATCATCATAAAACCCAGCGGCACACGCGCGTCGACAAAGGGCTTGCCATCCGCGTCTTTGGCGGGCAGCCGCTCCCTATCGGACTTCCGGTACAAGCCGGTGAAGACAGCGTAGCGCCCTGGGGCAAGGTCGGCTGGCAGCGGCGCCTCCCAGGTTTCGCTGTCGACCAGGCCGCTGTACCACAAACGCGTTGGCAGGCGCGCGCCCAAAGGCTGCTGATCGTAGACCTGCCATTCGCCGCTTTCTTCATGTCCCAAATGCAGAAACTGCACATATTCCTCGTCCCCGTCGCTTTCCGCGCGCCATTCAAAGGCGATCGTCAGGGCGGCGCCGGCCTGGGCGCTTTCGGGCAGGTCGACCTTGCCCAGCGTGAGCCCGCCGTCGAATGCCGCCAGCGGGGCAATCGCAGCGGCGCTCGTTTCGGCATGAAACACCATTTCATCCAAAATAAGCTGCGTTTCAGTCAGGAGCGCCCGGTCACTTGAGACGATGCGCTGAGGCAGATAGTCATCGCCCTCCTCGCGCCACACCGTCAACACAAGCCAATACGCGCGATTGACCGCCACTTCTTGCGGCAGCTCCAGCTCAATGGTCTGCTTGTAGAATTCGCTGCCGCCTTCGCGGCCACGGCCGACAAATGACTGAAGGCGATTGGCAGAGTCGTCAACGCCGGCAAGCGAGGCGCCGCTCGCCTGGTCGACCAGGTGGAGCGAAAAGCCGATCCCGCTGTATTGCATCCATTCGCTGACTTCGGCGAACAGCTGCAGGCGGAACCCCGCCTTGCCGCGCTCAATCTCGTAGGCTCGCAGGGCCACGCCCGATTCATACTCGACCGCCGCCCGCGGCGCCAGAAATCGATACTCGAATTCCCAAATCGTGTAAGGTCCGTGCATCACGATCGCAAAGAGCGCGGGCAAGCCATAGAACAGCGCCTGTGTGCGAAGATGTGGCCGCGGCGCCGCGGCGCAAAACTGACCCAGCACAGCCACCAGCGTCAGCCAGATGCCGAGAAACTCGAGCGGCTCTTCGTAGAAATAGCGCAAACAGCGCTCGCCCTGCGTCCTAATTGATGTGTCGCATATCTCGATATTGTAAACTTGTTCGATCCCAAGGGCGCCAAACGCGCTCATGGCCAGGCCGACCAGCAGGCAGGCGTGCCAAACCCAGGCGCGCCGCGGCGAGCGGGCGGCGACAATCAGCGTCGCCACGACGATAATGACGCCGAAGGCAGCGTAGTAAAGCTCCCAATCGCCACCGAATACCCGCCGGCGAACGCCGTTGAATTCTTCCCAGGCCAGGTACAGGAAAAACAAGCCGAGGGCCGCCAGATAGACGCGCTGCCAGCTCGGCTGCTTGCGCGCGCGCCAGGCGGTCGCCAGCGCGACAACGCAGACAAGCATCAGTTGCGCCGAGGCAAATGACGATGGAATGTTTCGTTCGTGGTTCAAGTGCCAGAGGGACCAGACTTCAAGCGACGGCGCGCGGAGCTCCAGGGAAACCAAAATCATGAGCCCCTGCGCCAACAGCATGCCGGTCGCCAGTATTTTGCAGGAAGGCGACAGCCGCGGGATCAACCAGCGGTAACAGACAAGAATGACCGGGACGTACAGCAAGACAAGAAAAATGCGCGCCAAAGCCTCGGCCGAGACGATCATGCCAACAGCGTCCAATGGCTCAATTCCCCCCAAATCGCGATTGTAGCATCAAGTTCAGCGCATGGGAAACTGATACCAGGGAGAGTAGTGTACCCTTTTCGGTTGAAATTCTTTGAGCCAGTCCTCGAATTATTTTATCAACCCCAAATACGTAAGATTTTGTAAGGCTTGTCCGGTACTCTAGCGAAATTGCTGCTTTTTCTACCCCATCCCCC
>JAPPEU010000077.1 GCA_028875245.1 Chloroflexota bacterium
CAATGTCATTATATGTCGATCCAGTTTTTCAACACTGTCTATCAAGTCGCCCGTGTTTGCGATGTGGAATGATTTTGGGCGAGTCGCCGCCTCGCCCCTACGATTCGTCCAAATGACGTGCGAGCCACCGTGTCGCCTTTACACCTGCTTTGGCTGGACAGTAGGTTTTCCTCCGTATACGGCTAGTGTGCGCGCCATCCTCAAAATTACAGTTGGAAATTGGCTGTGCAATTCTCAGCGATTATCAGCTAAGATTGCAGCTTTGACGCATAATTCAGAATTATAAGTGGTGGTTCTGCCCTATGCCTGTATATACCTACCGCCGCGAGGACGGCTCGACATTTGATTTCCGGCAGCGCTTTCTCGACAGTCCGCTGGAGGAATGCCCGACCACCGGCCAGGCGGTCAGCCGCGTCATTCAGCCGGCCGGCATCATCTTCAAGGGCAGCGGCTTTTACGTCAACGACAACAACAAGGCGAAGAACCCGGCCAAGCAAGCCGGCGATAACGGCAGCGCCAAACCGGCCAAAGACGGCGAGAAGAAAGCGGAAAAGACCGCGAGCAAAAGCGAAAGCAAACCGGCCAAAAAAGAAAAGGCGCCCGCTTCCAAATGATAGCAATAAAGCTGTTGTACGGGCGAGCCGGCGGTTCGCCCACTCTAGCCATAGAGTTCCAATCAACTTAGTATGGTGAGCCGGGAACTGCAATCACAACCTTGGACAAAAGATGAGACTCTATTTTTTAAGACATGGCATCGCTGAAGACCTCGCCACAAGCGATTTCGCCCGTGAACTGACCAAGCGAGGCCGCCGCCGCGTCGCCGCGTCCGCGGAGGTGATGGCCCGCCTCGGCATCCAACCGCGCCGGATATTCAGCAGTCCGCGCCTGCGAGCGCGCCAAACGGCCGAGTTGGTCGCCGCCGCGCTGGATATGGAGGCGTCGCTGACCGAGGCGGTGAATTTCGGCTTTGATCGCGCCGATCTGCGCTCTCTGACAGGTCCTTTGGCCACGGATGACGAGGTCATGTTTGTCGGTCACAACCCTGATATGAGCATTCTCGTGAGCGAATTGACCGGCGTTGAGGCGTCGATGAAAAAAGGCGGCTTGGCCCGGGTTGATGTCCACGGCAAGACGTTGGACTCTGGCGAACTGGTTTGGCTGATCGCGCCCAAGGTCTTTGACGCCCTGCACGGCGGCGCCAAACGAAGCGCTGAAGCCGATAAGCGTTATGGGCGGACGCCAGCGCCGAAATTGCCGCAGACAGCCTATCCAGTGCATGACCTGATAAGGCATCGCTGGAGCCCGGTTGGCTTTGACCGCGAGCGTGACATTGATCGGGCGACGCTCATGAGCATCCTGGAGGCGGCGCGCTGGTCTGCTTCGTCGGCCAATTTGCAACCCTGGCGCTTCATCGTCGCGCCGCGGGGGAATCGCGAAGAATTCGACAAGATACTTTCCGTGCTCAAGGAAGGCAACATTCCCTGGGCGCAGCATGCCGCCGTTTTGATGCTGGCGGTCGCGCTTCGCTACCCCAAACCGGAATTCTATCACAAGCACGCGTCGCACGATGTGGGGCTAGCTGTGTCCCAAATGGTGATGCAGGCGCTGCAACTCGAAGTCTATGCGCACCAAATGGCCGGGTTCTTCCCGGACAAGGCGCGCGCCATCTATGCGATACCCGATGAGTTTGAACCGCTTACCGCCATCGCGCTGGGCTACCGAAGCGCAGCCATTGATGATCTGGGCGAGCGTTACCGTGAACGGGAGGCGGCGCCGCGGCAGCGACAGGCTTTGAGCGAAATGGTGTTCAACGGCGCTTGGGCGCAGGCGGCTGATTTTCTGGGTGACGCTTAATCCGGCAGAGGGTTAATAACGTGCCTGTCCTGCGTTATCCGGGCGCGAGAGACGAGACATAAATGGCGCGCTTTCTGATCACTGGCGGCGCGGGATTCCTTGGCATCAACTTGTGCCGCTATCTGCTGGCGCGAGGGCATGAGGTTGTCTCGCTTGATATCGCCGACTTCGCCTACCCCGAGCGCGAGCGCATCATGGAGATGCGCGGCGATATCCGTGACCGCGCCGCTGTCGATAGCGCGATGGCGGATGTTGATATTGTTGTGCATGCCGCCGCCGCCTTGCCGCTCTACTCGCCGGAAGAAATCCAGACGACCGATGTCGATGGCACGCGCAATGTCGTCGAATCAGCCTGGCAGCGCCGTGTTGAGCGCTTCGTGCATATTTCGTCGACGGCCGTCTACGGCATTCCCGACCATCATCCACTGCGGGAAGACGATCCCCGAGTCGGCGTTGGACCCTACGGTGAGGCCAAGGTGGCGGCCGAAGACATTTGCCTCGACTATCGCGAAAAAGGCATGGTCCTGCCGCTGATACGACCGAAGTCATTCGTGGGCCCCGAGCGTTTGGGCGTCTTCGCGCTGCTCTATGACTGGGCGCGGGACGGGCGCGGCTTCCCAATGCTGGGCGATGGCAGCAACCGCTATCAGCTGCTGGATGTGGAAGACCTCTGCGACGCCATTTATCTCTGCTCGACGCTCGACTCTGAGGCCGTCAACGATACCTTCAACATCGGCGCGGCGGAATTCGGAACGATGGGCGAAGATTATCAGGCGGTGCTTGATTATGCCGGCCACGGCAAAAAGGTCACCGCTTTGCCCGCGGCGCCGGCCATCTGGCTGCTGCGGAATCTGGAAGCGCTGAACCTCTCGCCCTTGTACAAGTGGGTCTATGAGACGGCGGCGAAAGATTCTTACGTTTCCATCGAGCGCGCGCGGACGAAGCTCGGCTTCCAGCCCAAATACTCCAACAAGGACGCGCTGCTGCGGAATTTCCAGTGGTACATCGACAATGAGCATGCCATAGGGCGCGAATCCGGCATATCGCATCGCGCGCCCTGGGGCCAGGGAATTCTGCGATTGGCGAAGCTGTTCTTTTAGCTGGCCCGCGAGGCGATACGAGAACGAGACAACCGCGCAAATGGTGTACCGCGCAACAATTTCATGGAAGACTTGAAAGCGGGCGGCATCGCCGTCATCGATTTTGGTTCGCAATACACGCAGTTGATCGCGCGGCGAATTCGCGAGTTGGGCGTTTATGCCGCAGTTCACGCCCATCACAGCGACGCCTCGCACATAAACCGACATCGACCGGCGGGTTACCTGCTCTCGGGCGGGCCAAGCAGCGTCTACGAAGCCGGCGCCCCGCAGTTGCCCGCCTTCCTGCTTGACGTTGATCGCCCGATCCTCGGCATCTGCTATGGCATGCAGCTCTTGACGGCCGCGCAGGGGGGCGCGGTCGCGCCGGCCAGCGAAAGAGAATACGGCCCGGCGGTCATTCGGCATGAGCCCCTTAGCCCACTCTTCGACGGCCTGGACACTGAGCTGCTGGTCTGGATGTCGCACGGCGATCGCATCGAATCGCTCCCCGCCGGTTACCGCCCGCTGGCGGCATCCGACAACTCGCCCTTTGCCGCAATCGGCGACCTCGAACGGGATCGCTACGGCCTGCAGTTTCACCCGGAAGTCCGGCACAGCCCGGCCGGTCAAGCGATTCTGGGCAACTTTCTTTTCAGGATATGCCGCTGTCAGCCGAAGTGGAGCGCGGCGACTTTCATCGAAGACGCTGTGGATCGGATTCGGGCGCAGGTCGGCGATGAACGCGTGCTGCTGGCTTTGAGCGGCGGCGTGGATTCGGCGGTTGCCAGCACGCTGATTAATCGGGCCATCGGCGAGCGCCTGACCTGCATTTTTGTCGATCACGGCCTGCTGCGCCAAGGCGAGGCGGAACAGGTCCTGCAGATCTTTCGCCATGAGCTTAAGATGAACCTCATCGCTGTGAATGCGGTCGAGGAATTCTTGACCGCTTTGGCGGGCGTCACGGAGCCGGAAGCCAAGCGCAAGACGATTGGCCGGCTTTTCGTCGAGCGCTTCGCGGAAGAAGCGCGCAAGCTGCGCGGCATCCGCTTCCTGGCGCAGGGGACCATCTACCCCGATGTCATCGAAAGCGCCGCCGAGGGCGCCAGCGCCAAGACCATCAAATCGCACCACAATGTGGGCGGCCTGCCGGCTGACTTGCGCTTTGAATTGGTCGAACCCTTGCGCGACTGTTTCAAGGACGAAGTGCGTCAGATCGGTGAATCGCTTGGCTTGCCGGAGTCGATCATCTGGCGGCAGCCATTCCCCGGCCCGGGCTTGGCGATACGCTGCCTGGGCGAGCTCAGTTGGGAGCGGCTGGAGAAACTGCGCGCCGCTGACGCCATTTTCACAAGCGAGCTGGCGGCCGCCGGCCTGCTGCGCAAAGGCACCGCGCAGAGCTTCGCCGTGCTGCTGCCCGTCAAGAGCGTCGGCGTCATGGGCGATAAGCGCAGCTACGAAGAAACGCTGGTGCTGCGCTCGGTTACTACTGACGATTTCATGACCGCCGATTGGGCGCGCCTGCCCTATGATTTGCTGGCGCGCGTCAGCGCCCGCATCGTCAACGAAGTGCCCGGCATCAACCGCGTCGCCTATGACATCACCAGCAAACCCCCTGGCACCATCGAATGGGAATGACGTGGCCTTGGGTGAATTCTGTGGCTGTGGCAAATCCGCGAAACGCATAAAGAAAAACGCTGTGGCGGCTGTGGTGAAAACAAGCAGTAGTGTATCCCTTTCGGTGGAAACAAAAAAACTTTACCACCGAGGACACCGAGAAACGTAGACTATATGCAATTTCTTTGTGTCCTTCTTTCCTTTGTGGTGAAAATGAATTTCCACCGACTTCGATACACTACCAAACAAGCCCGCAATTGCCCTTGCAAGCGAAAGCGTCTATAAATGAGGGAGGTCTCATTGACCGGGAGGATGACTTATGCCAGCCGCCTATGTGCTGATCCATCTCAACATGGCCGTTGATTTCGCCGATTCGCTGCGGGATATTCGCGCGGTCGAGGGGGTGCAGCGCGCTGACCTTGTTGTGGGCCCCGATGATTGCATCGCTTATGTCGAATCCGAAGATATTACGCAGATGATGAACACGATTCGGGCGATCCGCCGAGTCAATGGCGTGGGCAAGACCGACACGCGTTCCATCGCGGAAATGTAATCGCTTGATTCGATCCTGGCGCCCCGCCTGCGCGCCTGCCGCCTTGCTGGTGATTATTCACGCGCTTGTCGCCTGCGCCCCGCTGCTCCCCGCCGGGGATCCGCCGCCCAGCCCCAATGCGCCCGGCGCTTTTGTGGTCGTCACCGAAGGGCGCTTGGACGCCGGCCACTTCCGCCTGGAGTTTCCGCCTACCTGGACATTGGTCAAAGCCAGCCCGGCCGATGTCGCCCGCCTGCACCTGGCTTTTGTCGCGCCCGACGGCGGCCTTGTCTCCCTTATCCAGCTGGCTTCGGTCGAAGCGCCGGGCGATAATCAGATCCAACTGGAAAATGGGGTCGTCCTCACTGTGTCGGTTGAGCCCGCCGCCGATCCATCGCCAAACTTCTTGACGCAAGCCGAACAGCTCATCGCCTCCATCAGCAGCTGAGGGTCCATGACTCAATTCACAAGCCGTACAAGCGCGTAAGCTGCAGGCGCGCCGCTCAGGCCCCCGATTGTTGCAAATGTCGTAATTCTTGTTATAAAGGTGCGGACGATCTGTTCACAGCGCACAATACATGCCGGCTTTCACAAACTCCAATGGATGCACTTGCTTCGGCGATCAGACATTATCAAGCATATCGAGCGAACTAAGGAGCGCAGATAGATGGCAGACAGGATACTCATCATTGACGATGAGAAGTCGACTGTGGACATGCTGTCTGCGCTGCTGAAGGCCCGCGGCTTTGAAGTGTACAACGCGTTCTGCGCTCAGGCGGGCTTGCGCATGGCCTATCAGCATCAGCCGGACCTGGTCTTGCTCGATGTCATCCTGCCCGATCGAGACGGTTGGGATATCTGCCGCCAGCTGCGAGACTTATCCGACATGCCGATCATTTTCGTCAGCGCCAGCGTCGATAAGAGCGATGTCGTCAAAGGCTTTGAGCTCGGCGCGGACGATTACATATCCAAGCCCTTTGACGATGATGAATTGGTCGCGCGCATCAAAGCGCGGCTGCGGCGTTCACCGCGCAGCCTGAATGAGGAAGTGACATTCAACCAGGGAGCTTTCCGCGTCAACTTCATGAATCGCGAAGTCTGGATTCGGAATAAACTCAAACATTTCACGCCCAAGGAGTTCAACCTCCTGGCCGTGCTGGTACGAAATGCCGGCCGCGTCGTGGCGCGCGGCGAACTGGTCACCGAAGCTTGGGGCGAAGAATATGCCGATGCCATCGACAGCCTCAAGCTGTACATCCACTATTTGCGAAAAAAGGTGGAAGTCAATCCACAGCAGCCGGAATATATCCTGACCGCGCGCGGCGTCGGCTATCGCTTTGTCAAGCGCTGACTCAACTCAGGGCAGCAGCGACCGCAGAAGCTGATCCGTCTTCCGCGCCATCGTCTCAAGCCGAAAGCGTCCCAAACCGGCCTGGGAATTGGCGGCGAATTCAGCGCGTCGGTCGATGAGTTCGGCGATGCCCCGCTGCAGCGCCGCGACATCGACATAGGGCACGAGCAAGCCATTGACGCCGTCGCGGACGATTTCCGGGTTGCCGCCGACGGCGCTGGCGAGCACCGGCGTGCCCAGGCGCAGGCTTTCGAGCAGCGTATGTGACAGGCCTTCGTAGCCGCTGTACAAAGCCAAACCGTCAGCGGCGCGCATCAACCGATGCACTTGCGCCGGTTTGAGCCGGCCCGTGAATTTGACGCGATCGCCAAGCGGCTCAGCCAGGCTTTGCAGACGCGCCCGATCGGGACCGTCGCCGACGACGACCAGGCGCGCATTGGGCAAACGGCGCATGACCGCGATCAGATGGTCAATGCCCTTCCAGGGCTGTAGGCGGGCGACGGTGATCAAGGTCGGGCGATCATCCCACTGCAGCTGAGCGCGGAGCGCTTCCCGTGTTTGCGCTGGCGGCGGCGCGGGCGGCAGCGCATTATAAATCACATGCACCTTGGTTGGCTCGACGCCCCAGGCCGTCACCATGCGCGCGAGATATTGGCTCGGCACAATCACCGCATTCATAGCCGCCACCTGAGCAGAACGGGAACGCTTCTGCCAGCGCGCGCGCCAATCGCCATCGTAAGTCTGAAATTCGTCAATGCTTAAGTCGCTCGGGATCCAGCGGCGGCGGATGCAGCGCTCCCAAGCCTGGTCGCCGACGATTTTGATGACGCGCGGGCGATCGCGAAAGCCCCAAAGCGGCAGATCAATCGTGTGAGCATAAACCAGGTCAGCCCAGGCCAGATGCTTTCGCGCCTCGAATGCGTATCGCGTCATGCGCAGCGGGTAGGGCGCGCGGGCGATGCGCGTCACCGGATAGGGACTGTCCTGCGAATGCGGCGGCCCATAGGTCAGGACGCGCGGCTCCCAACCCAATGCCAGCAGCGCGGGCAAGACCGCCGCGAGGTAAGTCGCCGGGCCGCCGAGCTCGGGCGGGAATATGCCGCTGGCTACAAATAGCTTAGGCGCCATCCGCCCCCGCTAGCCGACCCGTCCGCGTATCAGAATATGCCGATTGAGGAAGGTCGCGTTCTCGCTGCCCCAATTTTGCGGATCCATCCATGCGCGCGCGTTGGGGGGCGCGTCATGCAGCATCTGTATCAGCTGCGCGATCGTGGCCTCATCGTTGCCCTGGCGCCGCGCCCAAGTGAGAAAATCGTGCCGCTTGAGGTAATGCTCGCTGTGTTCGACGCTGATGCCGGCGCGCTTGAACATCGCCATCCATTCTTCGTCATTATAAGCGCGATTGTGGCTGGGGTCGCGCAGGCGCTCAAAGGCGTCAACGAAGCGGGCCGCCTCCGGGTCCATCGGCAGCACCTGATCTTGCAGCATGAACAGGCCGCCCGGCTTCAGCACGCGCGCGCATTCTTCCACGAAGCGTTGAGCGTCGGGGAAATGATGCGGCGCGATGCGACAGGTCACGAGATCAAAGCGGTCGTCTTCAAAGGGCAAGGCTTCCGCGTCCGCCTGTTCAAAGCTGATGTTGCCGACGCCCTTCTCTTCAACGATGAAGCGCCTCGCTTTTTCCAACATGCGCGGCGTCAGGTCGCTGGCGATGACATGAGCGACGGCCGGCGCGAACTTCAGGGCGGTGTGGCCGCCGCCGGTGGCGACATCGAGGGCGCGCCAATGCGGCTGTGGCGCCACAATCGCCAGCAAACGATCCAGATCGGAGCCGCGGGCATGCGTCTCGCTGACGACGTAACCGTCGGCAAAGCGGGTATAGCGCGCTTTGGACAAGGACTTGCTGTCTTGCGGCTCGGTCATGTTCGCGCCTCTGCATCTGCATCAGGACCTATCTTACTAGACATTGCCCGTTGAGACAGCCTCCGCTCTGGGCCGCGGGAAGGCGCAGCCGAATGGTACAGCGGCCGCCACGCTAAACACCCAGCCATAACCTGCTAAAATAGCCGCTGACAATCCCTATTTTAATTCGAGGCGGACATGACGGAACCACGCTGCATGCAAAAGGAAGACCTGTTCGAGCTGCGCTTTCTCAATGGCGGCGCCCTGTCACCGGACGGGCTGCGCGTCGTTTATTGCGTCAACAAGATTGACTCGCAGAAGGACAAAGAGTTCAGCACGATTTACCGGCTTGATATCGCGTCGGGCGAGGCGCGCCAGATGACAAACGGGTTGGCGCGAGACAGTCAGCCAATCTGGTCGCCCGATGGCAAGTCGATCGCCTTCATATCCGATCGGGATGGGCGGGCGCAGCTTCATCTCCTGCCAGCGGACGGGGGCGAAGCGCGCCAGATGACCCGCTTCAAGCGCGGGATCGGCGCGAGCATCGCCTGGTCGCCGGACGGCAGCCGGGTCGCATTCTGCGCGGTGAAGGACGCCGACGCGCCCGATCTCCGGCGGGAGCCTTATCGACTGGATCGGACGGTATACCGCTTTGATGGCATCGGTTATCTCGATGATGCGGTGCAAGACATCTACGCCCTGCATGTGACAAGCGGCGCGATCAAGCAGTTGACCGACGACCGCAGCCACAACAGCAATCCGCGCTGGGCGCCGGACGGGCAAAGTATTTTGTACGACGCCAATATGCGCGACGATGCCACACGCGCCATGACACCGGAGCTCATGACCGTGGATCTCAAGGGCAATCAGCGCAAGCTGGCGGCTGGTTGGGCGAGCCTGGCGGGCGCCAGTTTCACGCCGGACGGGGAGCGAATCGTCTTCATCGGGCGGCCCGATGATGGCAAGCCGATCGGCACAAAATCTGACCTGTACGAGCTCGACATCGCAAGCGGCGACCTGTCCTGCCGGACCCGTAATCTGGACGTCGGCGTCGGCGGCCGCCTCTCCATGGATATGCCCGTCGGCGGACTGAGCGAGCAGAATCTGCTGGTTTCCGACGATGGTGATTTCGCCTTCGCCAGCGTCCAGCGCGGCGGCACAGACCACATATATCGGGTCGCCTTGAATGGAGCGGAAGATTGCCAGCCGGTCACACAGGGCGATTGCGCCGTCTTCCCGCTGGACCGGCGCGGGGGGCGCTTGCTCTACGCCCAAACGAGCCTGAACACACCGCCCGAGCTCTTCCTGCGGGATATGGCAAGCGGGGCATCCACGCGACTGACAGCGCTGAACGACGACCTGCTGGGGGCGATCGCCCTGCCCGAGACAGAGCGTTTGAGCTGGGAGAGCATCGATGGCGTATTGGTCGAGGGCTGGTACATGAAGCCGGCGATTGGCGCCCCGCCCTACCCGACGATCCTGTATATTCATGGCGGACCGCATGCCGCTTATGGCTACGGCTTTCATTTTGATTTTCAGATGCTTGCCGGGGCCGGTTACGGCGTGCTGTTCCTCAACCACCGCGCCTCAACCGGTTATGGCGACGGATTCTCCACCGCCATCAAAGGCGATTGGGGCAATCTGGATTATCAGGATTTGATGAGCGGCGTGGATCATGCCATCGCGCTGGGCTTGGCCGATGGCGAGCGCCTGGGTGTCTGCGGCACATCGGGCGGCGGCAATCTGTCCTGCTGGATCATCGGGCAGACCGACCGCTTCAAAGCGGCTATACCGCAGAATCCCGTCACCAATTGGCGCAGCTTTTACGGCACCAGCGATATCGGCATCTGGTTCGCGGTCGAGCAGATGGGCGGCCACCCGCATGAGATCCTCGAAACGTATGAACGCTGCTCGCCTATCACTTACGCTCATCGCTGTACGACGCCGACGCTCATGGTGCAGAGTGAGATCGACTGGCGCTGCCCGGCGGAGCAGTCGGAGCAATTCTATACTGTGCTCAAGGCGAATGGCTGCGTCGTCGAGATGCTGCGTCAGCCGGCCGGCTTTCATGGTGCATCGATAAGCGGCGCGGTCAACCTTCGGCGGGCGCATAATGACGCCATGCTCGATTGGTTCGCGACTTACGTTTTGTCCGCTTGAGTGGAACGCCAGCGGATCGGTTTCAGCAGACGCCGATCCAGTTGGGCCAGGCCTTCCGGCCCCAGCCGCTGCAATTCGGCGCGCAGGGCGTAAGAATCCCGCCGCAGCCGCCCGACGTCTATGTCTTGGCATTTTTCAGGCAGCAGGTGGAGCCACTGGACGCTGCGCTGCAACATCTTCAAGGCGCCGCGATAATTGCCGCGCTCGATCTGATAGTAGGCGACGCCGACTTGCAGAATGGCGCGGTACAAGTCGCGGACGGGACCAGCGGTCTTGACCCATTGCGCTTCAAGCAGATCGTGCTGGCTATAATATTCGCCCCGGTTGAATTCACGCAGGCCCTCAACCGCCAGGGCCGGTAGCGCTTCCCGGCACTGGCATTCCAGCAGCGCCATCGCGGCGGGGTCGGGGGTGCGCGCCAGCGCCTTGACGATTCGGCTGAACTGCTTATGGAATTCAGCCCAGCCAATCGTGAGATCGGCCCCGCAGGACAGCGCTTCAGCGCGCGCTCCGCTGTCGTCGCTGACGAAACAGAGTGGGATGCGGCGCGTCGCCGCGCTGCTTTTGGCGCCCAGGACCAGCGTGCGCCATTGAGGAAAAGCGCCATCTATGAAGACCAGCCCAACGCGCCGTTCGATTAAGGCGTCGGCAATCAATTGCGCCTGGCTCAACGCTATATTATTGTATTCGGAGTGTCCATTAACAAAGCTGACGAAGGCTTTGCGCTTGCTTACATAGAGGAGCGTCACTGGCTTCACGCGGCAAAACCTGATACAAATCTTGGCAAATGAGGGGAATTGTGTTAGCGTTAATTGCTTAACTATAGCATAATGTTTTTTGCATTTCTCTTAACAAGAGTGCCGGGAGTATTAAGTTTGTCTTGCAGACGACAGCGCCACGCCTGCGCTTGACAACAGCGTTAATGGGCAAGTATACTGTTAGAGACTTAAATTACGCCAGAATCGTGAATTGTGGAAATTAATTGATATAGCGTCGAGGGGAATATAGATTGGCTGTCGCGCGCAGCGGCTATCTCAAAAAGCGGCTCCTCAAATTGCAAGTCGGTTTTTTACTGACGGAAGGTCCGGGCAATTCCAAGGAAGTGCCGATAAGCCTGCCGCAGCGGGTTCAGGTGGATAGCGATCTCTTTTTGGAATCACTCGCCGGCGGCCTCATCTTGACGCGCACGAAAGAGGGCATCCTCATACAAGGCAACTTGCACGTGATGCATGCGCGGGAATGTGACCGCTGCCTGGAAGCGTTCAACCACGGTTTTGTCTTGAGCATTGCGGAGTTATTTGCATCGCCGCCGGACGCGAACATAAGCGCCTTCAGTGTTGACAGCAATGGCGAAATCGATCTTGCCCCGCTGCTGCGGGAGGAAGTTTTGATTGAAGAAAGTTATCGAACTTTCTGCCGCGAGGACTGCCGCGGATTGAGCGCCCAAACCGGCATCAACCTGAATTACGAGCGTGAAGCGACGGCGGCCGAGGCGATGCGGCTTGAAGACGGCGCGGCGATCGATCCGAGATTGGCCGTTTTGAAGCAGCTGTTGAAGTAAAGCAGGACCAACCGACGGGCGCGCGGCTAATGGGGTGATCGCGCGTCCGGCAAGTTAGGGGTGCAATTGTGGATGAGTTTGATGGCAGGTATGAGTCTGATATCGACTTGATGACCTACCTGGACGATGACAAGAATGACAAGAACTCGATAGAGTTCTACTTCGACGAGGCCGACATCGATCTCTTTGACGAATCCCTTGAGGAGGACCTGGACCTCGACGATGAGGAGGAAGACCACGATCTCGGCGAGATAGCCTCAAGCGACACGGTCGGTTTGTACTTAAAGGAAATGGCGCGCGTTCCTCTGTTGACTACAGAGGAGGAAGTGCAGTTGGCCATGCGGCAGGAAGCCGGCCTAAATGCCGAAAAACTGCTGGCGCAGGCGCCGGAGCATGACCGCCGCGCCGAGTGGCAGTTCCTGATTCAAGACGGCTTGAACGCGCGCGACCATCTCATAAAAGCCAATACAAGGCTGGTCGTTTCGATCGCGAAGAAGTATATGTCACGCGGCGTGCCCTTCCTCGATCTGATTCAGGAAGGCAACCTCGGCCTGATGAAGGCGGTGGAAAAATTCGACTACCACCGCGGCTACCGATTCAGCACTTACGCCACCTGGTGGATCCGGCAGACGATCACCAGGGCCATCGCCGACCAGGGCCGTACGATCCGCGTGCCGGTGCACATGACCGACCGCATCCGCCAGCTCTATCGCGTGGCGCGCGACCTGGAACAAGAGACCGGCTGCAAGCCTTCGGTGGAAGAAATTGCCGAAGTGATGGAATGCGAGCCGCGCAAGGTGCAATGGATGCTGAAGGTCTCATGGCGTCCGTTGAGCCTGGAGCACCCGGTCGGCAAAGATGATGACAGCGAACTCGGCAGTTTCATCGAGAATGACCGCGAGCCGAACCCATCCGACAGCGCCTACAGCAAGCTCTTGAAAGAACGGATTGAGGAACTCCTCAACACGCTGACGCCGCGTGAAGCGCGCATACTGCGTTTGCGCTTCGGCCTGCAAAATGGCCACAGCTACACTTTGGAAGAAGTCGGCCAAAAATTCGGCTTGACGCGCGAGCGCATTCGGCAGATCGAGGGCCGCGCCCTGCGCCGCTTGCGTCATCCCCGCCGGAGCCGCAAATTGCGCGATTATCTCGATTAGCCTGCAAGCCAATCATTGTCATTCGCCGCCAATACAATCTGTCGGGCTTGTCCAGTACTCGTCGGCACATTGCTTGTAGTACGACATGCCACAGTTTTCCAAAGCTTCACCACCGAGGAAATGAGGAAACACAGAGGGCACAGAGGGAAGTCTTGTTGCAAATGAAACGCCCCTACAGATTCCTGTTTTTGCGGGTGCGTAATTTTATGTGAGCCGAGTTGTCACTCGCGAGCGGCTGTAGTTGGTTTTGTGACAGGACTTACTTGAACTTTGCTGTGTAACTCAGTAGCGGACAAAGCTTGTAGAGGCGACATATCATGTCGCCCGAAAACCCCTGGCCGCCCCGCGATGCGCCGCAACGCTATCATACGGCTGCCGCACGATCCGTCTACGGCGCGTCGGCGAAAATGAATCTATGCTAAAATCGCCTTTATGAAAAGGCGAGCCGCCCACTACAAGACCGCCGCCATTCTGGCCGGTTTCTTGCTCCTGTTGATTGCCTGCAATCTGGGGACCAGTGACACATCGCCGCCGACACTGGCGCCATTTCCAACAAATACGGCGCAAGCCACTCTGGGTTATGCCGAATCGCGGCCCGTGGTCCTGCCGGAGATCGGGGTGACGCCCTTGCCGCCGAGCGAGGATGTCATGGGGCAGCTGCTCGATCAGGTCGAGTCCGACCGGTTGATGTCCCATATCCGCAGCCTGCAAGATCTGCGCACGCGTCATATCAGCTCGACGCAATCAAGCGTGGCCGAAGGGATTGGCGCGGCGCGAAGATACCTCAACGATCAATTTGAGATATTCCGGGAGGCTTCCGGCGGGCGCTTCTATACCTTTGAGGTCAGTTTTTACGCTTACACCACACCCGATGAACGGACGACCCAATACAATATCGTCGGCGCCATCAGCGGCGCGGAGTTAAACGCCGGCACGATTATTGTCGGCGCGCATTACGACAGCATCGGCACACCGCGCGATTCCGGCACGGCTTACGCGCCGGGCGCCAATGACAACGGCTCGGGCGTGGCGGCTGTCCTGGAGATGGCGCGCATCATGAGCGCGGCGCAATACAAGGCGACGGTGATGTTTGTGCTCTTTTCGGCGGAAGAAGTCCAGCGGCAGGGCAGCATCAACTTCGCCAAATGGATTTATGATGACGGGGTTGATGTGATCGGCATGATCAACCTGGATACGATCGGCAACATTCACGATTTCAACGGCAACCGGGAGGACAGATACCTGCGCGTCTTCTCCGCCGGGCCGAACGACACATCCGCTTCGCGCAGGCTGGCGCGGGAAGCCAATTTCCTCGGCCACAATTACAGCCTCGATATCGACCTGCACGTGATGGACGCGGTCGACCGTGAGAACCGCTGGGGCGATCATCAGTCCTTCAGCGAATTTGGCTACCCGGCCATCCGCTTCATCAACGCCTTTGAAGAAAAACGCAATGCGGACCCGACCGATACGATCGAATTCATCGAGCCGAATTATTTGCGCCGTTCCACGCAAGCCGCCCTGGCCCTCGTCACTGCACTCGCCGACGGCCCGCGCCCACCAGCCAACATCGCCTTGCGCGAGCAGGAAGACGGCAAAAAGGAACTGGTCTGGGAACCGGTGGCGGAGGCGGCCAGCTACATCATTGTGCTGCGCCCGCCGGGTTCCTTGATCTATGCCGATCAACTCCCTTTCGATGAGACCAAGCTGGTATGGGGGGGCTTTTCCGATTACGCCGGGATCGCGATCGCCGCCATAGACGAGCGCGGGCTGATTGGGCCGCTTTCTCGCGAGATCGTTCCACGCTAAGCTGAGGGCCCGAATTTGCGGTCGGGACGCGGCGAGACCGCCGGCAGCCGAAAATCATCGCGGATGATCGAGGGTTCATGCGCATCGCTCATATCATCAAAGTGACTCGCATCAGCGGCGCCGAACGCCATCTGCTCTTCCTGCTGGAAGGGCTGCGCGAACGGGGCATCGACGCTCGGCTGATCATCCTCGTTGAGCGCGACCGACCGATGGACAACATGGTTGCGGCGGCCGAGCAGCGCGACATCCCGATCACAAGATTGCGGATCTATCGCGATTATGACCTGCCGCTGCTTTGGCGGCTGCGGCGCGCGCTCCGTGAAATTAAGCCAAGTATCGTGCACACGCATCTAATTCACGCGGAACTCTTCGGATACGTCGCGGCCAAGGCGGCCGGCGTCCCCGCCGTCGTCAGCAGCCGCCATCTCGACGATGCCTTCCGTTATCAAGCGCGCTGGCGTCGAATCAATCGGCGGATGTGGCGCCTGCTCGACGCCGGCATCGCCATCTCGGCGGCGATGAAGACCTTCGCCATCGAGATTGAAGGGGCCCCCGCCGACAAGATCGAGGTGGTGCGCTACGGCATGCAATACCGCTGGTTGAGCGACGAAGACATCGCCGCCGCCCGCGCTGGGCTGCGGGATGAACTGAAGCTGCCGGCCGATGCGCAGGTCCTGGGCATGGCTTGCCGCCTGGTGGAGCAAAAGGGCATTCCTTACGCGCTGGAGGCGCTGCGGCGGATCCGCACTGACTTGCCACGGGCCCACTTGGTGATCGCCGGCGATGGCGAGAAGGCGGCTGAACTCCGGCGCTTGGCGAGCAAGCTGGGCGTGGCCGATCGCGTATATTGGCTGGGCTGGCGGGCCGACGCGGCCGATCTGATGGCCGCCTTTGATGTCTTCCTGCTGCCGAGCCTGCACGAGGGCTTCGGGCTGGTATTGCTGGAAGCGATGTCACGGCGCGTACCGATCATCGCCAGCAAGGTCAGCGCGATCCCTGAAATCGTCGTCGACGGCGAGACGGGCATTTTGGTCCAGCCGCGCGATGCTGGCGGCTTGGCGGCGGCGATGACCGTCCTGCTGAAGGACCGCGCCTTGCGCAAGTACATGGGCCTGCTGGGCGCCGCCCGCCTGGAAGAGCGCTTCAGCGTCGAGCGTATGACAAGCGGAACCATCGCCGTCTATGAGAACGTACTAAATTGAGCAGCCGCGCTGATGAAAAACATTTATCTGTCCTATGCGCGGGAAGACGCGGAATCGGCGGAGGAATTGCGCCGTATTTTGCTGGCGCAGGGCTTTCGCCCCTGGCGTGACCCGCAACCCGACCTGGGCGCCCAATGGCATTACGAGATGGAAGGGGCGATTCACGCGGCCGACGCTCTGATCCTGCTTGTAACTGCTTCCGCCGCCATATCGCCCTACGTAACCTATGAGTGGGCGCTGGCCTTAGGCGCCGGCGCGCCGGTATTCGCGATTATCTACGACGAGGCGCCTGAGCATCCGCGCCTGAGCACAGTTTATCGCTATGACTCAAGAGACTTCGGCGATGAAAATCACTTTTGGGATCACTTCCTGGCGGATTTCAAGCGACAACTGGAAGGGGCCGCCGCCGAGAAACGCCCGGCCCCCGCTGGCGCCCGGCAGTCGCTCGACATCGACAAGAGCCTCATGCCGTCCGAGCCGGGCTACTGGATCGTCATGCGGCGCGGTCCGCTGCAAAATCAGATGATTCAACTGCAGCGCGAGGTCCTCAACATCGGGCGCGATTTCGCCAACGATATTGTAATTCGAGATTCGCAAGTCAGCCGCTTTCATCTGCGCTTAACGCTGCAGGGCGTTGATTATCACATTGAGGATTTGGGCAGCGCCAACGGCGCCCGCGTCAACGGCGTACAGATTGCCCGACGCGCGCGCCTGAATGATGGCGATATCATCGCCCTGGGGGGCGCTGTTCTGCTCACTTATGATTTGGTCTATCCGGACTGACGGCCGCTTCGCCGACGACCTGCGCCGGATTGCCCGCAACGATGGCGCCCGGCGGGACATCGCGGCTAACAACGCTGCCGGCGCCG
This sequence comes from Chloroflexota bacterium, assembly GCA_028875245.1. GTDB lineage: Bacteria > Chloroflexota > Anaerolineae > Aggregatilineales > Phototrophicaceae > UBA6055. The sequence goes on from JAPPEU010000077.1 coordinate 17,091, forward strand.
ACCACCGCTCCCGCGCCAATGTGAACGCCCTTCAGGATTAGCGCAGTCATGCCGATGAACACATCATCAGCGATCTCGACCGGCGCAGTCGCGGCATCGAGGGGGCTGACCCGCCTCATTTGAGGGTCAAGCGGGTGGAAATCGGTATCGATGATGACGGCGTTGGCGCCCAGCCAAACCCGATCGCCGATGCTGATGCGCTCATCACAGACCAGCGAGCCGCCGGTCATGCCGAAGTCATCGCCGATGGTCAACTGGGCGCCGGGCCGCCGCGTGCTGAGGATGACAGGGTGGTTCGGTCCCAGCGGGTTGCTCCGTGGGCTCGATCGCAGATTTGCGCCGCGCCCGATGCGGATGCGGCTTTGGCGGTGGCGCTGGATGATTGGCAGCCCGTATAGACGCCAACCCGCCCCGACCTCAATGCCGCGCAGCCGCCAGTAAGCGAGCGGCAGGATCAGCAGGCGGCGGATCTCGTTGCTCGCTTTCCACGGCATAGCCTGCGCCTGCCGCAGCGTCTCGGTCGAGAGCAGCGATTCCGGGATGTCCACAGAAGATTGTGTCTGGTCTGTCATAGTTGGCGGGAAATCGGTTCTATCATTCAATGATACATCCCTTAGTGTCCTAAGGCTGTGTCCACGCGCCTCCCTGTGCTGCGTCCATGCCTCTCGATAAGTGAACCCGCCTAATTACATCTGCAAAGATAGCGAAATTTGTAGGGGCGAGAGACGGTCAGTGTCTACGCGCCCCTTGTCTCGCCCTCCCGCCACCACATACGCCAGCGGGCGTTTCGGCGCCGCGCGTAGACACTGCGGGTCAAACGCCCCTGCAGAATCCTGTTGCAGCGGCTACGTAATTCTATATCAGCCAAGTCGCGACTCGCTTTGGGCTGTGGTGAAGCCCTACACCAACAGCCCCGCCGCGCATGGACATCGCGTCTACGGCACAATAAAGATAACATCAGCCGCCTGCACGATGTTGCCGCCCCGAACCAGCGCGAGCCGCAGTACATAGTTGCCCGGGCGCAGGGCGTCGGCATGCAGCGTTTCCAGTTGGCCCTGCACCACCGGCGCCTGATGCGGCCTGCCCAGGGGGGTCCAATCGGCGAACTGGCCGCCACGGATATAGAAGTGGTAATTCTCGGCCTGGCCAGGGTTGAAATGCGCTGTGCCAATTATCGGAATCACAGTGTCTACCGACTGGCCGGGGGCGGGCTGCTGAATCTGCAAACTGGCGCCGACTTCCCCGATGTCACCGGCGCTGTAAACGCCGGGCCAGCAATCCACCGTCGGCAGATAAGCCAGGCCCTGCTCGCGCGCGTAACGTTCCGCTTCGACAGCGTCATCATGCGATGTGGTCGGTCCGATGATAAAGATGAAGTTCTGGGCGCCGGCGGCGAGCGCTTCATGCGCGTCTTGCACGGGAACGCGGCAGAAGTTCGGCGGGAGCGGCGGCTTTTCGCCCGGCCCCACCTGGAATTGAATGCCCGCGGCGATCTCGGGGGGCAAGGCGTAGGCAAGCGTCTGATACACGCCGGGGGACAATTCGCGCAAGACCGAACCCTGAACCGGCACCGGCGTCGGATAGCGCTGCGCGACCGGCGGGTAGGTCAAGCCGCCCGCGCCATCCGGCAGGCCGGCAGGACCATCGAGCGTCCACTCGTTGATCGTGGCCGGGCAGCGTATTGACAGCTCAGTCAAACGGCGCACATCGCAGATTTGGCGCAGGGTCATGCCAGCCGGCGGAATCGGCCGGTCATTCAGCAGCTGGCCATCGCTGGCGAAGGCGGCGAGCAAGTCACTGCTACCATAGATGCCCGTCAGCACGGTATTCCAAATCGGCGCCGCCCCTGTCAAGCCGGAGGAATCGATCATGGGGTCGCCATCGTTATTGCCGACCCAGACGCCGACGGCAGCATTGCGCGTGTAGCCGATTGTCCAATTGTCCTTGACGTCATCGGTCGTGCCCGTCTTAACCGCGGCGTAGATATTGTCCGTGCGCAAGGGGCTGTAGCTGCCCATAGCCGGGCTGCGCGCGGGATTGTCGCCCAAGATATCCGTGATGAGGAAGGCGACGCGCGGATCGAGAACGCGGGCGGGGGCGGCGCGGCGCTGGACTGTCCCTGCGCTGACCTGGCCCTCGGGGCAGCCGTCTTCATATTGATAGAGGATCTGATCGTCTCGGCCTATCACGCAGAGCAGGGATGTGACCGGCACATAATTCCCTTGATTGGCGAAAACGGCAAAGGCGTTGGTCAGTTCGATGAGGGTCACTTCGCCGCCGCCGAGCGTCAAGGACAAGCCGTAATTGGAAGCGTCTTGATCGAGTGTGCTGATGCCGAAGCGCCGCAGCAGCTTCAGCAAGGTCTCCACGCCCACCTTCCGCAGCGCCTGCACGGCCGGAATGTTGTAGCTGTTGGCGAGCGCCGTCCGCATGGTCATCGGGCCATGGAAGGCATTGTCGAAATTGCGCGGCGTATAAGCGGGCAGGCCGGGCAGCTCGATCTGCGCGCGCGTATCCCAGAGCACATCAGCGCTGGACAGGCCGCTCTCGATAGCCGCCGAGTAGGTGAAGGGTTTCATGGTGCTGCCGGGCTGGCGAAAGGCGGTGGTGACATTGACGCTGCCGTCAATCGCCTCATTGTTATAATCGATGCTGCCCACCATAGCCATGATCTCGCCGCTGGCCGGCTTCGTGACCACGACGGCGGCGTTGCTGACGTTCTTCGCCCGCAGCTGCGCCACTTGATCCGCGGCCGCTCGCTGCGCCAGACGGTTCACATCCTGGTCGAGCGTGGTGTAGACGCGCAAACCGCCTTGGGCGACATCTTCCGGGCTGTAACCCAGATCGCGCATCAGCCGCTCGAGCTCGCCCTGGGCGTAGACGGTAAAATGGGGCGCGGTCAGCGAGACATTGGCTGGCGCGAATGACAAACCCTCAGCCAGCGATTGCTTGACCTGCTGCTGACTGATGAAGCCCTCTTCCGCCATTTCGCCCAGCACCTGACGCCAGCGCTCCGCGACAGCGGCTTGCACGGCCGGGTCGGGATTGAGGGGATCGAGCCAGGCGGGCGCTTGCGGCAAGCCGGCCAACATCGCCGCTTCACCGACATTGAGCTCGCCGACGTCCTTGCCAAAGAAGGTCTGCGCGGCCGTCTGTACGCCGTAGGCCAGGTTGCCGTAATAGATCTCGTTGAAATACATTTCGAGGATTTCTTTTTTGCTCTTGGTCTGCGTCAAGACAATCGCCAGCAGAATTTCTTCGGCTTTGCGCGAGACGCTGCGCTGAGCGCGCTTTTCGAAGTCAAAGAAGACATTGCGCGCCAATTGCTGGGTGATGGTGCTGCCGCCGGGCGTGCTGTCTCGGTCGGCGGCGCCCAGGTAGTTGAGCGCGGCCAGCAGCGTATGGCCAACATCAATGCCGATGTTGGTGAAGAATGAATCGTCTTCGATGGCGATTGTCGCCAGGATCAACGCATCGGGGATCTGCTCGTAACTGACGCGCGTCCGCCGCCCTTCGCCAAAAGCCTCGTACAATTCATTGCCGTAGCGATCATAGATGAAGCTGCTCTCGAAGCCGCGATAATTGTCGATTTCAGTCACGCGCGCGGTCCATTCGGCTTCGACTTGCGGAATGAACAGCGCCGCCGCGCCGGCCGTCAGCAGGGTTAAGCCGCCGCAAAATGTCAAGGTTAATCCGACCAGGACCCAGATGCAGCCTAAGGGAGCGCCGAACAGACGACGCTTGCGCCGGGGCTTGCGCGCCAGATGGATCGAATCTTGGCGCGGAGCGGGGGACGGCGGGCCGACGAGCGTCTGCGATTGCCGGAGCGTGGGCGCATCACCGACCCGCGGGACGGCGCCGGGCGCTTTAGCCGGGCCCCCGTTTGCAACAGGAAGCAGCGTCGGCTTCTCGTTGACTCTCTCCGCCGGCGCCCGGGCGATGTGGCCATAAGCAGGCATAGTGACGCGCGCGGCCGGATCGTTGCGAGCGTCGCGCGGGGTCGCCTCATCCAGCTCCGAGACATGCGGCAGCGAAAAGGGCGCGTCCGTCCCGCGTTCCACTTTCACGATCTCGGTGGTCATCGTATCATCATCAAGCGGCGGGAAGGCAGGCGCGAGCTCGGTTGCGTCGGATTCTTCGCTGTCCTTGCCGCGCGGCGCAAGCTCTTGGGGCATGGCGATTCCTGTGCTGCTCTCGCGTCTATTCTATCAGAATAAAACAGCCGCAGCCGTTTTGCGCGACGCCATGCCGCCGAGTGACCTACGCTCATGCCGTATTTTGTAGGGGCGAGACGGCGGCTCGCCCGAAATCCCGCACTTTCCGGAGCACGGGCGTTTCAGCGGTGTCTGTTGAAAAACAGCCTTAAATGAAGTTAGTTGCCAGAAATCGGACAG
>JAPPEU010000071.1 GCA_028875245.1 Chloroflexota bacterium
CCATTTTGGACATCAGCCCATTTCTGGCAAATCCATTTCACATAAGACGTATTGAAAGGAACTGAAAGATGAAGAATCTGCTTGTCCTGATCGCACTATTGCTCTTAGTTTTGCCAAACATGGCACAGGACGACATGGACCCCTGCGTCCTGGACGCGCCGATGGAAGCGACCGAGCTCAACTTCATGGGCTGGGCATTTCCCATCACCGAATTCTTCGCGGCTGAATTGGAGAAATGCAACGAAGTCGATAACTTGACCGTCAACGTGCAATTGCTTGATTCCGCTAGCGCCGAAGAGCAAGCCAACCTGGCTCTAGCCGGTGGCGGCGATTCACCCTGGGCTGTATTGCATACGACGCCGGCGCGCATGGTCGTGCTTTCCGGTTTCGACGCGCTCGTGCCGCTCAACGACCTGGTTGAGCAATACCGCGACGAGTACAACCTGGATGATATCCCGCAGCCGGTCTGGGATGCCGCCACCATCGACGGCAATATCTACGGCGTGCCCTTCATGTCCAATACCATGCATCTCTTCTATCGCAGCGATATCTTTGAAGCGCACGGGCTGGCCGTACCCACGACCTATGACGAAGTCATTGACGCCTGCGCCGTGTTGGCGGAGAACGAAGACAGCATTGATCTGCCTTTCACCATGAACCTGCACGCGGGCTGGGCTTGGGAGATCGAGTTCATGCACTTCATCCGTTCCTACGGCGGCAAGTTCCTGAACGACGAAACCAATATGCCGACCTTCAATAGCGACGCCGGCGTCGCCGCCTTGACGAAGATGAAGGAAGTGGTGGACGGCTGCATGGGCGCCGAAGGCTTGACCTACAGCATCGACGACAGCGAGATCGGCATGGAAACCGGAACGCTGGCATTCGTCCATATCTGGGCCAGCCGCGCCGCAAACATGGATGATCCGGAAAAGTCGGATTATGTCGGCATTATCGGTTTTGCTGGCTCGCCCGCGCCCAATCCGGATAGCGGCATCCTGGGCGGCAGCGCCTGGATTGACGCCTACTCCATCGCCAAGCGCTCCGGCGTCGACCATGATCTGGCCTTCCGCGCCATCATGGAGACTTTCGACTATGATGGTCAAGTTGGTGGCGCCGCCCACGGCGCGGTCGTGCGCACTTCCGTCGCCGAAGCCGGTCACGGCGGTCGCAACCTGCCGGCTATGGCTGTGTCCCTCGGTCAAGGCGTCGGCGGCAGCTCCTTGAACCCGGCTGCGGCGCTTGTGAGCACGGCTCTCGGCAACTGGCTGCCGCTGGTTGGCTCCGGCGACGTCACACCCGAAGAAGCGCTGAACAACGCGGCTGAAGAATACATCGCCGAAGCGACGGCGCAAGGTTACATCGACGGCTAGCACGAACTCCCCCTCCCTGATGCTTCGGGGAGGGGGCCGGGGCTTGGCTGTGCGCAACGTAAACAGGGACGAGCCACCGGCTCGCCCCTACGCACGAACAGTGTGAATCCGGCAAACCCCGGGCGATTTGTCTGAAAAAGATAGTGTAGGGGTGTCTCGGCGAGACGCCCGCAACAGTCTAAATCAGATTAGGGCGTTTCAGCGAAACGCCCCTACACACAACGTATATGGGGCAGAGACGTCAGTCAACTGCCCCTAAAGAGACAACCGGCGCCAAGGCCACCACCATGAACAGACGCACCTTCTATACGTTCATGACCCCCAGCCTGCTCGTCATGCTGGCGCTAATGGTCTTCCCCCTCGTCACCTCCATCTGGCTCAGCATGCAATACATGACCTTTCGCAACATCAACGAGCCGGTATTTGTCGGCTTGGCGAATTATGTTGAGGTATTTGAAGACATCAAGTTTTGGAACGCCTTCTCCTTTACGATGACCTATATTGCCATCGCCGTACCCCTGCAAACCTTTTCCGGTTTCCTGATTGCTGTCCTCCTGGACCAAGTCTCCCGGCGCATCCGCGGCCTTTACATCGCCGCCTTTCTGATGCCGTTCATCGTCGTCCCCGTCGTCGGCACGCTCATGGTGAAGCAGCTATTCGAATCGGGCGGGCTTGTCGCCTGGATTTATCGCGAAATCATCGGCTCGCGCTTTATCCTCACAGAGCAATCCGTCAAATCGCTCATCATAATACATGCGCTTTGGGCGGCGACGCCCTTCCCGCTGATCGTCTTCTTCGCCGGTTTGCAGACGCTGCCCGATGAACTGGTCGAAGCATCGATGATTGACGGCGCCACACGCCTGCGTCAGGTGCGGCACATCATGATCCCCCATTTGCGCTCTCTCTTCGTCTTCATCGGCTTAATCTCAATTATGGACGCCTACCGCGTATTCGATAGCATATTCGTCTTAACTGAGCAGAACCCGATCTACAAGGCCGAGGTCATGATGCTCTACACCTTCCGCACCGCCATGAGCGTGCAGCGCCTGGGCAAAGCCAACGCCATGTCCGTCATCACCGTCGTCTTGATTCTCGTCGTTCTGGTGCCATTCCTGCTGCGCACCTATAAAGAGCAGATCGAAGAGCGCTAGCATGAAACGAATTGACAACCGTTACGCGCTCGCCGTCGTTTACCTGCTCTTGACTTGCTACGCCGTCTTCAGCGTCGTGCCTTTCTTTTGGACGACGATCCAATCCTTCAAGACGCCGCGGCAAGCCAACTCCCGCGTGCCACTGTTCATATTTGAACCGACTTTGGACAATTACACCGACCTCTGGCTGAAGTCCATCCCTGATGACCCGATGCTGGTGGCCATCGCGCTGGTCGCCATATTTGGCCTGCTGGTCCTCCTGGCCATCAACGCCAAGCGCTTCCCGCTTCCGGCCGGCTTCGTCTATATTGCTGTGCTCGCCATCGGTTTCGCCGTCCTTTGGTTCATACCCGAGTACGTTCGAACGCAGACATTCTATGACTACTTTCTGAATACGATCATAGTCACGGCTGGCACCATCTGCATCTCTATATCAATCGGCTGTATGGCCGGTTACGGTCTTGCCCGTTACGCCGGGCTCGCCGGCGTCATCATTCTGGTGGTCGCGCTTGGTTTCCGCTCTCTGCCGGGCATGTCCTACATCCTGCCCTACTGGTGGTTCGGCCAGCGCTCCGGCTTATATGACACCCACATCCTGCTCATCATCACCCTGGTCGCCATCAATCAACCCTTCACCATTTGGATGCTGCGCAGCTTCTTCATGAACATCCCGAAGGAAATCGAAGAATCGGCCATGGTCGACGGGGCGAATCGCTTGACTGCATTCATATCGGTCATCATTCCCATTATGTGGCCCGGCATCATCTCGACGGCGCTCTTCACGCTCCTGCTCGCCTATAGCGATTTTCTTCTCGTGCGCATCCTGACACAATCCAACTGGACGCTGACGGTGGCGATTTCGAAGTACGCGGCCGGCGAAGATCCGGGTCATATCACTCTGGCCGCCGCCGCTGCCGTCTCCGCCGCCGTGCCCATCATCATCGTCGTCTTCATCTTCCAGGGCCAACTGGTCAAAGGCTTGACATCCGGCGCTGTCAAAGGCTAAGCCGTTCACCGAGAATTGCAGGGGCTGATCTATCAGCTCGCCCGCTAGAGCGTAAAATTGCAGGCAGGCCGCCCGCAGGAATATCATAGTGGAGCAATCGCAATGTCAAATCTCTTAAACCAGCGCAACAAAGAAATCGTCTGGGATTATTGGCAGAAGCTAAATCACGTCGGCGTCGACAATGCGCCCGCCGCCATCCGCGCCGCCGTTCACGATGATGTTGATTGGAATGGCTCCGCGCCAATCGATCAGATTATCGGGGTAGAGAATCTCATTTCCGGCTTCTGGCTGCCGCTCTTCCATTCCTTCCCCGATCTCAAAATTCGACCCTACGTCTTCATGGGCGGCGTCGAAAGCGGCGAATCCGAGTGGGCCGGCGATGTCGGCAGCGAGTGGGTCACCGCCTGCGGCTACCTCAGCGGCAGCTTCGCGCAGGACTGGCTTGGCATCCCGGCAACTGGGGTGAAGACCAACATTTGGTTCGGCCAATTCTATGTCATGCGCGAAGGCAAGATCGCCGAAAGCTTCGTGCAATACGACATCCTCTCCGTGATGCGACAAGCCGGCTATCAAGTGCTGCCGCCGTCGCCCGGTTTTGATGGCGGCAAGATCCCGGGTCCCGTCGCCAAAGACGGCATCCTGCTGACCGAGCAAGATCCACTCGAATCACGCAAGAGCCTGCAGCTGGTCCAGGCTATGGGCAAGGGCTTGATGCGCTACGTCCGCGACCGCGACGGTGGCGACATGAGCCGCATGGAGCAGGACAAGTACTGGCATCGCGATATGAAATGGTACGGTCCCAGCGGCATCGGCGGCTGCTTCACGCTGGAAGAATTTGAAGACTTTCACCAGCGGAATTGGCTGTACGGCTTCGGCGATCGTCATCTCGAGGTGGAACGCGGCGGCCGCAACATGGGTTTCATTGGCGAAGGCGCCTATGCTTGCGGCGGCATCTGGGACGCGGCCTTTTCCTACAGCAATGGCGAATATGCCGGCATCCCGGCCAACGGGGCGCTCATCACCCTGCGCGACTTCGACTGGTGGAAACGCGACGGCGACGCCCTCATCGAAAACTGGGTGCCGATCGACATGATCGACCTCTGCCGCCAGCTGGGGGTCGACCTCATGGAGCGCCTGCGCCGCCAAATCGAATGGCGCAAATCCGGCGCGCCCGGCCTCTGGTAGCCCGCCTCGCGCATGGACGGGCGTCTCAGCGCCGCGCGTAGACACTGCGGGTCAAACGCCCCTACAGCCTGCTTTTGTCGTGGATTCGCAACTCTATGTGAGCCAGTATGCGACTTACGCCGGGCTGTGGTAAAGCCCTAGGAAAGCGCCCGCGCCGCCCGCACCGACACCACGGTGAAGACCAGCAACGCGCCGAAATAAAGCAGCGCGCCGATCCATGTCAACGTATCGCCATTGCCGGCGAACATCATGAAGGCCGCCGCCACCGTCAAAATGCCGATCACCAGAATGACCGGCTGCCGGACTGAGGATTTCAGCGCCCCGTCATTGGCGGTCGATTCGCCATCTACGATATAACCCTGCTCCTCCAGGCGCTCTCGCGATTCCGGATCAACATCCGCATAACCGCCGCCGACCCAGCTCGCCATGCGTTTCAACCCGAAGTCCACTGCGCTCGTCTCCCGATGCAGCAGCACCACCGGCGTCCGCGTCCGGTCGGCGATTGTAAAGGGCGTGTTGCCGAAGAGGCGCTGCTGATAACCGGGGTCGCGCGTTTCGCCCAAGGCGACATAATCATAATCCCGCGCCGCCGCCACGATCGCGTCAATGCGGTCGCGCGCGATCTCCGTTTTCAGGCTGACGTCGCTGTCGGTCAACTTCAGTTCATCGATCTCGCGCTGCAGCGACCGGGTCATGCGGTCGCGCTCCGCTTGCGGCGTATCGACCGAGAAGACATGCAGCAAATCTATCTCCAGATCCGCCGCCGACAAGGACTGAATCAGCCGCAGCGAAAAGCCCACTTGCCGCGGCTCCGCCACTGGCAGCAGGATGCGCTTCGCCGCCGCCGTATCGCCCGGCTGCAGCATCAAAACATCGCAGTTGACCTCGCTCAACACCTGGTCGATATTCTGGCCAACGGTCGCCCCTTGCTGATCCTTAACGCCCTGCCAGCCGATGACCACCAGGTCCGCCCGCTGCTCCCGCGCGGTATCGATGATGGCCGGGCTCACCCGCCGCGCCACCCGCACGATGTATTCCACCGCCACATCTTCATCGCGCACCATCGATATCGCTTGCTCCTGCAAGGCGTCGCTCGCCTCCAAATAGCGATAACCCGAAGACAAGGGCGTCGGCGACGGCACCGTCACGATATGCAAGAGCGTCACCTTGCCGTTATGCGTCTTGGCCGCATTGACCGCCGGCGGCAGCAAGGTCGAAAGCGAATCGGGATTCGCCACCGGCACCAAGACGCGATAGGGCGCGTCAAGCGTCGGCGTCATCAACTCTGTCTGCTGCACGACCGGCGTACGGTGCGCCCGCTCCTGCCGCGGCCGCGCATAGAGGTAATAGATCAAGATGCCGCCACCAATCCAGACCGCCGCGTATATCCAGGCGAAATGCGACACCTCAAAGAGCGACAGCACCAACAGAAACTGCATGCCAATCGCGATCATCGGCAAGATCGGGAAAAACGGCAGCAGGAACCCGTACTTCAAATCCTTGCCATACTTGCTGCGAATCGTTATCACCGCCAGATTCACCTGCAAGAACAGCAATATGAACATGATATCGGCTGATGCCGCCACATCCTTTATCGGCAGCGTCAAGGCGACAAACAGGATCAGCACGCCTGACCAGCCCAAAGCCACATGCGGCGTGCGCGTCACCCCGCTGACGCTCGAGAAGCTGTCCGGCAGCGCCCGATCCCGCCCCATCGCAAAGGAGACCCGCGTCGAAGAAAAGGTCGTCGCGTTCAAAGCGCTCATCGTCGAAAGCAAGCCGCCAATCATGATCAGCACCGTGCCCAGCGGCATGAACTGCGCCGCCGCCCGCGCGATGCCGATCTCACCCAGATCGCCCAGCCAATCGTATATGAACACCCCTTCCGGTGGGTCGACCGCCCCGATGATGACAAAAGCCACCAGCATATAGATCGGCACCACAATCGCCAGCGACAGGAAGACCGCCCGCGGGATATTCTTGCGCGGATCCTTCACCTCTTCGCCCGCTTGCACTATGATCTCGTAACCTTCAAAGGCGATGAAGGTCAAGCCCATCGCGCTGACGATGCCGATGATGTCGTTGGGCGCGAATGGCTGGAAATTCTCAAAACGAGCTGGCTCGCCAAAAACCACAAACAAGCCGCTGACGATGAAGATCATGATGATGACAACTTTCAGCACGGTCACAATATTGCCGACCGCGCCCGTCTCCGATGTGCCTTTGTAATTGATATACAAGAAGAGCAAAATGATGAGCACCGCGAAGACCTTCTGCACCAATTCGGCTTCCGTCAAGGTAATCCCGAAGGGCAAGACCAGCGGCCCCGAAAGAAAGACGCCGATGTGTTCGTCATGGTGCGCCGCCGGGTCGAGAAACAAGATCCGCAGCAGCTCATAGATGAAGCCGCCGAAACCGACGCCATACAAGCTGCCCGCCACCGCATGCGCGAACCAGCTCATCCAGCCCGCCAGAAAACCATTCGGACCCGGCAGGCCCTCTTTCACCCAGAGGTAACCGCCGCCCGCCTCCGGTATCGCCGATCCCAACTCGGCATAGACCATCGCCGTCAGCACGGTGATGACGCCGTTCATGGCAAAGGCCAATATCAGCGCGGGCCCCGCCGTGCCCGCCGCGATGCCCGTCAGGACGAAGATGCCAGCGCCGATCATCGCCCCGACGCCGATCATGGTGATATCAAACAAGCCAAGGTTGCGCACCAAGCCGACGTGCTGTGATGCTTCAGTCGATGACGCCATGTAGGGATTGCCTCATAAGCTGGACAAACTGAAATCTATTATATCGGCTACCGTTGCCGGCAGCATACAAGTATCACTGTATCCCAAACGAGGCGCACTTGACAAGTATTCTGAGTCGGAAACGAGCCAAGGTGATTAATAGCGGGCTACCATCCCGGTTGCATACAAAATGTGAATGAAGTCATGCATGTTTGAGGAGCAAGCAAATTGTGAATCACTGTGGCTCAGAATGGAATCCACTGATCCATCCAGTATTTGTAGCGATTTTGCAGGGACGGAGGAATACTTGATTCGTCTAGTGTGCGCACGAGATTGACAAACTTTTCTTTGCAACGAGCATGACTCTCGATCCGTTTCGCAACCTCGCAAGACTCGCTGGGTAAATTCAGCATCAATTGGATTTCTTGCCCAGAGAAGCTCTGTACCATCCGTTCATAGTATCCGTCTGCCGCGTACGATGTGCCATATTGATTACCAACGGAACAAGTGATCACTGTTTCGACGTATTCAGGTTTAGTACTGTCGGGCACCTCCTGGTTTTCTGTTAAGTCAAGCAATCGCTGAGCAAACGGCGGCTCATTGTAGAAATTGTTTAGCGAGTTGTGAACGTCTAGCAGGTTGCTACACGCGCTACTTATCATGGCGTGTCGTTCAGGTTTTGAAAGCAGCGACAGAAGGCCAAGCGACTCAATGAGTTCCCGAGATTTCGCGTGCCTTTTTGAATCACCCTTTGCAAGGTAATCTTGATGTCGATTAATGAGCAAGGATTTCACCGCTGGTGTGAAATATTCGCCGTGGAGCTCTTTGCAAATACCGAGGGCATTGACACGTATATGTTCAGCCTTTCCAGGATCACAATACATTCCATGCAACATGCCAAATATAGTGGCTCTCTGTGCTTCGTAAGTTCCTTTAATGCGTTCACACCAGACCTGGCGCTGCTCAGACGCGAATTCTCCGCTTTCAATTGACGAAATGAGTTCCTGTACATCAACACCTTGAGGATTGGACTCCATTGCTAGAGCATATTTACTTACACGGTTAAGAAACGAAAGTACCTCGTATTCGTCCAGATCGCCTTTGGGAGGATGCGCTGATGAGAAGTTATTCCGTATATCTCGACACTGATTTAGCATGAAAAAACTGTGCTCAGAAATAAGATTAAGATTGAGACAAAGACGAATTAGTTCACTGTCCTTGAGATTAACCAGCTTACCTTCGTCAAAATCATCATCGTCTGTAATTTGAGGGATAATGTTGAGGCCAAAACGGCGTACGGCTTCTCGAAGCGCCAGAATGGCGGCATTCCAAACGTAGTTAACTGCGCTGTCAAACAGGCCTGAGTATACCGCTACGCACATACGGACTAGCTCTTCATTTCGCAGTTCGGGGGCAATCTGTATTAGAAGCTTGGGAAGGTCTGTCGCCACGCTTGCAATCTGCTCGTCGGATGCCAGAACACCTCGAGGTACACCCATCGCACCTGTCAATGCATGTAAGAATGGTGCTGAAGTATCGTCAACTTGCGGCAATGTATGAGCCTGCCCTTTTAGCAACGTTACGTTTCTCCCGTTTCCGCTTTCAGATGTCACGATGACGGATTCCTATCTTAAACATTACACATAAGCCTCGGCCATTTTAAGACAACTCTAGCATGGCAGCAATGGACTTCAGAGTCAATAGACAGCGAACTTACGAAAATCTGATGGATACCGAAGAGAACATTGTGGAAGAAAATTACGCAGGACATCTGGGAAATCCAGACGCCCTCAGTTGATGGTTCACATCCTGAACAGGTACCAATGTTTGAGATATCCGTCTACCAACCTATACGCCAAATCATTCCAGCGCAGTTCCTTCTTGAAGCCGCGCAACTCAGTCGACTGATTGATCTTCACTGGTCTAGACTGTCGTCAGACGGTTTTTCACTTGATAGTTAGATTTTCGGAGTACCCGTTTCCGCGCTTAACTCGGCGATCCGCTCCCTTAGGCTGGCGAGCACGAACTTTCTGGCACTGCGACCTTTAGATAGTTCGTCCTTCAACTGTTGGCGGATCTCCGTCAATTCGGTTTGCGGGTTTTTAGGCACGACTGTTGGCGCAATTTTCTTTCTAAACCGGCTCTTTGCTAACACTTCCTCTCGTGAATTTCGTTTTGCTTTTTCTGCTGCTTTGCGTCGGGCTTTTAGCGCTACTGAACGTCTCGCCGCTTTGCGGACTCGCTTGCATGCGGCGAGACTCTCCTCCCAATTGGTGTACTGACCTCTCGATTGCACCAGCCACTCGCGACATTGGTTTTCACCAAACGTAGTGAACGCCCATGCCGCCTGGCTTCGCCGGACATCCCTGCGGTCGTAAATGCCGAAAGTCTCACAAAACTCAATCAAGAATCTCTTGCGTCGCTTTTTCGCATTCGCCATCAATAATCCTTGCGCATCGTGACAGTAAGTAATTCTAACCCAAGTTGTGCTGTACTTGTGATATTAGCCTATTTTAATGAAACAATGAAATTCACATCTCATTCTACCCTACCCGCCCAACTTATACGCCTACCCTACCCACCCAACTTATACGCCATCTCATTCCAGCGCAGCTCATTCTTGAAAGCGCGCAATTCAGTCGACCGGTCGATCTGCACGTGCTCCACGCCCGCCATCTCGCTGAAGTCATAGATATGCTCCGGCCGCAGCGCCTGGCTGAATACGGTGTGATGGGCGCCGCCGGCGTAGATCCAGGCCGCCGCGCCCACCGCCAAATCGGGATGCGGCCGCCACAAAGCCCGCGCCACCGGCAGCTTCGGCAGCGGCGCTTCCGGCTCAATCACCTCAACCGTGTTCACAATCATGCGAAAACGATCGCCGAGGTCGATCAGCGATGCGTTCAAGGCCGCCCCCGCCCCGGTATTGAAGACCAGCCGCGCCGGATCCGCCTTGCCGCCGATGCCCAGCGGATGGACTTCCAGGATCGGTTGCTCCGCCGCGATGCTCGGGCAAATCTCCAGCATGTGGGCGCCCAGCACCGCCATGTTCCCCGGCTGAAAATGATAGGTGTAATCCTCCATGAACGAGGCGCCGCCGTCCAGCCCTTCCGCCATCAGCTTGAAGGAGCGCAGCAGCGCCGCCGTTTTCCAGTCGCCTTCCGCCCCGAAGCCATAACCGGCTTCCATCAAGCGCTGCACCGCCAGGCCCGGCAGCTGCGCCAGGCCGTGCAAATCCTCAAAACTTGTCGTGAAGGCGGTGAAGCCGCCATCGCTCAGAAAAGAGGCCAGGCCAATCTCTATCCGCGCCGCCTCACGGATTGACGCATGGCGCTCCCCGCCCATCCGCAGATCGGCCGCCATGCGATAAGCCTGCTCATATTCCGCGACCAGCGCGTCAATCTCTCCGTCGCTCACCTGATTCACCACGGCGACCAGATCACCAAGGCCATAGCCATTGACGGAATAACCGAATTGCGCCTGCGCCGCCACCTTGTCGCCCTCGGTCACCGCCACCGAGCGCATGTTGTCGCCGAAGCGCGCCACCTTGACGCGCCGCGTCTCATGCCAGCCAGCCGCCGCCCGCGCCCATACGCCCAGCTGATCTTGCAGGCTTTCATCCCGCCAATGCCCGACAACCACCTTGCGCCGCAGCCGCAGCCGACTCATGATGAAGCCGAACTCGCGGTCGCCATGCGCCGCCTGGTTCAAGTTCATGAAATCCATATCAATCTCGGACCAGGGAATGTCGCGGTTATACTGCGTGTGCAGATGCAGCAGCGGCTTCTGCAGCGCTGATAGCCCGGCGATCCAATTCTTGGCCGGCGAAAACGTGTGCATCCAGGCGATCACCCCGATGCAGCGTTCGTCATTGTTCGCTTCGCTGCAAATGCCGGCGATCGCTTCCGCCGTCGTCAAAGGGGGCCGGAATACAACCTGAACCGGTATCGCCGCGGCGTCGTTGAGAAAGGCCGCGATCTCGCGCGAATGCCGCCCCACCTGCTCAATCGCTTCCGGCCCATACAAATGCTGGCTGCCGGTCAAAAACCAAACTTGATAATCGCTTAGCGCCATAGGTCTATATCCTTTTGATTGGGAAAGCTCGTCCACAGTATTGCATGAACGTAATGCAAACAATAAGGAACCTGTAGGGGCATCTCGCTGAGACGCCCGCTTTTCTGGCTACATCTATTGGGCGTTTCAGCGAAACGTCCCTGCAATGTCCATTGCGGTCAAACCTCCTTTAGCGCTGCCCATACACGTTCTGATAGCGGTCATAGAGACGGTCGATATCGTCCGGCGATATCGGAATCGCCTCGCCCAGCTGACGCGCCGTCCAGACAATCGCCGCATTGTCCTCCGTCATCACCGCCGCCTTCACCGCCGCCGCCGCGCTCTCCCCGATTGCAAAAACGCCGTGATTGCGCAGCAGCGCCGCCGGGCTGCGATGGCCGCTCAAGGCCTCCACCACCAGCGCTCCAATCTCCTCACCGCCGATTAAACCAAAGCCGGCGCAGGGGATCTCCCCGCCAAATTCATCCGCCATCGCTGTCGTCACGCAGGGGATCGACTCGCCGACCACGGCAAAGGCTGTCGCGTAGCGCGAATGCGTATGAACCACGCCGTTGATGGACGGCATCTGACGATAGATGTAGCAGTGCGAGGCGGTATCGGAGGAGGGCGCCAGCTCGCCGTCGACAGGCTGCCCCGCCAAGTCGGTAACGACCATGCTGGCCGGCGTCAGATCGTCAAAGCGCAGGCCGCTCGGCTTGATCGCCACCAGGCCGGTCGCCGGATCGCGCGCGCTGATATTGCCGCTCGTCCAGGCCACCAGATTGTTCTTGGGCAATTCAGCATGAAGCCGACAGATTTCCTCGCGCAATTGCCGCAATAGCATGAACTCAGGGCCCCGCTACACGACGCGGCTTTGCGGCGGGCGTTTCGCCAAACAGGCGCCTGACGATGCGATTGGCCAATGGAATCGTCCGGTCTTCGCCCCGCAGCGCGCTCAGCAGGCTGAGGACCCAATTCACAGCCAGGAAGAATGCCATCGCGATGACCAGCGAAAAGAGCGCGATCGCCAGAATCGGCCCGGCAATCGGTATCAGCGCCACAACATAACCAAGCGCCGCCCATGCCAGGAAACTCATAAGCAGCGCCAAGGCCGCCGCGATACTCTGCTGCGCGTGAAACCGCGTCAAACTATTCTTCCCATCAGCCGCCAGACCGATGAAGGCGCCAAGCACCGGCAATAGATAGGCCAATACAGCAAAGATTCTTCCTTGTTCGCCATCAGGGCCTTGAAGTCCCCCCTGACTCGTCGGGGGGGATTTAGGGGGCGTTGCGCGTCCCTCCTGACTCGTCGAGGAGGATTTAGGGGGCGTTGACAACGTCGACATAGGCGACTCCCTGCAATTCCAACTCATCGGCGAAGTGGCAGCGCGCGCTGTGCCCCGGCCCAATCTGCGCCAGCGGCGGCTCCTGCTCGCGGCAGATATCCTGAGCGAAACGACAGCGCGGATGGAAGACGCAGCCCGCCGGAGGATTCGCCGGGCTCGGCACATCGCCCTCCAGAATGACGCGCTCCATCTTCATCAGCGGGTCCGCCGGCGGCACCGCCGATACCAGCGCTTCGGTATAGGGATGCCGCGGATTGCGCAGCAGCTCCTCCGTCGGCGCCAATTCAACCAACTTGCCAACATACATCACCGCGATCCGGTCGCAAATATGCTCCACCACCGACAGGTCGTGGGAGATGAATATGAAAGTCAGCCGCAGCTCGTCTTTCAGCGACTGCAAAAGATTCAGCACCTGCGCCTGCACAGAGACATCCAGGGCCGAGACCGGCTCATCCGCCACGATCAGCCGCGGATTCAGCGCCAGCGTGCGCGCCACGCCGATTCGCTGCCGCTGCCCGCCGGAAAACTCATGTGGGTAGCGGCCCATATAGGCCGGCTTCAATCCTACCGATTCCATCAATTCGGCCACGCGCGCCGTGACCTCGTCACCGGAGGCGGCGCCATGGATGACCAGCGGCTCGGCTATGATATCGCGCACGGTCAGGCGCGGATTCAGCGAACTGAAGGGATCCTGAAAGATCATGCGCATCTCTTTGCGCAGGTCCTTCATCTGCTTGCGGCTAATCTTCGCCACATCCACCCAGCTGCCATCGGCCCGGTGGAAGAGCACCTCGCCATCGGTCGGGTCATAGAGCCGCAAAAGCGCGCGCCCGACGGTCGTCTTGCCGCAGCCGCTCTCGCCGACCAGCCCCATCACCTCCTGCTCGCCCAGCTCAAAGCTGACCCCGTCAACCGCTTTGATCGTGCCGACTCGCCGCTGCAAGAGGCCCTGCCGCAAGGGAAAGTGCATCTTCAAGTCATTGACCTTGAGGATGATACCGTTGCTGCCGTTTCCCGCGGACGCCTCTGCCATACTCTGAGGATCTCCGTTTTACAAATTCGAATAGGGGTCGGCCGCGTCGCGCAAGCCATCCCCCAGGAAATTGAGACCGAGCACGGCCACGACGATGAAGATCACCGGCGTCAGAATCCAGGTGTTTTGCCCGAGCGTCTCCAGGCTTTGCGCGCTCTTCATCAAGAAGCCCCAACTGGTCAGCGGTTCGTTTATGCCGATGCCCAGGAAACTCAGAAAAGCCTCCGCCAAAATGATATCGGGGATCATCAGGGTCAAAATGACGATCACATGGCTAAGCACATTGGGATACAGGTGCTTGAAGATAATCCTAATGTCGCCGGCGCCTTGTTCCTTCGCCGCCAGGATGAAGTCGGTTTCACGCAGCGAAAGCACCTTGCCGCGCACCTCGCGCGCCAGCACCGCCCAGCGCAAGAAGGGAAAGATGAAAGCCATGACGAGGAACTTCTGCTCGCCCGACCAGGTCGTCGGGATCACCGCCGCCAGCGCCATCCACAAAGGCAATTCCGGGAAGGACATGACGACTTCCACCAGCCGTTGAATAACATTGTCAATCGCGCCGCCGTAGTAGCCCGAAATCACGCCGACCGACGAGCCAATTACGATTGCGATCACTGCTGCCAGGATGCTCAGCGACAAGGACACGCGGCCCGCCAGGCAGATCCGCCCCCAAAGGTCGCGCCCGAAGCGGTCCGTCCCCAGCAGGTGCAAACGCACTTCATCGGTATCAAGCCCGAATAAATGCAAATCTGTTGTGATCAGGCCAAATAACTTGTATTCCCAACTGCGTACAAAAAACTGCACGTTATAGCGGTTATCCGGGTCAATCTTGGGCCGCGCCTGATAAGTTACCGGGTCGATCTCCAGTTCCTGCTTGTAAACAAAGGGGCGCAGACTGAAGTTGCCATCCAGGTCAAGAAAGCGGATCTGCGTCGGCGGCGTATAAGAATCGCCCAGCGCCGTCGCGTACAAGTTGTAAGGCGAGAAGAACTCGGGCAAGATGGCCAGCACGACCAGCATCACGATCATCAGACCGCCGACGATCGCCGCTTTGCTGCGGCTGAAGCGCTGCCACACCAGCTGCGAATAAGAGTCGCTGCTTTCTTCTGACTCTTCCTCAGTCAGCTGCGCGTCCTCGTAAAGGTCTTGCACTTAGGATCCTGTCCTGCCGCTAACTGTACGAAATCCGCGGGTCAAGCACAGCCAGCGCCATATCGGCGATGAAGTTGCCCGCGATCAGTAGTATGCCGTAGAGCAGCATGATGCTGCCGGACAAAAAGACATCCTGCTTCAGCAGCGCTTCGGCGAACATCGGCGCGATGGTCGGCAGACCAAATACGATGGCCGCCTCCAGCTCGCCCTGCAGCATATAAGGCAGCACCGTGCCCTGGTAGGCGATGATGGGATGCAGCGCATTCGGCACCGCATGCCGGTTCAACACGCGCCGTTCGTCCAAGCCCTTTGAACGCGCCGTCGTGACGTACTGTTGATTCAGCACATCCAGCAGATTGCCCCGCATCACGCGCAGATTGCGCGCCACGCCGCCCAAGCCCGCGATCAATATCACCGGGCCGACATGCTTGAGCAAATCGATCGCCTTCGCGATCGACCAGGGCGCATAGCGAAACTCCGGCGAGTGCATGGCGCTGACGTGCTCCCAACCCAAGCCAAATGCCAGGAAGTACATGATGATCAGCGCGATCGAAAAACGCGGGAAAGATGTCGCGAAAAACGCGAATGCCGCCGCTGTGTTGTCAGCAAAGCTATATTGCCGATTGGCGACGTAAATGCCCAGAATGATACCGACAAGCGATGAAATGGCATGCGCCGATAACGCGATCCATAGCGTACGCGGCAGACGCTGCGCCAGCAAATCGCTGACATCGACGCGCTGCGAAAAGGACCAGCCAAAATCGCCGCGCAAGACAATGGCGCCCATCCATTTGATGTACTGAATCGGAATCGGATCCAGCAGTCCGTATTTGTCGCGCAGCCGGTTGGCCGCTTCTTCCGCCTGTTCTTCAGACGTCCCGCCCAAGGCCACTAACTCCGCCTTATAAACCTCGGCGAAATCGCCCGGCGGAATCTGAATGATCGTGAACGCCACAATCGTGATGACGATCAATATGAGAATGGATGACAAGAGGCGATTGATGATGTATCGGACCATAATTGGCTGTCTCGTCAATCGGCAAAAGGCGAAACGGCGCGACGCGTCCAAGTATAAAACATTATTTCGTCAATCCACAACACAAGTAGTACCAGGAAAGTATCGACAATGTCTGCCGTCTGCGCGAAACACCAAAAGCAGCCTATAGTGTGTACGGGCGAGCCGGTGACTCGCCCATTCCTGCTGTAGATTTCCGATCATCTGTCGCATGACTGGATTGGAATCACAGAGGCGCGACGACGCGCGCCCCTGTCTCAACGGTGAATGCCAGATAAAGCCGGCGCTCATCCGCCAAACTTCATCTTACATATCGTCCATGCCGTAATCCGGCAATGTGTTGGGGAAGATCTCGGCGATCTGCTCATCCGGGTTCACCCAAACCGCTTCCGGAATCACGTTGCCCCAGGTCCACTGATAGAAGAAGGGCGGCGCGCCAACCGGAATGTTGTTGAAGCGCTTCGCCAAAGCCAAACCGTAGCGGCCGATGATGCCGCCCACATGGTAGACGTTCTCGGTGAAGAGCGTGATGTAGCGCGACATCAGTGCTTTGCGCGCATCGAAATCCGGCTCGAGGCAGAATTCGTTCACGATCTCAACGATCTCGGCCTCAAAGTCCAGCAAATCGCGGCTGCCGCCATCGGCGCGGTGGTAATCCGGCGAAAGATCCGTGACCGGACCCAAATCCCGGCAGCGGGTGAAGGAGGTGGTGTACTCCTGCCCGGCGCGGTCAACGCGCATTTCCCATGTGCCAGTCGTGATGGCATCGCCAGCGGCCGGACCCTGCAAGGGCTGCAAGTTGACCTGTACGCCGACATCCTGCATCAGCAGCACAAAGGCGTCGCCGATCTGTCCGGTGGCTTCGGCGGCTACGCTGGTATTCAGCACCACCACCAGGTTCTCACCGGCCAAGGCGCCCTCAGTCCAGTTCACGATGCCGTCGCCATCGGTATCCTCAAAACCCAGCTCGGCCAACAAGGCGCGCGCCGAATCGGGCGAATAGGGATAGAAGACCACGCTGTCGATGTCAAAGTAGGGCGAACCGGGCGTGATGCCACCGGCGAAGGCGCGCATGAAGGGACCGCGAATCACCGCCTGCCCGATGCCATCGCCATCAACCGCGTGCTGCACCGCGCGGCGGAAACGCTGATCACGGAACAGATCGCGCAGCGCCTGATCGCGCTCATTCTGTACGCCAAGCGAGGACGACAGATTGAACTCGATATTGAAGGACAAAGTCTCCGGACCCCACTCAATGCGGAAGTGCGCGTCATCTTCTTGCGAACGCGTGATCGCTTCTACATAGGTGCTGGGGTTCTCGAGATTGGTGTGATCAATCGAGCCAGCCAGCGTGCCCAAGGTGCGACCGATGCCGCTGGGGCCCTTCTCGAAAGTGACTTCTTCCAGGTAGGGCAATTGGTTGCCCGCCTCATCGACCTTCCAGTAATAGGGGTTCCGGCGATGAACCATGAACTCGTCAATCTGATAGTCGACTGCCACCCAGGGACCCATGGTGGGAACAGGCAAATCGTCCTGTACCTGGAAGGTTTCGAAGGTGTCATAGTCGGATTCGGAGTTGATGGCCGGGTGCATGGGCGCGTAGGCGTGCTCGGCGCAGATATTGAAGTCCAGGAAGTCCATATTGAACAGCCATTGGACCGGATAGGCTACCGGGAAGGTCCAGGTGATCTGGTTGTCGCCGGTCTGCTCAAGGACGATGTCTTCGTCATTGATCTGCCAGGTCGAGCGGTTCGTCCAGGAATTCACGTTCTCGTCGAGGATGATGTGATTCCAGGTGAACAGAATGTCATGCACGCCAAAGGGATGGCCATCGGACCACTTCGCGCCTTCGATGATGTTCATCACCAGCGTCTGGCCGTCGTCGCTCCATTCCCAATCCGTCGCCAGATTCGGCAGCGGCTCCAGGTTGTCTTTGCGCAGGAACATGGGGCCGGATTTAACCAGCGATTCGCCATAGATGTAGTTGATGCCGAACCAGCCCTGCGTTTGACGCGCGCAGAGATTCCAGCCGGCCGTGGGAACAGCCGAGAAGTCACGCCAGACGCCGCCATAAACGCCAGGACCAACCGACATGCCCGAATTCAAGATGACCTGCGGGTTGTCCGGCAGGCGCTCCTCAACCGGCGGCAATTCGCCCGCTTCCACCATTGCCGTTACATAGGCCGGCTCACTGTACGAGTCAAGCGCCTTGTAGACAAGCATTTCGTCGAGGTTGAATCTGACGATCGGATTGTCTCCAATCTGAACGCCTTCGGGATACGGAATTGGGTCAGCAACTTCTTCCATCTGGGCGAAGCCGCTGCCGACCATGCTGAGCATCACCGCTGCCAGCAGCAGGATGCGTAGATAAGTAGGGAGTTTCATTGCTTTTCCTCCGAATTAAATTGACAAAAAATTAGCCCGCTGGCAGTGCCGGCAGGTTAATTCACACAATACCTAGGCGACCACCTCTTGAACAGGCGCGCCCTCATGCAGCCAGCAAGCCACCTGATGCTCGCCATCCACTGTGGTCGGCGGCGGCAGATGACTCCGGCATTTCGCCATCACATGGGGGCAGCGGTCGGCAAAAGCGCAGCCGGGGATATCCGCCGTCGCATTCGGCACGATGCCTTCGATGGGCACCAGAATCTCCTTGCGCCGCCCCAAGACCGGTATCGACTCCAGCAAGCCCACCGTATAAGGATGCTGCGGATTGCGAAAGATATCAATCGTCGTGCCATATTCGACGATCCTCCCAAAATACATCACCGCCACATAATCGGCCATCTGCGATACGACGCCCAGATTATGCGTGATGATGATGATGGACGAGCCGAAGTCTTCCTGCAATTTCTCCATCAAATCGATGATCTGCGCTTGAATCGTCACATCCAGCGCCGTTGTCGGCTCATCGGCGATCAGAATGGACGGATTGCAAGACAGGGCCAGCGCGATCATCACTCGCTGCCGCATACCACCGCTCAATTGATGCGGATACTGCTTCACGCGCTCGCCCGGGTCGGCGATGCGAACGCGATCCAGCATATCGACCGCCACCTTGGTCGCCTCTTTGCGGCTGAGCCCCTGGTGCAATTCCACCACCTCGGCAATTTGCCGGCCAATCGTATGCAGCGGATTGAGCGATGTCATCGGCTCCTGAAAGATCATCGAAATCTCGCCGCCGCGTATGCTGCGCATTTCGACGCCTTTGGGCTCGAGCTGCGCGATATCAATCGTTTCGGCGCGCCGCTTCTGCCGCCGGAAGATGATCTCGCCCTCGACAATTTCCCCCGGCGGCGACTTGATCAATTGCATGATCGAGCTGGCGGTCACGCTTTTGCCGCAGCCGCTCTCGCCGACAATGCCCAGCGTCTGTTCATTCGCCAGTTGAAAGCTGACGCCCTTCACCGCCTGCACCACACCCTTGTCGGTGAAAAAATGCGTTTTAAGGTTTTTGACTTCTAAAATCGGCTCGGCGCCGTTTGTATTGTTCACGATATTTCTTTCTTGCGGGCGAGTCACCGCCGTCGGTCGGTGTCTACGCGACCTCGCCCCTACAGTTTCGTGTTTGGCGGGCGAGTCACCGCCGTCGGTCGGTGTCTGCGCGACCTCGCCCCTACAGGTCTCAATGCGCGTCCGCCTTTTCCGCCGCCAGCTCTTCCACCGTCCGCGTAGAAATACGCGCCGCGCCGGTCGACGCGCTCAGCATCACCCGCGTGCCCTGCGCTTCATGCGCCGCCAAACGCGCCCGCGCCCCTTCAATCGCTTCCGCCGCATAATTCGGCAGCCATGCCGCCTGCGCTATCAGCAGCTCGTCGGTCATCTGCCACACTTCTTCCGGGTTGCAGACCGCGCCCACCAGCGGGTCATGCAGCATGGCCTGCTTCAAGAGCGTCACATCGCCATGCACGGCCGCTTCCATCGCCATCTCCTGCACGCGCACACTCGCCGAACAAGTGGCGGCGCAGGCCAGGGGCAGATCGCCCACAACCGGCATATTGACGCCGTTCCCGTCGACATAACCGGGTATCTCCACCACGCAGCCATCCGGCAGATTTGTGATGTAACCCTTGTTCGGCACGTTGAAATGCCCGCGGTAAACACGCCCGGTCTCCAGCCCTTCAATGATGTAAGAGCCGTGCTCCAGGCTGCGGTCGGCCGCCGAAATCCTGGGCGGCTCTTCTTCCAGCCAGTTGGGGAAATCCGTCTCGAACCAGTTGCGCCCTTCGGTGCAGACGCGCAGGTAACCGCCGGTCTCGCCCAGGATCCAGCGATTCAAGCTGATCCAGTCGCCGATTTCAGCCGGCCGCTTGCGATACCAAGGCACATACTCGCTCAAATGCCCGTTCGATTCGGTCGAGTAATAACCAAAGCGCCGCAGCACATCAATCCGCACTTTCTCTTCTTCGCGAAATTCAGGATGCGCCTCGAACAACCCCAGCAAGCGCGGCGTCATATCCATGCCCCGCCACTGAATCCGCAGGTACCAGGTTTGATGGTTGATGCCGGCGCAGATGATATCGACATCGTCGCGCGTCACCCGCTCATCTTCAGCGATCAAGCCCTCGCGCCGCGCCCAGAGTTCGATGCACTCGGCGATCTGCTCATGGCCGTGCTGAACGCCGTGGCACAAGCCGATGGTCTGCACGCCGCCGTACTTGTTGCAAGCCCAGGTGTTCATCGCCATCGGATTGGAATAATTGAGGAAGAGCGCGCCCGGCTTGGCGACCGCGCGAATATCGCGGCATATATCCAGCAAAACCGGGATCGTCCGCTGACCGTACATGATGCCGCCGGCGCAGATCGTATCGCCAACGCATTGATCGACGCCGTACTTCAAAGGGATATCGATATCCAGCGCAAAAGCCTCCAGCCCGCCCTGCCGGATCATGCAAATCACATAATCGGCATCGGCGATCGCTTCCCGCCGATCCACCGTCGACGTCACCGTCGCCGGCAAGCCGTTGGCTTTGATGTCGCGCTCGCACAATTGCGCGACCATGCTCAGGTTGCGCGCGGAAATATCCATCAGCGCAAAATGAGTATTCCCGAACTCCGGCACCGTCAGCAAATCGGTCATCAGACGCCGCGTAAAGCCGACCGAACCCGCGCCGATCATGGCGATCTTTAGTGGCATGATATGTCTCCGGTTAAATCGAACTCTAATTCAATAATCTTAGCCGAGATTTGTCAAGTGGCGCGCGCCGCCAGTGCAATTGATTCAATTTCGAAAACAAGCTTGTTTTTTCGGGGGGGGGGGGGGGGGGGT
>JAPPEU010000055.1 GCA_028875245.1 Chloroflexota bacterium
CCAGCGCCGCCGTCATCGCTGGCCCGACCTGGGGCGACAACAAGCGCTTCGGCAATTACGAAGCCACCACCGACTGGGACGCCTGTGGTTCGGTCAACGAGCCTTGGGCTTCAATGGATCGCTACACCGCCCGTCACTATGTTGAGATTGGCGAGCGCTCCTCGGGCAGCAACCACGTGCGCTGGTCCGGCATGAACAACGAGGCCTACAGCGAGATCGTCGCGCAAATCGGTTCGCTCCCGCTCGGTGATCCGGCGGTCATTCCGATGGTATTGGACGCGTACCAGTACTTCTACGAAGACCTGCCGATCCTGCCGCTGAACCAGGCGACCAAGCTGATTCCTTTCAACAGCACCTACTGGGAAGGCTGGCCGACATCCGAGAATAACTTCAACCATCCGGCCACCTGGTGGCACTCGACGCATCAGATCATCTCCGAACTGACCAAAGCGGGCATGTAAGAGACGATTTGACCCCCACCCCCACCCCTTCCCTGCGGGTCAGTGTCTACGCAACCCCACAAGGAGGGAAGGGGCGAACGGAGTGCCGGGACCACTACAAGAATTCCCCTCCCTCTTTATGGGGGAGGGGCCA
This sequence comes from Chloroflexota bacterium, assembly GCA_028875245.1. Lineage (GTDB taxonomy): Bacteria > Chloroflexota > Anaerolineae > Aggregatilineales > Phototrophicaceae > UBA6055. The sequence continues at coordinate 595 of JAPPEU010000055.1, forward strand.
GGGGTGGGGGACTTTATGAAAAAACCATTTTTGTTTCACGCCAATAACACAGCGACGATCGCTCGAGAAGGGCGCTGACATGGGAAGTTTTTCGCTCAACTACTTGCTGCGCCGGCTGCTGGTGTTTTTCTTAACCATCTGGGTGGCGGCGACCTTGATCTTCATCATTCCGCGCTTGGCGCCGGGCGATCCAATCCAGGCGATGATTGCGCGAATGACGCAGTTCGAGGGCTACGTTGAGAATGCCGATTTAATCATTGAAGCCTGGCGCAAGCGTTTCGGGCTTGATGACCCGCTTTATGTGCAATATTTTCGCTTCATAGGCAATACGCTTCGGCTTGATCTCGGTTATTCGATGGCGAATTTTCCGGCGACAGTTTATGAATTGGTGGGCCGGGCGCTGCCCTGGACCATCGGACTGGTCGGCATTGCGACCTTTATCTTCTTTACGGTTGGCAATCTCTGCGGCGCCTTGCTGGCTTGGTATCGAACGCCAAAGTGGCTTAAAGTGCTGATACCGATGTCGATGACTTTCACATCGGTGCCGCCGGCGCTGTTTAGCCTGCTGCTCGTTTACATATTTGGCTTTCTCATACGGGTGAACAACAACCCTTTATTCCCTCAGGTTGGCGCTTACGCCCGCGGGATGGCGCCGGAGTTCACGCTGGAGTTCTTCGGCAGCGTGCTCTATCACGGCTTCCTGCCGGCGATGTCCATCGTATTGGTGACATTCGGCTTCTGGGCGCTGGGCATGCGCGGCATGATGGTCACCATTGAGGGCGAGGATTATATGATCCTGGCGCAGGCGAAGGGCTTGAAGCCCTTCTATGTCTTGTATCGCTATATGATCCGCAATGCGATTCTGCCGCAGATGACGGCGCTGGCGGTTTCGATTGGCACGCTCATCAATGGTTCGGTGTTGGTGGAAATCATGTTTGTCTACAACGGCATGGGCTCGCTGATCTATTCCGGCATCGCCAATCAGGATTTCGGGCTGATACAAGGCACGTCCTTCATCTTGATTGTGACGAGCGCGCTGGCGGTGTTGATCATCGATTTGACTTACCCGCTGATTGATCCGCGCATCAGCCTGGAGGGGAGGTAGACATGGCAGAAAACACGGCAGACACCCCCGTCGCCGGCGGCACCAAGAAGGCGGGCTTGCTCAATCGCTTCGACAACCCCTGGTTGAACTGGAAGTTTCTCACGGGCGCGGGCATCATCGGCTTGATATTCTTTCTGATATTCCTTGGCAATCAGTTTTGGGATACCGAGTTGGCGCTGGCCGGCGCCTCGCCTTTGAATATGCCGCCGGTCGGCTTCACCAACTGGCGAAATCAAGAAGGCATCCCCGAGCATCCGCTAGGCACGGAGAACAGCGGGCGCGATATGCTGGCGCTGCTGATTGTGGGCACGCCGCGGACCATTGGCGTGGGCGCGATTGCCGCCTCCGTTGGCATGGGCGTCGGCATCGTTTTGGGCTTTTTGGCCGGTTTTGTCGGCGGCTGGGTGGATGATGTCATCCGATTAGCGACTGACGTGACGATCACAATCCCGTCGCTCTTGGTGCTGATTGTGATTCAAGCGGTCTTGCCGCGCATAGACCTGGTGACGATGGCGCTTTTGATTTCGATGTTCGCCTGGGCGACGCCGACGCGTTATATCCGCGCCCAGGTCTTGAGCATGCGCGAGAGCGGCTACGTGCAGATGGCGCGCCTTTCCGGCGTCCCGACGCGCGATATTATGTACCGCGAGATCATGCCCAACCTGTTGCCCTACCTGGCAGCGAGTTATATCGGCAATATGACCGGCGCGATTTTGTCGGCGGTGGGTTTGGAATTGCTCGGTTTCGGTCCGCAGCGCATCCCGTCTCTGGGCGTCACCATCTTCTGGTCAATCGAAGCGGCCGCCTTGCTGCGCAATATGTGGTGGTGGTGGGGCATCCCGACCGTGATTCTGGCTGTCGTCTTCATCGCGCTGCTGCTGATCAACCTGGGCCTGGATGAGATCGCCAATCCGCGTTTGCGCAAAGCGAACTAGAGCCGGCCGGAGCGTAGAAATATGTCAGAGCAAAAGTCCAATGGCAGCGACCGCGTCGTCCTCAGCGTTGACAATTTGCGCATTCATTACGCCACGCCGCAGGGCGATGTCATCGCCGTCAGCGATATCAGCTTCAATCTCTACGAAGGCGAGACCCTGGGCTTGGTCGGCGAATCCGGCTGTGGCAAATCGACGACGGCTTATGGCATTTTGCAATTGGTGCAGCCGCCGGGTTATATCGTGCATGGCAGCATCGAAGTGGATGGCACCGAGGTGCTGAATCTGGAAGAAGAAGAGCTGCGCAAGTTCCGCTGGACGGGCCTGTCGCTGATACCGCAGGGGGCGATGAATTCGCTCAACCCGACCATGCGCGTCAAAGATCAGATCATAGACGTGATTGAATCGCACGAGGGCAAGCAGAGTGACAAGGGCGCGCTGCGCAAACGCATCTTTGAACTGTTTCAAAATGTTGGCTTGCCCAACCGCATTTACAATATGTATCCGCATGAGCTCAGCGGCGGCATGAAGCAGCGCGTCTGCATTGCGATGGGCGTGGCGCTGCACCCCACTGTGGTCATCGCCGATGAAGCGACGAGCGCGCTTGATGTCGTGGTGCAGCGCATCGTGGCGCAGACGCTGGTCAAAGTCAAAGACGAGATCGGCGTATCGCTGATCGTCATCGGCCACGATATGGGTTTGCTGGCGCAGATCGTCGATCGCATTGCGGTGATGTACGCCGGCAAGATGGTCGAAATCGCGCCGGTGGAAAATGTTTATGCCAAGCCCTTGCACCCATACACGCAATTGCTGATTGACTCCATCCCGTCGATCAAAGAGCGCAAGCCGCTGAAAATCACCGAGGGCATCACGCATGACCCGCGCAACCCGCCCTCCGGCTGCATCTTCCGGCTGCGCTGTCCATTCGCCTGGGAACATTGCGCGCAGGTGGAGCCGCCTCCGTTCGACGTAGAAGACAAACACGAGGTTGCTTGTCACTTGTATGACGAGCAATTCGAAGAGAGGAGGCTGAATGCCCTCGCCGCTCTTGCAAATCCGTGACGCCACCAAGATTTATACCACCGGCGGTTTCCTGGGCCGCGGCAAAAAGACCGTAGTCGCGATCGACAACTTCAACATGACGATCGACGAAACGCCGGCGACGATCACCACAATCGCCGGCGAAAGCGGCAGCGGCAAGACGACGCTGGCGAACCTCGTGCTCGGCTTCATCAAGCTGTCATCGGGCCATATCATCTTCGACGGCGAAGACATCACCGACATGACCGACGCCCAACTCAAAGCCTACCGCCGCAATGTGCAAGCCGTCTTTCAGGATCCCTTCGGCGTCTACAACCCCTTCTACCGCATCGACCACGTCTTTGATCTCGTCAACAAACATTTCAGCCTGTCGGATAACCAGAGCGAATATCGCGACATGGTCGAGGCTGGCTTGAATGTCGTCGGCTTGTACGGCGAAGATGTATTGCGCAAGTATCCGCATCAGTTGAGCGGCGGGCAGCGGCAGCGCATCATGATGGCGCGCGCTTACATGATCAAACCGCGGCTGATTGTGGCCGATGAGCCGGTGTCGATGGTGGATGCCTCGCTGCGCGCTTCGATCCTCGATGCTATGCTGCGCCTGCGCGATGATCACAACATTTCCTTCTTGTATATCACGCACGATTTGAGCACGGCATACCAGATCGGCGATCAGATTTATATGCTCTATCAAGGCACGACGGCGGAGCGCGGCGCCGCCATGGATGTCATCGACGCGCCGCAGCACCCCTATGTTCAGCTGCTGATCGACTCCGTGCCCGTGCCCGACCCGACCGACAAATGGGATGTCGACATCAGCCTGCCCAGCGAAGAAGAAATGCGCACGGCCGCCTCCATTGGCTGCCGCTATTACCCGCGCTGCCCCCACCGCATGGACAAATGCCTGGAGGAACAGCCGCCCCTTTTCAAGATGGACAAACCAGCGCACGAGGCGGCCTGTTACCTCTATGAAGACCGCGAGATCGCGCCGATCGAAGCGCCGATCCTCTACAGCAAGCCCAAGACGGACGCGGTTGCGCAACCGGCGCGCCGGTCGCGTGCGCCGCTGGCTGCCGCGGTGATCCTGCTGATCGTGGCAGCGGCGGTCGCCATTTACGCAATCAATCAGAATAATGCCGCCATCGCCGCCGAAGCGACGGCTGAAGCGCGGGCTGCGGAAGCGACTGACGCGGCCGCGACCGTTGAAGCCGAAGCGATCGCCCTCGCGACCGCTCAAGCTGAAGCGGCAACGCCTGAACCGACGTCGATCCCCGAGCAGGACTTCAAGCTGTCGCCCGATGGGGCGGTTGACAAAGGCGCGCTGGCGCTCAATGTCGTGACGATGGACGAAATCGCCGGCGAGGCTGACAGCCACCGTTACACCTTTGAGGGCGCGGATGGCCAGGAAGTGACCGTCAAGATCCGCACGGGCGGCGGCGGTTTGAGCGGCGGCAACCTTAATTCGCCTTATGGCACGATTTATGGTCCCGACGGCGAATTCGTGGCGCCGCTGGGCAATACGGCGGTGCGCCCGCGCCGCAGCTACAATGCGCCGCTGACATTGAGGGCGGGCACATACACGATCATCGTCGGGGCGGCCGAAGTCGATCGTTACGGCCTCGTGGGCGATGCGCCTTATCAGATCGAAGTCGAGGGCGACGAACCGGAGATAGAACCGACGCTGGCGCCAACGCCGATTCCAGAGCAGGATTTCAAGCTGTCGCCCGACGCGGCCGTTGACAAAGGCGCGCTGGCGCTCAATGTGGCGACGATGGACGAAATCGCCGGCGAGGCTGACAGCCACCGTTACACCTTTGAAGGCGCTGACGGGCAGGAAGTCACCGTGAAGATTCGCACGGGCGGCGGCGGCTTGAGCGGCGGCAATCTCAACTCGCCTTATGGCACGATTTATGGACCCGGCGGCGAATTTGTGGCGCCTCTGGGCGATACAGCGGTGCGCCCGCGCCGCAGCTACAACGCGCCTCTCGTCTTGCAGGCGGGCACATACACGATCATCGTCGGGGCGGCCGAAGTCGACCGCTATGGTTTGGTCGGCGACGCGCCCTATCAGGTGGAAATCGAAGGCGATGCACCGGCGGCGCTGCCGGAACCGACGCCAATTCCGGCGATCAATCCGACGCCGCTGCCGCAGCCCGACTTCATCTTGTCGCCTGCTGGCGCGGTGGATAAAGGCGCGCTGACACTGGATGAGGCGGCTTTGGACGAAATCGCCAATGAGGGTGACAAGCACGGTTACCGCTTCGAGGCGACCGCCGGCCAGAATGTGTCGGTTAAGATCCGCACGGGCGGCAGTGGCTTGAGCGGCGGCAACCTCAACTCCCCCTATGGCACGATCTATGGACCGGACGGCGCATTTGTGGCGGCGCTGGGCGATACCGGCGTTCGGCCGCGGCGCAGCTATAACGCGGCGCTGACGCTGAAAGCGGGCGTTTACACCATCATCGTCGGGCCGGCGCAGGTTGACCGCTATGGCTTGGTCGGCGATGCGCCTTATCAGCTGACGGTGGAAAGCCTGGAGGGCTGATTCCGCGGCATTGGACAGCAAGCGGTGCGAACTGAATTGACTGAGGGGGACAGTTGACATGCTAAATCAGGAGCAAATTGACTTTTTTCATGAAAACGGCTTTCTGCGCATACCGCAGGTCTTCAATGAGGCGGAGATCACGGAGCTTTCTGACAGCCTCGACCAGTTGATTGAGGATTGGTCGATCACCAGCCCGGGCTGGTCGGGACCGTGGCGCGATGTATACCTGGACGAGGAAGTGGAGAAGCAGGTGAAGCTGACGGCCATGCACGACCTGCACCTTTACTCCGATGCCTGGATGCGCGCCGTCACCCATCCGAAGCTGGCAAAATGCCTGTCGCAGCTGCTTGATTCAAGCGTCGAGCTGCATCATACCACCATGCACATCAAGCCGCCGCAAACGGGGCATCCCTTCCCGATGCACCAGGACTCTCCCTTTTACGAACATAGCGACGGGCGCTTTCTCGATACGCTGGTGCACCTGGATGATACTTTTCACGAAAACGGCGAGATCCGCTTCCTGGCTGGCTCGCACAAGATGGGCAAACTGCCGCATATCCTGGAGTTTCCGGATGGCGCGAAGTGCTCGCCGCATCTCAACACGGACGATTACAATCTCGAAGACACGGTGCCGGTGCCGGCGAAACGCGGCGATGTGGTCGTCTTCCACATCTATTGCGTGCACGGCTCCTACATCAACCAGACGAAAGAACCGCGCCGCATGGTGCGCATGGGTTTCCGCGACCCGCATAATGATCAATTGGCCGGGCAGAGCAATGGCCGTCCCGGCTTGATCGTGCATGGCTATCGCCAGCGCCGCGGCGATGAAGAACTTCTGAAACAGACCTAGCGCGAGCGAATCCCCTTGTCCAAAGAAGGAGCGCTGGTCATCGGCCTGGACATCGGCGGGAGCAAAACGCTGGCGGGCTTGGTGGCGCGCGGCGGCGAGATCTGCCGGACGCTGCAAGTCGCGACGGCGCCATCGTCAGCCGCCATTCTGTCGACCGCGCGGGCGCTCTGCGAGGCGTTGATCGGCGCGTCTGAGGCGCCTGTGCTGGGCATTGGCATCGGCAGCGCCGGCGTCATCGATACGGATGCAGGCAGCGTCATCTTCGCCAATGAGAACATGCCCGGTTGGACCGGTACGCGCCTGGCGGCATTCGATTTCGGCGCGGAACTGCCGATCACGGTCGAGAACGATGTCAGGGCGCTGGCTTATGGCGAGGCGGTCATGGGCGCGGGCGCCGATTATGATTCGCTGCTTTGCCTCACCGTTGGCACGGGAATCGGCGGCGCCTTGATTATCAATGGCGAGCTCTGGCATGGCGCCGGTTACAGCGCCGGCGAGATCGGCTATCTCGTCGTCGATTGGGACGGGGACGCCCCGCTGATCCTCGATCAGTACGCTTCCGGACCGGCGATTGAGCGCGCTTACCAAGCGGCAATTGGCGGCGAAAATCGGCTGCCGCTCACAGAAATCAGCCGGCTGGCGAAAGCTGGCGACAGGACAGCGATTGAAGTGATCGAAGTGAAGGCGCGGCGATTGGGCATCATCCTGGCGGGCGCCGCCACCGCGTTGAATCCGGCGGCGGTCGTGGTCGGCGGCGGCGTGCCACAGATTGGCGCGCTTTGGTGGGAGGCGCTTGCTGCCGCCTTTCGCGAGAATTTGCCACCGCCGGTTGCCGCGACGCCGCTCAAGCCGGCGACGCTGGGCGCCAACGGAGTCATGCTGGGCGCGGCGATGCTGGCATGGAAAGCCCTTGACGCATGAAGGCCGAGACATTTCTTGCCGCCGTCAAAGGCAGGCTCATCGTGTCCTGCCAAGCTTTGCAAGATGAGCCCTTGCATGGCGCTGAGATCATGGCGAAGATGGCGCTGGCGGCGAAGGTCGGCGGCGCGGCGGCGATACGCGCCAACGGACCGGCTGATATCCGCGCCATCAAGCGCGCGGTTGACTTGCCGGTGATCGGCTTGTACAAGCAGGGCGACAGTGGCGTATACATCACGCCGAGTTTCGACGCGGCCGCCCAAATTGCGGCTGCCGGCGCCGATGTCATCGCGCTGGATTGCACAGATCGGCCGCGGCCCGATGGCGCGCACGTCGGCGAATTGCTGGCGCGCATCCACGGCGAGCTCAGGCGCCCGAGTTTCGCCGATGTATCGACGCTGGACGAGGCGAAGTCAGCCGTCGATATGGGCGCGGCGATGGCGGCGCCGACGCTTTCGGGCTACACGGGGGACAGCCCGGCGCAAGAGGGCCCCGACTTTGAATTGCTGGCGCAAATGATTGAGGCTTTGCCCATCCCGGTGATCGCCGAAGGGCGAATTCATAGGCCGGAACAGGCGCGGCGGGCGCTGGATATGGGCGCCTGGGCGGTGGTCGTCGGCTCGGCAATCACCCGCCCGCGCAGTATCACGGCGCGTTTTGCGCGGGCGCTAACTGATGTGTAGGCGTCGTCCTAATATCGCGCATAGTATTGGCTCTAGGGCGAGACAAGCCTCGCCCCAGCAGTGATTGTTGGAGACTGGAGAAAACATGAAAACAATCGCATTCCTCGGTGTGGCGCATATCCACAGCCCGGGCTTCATCAAACGCGTCAAAGAACGCGCCGATCAATTCACGGTGAAAGCGGTCTGGGACAGCCAGCCCGAGCGCGCCGCCATCGCCGCGGAGCAGCTCACTTGCGCGACGGTCCTCGCCTACAGCGAAATCTTAAGCGACCCCGCGATCGACGCCGTCATCATCTGTTCGGAGACATCGCTTCATCTTGAATTGGTCGAGGCGACAGCGGCGGCCGGGAAAGATGTCTTCGTCGAGAAGCCGCTGGGCATGGGCGCGGGCGACGCCTACGCCATGCAGCGCGCGATTGACGCGGCCGGCGTGATATTTCAGACCGGTCACTTCATGCGCAGCATGCCGGTTTATCGCCAGCTGAAAGCCTGGATTGACGCGGGCGCGCTGGGTACGATCACCCGCGTCCGGCATTCCAATGTGCACCAGGGCGCCATCGCCGGCATATTTGACCCCGGGCGCGGGCGCGGACCTTTCGCCGATGGCTGGCTCTGGATGACCGATCCGGCCCTGTCCGGCTGCGGCGGCTTTGGAGATTTGGGCGCGCATTCGCTCGATATCCTGATGTGGCTGCTGGGCGATGTGGACAGCGTCACGGCGCAGGTCGACCGTTTGTTGGGCAGATATGACTGCGACGAATACGGCGAAGGCCTGCTGCGCTTCAGCAATGGCGCGATCGGCACAATCGCGGCCGGGTGGACCGATGTCCTGCGTCCGCAGGAGATTCTGGTCAGCGGCGTCGAGGGCGTCGCCTATGTTGACGCTGGCGTTCTTTATGTACAATCGGCCAATCTACCGGGGACGGAAGGCGGGGAATGGACCGACTTGCCGGAGGCCTTGCCTCATGCCTTTGAGCTTTTCCTCGATGCCATCCTCGGGGGTGACGCGCCATTGATTTCAGCGAAAGAAGCGGCCGACCGCAGCGCCGTGATGGAAGCCTTGTACCAAGCTGCGGCAACTGATTCCTGGGTTCAACCCCAAACAGCCTAAGAAGGAGCAGCCAACATGAGCAGTTTGAAGGTGGGTGTCATCGGCGTCGGCGGGATCGCCCGCACACACATGCCGGGTTGGTCGGCCTCGCCCCATGCCGAAGTGATTGCGGGCGCCGATCTGGCGCCGGAAGCGCTGGAAAGCTGGGGCGCGCAATGGAATATCAGCAAGCTTGAGACCGATAGCGCCGCCGTCATCAATGACCCGGACATCGATATCATCGACGTCTGCACACCCAATATGTATCACGCCCCCTTGACCATCGCCGCGCTTGAAGCGGGCAAGCATGTCATCTGCGAAAAACCGCTGGCGCCCACCCCCGCCGATATTCAGCGCATGATTGACGCGCGTGATAAATCCGGCAAGATGCTGATGACCGCGCAGCATTTTCGCTTTGCCGGCCGGTCGAAGGCGCTGAAGGCGGAGATTGACGGCGGCGCGCTGGGCGAGATTTATCACGCCCGCAGTTGGATGCTGCGCCGGGCCGGCATTCCGACAAGCCTCGCCTTCCTCTCCAGCAAACATGCCGGTGGTGGCGCTTGCATCGATATCGGCGTGCATATCCTTGATTTGACGCTCTGGATGATGGGCAACCCGGAACCGGTCTCGGTCACCGGCGTCGCCCGCCGCGAGCTCGCCAGCAACCCCATGGCTTTCGGTCGCTGGCCGCGGCATGGGCGCATCCCCGAGGGCATGGATGTCGAAGAGATGGCGATGGCCTTCGTCCGCTTCGCAACCGGCGCGACCCTGGTCTTCGAGATTTCCTGGCTGCTGCATCATGATATCGAGGGCGAAGATATGCAGATGTGGCTCTATGGCAGCAACGGCGGCTCGCATTGGCCCAAATGCGAGATTTACGACACGAATTACGAGAGCATGCAGCTCTACAATCGCGAATTGAAGCTGACCCAGAACATCTCGGAGCCGCATGCGCAAGAGTGCGTCGAGTTCGCGCAGGCGATTGTCGATGGCGCGCCGTCGCCGGTGCCGGCCGAGCAGTCGCTGCAGGTGCTGAAGATCCTCAACGGCATCTACGACAGCCAGAAGACGGGCCGCGAGGTGCTGCTCTAAGTCCTCTCATTAGGACCATGTAGGGGCGGCCCTTGGGTCGCCCGCAACATAAAGCCATGTTGAATCGGGCGCTTGGCGGTCAGTGTCTGCGCGACCCGCAGAATCGCCCCTGCCACCGCGTATTTCATGTTAATTGAGAATCGAATGAAACCTGCTTATCGAGCGCTGAAATGTTTTGCGCCATTGCTGCTCATCCTCACCGCCTGCGGCACGATGGCGCCGCCGCAGACGTCGACAGCGAATCTGCCGCGCGCCGGCCTCTGGACGCAAAGCTACACTGGTGAATGCGCCGGGCGCGAAGCGGAGACCTTGCTGATCACACAATTGGATGAGTCGAAAATCGTCTTCGACGAATTTGTGTTGCGGAATGAGGCGGGCGACTACGCGGGCAGCGCCATTTTCAGCGCGCCGATGCCCGTTGACGGCCGCGATATCCCCTATGAGATCAGCTATGTGCTGCGCGCTTCGGATGATGGCGGCTTTACGGGGACGGAGACCATCATTGAAGGCGGCGGTCATGGCATCGCCTGCCCGATTGAGCTTGTATTTGCAAGCGCGGAATAGAAGTTGGAAGTCCGCCGAGCTTATTCCACCGGATAGGCGATCGTCGTGATGAGGCTTTCGATCACCCCGCCGCTGGCGTACATGCGCGAATACTGCACCGAAATCGGCACATCGCTGCGGACGCGAATGCCATAAGGCACATCAAAGGGAATCTGATAACCGCCGATCTGTTCCGGCTTGTCCAGGCGGATGTGCGGGCAGCGCTTGGCCGGCACCGTGATCGCGATGCCCTCAACCGCTTCCCGATCTTCAAAGTAGAAATCGAAGATGACATTGGCGTCGTCGGGCGTCACATTGAGGATGCAGACCGATTCGTGATTCTTGTTGACGGGGTCGTCATCGGCCGGCGCCGCCAGGTAGGCGTCGGGGATCAGCCAGGTCAATGCGCCGTTTGTGGGCATGAGAGTTTCTCCCGCAATTTGGATGTGATTTCGTAGCATATTCTAGCCGCTCGCGTCGTCTTCGACAAACAGCTTGCGCCGGAAGATTTCGTCGGGCCGGCGGTAGAGATGCCAGACTTCTTCATCGGGCAAGTAAGTGGGCGAGCCAGTCTGCAAGGCGCCGAGATGGATGCGCGCCGCTTTCACCGCCATCGCGGTGATATGGAGAATCTCTGATGGCGTATCGCCCAGAGCGATCATGCCGTGATTCTCCAGCAGGATCAGTTTGGGCGCTTCACTATGTTCTTCCATGTAAGCCCGAACGCGTTCCCGCATGACCATCGCCAGCGGCAGGCCCGGGTCGGCATAAGGCGCCAGCACGGAACGCGGCCCGCAAAGCACCACCTCATCGGGGAAGCGGCGCTTCAACGCGAAGTCAGCCGCCTGTTCGCTGCATAAGATCTGATTGACGGCGGTGGGGTGGGTGTGGCCGATGAACTTGACATCGCAGTCTTTCAGCAGCATGGCGTGGAAGCTGACTTCGATGGATGGGCTTGCCAACCCGCCCTCGGTCCCTCCCGAAGCATCAGGAGGGATGACAGCTGATTGCGTGATAGCCTTCTGCTCCGTCATCGTCCGCGGCGGCTCGTCCAGCATCGCCAGCATGGGCGCGAAACGCACGGCGACAAAGCCGTCCTCGCCGATGTTGCGCATCTGATGACCACTGGCTTTCACGTAGAAGCGCTCGTCATCAATGCGCATGGAGGTGTTGCCTTCGCCGATGATGACGTAATCCAGCGCTGGCTCGCCGAGGGCGCGGGTCATGGCGACGAGGTCGGAGAGATTGTGGGTCATGGCAAGTCTTTCCCCCACCCTACGCTCCCTCCCCGTAGGTCAGTGTCTACGCGACCCACAAGGAGGGAGGGACTTGCTTCCCCGATCACGAGATCGCTGCGCTCCCTTTCCCTCTTGTGGGATGCCCGCCATAGAAATGGCGGGAAAGGGGCCGGGGGATGGGGGTGATAGCGTTAGAAGTCGAAGTCGTCGACATTTTCGGCGGTGAAGGCGAAGGGTGGACCAAGCAAGACTTCGCTGCCATTGACGACCATCAGCTCGCCCAGGCGCCCCGCCATAACCGAGCTGTCGCCGGGTTTGAACTCGCCATCGACCACGGCGCGCAAGACATACACGGCGGCATAGCCCAAATCAACGGGATTCCACAGATAGACTTCCTGCACGCAACCGCTGCTGATGTAGGGACGCATGGCGTTGGGCAAGCCCAAGCCAGTAACAGCCACATCTTCGCAGACACCAGCCTGGTTTACCGCGTCAGCGCTGGCGGGCGTGGCGACCGAGGTCAAGGCGATGATACCGTCCAGATCTTCGCCGTATTTGTTGATGAGGGTCTGCGCTTGCTGGAAGCTCAAACCGGCGTCTTCCTGCGCTTCCAAGGTCTCGAGCCAATCGAGATCGGAGAAGCACTTGTCGGCGTAAGCCCACATTTCCGCAACCCAACGCGCCTGATTCGGCGTGGTGAAGGTCGAGGTGACGATGCCGAATGAGGCGTCCGCGCCCTTTTGGGATACCAGGCTGTCAATCAAGGCTTTTCCGATGCCATTAAACTCGGCTTGATTGACGAACCATTCCCGCGCGTCCGGCTCGCTGTTGGCGTCATAGCCCACGACGTGGATGCCGGATTCCAGGGTCTTGCGCAGGACTGGCGCGATGGCGACCGGGTCATTGGCGGCGAAGAGGATGCCGTCCACGCCCTGCGTGATGTAACTGTCGATGACCTGGATCTGGTCGTCGATATTGGCGTCGGTCGGGCCATCGGTGCTGACGGAGACGTTGCCCAGCTCTTCGGCGGCTTGCTGCTGCCCCAATGTGGTCGCGGCGAAGTAGCCGATGCCAATCAGCTTCGGCACGTCAACGACAACGATGTCCATGCCGGCCATATCCATATCGCCCATGGCTGCCATGCCGCCATCGTATTCCATCATCTCCATCTCTTCTTCCATGTCGTCGCCCTCGTCCATCATTTCATCGCCCATGCCACAGGCGAGCGGATTGACAGCGAGGTCGTCGGCGCCGTCCCAGCGTTCATGCCCGTCGGCGCTGAGCGGCATGCTCACCAGCGCCAAAAGCAGCGCGAGGATCAAGGTGATTGCGAGTGTCCGTTTCATGAGTTTGACTCCGTAGATTTATGTGGGTGAACGATTTGTGAATGGTGCTGCCAGTGTGTGTCGATGCGCCTCCTTTCATAGTTTTGCCCCATCCCCGGCCCCTTGCCCCAGCGAGCTAGGGAAGGGGAGCTTGGATAATCCGATCCATCTGGTGACGACTAAAGTCTCTCCCTCCTTGTGGGTCGCGTAGACACTGACCTACGGGGAGGGAGCGTAGGGTGGGGGGCTGACTCAACTTTCGCCACTCCTGCGCTGGATGAAATTATTCACCAGTATAGCAAAGATGAGCACGCTGCCGATGACGACAATCGTGGCATCGCTGGTGACCCCGGCCAAAACCAGACCGTTCTTCAGCAGCTGAATCAAGACGACGCCGATCATCGTGCCCGGGATCGAGCCAGTGCCGCCGAAGATGCTCGTCCCGCCCAGGACCACCGCCGCGATCACATCCAATTCGATGCCCGTGCCCATATCGGAACGCGTCGTGCTCACGCGGGAGACAAATATATAACCCGCCACCGCCGACATGAAGCCGGAAAAGGCATAGATGAACAGCAAGTGGCGGTTGACGGTCAAGCCGCTGAAACGGGCGCCGGTTTCGTTGTTGCCGATTGCGTACAGGGCGCGCCCCAGCCGCGTTCGCGCCAGGATGATGCCGAAGATGACGACAGCGACTATCAAGAGCCAAAGCTGGCTTGGGATGCCAAGAAACTCGCCCTGGCCCAGCTGGAAGAACCACTCGGGATAACCGCGCGCCGAACGCGCCTCGCTGATGCCTTCCGCCAAGCCGCGATACAGCGCCAGCGTCGCCAGCGTCATGATCAGCGGGGGGACGCCCACGCGGACGATGAACAGCCCGTTGATGAAGCCGGCGACCGTGCCGCTGACGATGCCGGTGATGATCGCCAGTTCCAGCGGGAAGCCAAGTTCCTGCCAGGTCCAACCGAGCACGATGGCGGTCAAACCCAGGATGGAGCCGACCGAGAGGTCGATGCCGCCGGTGATGATGATATAGGTCATCGGAATGGCGATCAGCCCGATCTCGGTCATAAAGCGACCCTGCTGCAGGAGGTTGTCGATGGTGAGGAACTTGTCAGTCCGCGTCGCCAGGAAGAGTACAGAGACCAACATGATGAGGAAGAGCACGCCTTCCTGACTGATGAGGAGGCGCTGCAGCTTCTCGCTCGCGGTTGGGTTGCGCGGGTTTTGCGTTTCTTGCAAGCTTGTTTCCCCCCTAAAGCCGTTGCCGCCGGCGGCGAATCAGATCCGCCAGCACGGTCGCCAGGATCAGCAGGCCTTGCACCGCCTTCAGCCAGAAGGGCGAGACATTGATGAATATCATCGCCGAACGGATGAAGTTCAACAGCAGCGTCGCCAGCGTCGAGCCGACCGCCGTGCCCGTCCCGCCCAGGATGCTCACGCCGCCGACGACCGATGCGGTAATCACCGAGAGCTCAAGCGCCGGCGGGGGCGTCACTTGAATGATTTGGAATTGCGTCGAATACATGACGCTGGCGACGCCGACGAAGACGCCGTTGAGCGTGAAGACCGTCATCAACAGGCGCCGGCGTGACAAGCCGGAAAGCCGCGCCGCCTCCGCATTGCCGCCCAGGGCATAGAAGGCGCGGCCCGTCGCGCTGTAACGCATCCACAGCGCCACCGCGATCGTGAGCGCGACCATGATAATAATCGGCATGGGGATGCCCAGCGGGCGCATCTGCGACAGATGATAATCGGCGGGCATATCGGTGACGCGCTCGCCACCGGTCCAGATGATGAGGATGCCCTTGATGATGCTCAACATGCCCAGCGTGACGACAATCGAGGGAATGCGCAGGTAGGCGACCAGGAAACCGATGAAGGCGCCGATGCCCGCGCCCACGAAAAGCGGCGCCAGCCAGGCAAGAGGCGACGGGACGCCGGAAACCACCAGCCGCCCGCTGATCACCGCCAGCAGGCCGATCAGCGAGCCGACCGAGATATCGATGTTGCCAGTGACGATCACCATGGTCATGCCCAGCGCCGCCACCGCGATATAGGCATTGCCTTGCAGGATATCGGAGATGTTGCGCTCTTGCAGGAAACGCGGATTGGCGATGCCGATCAGGAAAATCAGCAGCAGCAGACCAAAGAGGATGATGCTCTCCTGATTGCCGAAGAGTTTGGTGATGCGGTAACGCTCTTCCGGCGCTGCCCGCGGGATGAATACTTGCAGGACGGCCAATACCCCGGCGGCCAGCATGACCCAGAAGGCAATGTCGAGGCTGTTGATGAAGGTGGCTTCGTCGGCGGCGTAATCGCGGAAGAAGTTGATGTAAAAGACGATGACAAGCAGGCCGGCGACGCTCATCAGCAGCGAAATGGCACGCTCCGCGGCCGGCGCGATCACATTCCAGATGCCCAGCAGGAGTATGCCCAAAGCCGCCAGCGGGATGACTTCCAGGCCCGTTTTGAACAGGCCCAGCTCGTTGGCTTTCTTGCTCTCGGTCAAGACGGCCACGGTCGACGGACCGCGCTCCGGCTGTATCACAAAGGGCAGCAGGAAGTAGGCGCCGATGATGACCAGCGCCAATACGATGCCGATGAAATGCAGGGGACGGCGCGGAACGGGCGCGCCCTTCGCCTTGCTCAATTCAATCCCCTTCTAAATCTCCCCCCAACGCGTTGGAGGTAGACTTTTTTCGATTGCCAGCATTAGCAAGAGTCGGCGAACTCCCTTTCCTGATGCTTCGGGCTGGGGCTGGATAATCGCCATCGCCTTCCCGCGCTCCGCCAACGGCCGATGCGCTCATCATGGCATGAGCGATGATTTCCTGCGTCGCCTCCTCGCGGCTGAATTCACCGACCAGGCGCCCCTCGCGCATCACCAGGATGCGGTCGCTCATGGCCAGGATCTCGGGCAGCTCGCTGGAAATCATCAGGATCGCCAGGCCATCCTCGGCCGCCAGCCGGCTCATGAGGCGGTGAATCTCCGCCTTGGCGCCGACGTCGATGCCGCGCGTCGGCTCGTCCATGATGAGCAGCTTGGGATTGCTGGCCAGCCATTTGCTGACGACAACCTTCTGCTGGTTGCCGCCGGAGAGCTTGTTGGCAGTCTGGTCGGGCCCGGTGGCGCGGATGCTCAGCTGTTGAATCGCGCGGTTTGCCAGCGTCCGCTCTTTTGCGCGATTGACGAAGCTGTAGTTGGAGACGGATTCCAGCACGGCCATGGATGTGTTCTCGCGGATGGTCATCTCGCGGATCAAGCCTTGATGCCCGCGGTCTTCGGGCACGTAGCCGATGCCATAATCGACCGCTTCCGACGGCCGCGTGATCTTGACCGCCTCTCCATTGAGCCGGATTTCGCCCGCTTCCGCCGGCAGCACGCCGAAGATCACCTGGGCCGTCTCGCTGCGGCCGGAGCCAACCAGGCCGGCCAGCCCGACGATCTCGCCGGCGCGCACGGTAAAAGAGACATCGCGCGTCAGCGGCGGGCGGTTGAGGTTGCGCACGTCCAGCACAACCTCGCCGATTTGCGCCGCTTGCTTGGGGAAGAGATTCTCGATCCGGCGCCCGACCATCATGCTGATCAATTCGGCTTCGCTGGTATCGGCGACATTGTGCGTGCCGATGTACTCGCCATCGCGCAGGACGGTCACGCGGTCCGCCAGTTCGAAAACTTCGTTGAGGCGGTGACTGATGTAAATGATGCTGACGCCGCGCTCGCGCAGCAGGCGCACGATGCTGAACAGCTGCTCGACATCGCTCTCGGTCAGGGCCGCTGTCGGCTCGTCCATGATCAGGATCTGAGCATTGAGGGACAGGGCTTTGGCGATCTCCACCCGCTGCCGATTGCCGACATTGAGCGCGCCGACTTTGGCGCCGACATCGAGATTGTGGATGTTGAGGTCGGCCAGTAGCGCTTCCGCCCCGGCTTCCATCTGTTCCCAATCGATCGTCTCGAAGCCGAGCCGCTTCCTGGTTGGCGCATGGCCCATGAAGATATTCTCGGCGACGGAGAGTTCCGGATAGAGGCCGAGCTCCTGATAAATGGTGGCGATGCCGGCGCTGTGCGCTTCGCGCGGGTTGCTGAATTCGACGGGCGCGCCCGCGAGCCGGATCTCGCCGCTGTCCGGTTGATAGACGCCGGAGACGATCTTGATCAGGGTGGATTTGCCGGCGCCGTTCTCGCCGATCAAGGCATGGACTTCGCCCCGGCGCACGTCAAACTGCGCGTCCTTCAGCGCGCGCACGCCGGGGAATACCTTGTCGATTCCGCTTAATTCCAGCAGGACGTCGTTCATGCGGCTGGCTGGCAACCTGGTCTGCTTTCCGTCAATTGAATTTGATTATTCCAACAGAGCGCGGAAGCGCCCGTAATGCGCGTCCCATTCGGCGCTGTCCTGCGGCTCGAAATGAAGCAGATCGCCCGCGCCGCTGAGCATCGCCCGCGCTTCCGCGACGCCCCCCAATTCGCCGAGGGCGATCAGCTGGGCGATGGCGTTGCCGGTCGCGGTGGCTTCGACGGGACCCGCGATCACCGGGCGCCCGGTGGCATTGGCCGTCATCTGGTTGAGCAGGGCGTTCTGCGCGCCGCCGCCGATGATGTGCAGCTTGTCCACCGCTTGACCGGAAACGTCGATCAACTGCTCCAAAACGCAGCGATATTTGTAAGCCAGGCTGATGTATACCGTCGCCATGATGTCGGCGTCGCTTTCCGGCGCTGGCTGGCCCGTCCGCCGGCAGTAATCAATGACGCGCGCCGGCATGTCGCCGGGCGGCAGGAAGGACGGGTCGTCCGGCTCGATGAAGGCTTTGAAGGGCGCCGCCTCCCGCACCATCGCTGTCAATTGCGCGTAGCTGTAATCGACCCCCGCCGCTCGCCAGGTCGCCCGGCATTGATCGACCAGCCACAAACCCATGATGTTTTTCAGCAAGCGCCAGCTGCCGCCGTAGCCGCCCTCGTTGGTGACGTTGGCTTCGTAGGCGGCGTCGCTGAGGATCGGCGCCGCCAATTCCAGGCCGAGCAGGCTCCAGGTGCCGCTGCTGAGGTAGGCGCTGTTCGCTTCCGTGCTCGGCACGGCGACGACCGCGCTGCCGGTATCATGGCAGGCGGGCAGGATGACATCAATGCCCTGATACTGGCCGATCCGCGCGCCCGGCTCGACGATCGGCGTCAAGAGCTCCGACGGGATGCCGACCGCCGCCATAATCTCACGATCCCAATCCGCCAGCGCCGGGTTGTACAGCTGCATGGTGGTCGCTTCGGTGAATTCGCAGGTCTTCGAGCCGGTCAGCCAATAATTGAAGAGGTCGGCGATCGTCAACATGGAGGCGGCCTGCTCGAGCAGCGGGCTGCCATCGCGGATGCCGGCCGCCAGCTGATAGAGGGCGTTGAGCGGCATGAACTGAATGCCGGTGCGCGCGAAGATCTCGCGGCGGGGCATGCGCTCGAAGACCCATTCCATCGCGCCATCCGTCCTTGGGTCGCGGTAATGGTAGGGGTTGGCCAGCAGCTCGCCGGCGCTATCGAGCAAAGCGTAATCGACGCCCCAGCAATCCAGGCCGATGGAAGCCGCCTCGCTGGCAGCGCCGATGCCGACGGTGATTTCATGCCAGAGCCGCAAAACATCCCAATGCAGAGCGGTCGGCGTCTGCACCGGGACATTGGGAAAGCGGTGGATCTGGCTTAAGTGAAGCCGCTCGCCGTCAAAGGCGGCGTCCATCACGCGGCCCGAGGTCGCGCCCAAGTCGATGGCGATGACGTGTTTGGCGGTCATGAGGTCTTATGAGGCTGTAAGCCGCTGCCGGCGGCATTTGAAGACGAGCGCATTGGACCTGAGTTCATTCCGATTCATTCAGGGGCGATTTTAGTCCGCGCCGCGCGAACTGTCAATTTGCTGGCTGTTTTCGGGATGGGCAATTGCGTAAAATTTTTTTGAACTACAGAGACCGCAGAGACCGCAGAGTTTAAGTTCTTGCGACAATCTTCTTCCAAATCTGCTGTTCAAATATAAGATCTATGCGTTTATCTGTTGAAAAGGCCGCTTTCAATTCAAGCCTTATCTCCGCGCTCTCCGCGTCCTCAGTAAAACCAAGTAAGTAATTGAAATCTTACTATTAGAAGAACTGTAGGGACGTTTGACCCGCAGTGTCTACGCGCGGCGCTGAAACGCCCGTCGATGCGATAGCGCGAGGTTTAGGGCGAGACAAGGGTCGCGTAGACACTGACTGTCTCTCGCCCTACAAATTTCGCTATGATTGCAGATGGAATTTGGCAGGTTCATCAAATAAGAAAACACAGAGTAAAGCAATGAAGTGAGAATATGCCAGCGAAAGTTTTCATTTGTTGGATGGTTGCCTAAATTGCGTCAGTATCGAAACAATACAAAACTCTCTGTGCCCTCTGTGCGTTCCTCATTTTCCTCTGTGGTGAAAAAATTTCATGCGATCACCCTTTCCAAACGGGCGGAAGGGAAAATAATCAAATTGTAATTAGATTGTAAGAGACCCCGCTTTCCCGCATGGATAAAGGGCTGCGGCGGTCCGCGCAGGGCGCGCGCAGGCTAAACGTAGGCTAAGCGCAGACTAAATTCACAGCGAAAGTCTTTGCAATTAAACGAACGTTTGATAAATTCCGCCCACCTTATTGACCCAATGCAAAGGGTTTTGAAATGCAGCACTTTCTATCCGCAGTTCGAAGCAGTCGGCGTATGGCGCGTTGTGGCGCGATTTTGCTCATGCTTCTGATCTTGGGCGCGGCCGCCTTGCCTGCCGTCCAGGCGCAGGGCATCAGCATGTACATCTTTGTATTCCAGAGTGGCAGCAGCAACATAGCCGAGGAATTTAGAAAGACCGGCTCATTCAAGGTGAGTCGCTTGTCGCTCGGCGCCAGTTATGGGGCTGAAGCGCATATACGCCTCTG
>JAPPEU010000028.1 GCA_028875245.1 Chloroflexota bacterium
CGAACACGCCTATTCCTACCGATACGCCGGTTCCGACGAACACGCCTATTCCTACTGATACGCCGGTTCCGACGAACACGCCTATTCCTACTGATACGCCGGTTCCGACAGACACGCCGGTTCCGACGAACACGCCTATTCCTACTGATACGCCGGTTCCGACAGATACGCCGCCGCCGACGAATACGCCGGTTCCGCCGACCAATACGCCCGTCCCGCCGACGGACACGCCAGTCCCGCCGACGAACACGCCCGTCCCGCCGACGAACACGCCCGTCCCGCCGACGAATACGCCTGTGCCAGAGCAGCCAGCGCAGGGTTTCTCAATTTCCTTCAGCCATGTCGGGCCGGACAGCGTCACCGTGAATTGGACGACCGTCCCCGGCGACCCCGCCTATTTGCTGACCTTCTACAACGATGAGATCTTCGAGGTATTCACCTTTGATTTTGGCGAGACGTCAAAGACTATCAGCGGTCTGCGGGCGGATACGGTCTATAAGGCTGATGTATTCGCCTATCTGGCGGATGGCAGCGAAACGGGAAGCGCCACCGGTGAAGCGCGGACGCTGGCGGGTTAGGCGCGGCGCTGGCTGGCGACTGTAAAGCCAGCCTAAGAATAACCCGGTCGCGGACGGTTGTCATTTAGCTGTTTCGCCAACCGGTCCTCTTCCTTGACGATCCACTGACACGACGCACTCCTCAGAAACTTCGTTAGAAAATCGCAACCTGCGACTATTTGTTTCCCCGCTTCAGAACATTCGTGCTAGCGTAAATCTGAGATGGCTGATGGCGGAAGCCTCAGACGCTTAACAAAGCGCGGGATCTGGCCTTCGCGGTTTCGCTTTCGGGCGGTGACGGGGGCAGTTCTCGCGCGGCATGGCTGCCCGCCGCTGCGCCACTCGATAACCGCGCGTGGACGGACTGAGGCAGATGAGACGGGTCACCCTCACCCCGGCTCCTCCCCGGCGGGTCAGTGTCTACGCGACCTGCGCGACCCCGTCAAGAGCGAGGGGTGGCTAGACGGGTTGATGCGGGATTGTTGGCGCGAGCTTTGCGCAAGTGCAGAGCTGTGACAAGCGGAAGAAGATATGACCAGAAATTGACAGAGGACATTGCGTATGGAAGTAGGGAATGTAAGTCAAACGATGATGGTGAAGATGATCGACGAGCCGGGCGGACGGATCGGCGGTTACCTGATTACCTGGGGCGAGCCGCGCAAACGGGATGTTCAGGGCGAATACTTCACGCCGGAGACGGATGTCGGCCTGGACTGGTATGAGCGGCGGCCGGTGCTTTATCACCATGGCCTGGACGGGGCATTAAAAGCGGCGGTGATCGGCGTCATCGACAAGCTGGCGCCGGATGAGATAGGGCTCTGGGCGGAGGCGCAGCTGGATATGCACAAACGCTATGTGAGAGCGGTGCAGCGGCTGGTAGACCAGGGCGTCCTGAGTTGGTCCTCGGGCAGTTTGCCGCATTTGGTCGAGGTAGGCGAAGGCGGGCGGATAAAGCGCTGGCCCATCGTCGAAGGCAGCTTGACGCCGACCCCGGCTGAGCCGCGGCGGACGGATGTGCGGACCCTGAAGAGCGCCTACAAAGCGCTGGGTCTGGACATGTCGCGGCTGGGCTTGGGCGAAAGCGAGGACCCGAATTCGAGAAGCGAAAATGAGAAAGGACAGTCAATGACGGAAGCGACAAAGACCCCGCTCAAACGTCTGCCGCTGGCGGATGAGCGCGAGGCGCTGAAATTGGGGCGGATTGAGGCGGGCAGCGAGTTCGATGCCCTGGACGCGCTGGACATGCTGCACGGTTATATGCTGCTGCGCTCGGCGAAGAGCTTTCGCGGCGTCAGCGAACGCTACAGCAACGCGCTGGCGGCCAAGATCCAGCGGGCGAAGCTGAAGGCGATCAAGGCCGATGAGCTGGCTTACAGCACGCAGACCGGCTTCGGCGATGAATGGGTGCCGGATTTGTGGAGCCAGCAGATTTGGCACAAGGCGCGGCAGGACAATACGATTCTGCCGCTGTTCCAGAGCGTGGAGATGCCGAGCAATCCCTTTGAGCTGCCGATAGAAGGGGCGGACCCGACGGTGTACTTCGTGCCGGAGACGCAGGATGAAGCGCAACTGGCGCTCGACGCGGGCAATCCGATCCCGGACAGCAAAATCGGCAGCGGCAAGGTGACGCTGAACGCCAAGAAGCTGGCGCTGCGCGTCGGCTTCAGCAGCGAGCTGGTGGAAGATGCCGTGATCCCGGTGCTGAATATCTATCGCGAGCAAGCGGCCCGCGCGATTGCGGACGCGGTCGATAATGTGCTGCTCAATGGCGACACAACGACAGGCGCCACCGGCAACATCAACAGCGACGCGGCGCGCCCGGCATCAACGGCGAAGTACCTGGCGCTGAATGGCTTGCGTCACCTGCCGCTGGTGGAGCGGACGCAGAACGCGGTCAATATGAACGGCGCGCCGACCCTGGCCAAAATGCGCGAGACTCGCTTCAAGATGACGGGCAAGTATGCCGCGCGACCGTCTGACCTGGCCTGGATTGTCGACAGCGGCACTTACGCGGCGCTGCTGAACATCAGCGAGTTCCTGACGATGGACAAGGCCGGTCCGCTGGCGACGGCGCAGACGGGCCAGATCGGCTATGTGGACGGGATTCCCGTCTTTGTATCGGCGGAGATGTCGCTGACGGAAGCCGATGGCAAGGTCGGCGACCGGACGAACAGCAAGGGGCAGGCGGTCTGCGTATATCGACCCGGCTGGTATGTCGGCTATCGGCGCAAGATCGCGGTCAGCGTGGATTACCTGTCGTATTATGACTCGTATCAGCTGACGGCGACGGTGCGGCTGGCCTTCGTGCGCTTCGATAACGAGGTAGCGAGCTGCCTGTACAACATCACTGCGTAGCGGTGGCGCGGGGCGGGGGAGAGGTGCCTCCGCCCATTTTTAGAATTTACTTGATATTTACATTTATATGTTATATTGTGCGGCACTGGACATTTGTGTCGCGTAATCGGTTGCGAAAGGCATAGCATAGTTATGGACGTCGATTGGCAAGTAGAAACCTTGCGAATAACGGCTTTCCCAAGCGACTTGACGACGGTTTCCATGTCCAAGTTGTGGGATTCGGTTATCGGTCAGGAACCTGATGCAATCCATTTTCAGAGGGATGTAATTGACGCCCGCGAAATCAAGTTTGGAAACGGTCGAATGGTCTTGGCCAAACAGACAGATAGAATAGACTGGCACTATCTGTCGATTCAGAATACCAATACGGAAAATGTGCAGCTTCCTATTATCGGGAAGCTTGAAGAGGAACTAAACACGTTCAGTGACTTGGCCAAAGATTGGTTCTTTTCTTCGGATATGCTATCGATGAACCGGTTGGCATTTGGGACTGTTCTGTTACATCCGGTAAACACAGTTGAGGACGGAAATTTGTTTCTGGAGGGCATACTTTCAAGTATGACTCTTGAGGGTGTGCGGGATTTCAACTATCAGGTCAATAGACGGCGGAATTCCCAAGTTAACCCGGGAATTGAGGTCAATCGCCTTAGCAAGTGGAACGTATACAGTGGGAAATTGGTCACCGTAGCTGTAAATCCGGCGCAGGGGCAACAGGCTAGCAGTACTTCTGATCCAAAAATTGCAGGCAGGCTTGAGCTCGATATAAATACGTTTCCAGAGAGAACTGAGCCTTTACCACAGGACAAGCTGTTTTCAATCTTCAACGAATTGGTTGATTGGGGTTTGGAGATAAGCGAGAAAGGCGATATAGAGTGACAAACGCCACTCAGAATACAGATATGGCAATTGAGGCAGGCGCCCATCGTCGGGCCGTACTCAAGCAACCGTGGATGGTAGCGCCGGCGGAAACTACGTCACGCAACTTGGACAAGATTGTAAAGCATAAGAGTGAATCTGATGAATCAAAGCAGTCAGACTCTCCGTCGTCACCATTGGTGGCGGATAGCGACTTGGTGGAAAACATACATCAAGCTGTCCTAGACTATTATCAGGGTCTTGTTAATGAAATGCTGCAGACAAGCGACTTCAAGTTCTTGACGTCATATGTAGTCTCTTCGGATTCTTCTACTCCTACATTGGACTATCACTCAAGTGATGTCGAAGCTCAGTCAGTGAAGAATGAGGTTGAAAGGCTGTTTTCGCTAGCGACCTTCATTGACCTTGAACCCGGGATGGCGAATGAGTTCTCGGATGGCCTGGAGCAAGTCGTAGAACGACACGGAACCAAAGCACTAGACGCGATTAAGCGCATGATACTAGATGAAGAAACAGCTTCATCTATCGCAATGGAAGCCCTCAAATACATCGGAAATGCCGATTCAGTCAGTTGGCATGACGAGAGAAGGCTCATGCTTGAGGACTGCTTGCGTAGGAGCCACTCTGCGTGGGTACGTGACGGTGCCGGTTTGGGTCTTTCATCTCTTGACAATCCGCGTTCCATTCCTGCAATTGAGAGAGCCGTCACCAATGAATCAAGCAAGGCGCTGAAAGAAGATCTGGAGTTAGTCTTGAAGCAGCTTAAGCGAACTATAGGTGCGTAGGTGACGTGGCGTTTCTCTTTCGGGGGATTGGGAACAAGGCTTGGTGGGACAAGAGCCGTGACGACTTTCCGTGGCTTGGAGAAAATGAGCTAATCTCTGATGTTCTCAAAAGCTTGGGGACTGTTGACGGGTCATTGTCAACTTATGTCATACGTGACGATAAATCAAACCTAGATCGTGTAATCGCAGCGTTGGCGAGCGGCCGTACCAAGATAGAAAACTTCGACTATTTGCTCGTGCCATGGGATGTAATTCGGACGAACTTCTTGTCTGACAATTCACTTGGCAAGACTCCCGATGCCAAAGTTAACGAATGGCATCTCGATATTGTACATCTGACACCCACGAAGTTGTTTCACCTGTCTTACATTCTTAACAACCATAAAGAGTCATTATGTCGGCTTTTGAAACCGGACGTGAAGTCTGTTCTGCAGACGAGTAAGGACAGTGAGTTTCTTGACATGAGCAAGGTAAGCGCAAAGGTAGCAAATGCACTTGACTAAAGTCTGACGACCCCCCCTCACTCCACAAGCCGCCGGAGCGCCTCGAAGTGGAATGCGCCACAAAACTGATAGGATTGAAAGGCACTAATACAACTGATGAAGACTTGCATTAAGGGCACTGAAGGGTCTGCGCAAATGAATCGGAATATGTGGCAGCAAGCTGAGAATTTGGGAAATCGACCGTATCAAATGATGATATTTCTGGACAAAACCACAGACGGCGAACCGATTTACGTAGCGCTCATACCGGAACTGCCCGGTTGCCATACTTATGGCGACACCGTTGAGGAAGCGCTTGAGCTTCTCAATGAGGTCAAAGTCGAGTTCATCTATTTCATGCTGGAAGATGGTCTCGCTATTCCCGATCCGAAACCGCTTGACAAGGGTATTCGCATGAATTTTGGGGACTTACTGGATAATGACATCGCTCACACGGCTAAGCCTTCGGCGCCTCGAGGGGCATTCCTCGATTCGGAAGCAAATGCGCGGCAAATTGCATAATCAACAGCTCGCGTAGAGAATTGGGACGAGTTCCGATAGCAATTGACGCATCGGACAGTTATTGCTGTCCGCAAAATAATCTGTACCCCTCACCCCACCAGCACCCACAGCGCCTCGAAGAAAAACCCACCATCCTCCTGCTGCTCCGCGTGGAGCGCCACCTCAACGCCCTCGCCGCGACGGCATAGCTCGACCACCGTGCCACAGGCGGCGTTCGGCAGCAGCGCCTGCTTGAGCGCCAGAGCGACCCCGTCCGATCTCACATAAACTTGCGCGCCCGGCAGCAGCAACTCGCCGGCGATCGGCAGCCGATGCAGCTCGGCGTTGAACTCGTCGGGCGCGATGGCGACGACTTTCATTTTGGGAGACTTTCGTTTCGCTGCAGATAACTTAACACAGGCGCGCCTTCCGCGACAGCCGAGACGCGGATTGCCGCGCCTTTATCACAAGACCGATTCAGAACTGAATCCAGGTAGGTGATGATGATAACCGCTCTCTGAATGAAATTCCCAAAATAATCGAATGGTTGTAGGGGCGAGATGGTGGCTCGCCCAATCTTGTTAGAGATTGCTAATCAGTTTTCGCATGACTAACTTGAATCGACTGAATACAGAAAGGAAAGACATGTACACGATTGCGACCTTGGAGGACTTGAAGCGACATCTGAACCTGGGGGCGAACGACGATCGGGATGTTGATGATTTGCTGCGGGCGCTGCAGGAGGCGAGCCACCTGATCGAATCCGCCACCGGACGCCGTTATTGCCCGCGGGTTGAGACGCTGTACGCCAGGCTGGATCCGTCAGATCCGCGCGCCTTGCTACTGCCCGATGACTTGCTGGAGCTCCGCGCGATCAGCGATGACGGCGGCGCAATAGACCTCGCTGATATCCGTATGCTGCCGGGCAATGCCGACGCGCCGGCCAGCATCCTGCAGCGAAAACAAGGCGAGGCCTTCCGCCCGGGGCTCGGTTCGGCGGGGTCTGTCAGCATCAGCGGCGTTTGGGGCTGGCACGACAGATGGTCGGCGGCCTGGCGGGAAAGCGGCGACAAAGTGCGGTACAGATCCTTAACTGCGAGCACGACGATCTTCAACGTCGACGATATCAGCGGCGCGGATGAGGATGGCGCCCGTCCGCGTTTTCATGTCGGGCACATGCTGCGCATCGACGGCGAGTACCTGCGGGTCACGGCGATTGACCGCAGAGCCAATCGACTGACCGTGCTGCGCGGCGTCGGCGGCACGCGAGCGACCACGCACCTGCGCGACGCGAAAATTGAGACCTATGCGCCCGCTCCCGCGATACGCGATCTCACCGTTCGATATGCCGAGCTGCTGCTCAAATCGGTCGGTCCGATTGAGCTGGACTCGAGCCCGTTGCTGGAGCGAATGCGGCGTTTGACGGCTTGATGTCCTTTGACGCGGGCGATTGAATCTGGCTGCTCGCGGGCCGTTGCGCTAAGGTTGCGGTTTGAACCCTGTTCCCGTTTCAGAGCCTGCCCATGGCCCATCAGTTCAGCCGCATGGCCGCCTTGCGTTATCGCGATTTCCGCTACTTGTGGTTCAGCGAAATGCTTTCGACCGCCGGCCGGCAGATGCAGCTCTTCGCTGTCAACTGGCATGTCTTCGAGTTGCTGCGCGGGCAGTCCTTTACGGTCTACCTGTTCGGCCACGCGCTTGATATGGCCTCTGAGGCATTCGGCTTGGGCCTGCTTGGGTTGACGCGCGTGATCCCTGTTTTGCTCTTTGGGCTGGCGGGCGGTTTGCTGGCGGACCGCTTCGAGCGCCGGCGGGTCATGATTGCGATGCGGCTGCTGGCGGTGCTTGTGGCGGCTGGCCTGGCTCTGTTGACCTTTTCCGACCGCATCAGCGTGACGATGATCTATATCTTGACCGCTTCGAGCGCGGCCGCTATCGCGCTCGATTTCCCGGCGCGGCAGTCGATTGAGGCGAACCTGGTCGAAGCGCGCCACCTGAGCAATGCCATCAGCCTGAACATGCTGGTCATGAAAATCGCCACTATTTTGGGGCCGGCGCTGGCCGGGCTGCTGGTGGCGACGGTCAACATTGGCCTGGTTTATGCCATCGGCGCGGCCGCTTTTCTGGCGGCGGCGGCGTCGACCGCGGGCATACGACAGCGCGGCAAACCCTTGAATGGCGCGCAATTCAACTGGCGAACGCTGGCCCTCGGCATCCGCTTCACTTTTCGCAAGCGCATCATCATGGGCACGATGCTGCTTGATTTCTTCGCTACCCTGCTCGCGTCCTCGCGGACCATGCTGCCGATTGTCGCGGGCGATATCCTCGGTGTGGGCGCGGTTGGTTATGGCTTGCTGGCGACGGCGCAGCCCGTTGGCGGCTTGCTGGCGGGCCTGCTTTTGTCTGTGCGCGCCGAGTTGAATCGGCAGGGCGTCGTCTTCCTCGTCTGCGTGGCGGTCTATGGATTGGCGACGGCGATCTTCGGCATCTCGACTGGATTCGTCCTGTCTTACATCGTCTTCGCCATGACGGGCGCGGCCGATATCATCTCCAGCGTGATTCGCGGCACGATCCGTCAATTGATGACGCCGGACAAGCTGCGCGGGCGCATGGTCGCGGTCAATATGCTCTTCTTCATGACCGGTCCGCAACTGGGCGAATTGCGCGCCGGCCTGGCGGCGTCGATCCTGGGCGCGCCGCTGGCGATATTCAGCGGAGGCTTGGCGGCGGCCCTGCTGGCGGGCTGGGTGGCCTGGCGCTTTCCCTCCATCCGGCGCTACAATAACGCGGCTGACCTCAAGCGCAAGCCTTTGCGCTGAAGGAGAAAACGGGATGGGCAGGAAGAGACGCGGCTTAAAACAACATAGCCCCGAGCAGCAGAAACATTACGAGCGCGAAGCCCGCCTGCAATATGGCCCGGCCGAGGTCAACGAGACCATCGGGCGCTGGAACAGCTACAGCAAAGCTGAGCAGGAGGCGATCAAAGCCGAGGGCAATCAGATCTATATCGATCTCGCGGAGACGATGGAAGCGCGCCTGGAGGCCACCGACCAGCGTGTGCGGGCGATACTGGAGCGCTGGCAGGCGCATCTGCGGCACTTCTATGAGCCCAGCCTCGATCGTTTGCGTGGCTTGGGGCAGCTTTATAATGCGCATCCCGATTTCATCGCCAACTTCCAAAACATTCATCCGGAGCTGCCGGCCTATCTGGAGCGCGTCATCGACGACTACGTTGACGAGCTGGAGACCGCTGAACTGGAGCGGATGCTGGCGGAAGACGCGGCGCTGGACCGCAGGCGCGGGCGGCTTTCTGGGTAGATGGTGGTTTGCCCCAGGCGTTGTCGCTACAGCCCCTCGCGAGGCACGACTCGGCTCACACAGAGTAATGAAACCGCTATAAGAGGAGTCTGTAGGGGCGTTTCGCCGAAACGCCCGCGCTTGTGATAGTAAGCGCTTTAGGGCGAGACAAGTTTCGCCCCTGCAGCATTTGTGTTGGCTCGGACGACCAATCAAGTCGCCAACTTCGTAGGGGCGAGCGACCTGCTGTGTCTGTGCGCAGCGGCTCGACCTTGAAACTTTAGAACTGACGCCCCTACAAGTTTCGCCTGTGGCGGGGGATCCACGGTTCGCTCCCGCAGGATTCATTCCAGTTTGTGCAAATCACAGAAAACGAAAGGAGAAGCCGATGGCGAGCTTTCGCGCGGCTTTGACGCAATTGGCGGCGCTGAACGTGAGCGGCGTGCGCAACAACTATGATCTCGACGAATTGCCCAGTTCGCTGCACAGCGCGCAGATGCCGGCTCTGCTGGTCTTGCCGATTGAGCTGAAGGCGGAGCGCTTGTTCCGCGAGCGCAAAGACAGCCTCCAGACAGCGACATTCAGCGGCGGCGCCAAGACGATTTATTATATCGTGACGCATTTGCTGCTGGTCGCGCCGGCTGAGAGCGGGCTGGGCCTCCGCAGTCACTTGCCCGGTCTGGTGGACCTCATGGACAGTTATACGGCGGCTCTCGCGGCCGATGTCACTTTGGGCGATCAACTGCTGGCGCCGGCGCGGGTCGGCGTCGAGCCGGGCCTTTTCCCCTATGGCGAGCGCGAATTCTACGGCTGCGCTTTCCGTCATACCTGGATGCTTGAAACTTAACGAGGAGCGGGCATGACAATACACTACAGCATCGCCATTGACCGGGACCATAACGGCGACTTCGGCGGCGCGGATGAAGAGATCAGCGGGCGGGTGATTGCGCTGCGCTGGCGCCTGGGCATGCGGCGGGCATACGACAGCCTGGCCGAGCCCAGCTGGGCGCGGGTCACTGTGCTTAATGCCGACGGCGCCTTTTCACCCGAGCGCAACCGGCTGCAAAGCGGCACGTCCGTGCGTATTCAAAGCGCTGAAGGCGGCGTCAACCGGACGCATTTCACCGGCGCTATCAGCCATATCGAACCGGATGAAGGCGACTTCGGCCGCAAGCAGGCGCTGATTCATCTGCAGGATATCCAGCCCTGGCTGGCGGATAGTCCCGCTCGGCTCAAACCGCAGATTAATGTGACGGCCGATGCGGTGATCGCGCAGCTGCTGGATGGGGCGATCTTGCGGCGGCCGGTCCTGGCTGGCTTTTGCCTGATTGATGTGGCCGGCTACAACCGGATCAACAGCGCGCGCATCTTCCCGCCGGCGAATGGCCTGCGGCGCTTGCAGCCGGGCAAATCCCGCTTCGCTTATGTCGGCGATTGGTGGCGGGAATCCACATCGACGCGGCAGGCAATCGGCGAGGTCGCCGCCAGCGAGCGCGGGCGATTTTATCTGGATAGAGAGGGCCGCGCGGTCTACCTCAATCGACATCATACTTTGATTCAGCGGACGATTTCGGCGCGCTTCGACGACAGCATGAGCGGCATGGACTACAGCTTTGGCGAAGGGCGTCTGAATCAGATCGCCATGCTGATGACCCCGCGGGAAATTGGCGCGAGCGGCACGCTGCTCTGGAGCCTGCGGAGCGCCCAGCGGATCGCGCAGCGCAGCGAAGTCGAAATGAATCTGCGCCTGGTTGACGGGCGCAATCAGCCGGTTGGCCTGCTCAAATTCGAGCGGCTCCTGACTCGCTTTCAGCTGGGTCCGGAAACGGGCGGGGGAGCAATCGACGCCGGAGTGGCGGCTGAAGTTGTGCAGCTGGGGACAACTTCCGTCCGCCTGCGCGTCGTGAACCAATCCCGGCGCGAAGTGTTTCTGACGGCGCTGCAGCTTTTCGGCAAGCCGCTTTACCGCGGGGACACGCTCGAAGTCAGCGTTGCCGATGGCGAGGGCATGCATGTTTACGGCCTCAAGCGGCTGGCGCTTGATCTGCCGGCGCTCTCCGATATCGAGACGGCGCAGGCCTTCGCGACTTACGAGCTGGCGCGGCGCAAGCATCCGCGCGGCACGATTCAAACGCTGCGGCTCAAGGCACGCGAACATCTGCCGCCGGCGCTGAGCGCGACCCTGTTCCAGCGCGTCCGCATCCGCGAGTCGCAGACCGGGCACGGCGAGCGCGATTATTTCATCGTCGGCGAGGAGCATCATGTACATGAGGGCGGGACGCGCCACGAAGTGACCTGGACGCTGGAGCCGGCCGATTCAACGCGCTTCGTCATCGTGAATGACAGCGACATCGACAGTCAGGACGAGTTGATCGCGCCCTATTAGGCGCTAAGCCCATCCCCGGCCCTTCCCGTCATAGAGATGTAGGAAGTGTCAGTCAAACCAAATCCCAGCGCATCACGCCGTTTCGCCTGCAAGTCACCTGATTTCGTTCGAGCAGATAGTTCAGATGGGCAAGCGTCTCGGCCATGGCGAAGCGCCATTCATGCGGCGTCAAACGATCAAGCGGGAAGATGCAAGCGGCGATCTGGTAGACCGTGCCGGCGCCGTCTTCGATGGCCGCCAGGGTCTGATCCAGCCTGGCCCGATGATGGGCGATCAACTCTTCGATGCGGTCGCGCCAATCGCTGATGAGGTCGCGGTGGCCGGGCAAGGCCAGGCGCACATCAAGCGCGGTCAGCTCGCTCAGCGATGCCAGGAAGCGCCCGAGCGGATCCGGCTGACTGTGCGGCCAGCTGCCGATGTTAGGCGTGATCTTCATCAGCACATGATCGCCGCAGAGCATCAGGCGCTCGGCTTCGTGATAGAAGATCAACTGACCGTCGCTATGGCCGGGCGCATGAATGGCGCGGCATTCGCGAGTGCCCAAACGCAGGGTCGTCCCTTCGCGCAGGGTCTCTTGCCGAACCGGATGCGGCCGGGTCAAGTCACGCGTGCTGCCCAGCGCGCGTTCCACATTGTCCACCGTCGCTTCGTCAATGCCGCAATCCAGCATCCACTGATGATATAACGGCGTGTTGGCGCGGCGATAAAAGACCTGCGCCTGCGGCATCTCGCGCTCGGGCAGGTAGACGGGTATGGGTATTTCCGCCTGCCGCTGCCACCAGCCCGCCAAGCCAAAGTGATCGGGATGCATGTGCGTGAGCACGATTTTCTCGATGTCGTCCGGCTTGAAGTTGAGCGTCTTCATCGCCGCCCCCCACTGGGCGCGCGCCGCCGCCGTGTTCAAGCCGGTATCGAGCAGTGTCCAGCCATCCGCGCCGCGCAGCAGGTAGCAATTGACGATGTTCAGCTTGTAGGGCAGGGGGAGCCGCACCTGCACGATGTCGTCTGTGATCTGGCTGATGCCGGCTTCGGTCATGCAAAGATCGCTTTCTTGCGGCGCCTTGTAGGGGCGTCTCGCTGAGACGCCCGCCCTATCAGTCACATTCTGTGGGCGTTCCAGCGAAACGCCCCTACAGATTTCCCTTGCAAGAATTACCTGGAACTACTGCTGCGCCCTCTGCGGCAAACACCCTAAGGCTGCGCATCGGAAATATCGCCGGTGAAGAGATAAAACATGAGCCCATAAGGCGTCATCAGCTTCTGCCACGTGAGGTCGTCCGGATCGCCACTGGTATCGAAGGGCTGCAAATCGAAGCCTTCCGCCTTCAACTGCCCGTTCACGTCCTTCATATCCGGGCTGAAATGGCAGATGGCGAAGGGCTCGTCGACATCATCCTGGTGCAAGCCGATGAGCATGAGCTTGTCCAGCCAGATGCCCCAGGGCGACGGCTGCACATAGCGGCCGAGGGTCTCGTAGCCGGCCGCTTCCCAGAAGGCGCACTCCACATCGATATCGGGGATGAAGGCGGAGAGTTCGCCGAATTTGCCCAGGCGGGTGATGTCTGGCGCGCGCGCCACATTGTCATGCGGCAGGTCACGCGGCGGCGGATCGCTGCTCAGCAGGATGTTGACGCCGGCCGGGCTGATCAAGCGATCGCCGTTGATTGCCAGGCCGCCCGCCCTGAGCGCGGCGATATCGCTTCCGAAGTAACGCAGGCCGGGGTTGGGCCCTGCGCCTTCCACGAGATGCAAATGATAACGCCCGTCGGTATAGACGTCATCGCCGAGCGCGACCAGGCCGAGCTTCTCATAATAGGCGCCGGCGGCCGCGACATCATCGACATAGTGCAGGATCTCTACATAGCTGCCCAGTTTCATGCGGCGTTCTCCCATAATCTCAGACGATGCAGGGCTATGGCTGCAATAATCCACAGAGCGAGGCCGATGTAAAGGGCGGCTCGCCAGAGGGCAGGTTCAAAGCGGAAGATGACGACGCTTTCGCCGGCCGGCACGGACAGGGCGCGGAAGAGCAGGTTCGCCCGGTAAATCGGCGTCGGCGCGCCGTTCACGCTTGCCTCCCAGCCCGGGTAATAGGCGTCCTTCAGCACGAGATAGGCGGGCGCCGATGCCATGACGCGCAGCTCGATGCGCGCTTCTGTGTAGCTGCGGATTTCAACTTTCCCGCCGCCTGGGTCATCCGACGGCGGCGCTTCCACGTCGCCATGGAGCGTCAACCGTTCGCCCGCGCGCAGCAGCCGCAAGGCTTCCGCATCGCCGCTTTCATTGTCGGGCAGGATATGCGCCGCGCCGGCCAGGAAGGCGCGTTCGCTCGCTGATTGTCGATAGATTTTGACGGCGCTGACGTGCAGGCGTTCGAAGGGCGGCGGCTGCAATTGGGTGTAATTCTGCGGATCCAGGCTGTCCACCAGCGTGACGGCCAGGATCTTCTCTTTATCGCGCAGGGCGTCGACCAGGGCGGCCGGCTCCGCATAGTCGCTTATCCTGAGCCAGAGCCCATGAGGCAGTTCGATGGCGCTGTCGTCTCTGCTGACGGGCGCGCTGTAGAGAATGCGAACTTGATCGGCGCTTGTCTCAGGCGGGTCGATTGAACTGACATCGGCCCAGAAGGGCGCCAGGGCTGTGTCGTAGGCGATACCGTCATGCTGGATATCGTAGACATAATCCGTGATGATGTATTGCGTGTCGCTCGCGCGCAGCCAGCGCAATTTCGGGATGCAGGCGCCGCGGCAAGCTGACAGCGCCAGCCGCTCGCCCAGCCTGCCATCGACGGCGCTCGCCGCCTCGTCCGGCAGCAGCAGCGAACTGAAAAGCACATAATGCCGCGTTGGCGTGATGCCGCCGCCATAGCCATCGAGGCCGGGAATCCCCCAGGTCAGCGCCAGATTTGGCATCAGCGTCTCTTGTTTTTTGACGGCGTCCAGGGCGTGGAATTGCGCCCAATAACCCATCCCGAGCTCATCGTAGCGGCGGCGCAACTCAGCGATATCGACCGGATCAAAGAATATCTGGCTGATGCCCAGCGTGCGGCCCGGCGCCGGCTCATCCGCCTGCAAGCGCAGCAGCTCGCTGATGGCCGGGCGCTGACCCAGATAAACATCCGGCGGGGACAGATCGTTGTAAGGCAAATTCTGGGCGGCCAAAAACAGTTCGCCCGTCAGGAGCGCGAACGCGGCGATCGGTATCCAGCGCCCGCGCGCCAACAGCAGCCCCGCCAGCAGGAGCGCCGCCCCCAGCCACAGCCCGAGGGCCCGCGCGCTGATGGACGAATCGCCGAAGATCATTGCCGGGTTCGCCGGGCTGATGAAGGCGGTCAGCGCGATCAGCAGCAGGAGCGGGCACAGCGCAAGCGCAATTCGGCGTGGCTCGGCTCGCGCCGGCTTGGCGGCGGGTTCAAGCGATTCGACGCCCAGGCCGGCCAACATCGCCATGCCGAGCGTGAACAAGGACAGGAAACGGGCCGGGGCGCGGAAATAATTCAAGGGCGGCCAGTCGTCCAGCAATCGATAAAGCGGGTTGTGGTTGCCCAAGGCCAGCAGCAGCCCGAGCGCGGCAAGGGACAGCCAAATCCATTTCCGCCCGCAGAAGCGGGGGCGCGCGGCGATCCCCCACAAGGCCAGCCCCAGGCCGATGACGCCGATCGTGCCGACGTATTCGCCGAAGAGCTGCCCGTCATAACTGGGCAGCAAGGCGCGCCCCAGCAGATCCGGCGGCAGCGAGAAGGCGCTGACGCTGTGCGGCTCCAAGCCGTCGCTGCGAATCGACAGGCGCAGCAGTTCCAGGCTGGGCAGCAGCTGTGGCAGCGAGAGACAGAGGGCGGCGGCGCAGCAGCAGCCGAGCATCAGCAGCGCGCGCCCGACGCGCTTCCAGCGGATATCCGGCGCGGCCCGGGCGGACAGCGCGATCGCAAATGCGCCCAGGCCCAGGCCGCTGATGAAGACGGTTTGCGTGTGCCCGCTGAAGATCTGCAGCGCCCAGGCCATGCCGAGCAGCAGCCCGTCTCGCAGGGGCCGGTCGCGCGTCAGCAGGCGGTGGGCGAGGGCGAAGAGCAGGGGCAGCCAGGCAAGGCCCTGAAGCTGGTTGATCTGCTCGACATGGGCGCCCAGGAAACCGCTGAAAGCGTAGACGACAGCGGCGGCCAGCGCGGGGAGCCAGCGTTGGCTGACGGTTTCGCGGTAAAGCCAGCAAGCGCCCGCCCCCGCCAGCGCAATATGGAACAAGATGCTGAGCGCGATGGCGCTCGGCGCGCGAAAAGGCGCGGTGAGCCAGTTCGGCGGGTAATAGCTGCCGAGCTGTGGATTGGCCAGCAGGGGCGCGCCCATGAAGAGTTCGGGTGCCCAAAGCGGCAGGCGACCCTCGCGAAAAGCTTGATTGCGCGCGTCCCAATAGGGATAGAAATACTCGAAGGTATCGCCGCGCGCCAGGATCTTCCCGCCGATAGCCAACTGATGAAAAAAGATCAAGCTGAGGATGATGAGCAGGCCGAGCGCGACCAGGCGCATCCGGTGGCGGGCAATCATGACGAGTCTGTTGAAAATCACGCAGATTTTCCCTGTAGCGGACACCGTATAGCTTTTACCACAGAGTACACCGAGAATTCACAGAGGGCACAGAGTTTTCTGTTTGAATAGAATCGTTTCGATGGTGTCGGAAAACTCTGCTTCTACGAGAGAAATTAAATAAAAACCGACACAAAGCGCAGCAAATTGTCTCTGTGTTCTCTGTGTTTCCTTCTTTCCTCTGTGGTGAAATTGTGTGCAATTCTGCAACAGAGGACATTCTTCAACAGATTCATGAGCGCTCACGCCCTCGCTGCGCCATCGCCCATTCGACGCTGTGAAGCAGGCCCCGCGCTGCCAGCGCCAGCCGCAGGCGACGCAGGGCCGGCCTTTGACGCCGCTCGCGCTGGTAGCGTTTCCAGCGCCTTTCCGCCGCCGGGCCCCAGAGGAAGTCGGCTTCCGCAGGCGGCAGGGCGATGCGATCGGGATTGCCCCAGCGCTCCCAGGCTGCGCGCATCGCTGCGGGGTTGGCCGGCCGCAGCTGGCCCCAGGCGCGGCGCCGCATGAAAATGATGTTGACTTCAATGTCTTCGCGGTCGCCGCCGGTGTTGCTCAAGTTGCCGCCGTGCACGATGAAGTCGCCGCCATCGGCGCGCCCGCGTTGAAACTTGACCCAGGGCAGGGCGCGGCTCGCCCATTCCGTGTCGCCGGCGACCTGGAAGTTGGGGTCAAAGGGACCGACCTGCGCGTAGAGCGATTTGCTCGCCATGAAGAAGGGGCCGATGCCGACCCGCCGCGTCAAGTTTTCGCCGTCGAACATGCAGGGCACGGCGATCCGCCCTTCGCGCTGGAGCAGCCCGAAGCGGCGAGTTTGGCTGACGCGACTGTAATCGAAGTCGACCAGGTTGGCGCCGCTTTGCAGGGCTCTGTAGCCTTCGCTGAAGGCGGTGGCCGAGCGGATGTCATCGGCGTTCCAGAAGGTGAAATAGGGCGCCTGCGCGGCGGCCAGCCCGCGATTCCAGGAGGCGTACAAGGTCTCGCGCGGCACATAATGCGGCGTCATGCGCCCGTAGTAGCGCCCGTTGATTTCCCCCGCCAGCCGCTCAATGCCCTCGCGTTCACGGGCGGTCGGGTCGTTGACGATGGGCAGGAAGCGCGCGGAGATGCCCTCGTCGCTGATCCGCCGGGCCAAGCCAAAAACGGCCGCCGAAAATGTCAGCAGATGCTGCTCGAAGCGGTACAGCGACGATATGACCGCAATCGGCATCGCTCAGCCCAGGCCCAGAACTTGCTCGGTGCTCAGTATCAGCGCGAACTCCTGATGCAGATTGGCCAGCGCCAGCTCGTGCACCGTTTCCGCCGAGTGCAGCTTGCCATCGTAGCTGCGGACTTCGTGGGCGGCGGTGGCGTCCGCCACGACAATCGCGCGGTAGCCGAGGTCGCCCGCCATCCTCGCCGTGCTGGAGACGCAATGGTCGGTCGTCAAACCGACGATGACCAGCGCTTGAATGCCGGCCTGGTTCAGGCGTTGGCGCAGGTCCGTGCCGATGAAGGCGGCGTTGACGTCTTTCTCGATCACCGGCTCGCCGTCTTGGGGCGCCACTTCGCTTTTGATGGCGTTGCCCGGCATTTCGGGCCGCAGGGACGATTCCGGCTCGGTTGACATGTGCCGCACATGAAAAACGGGGCGGCCGCGCGCGCGCCATTCCGCCAGCAGATGCGCCATGTTGCGCTCGGCGTCGGGGTTGTTGCGGCGGCCCAGGCGCGGTTCGTCCAAGCCCACTTGTACATCAATGATCAGCAGAGCCGTGTTATTGTCGATCGCGCTCATGCTCGGATTCCCTCGATTGCGGCAAATTGTCTTTATCCGCGGGCGAGCTGACGGGTCGCCCCCCACAATTTGTCTTGAATTGGAATCATGATAATCCCAGATCGCCCGCTTTTTGAGGGTCTTGTCGGCGGGATGAAGGCGCGGAGCAAATTCATTGCGCTCTCGCTCTCATAATCGCCTTGAATCTATGATACGATGATGCGGGCTTTGCAGGTCATGGGCAGGACAATGCTACAGGTTGTAAGTTTCAACATCGGTGGCGCCCGCAGTATGCGCCCGGCGCCGCACGACCATGAGAAATTGGCTGTGGATACCTACAGTACGCTGCGGCAAGTGATTACGCCCAGCCAACCAACCCTCATCGGCCTGCAAGAATCGGGCGTCGCCATGCTCAACGGCAGCAGCATGAATGTTGGGCGCAAGATGGCGCGGCTCCTGGGCGCGGATTACAGCGACGCCTTCGCGCCCGAAGTCACCATGTGCGATCATCCGCATCCCAACTTGTGGGATCGGCCGGCTTACCGGCAGATGACCGGCGCGGCGGAAGGCAACGCCATCGTCACGAACCTGCCAGTGGAAAACTGGCCCTGGGGCAGTTACCCGGCCTACGAGGACTGCTTCAACCCCGGCGCCTGGGCGCGACACACCACCATCAGCCGCGCCACCCTCTACAGCAGCGGCAACCGCGATACGCAGCCGCGCAACCTCATGGCGGCGTCGCTCAATTACCGCGGCATTCCCTTCTATTTTCTGAATACGCATCTGGGCCTGCTCATCGGGGAGGACCGCCGAGACGCGACTTACGAACGTTCTCGGGCGGCGTCGCAAATCAGGCAGGCGCAGATCAGCGAGATCCTCGGCGTCATCGACGAGCTGAAGCGGGCTGATCAATACAACGAGATGCCCGAGCGTCCAATCGTGCTGGCGGGGGATTTCAACGCGCAGCCGGACGCGCCCGAGATGGAAATGCTGCAGCGGCATTTTCGCTTGCTAAGGCCCGAGAACAAGAACAGCGAACTTTGGACGCACAATACGCATCGCATACTGATCGACCATATCTTGCTGCACGACCCCGCTGAACAGTTTGAAGTCATCTCTTGCCACATCCAGAGCAAGATCCCCTTTGATGATCTGACCGATCATCGGCCGACTGTGGGCATCTTCGCGCTGGCTTAATTCGCCGCGAATCCCCATGCCCCAGCCCCTGCTTCTCCCAGCGAAACTGTAGGGACGTCTCGCTGAGACGCCCGCTTTTCGAGTCAAACTTTCTTGGGCGTTTCGGTGAAACGTCCCTACACGTCGGGATTGGCGGGCTTGGACCGCCGTTGCTTCGCCCGTTCTTTTCTTATTTTCTTGTTGCGTCTGTCATGGCGCTTGTGCATATCCAGGAGAAAATCCAGCGTTTGCGCCGTTTGCTCAGGCGGCTGACGCAGCAGCTGCGGGCAGCGCTCCATTCGCTGGCGCGTCACCTCGTAAATGAATAGCGCCGCCGAGACTGAGACATTCATGCTTTGAGCGATGCCGCGCATGGGAATCGTGACTGTGCGATCGGCCAGCGCCAAGGCCTCGGGGGACAGCCCCGTTTTCTCATTGCCGAAAAGCAGCGCGATCTGTGGCGCGCATAAATCGGCCTCATGGATGGATTCGGCGGCGTGGTCAATGGCCGCGGCGACAAGTTGGTAACCCTCAGACTTGAGCGCGCGCAGGGCTGCGTTTGTGCTGTGATGAATGTGATACGTCAGCCATTTGTTGGTGGCGGTCGAGCTGTTCTTGCCAACTTCCTTGGGGTCGAATTCGGAATGCGTCTCGAAGATGACGTGGAGCTGCTGAATGCCGAAGGCGTCGCAGCTTCGACTGATCGCGCCCAGATTGTGCGGGTCGAAGATGTCTTCGATGACGACCGTAAGGCCGGCTTGCCGCCCTTCGGCGACGCGTTTCAGTTTGTTCAGGCGTTGTTCGCTGGGCATGGACTCAGTGGAAAAGCCGGCGCAGCGCCAGTTCGAAACCGGGCAAGACATCATCGCCCGAAAGCGAATCTTCAAACGCCAGGGTCTCGGCGGGCATCTGCGGCCGGTGGATTTCGACACTCTGTTTCGCTGGCATGATGATCCAGACCAGCGTCGAGCCCATTCGCAGGTAGCGTCCCGCTTTCTCGCGCAATTCTGAGAGCGTGTTGCTGGGGGATTTGATTTCGACGGCGATGTCTGGCATGGCCGGCACGAATTTCTCGGGGAATGGGTCGGGGGCGCGCTCAAAGCTGATGTAGGCGACATCGGGCAGCAGCAGGTTGTATCGGTCCTCGGCCGGGTGATAGCCCACTTCCCCGGTCACAATGCCCAAGTTGTGCTCCTCAGCGAAGACGAAAAGATAGCTCCCCAACCGAATTGCAATGCGCCCATGTACTCCACCTGGACCTGACATCTCAATGATTTCCCCGTCGATCAATTCAAACCGCAAGTGGTCCTTGGACCGCTGGCAATAGAGATCCCACAAGTCATCCACATCGTAGAGCCGCTGTTTCAATTCCATGATGGTCTCGCTTCATCGCTCCCGGTAGGCAAAGCATAACACGGATTGCCGCCCCTGTCTCATTGCGCGCCTGGCGGGTAGTGTATCGAATTCGGTTGAAATTCATTTTCACCACATAAGGAAAGAAGGACACAAAGAAATTGCATATAGTCTACGTTTCTCGGTGTCCTCG
>JAPPEU010000031.1 GCA_028875245.1 Chloroflexota bacterium
TCCTTCTTTCCTTTGTGGTGAAAATGAATTTCCACCGACTTCGATACACTACCGTCCATGTAGGGGCCTTTCGCTGAAACGCCCGATGCTTAGATTCGAATTCGCGGGCGACTCGCCGAGACGCCCCTGCACACAT
Organism: Chloroflexota bacterium; assembly: GCA_028875245.1. Taxonomy (GTDB): domain Bacteria; phylum Chloroflexota; class Anaerolineae; order Aggregatilineales; family Phototrophicaceae; genus UBA6055. The sequence continues at coordinate 137 of JAPPEU010000031.1, forward strand.
CGAAAGAGGCCAGGGATGGGATCACAACACAGCCGGTCAAGAAAATCCGAGACTTCCGAATCCATCGCCATAGCAAATATCGGCCATCGGCGACATCGCGTCCAGCCGCTCAATGACCGCGCGCGCCTCGGCGCCATTGAGCAATTGCGGATTGCCGTTATCGTCCAGCAGCGCGGGCTTAAGGACATAAGCCAACTCGCCCTCCGCGCTGATTTCCGCGAGCGCGATGACCGTCTCCGACCAGTTGCGGTTGCGCCGATCGACATTCACCGAGTAAGGCGCGCTGCGGCTCACCGGCGTATGGCTGACGGGCCCCCTGTTATGATGAAAGATGAAATTGCCCAAGCTGTAGAAAATCGGCTTGCCTTTGTAGACCTCCACCGCCTGCAAGGAATGCGGGTGATGCCCGACGATGACATCGACGCCGGCGTCTATCAAGGCATGACCGACTTCGATCTGGTAATCGGCCAAGCCATCCTGAAAGCGCGAACGCCAGAAGGGCGGCACGCCCCAATGCAGCGCCAGCACGACAAAGTCCGCCTCCGATTTTGCCGCGTCGACCGCGGCGACCGCCCGCTCCAGATCTTCCCGCCAGGCGCGGGTGAAGACATAAGGCGCGCTGCCGGGCTGCTCCAGGCTCGCCAAGGGATCAAGATGGTAAGACTCGGCGATGCGGATCGGCGCGACGCCGGGGCGCCCGTCGGCGGCGGCGGAACCCGGGCCCAGCGTAGACGTCCCGCCGAGGAAGGCGAACTTGAATTCGCCGACGGGGACGATCTCCGCGCGCCAAGCCTCATCGATGTCCGCGCCCGCGCCGACATAGGGCAGGGCGCGCGCCCGCAAATGACGCATGGTATCGAAAAACGCGACCTCGCCAAAATCCCATAAATGATTATTCGCCAACGTCACGATGTCGAAGCCCATATTCGCCACCTCAGCCAGCAGGGCGGGTGGCATGCGCATATTGATCCACTTGTCGATTGGCGTCCCGCGCTCGGACACCGGCGTCTCCAGATTGCCGAAGGCGATATCAGCCGATTGCAGCAGTGCCGCCACCGCCGAAAGCTCGGCCGACTGCGGCAGCGCTTCCTGCAAAAATATATCACCGACCATCGCTATCCTGGGCATCGATTCTTTTTCCCTCGCATCCCCACAGAGGGACTTGGCGGTCAAGCGTCAAGTATGCACAAGTAAGCCCCCTCTTTATGGGGGCAGGGGGTTTGGGGGCGGGGGTCCACCTACACCTCTTCGCCGCCCTTGTAAACAGCGGCGATCTGGCGCAGATTGCGAATATCGACCAAGGGGTCCGCGTCAAGCAGCAGCAGATCCGCGTACTTGCCCGCTTCCACCGTGCCGATCTCGTCTTCCCAGCGCAGTATCTTCGCATTGTTGCGCGTGCCAATCGAGATCGCTTCCATCGCCGTCAGGTCATTCTCGACCAGCAGCTCCAGTTCGCGCGCCATGGCGAATTGGTGCGGCGCCAGCGGGTTGCCGCCGGCATCAGTGCCGCAGCCGATGAAGACGCCTTTGGAACGCGCCAGGGCGATCGTCTTGCGGATTTGCTGCACACCTTGCTCGATCATCGGCTTGCGCCGCTCAGCATCGGCCTGCTGCACCGGCGTCAGCGGATAGCTCTCCAGGTCAGGATTGCCGACGCCGACGGTCAGCACGAGGGCGGCCCCGTTGGCCACCATCATGTCGGCCGTCTCTTCATCGAGATAGGTGCCATGCTCAATCGTATCGACGCCGCCCAGCATGCAATTGCGGATGCCGCCCGTGCCATGGCAATGCGCCGCCACATGACGCCCCATCATGTGCGCGACTTCGGTGACCGCCGCTATCTCTTCCACCGTGAGCTGGCTCGCGTGGATATCCTGCCCCGGCGTGGCGCTGCCGCCGGTCGCCATCAGCTTGACCAGGTCGGCGCCGGCTTTGATCTGCTCGCGCGCCGCCTTGCGCATCTCGTCGGGGCCATCAGCTTCGCGGGCGATGAAATGGGCATGGCCGCCCGTCATCGAAATGACGCGACCGGATAATTTCATGCGCGGTCCCCGGATGAAGCCCCGGTCGATGGCGTTGCGCAGCGACATCTCGATATACTGCTCACCCCCGACATCGCGAATCGTCGTCACGCCTTGGGACAGCGTGCGCTCGCAGATATCCACCGCTTCCAGCACCAGGTCATCGCGATGCTTCTCCAGCAAGGTGAAGACGCTGTCACTGCCGTTGTAGCAGATGTGAATATGGGCGTCGATCAGCCCCGGCATCAGCCATTTCCCACTCACATCGACCTGGTCCGCGGCCTGCGCGGGGAGTGGCAGATCGGCAGCGCTGCCCACCCAGACGATGCGTTCGCCTTTGATGTGAACGGCGGCGTTTGGCAGCGGCGCGCCGCCATTGCCATCAATCAAAGTAGCGCCTGTCAATACAAGTCCCATTCCGTTGTCCTTTCATACATTCACTTTGATACGGCGGGCGACTCACAGAGCCGCCCCTACAGTCGTTTTGACAAGTTAGTTCTTGCTGTGGTACAGATCAGCCGGGCTTTTTGCCTCACCCGAAGCAATTTTCGGCGGCGTCATGTAGGCTTGTTTCGAATGGCTCAGCCCCGAGCCAAGCATCGCTTCCAGGAACTTCAGCTGCACGCGCGCCGGGTTCAAGAAGGGCACGCCCAGCTCGGCCTGGCAGGCTTCTGGAATCTCAAGAAAGCCCATGCTCATGCAGCCGACGATCAGCGTATCGGCGCGGTCTTCTTCAATCGCTTTTTTGCCTTCTTCCAGCGTGACCTCAATCGCCTGCTCGCGGTCGCGGTGCAACTCCAGCACGGGGATATTGACCGCGCGCACGCTGGCGAGTTTGTCGCCGCCGCCGCTATTGCGCATCGTTTCCTCCAGCGGGCCGATGACGCTGTCGGTGACGGTGATGACGGAGTAGCGCCGCCCGACCGCGGACGCCATCAGCGCGGTCGCCTGCCCCGCGCCGACGACCGGGATATCGACAATCTCGCGCAGCGCGCCCAAACCGGGATCGCCATAACAGCCGAGTAAAATGCCGTCCCAGCCGTCAGCTTGCAGCTCATGCGCCCGCTTCACCGTCTCGGGGATGGAGAGGTACTCTTCGTACATGCTTTCGATTGAGCCGGGTCCGGCCGGGATGTCGGTGATATCGACTTCGGTGCCCGCCGCCGCATGACGCTGCAGGTATTCGCGCCGCCTGCCGAGTTCGGCCTGGCCTTCGGGACTGCGCCCCATCGGTCCTGATACGAGGTAGATCAGTTTCATTTGCAATTCTCCATTTCATGGCCGAGCCACCAAGATAGGCTGCGTACCCACAAATATTGCGTATACGAGCGTTTCGGCGAAACGCCCCTACAGATTCTCTGTGCCCTCTGTGTCTCTGTGGTGAATCAAATCTTCTCCAGCGCGGCGCGCACGATATTGGCCGAAGTCTCAAAAGCCCAGGCCACCCGGTTCACCCCGCGCAGCAGATGCGTCCGCGTGACCCGCCGCATGTGCTCATCGGCGCCCGCAAGATCCAGCGCCGGCGCCAGATCCGGCAGCTCCGGAATTTTCACGGCCGGTTCATTGCGGAAGCGCCCCTGCCGCGTGTAATTGATCGCCACCAATTCCCGCGCCAAGCCCAGCAGCGCGTCATTGTAAGCGCGCGCAGCCGGGTCGCCCACTGCCCGATCGGCCAGGCCGTCCGCCGCTCCATACAGGTCAGCCAGCGCCGCGTTCAGGTCAGCCAGCGCCGCATAGGCCGGCCCGAAATCGGCCTCGCCGCCGGCCGCCGCGGCGTAGCGGTCCAGCGTGTCTTTGAACTCGGCGGTCAAGCTGCGGAAGTCATAAGGGTGCAGGGTATTGTTGAGCAGGCGCTGCAGCGCGGTGGCGTAGACGCGCAGGTCGCGCATCAGGTTGTCTTTATCGGCGATCTCGAGTTGATCGTTTTCGGTATGCCAGGCGATGTTGGCGCCGCAGCCGCCGACCGGATAATAACCCATCTCTTCCGCTTTGGAGAGCGGCATGGAAGACAGCAGCATGAACAGGCTGGAGATGCCGATGTTGTTGAAGGAGTAGTCGCCCGCCTGTGGGGGGCGCTCGCCGCTGAAGCCGAAGCCGGTCGAATCCTTGATTGATTGGGCGGCGAAACTCTCGACCTCGCTCATCACCGTCACGCCACGATATTCCGTCGCCCAGCGGCAGCCCGGCGAATCGATGTTCATCTGCGCCAGGCAGTTGCGCGCCAGGTCAAGGCCGAAGGCGTCGGCATACCAGGTCGAAGCGCCGTAGCGCCCGGTGGAATGCCCCGACCACCAGGCCACGCGCAGGCTGCGCGCCATTTGATCGCGATTGTCCTGGAAGATGCGCGCCAGCTCCAGCAGGGTGGCGTCGCCGACGGCGTTGTCGCCGATGCCGACATCCCAGGAATCGACATGCCCATGAACCAGCACAAAGCGCTCCGGCTCTACATTTCCCTTGACCTCGGCCACCAGGCAGGGACATTCAAACCAGCCCTCTTTCAACTCGGTGTGCAAGGTGACTTCGAGGACGCCGCTTTCCAGCCGCGCCAGCAGGTCCTCGCCATCAGGCCGGTTGATCGAGACCACCGGGATCGTCGGCTGGCGATGATAATTGTCGAGGTCGGGCGCGCCCCAGATGGTCGTGCAGATGCCCCAGTGGATATCGACGCCGGGGTTGATGAAGATAGCGCCAATCGCGCCTTTGTTCTGGAAATACCAAACCGGCGGCGGACCGCCAAAACCATCGACCACGACGATCTTGCCCGCGACATCCACCTCAGTCGTCGGCGAGAAATCGAAAAAGTCGACGCTGCGGCCGGCGGCGAAACCTTCAATGCGGACCGCCTCCCCCGTGATGCCGCCAGGCGGCGTGCTGATGGAAAAGGCGGGCGTCTTCGCGCGGTAGGCCACGCCATCGACGGCCAGCAACGCGCTGACCGGCACGCTCAAGAACAGCTCCGGCATGTGCATCTCGTGGGGTACGCCCAAGGCGCTCAGGCGTTCGGCGATGTAGTTGAAGGCGGTTACTTCGTCTTCCGATGAAGATTCGCGCACGAGCGTCGTGAAGCGCTCGACCATTGACCAGGGCTCGTCCGGCGACAGCGCGTCGAGGAGCGCGGCTTCCAAGCCTGCGTTTTTCGCTTCGTAAAGTGCTTGCATATTTGTCTATTCCTCCAGCGGCATAACTTCTACAGATCGAATGACCCCGGCAAGGGATCGTTTACAGGGACAGTCTAGCAACTGAAGTCAGTTTGTCAACAATTGCGCTCGCAGCGCCCGCCAAGTCATCAGCGGGGCGAGCCTGCAAGCCGCCCGCACAAGGCGCATGATAGTGTACCCGCCGCCACAACTTCCGCCTTGCGAGAACAGTTTGAATTACGAGACAATAGGCCAACGACAAACTCCCGCGAGGTCCGCAGATGAAAACCATGTCCTTCGACTTCAAGTCCCGCCGCTCCATGGTCAGCGCCCGCCGCGGCATGGTCGGCGCCAGCAACCCGCTGGCCGCGCAAGCCGGCCTCAGCATCCTGCGTAGTGGCGGCAACGCAGCCGACGCCGCCGTCGCGACCTCCGCCATGATGAATGTGATGGATCCGGGATCTTGCGGCGTCGGCGGGGATTGTTTCGCGCTTTACTTCGACGCCGAAACAAAACAGGTTACGGCGCTGAACGGCAGCGGACGCGCGCCGGGCGCATTGACCTTGGAAGCGGTCCGCTCGCTCGGCTGGCGGACGATGAACCCGCGCCACGCCCATTCGGTGACCGTGCCGGGGGCGGTGCGCGGCTGGCATGACCTCTTGGGGAGGCATGGAACGATGACGCTGGCCGATGTCCTGGGCGACGCGATCCACTATGCGAGCGAGGGTTATCCCACCGCGCCGGTCATGGGCCACCGCTGGGAGCGCTCGGGCGCTTTCTTGCGCGAGGCGGCGAACGCCGATGAATATATGCCCAATGGCCAGCCGCCGAAAGCGGGGCAGTTGGTTCGCCTGCCCGGCTTGGCCAATACCCTGCGCGCCATCGCCGACGGCGGACCCGACGCCTTTTACACCGGGCCCATCGCCGAAGCGATCGTGACATCGCTGGCGGAGCAGGGCGGCCTGATGACGCTTGACGACTTGAAGAGGCACCAGTCCACCTGGGATGAGCCGATTTATAGCGATTATCATGGCGTAACCGTCTACGAATGCCCGCCGAATGGACAAGGCTTGACGGCGCTCATCGCGCTCAACATCGCCGAGAACTTCGATTTGAAATCGCTGCCCTGGGATTCGCCGGAGCGCATTCACCTGATGGTCGAGTGCATGCGCCTGGCTTGGGCGGACGCGCATGAATACATCGCCGACATGAGCCGCGCCGATGTGCCCCTGGCCGCGCTGCTGAGCAAGGAATACGCGGCAAAACGGGCTACGCTGATTCAGCCCTACTACGCCATGGCGCCGCCGCCGACAGCGGGCCAGCTGCCCGGCGGTTCCGACACGATATACCTCAGCGTCGTCGATGGCGCCGGCAATGCCTGTTCCTTCATCAAGAGCTTGTATATGGGCTTCGGCGTCGGCATCGTCGCCAAGGGGACGGGCGTCTGGCTGCAGAATCGCGGCGCCGGTTTCTCACTCGTGCCGGGGCATCGCAATTGCCTGGCCCCGGGTAAACGCCCATACCATACGATCATCCCGGGCATGGCGCTGAAAGACGGCGAACTCTGGGCGAGCTTCGGCGTCATGGGCGGTTTCATGCAGCCGCAAGGGCATTTCCAGATGATTAGCGCCATGGTGGACGATGAGCTCAATCCGCAGGAGGCGCTCAATCGTCCGCGCTGGTATGTTGACCGGGGCGAACCGGCTGGCGCGCTGCTGATTGAAGAGGGCAGTCCTTTCAAGACGATGGCGGATCTGGCTGAACGCGGGCATCGCATCCAACCCGAGGCGGGGCTGGGCCGCGGCAATTTCGGGCGCGGGCAGATCATCCGTTACGATGCCGACACCGGCGTCATGCACGGTGGCAGCGAGCCGCGCGCTGACGGGCAGATCGCGGCTTTCTGAGGCTGGCTAAAGCCGCGCCAGGCCCGCTCAGGCAAAGGCCGGCTGCAAGAAAGCCTCATTCACCGCGAAGAGATCATCCACCATCGACTGAATCTCCCGCAGCGAGCAGACCGCTGCCGAGAGCGGTGAATAAGCCACCGCTTGATAGATCAGCCGCTTGTCGCCCTTGAGGATGCCCTCGACCGCCATCTCTTCAATCTGCGAATAGAGGTTCGTCAGCGGCGCCACCGATTGCGGCAGGGGGCCGACCGCCACCGCTTCCAGGCCATCGCGCGACGCCCAGACCGGCACCTCGACGCAGGCGTTCCGCGGCAAATTGTCGACCAGCCCGGCGTTGGGCACGTTGCCGTTGAACTTGAAAGGCGCGCCGCCCTCCATCGCGTTGATGATATAGGCGGCGTATTCATGGCCGCGCTCGAGGTCGATCGCCTCGCTCTCAAACCAGGCGTGGATGTCTTCGCGCCAGTCATGCTCGCGCCGGCGGTATTCCTTGAGGATATAGGCATGTTCGCCCGGATTCCAGTTGGTGCCGTGCGTGGCGTATTTCTCGATCAGGTCCGGGCGCTTGCGGAACCACCAATTGTATTCGGAATTGTGCCCGCTCGATTCGGTCACGTAATAATCCAGCGCCAGGTACATCTCATTGCGCACTTGCTCGGCGTTGTAGATGTCTTCGTTTTCCCTGATCGCATGCTGAATCAAGGGGTAGGCGTCTTCGCCATTCCAGTTGTAGTCGATGAACCAGGCCGTATGGTTGATGCCGGCGCAGGTATAGTTGATCTCGTCATAAGGCGCGCCGATCCAGTTCGCCAGCATCTTTGACGTGCCCTGCACGCTGTGGCAGAGGCCGGTGACGGTGATGTCGGTTTCGATGTCCATCGCCCGGCAGAGCATCGCCATCGGATTGGTGTAATTCAGCATCAGCGCGTTCGGGCAGCAGCGTTCCATGTCGCGCGCGATATCGACCAGAACGGGAATCGTGCGCAGCGAGCGAAATATGCCGGAAACGCCGCGCGTGTCGCCCACGTTCATGTCCACGCCATACTTCATCGGTATCTCAATATCATGGCGCCAGACATCGGTCGCGCCGACCAGGATCGTCACCACGACGTAATCAGCGCCCCGCAGCGCTTCGACGCGATCCATGGTGGCGGTGACAGTAGCGGGATACTTGCCGGCTTCAACGATGCGGGTGACGGCGCGCCTGGCAAAATCGAGGCGCTCAGCGTCGATATCCATGAGCGCGATTTCGCTGCCCTCAAGCAGGGGGAAGGTGAGGATGTCCTTGACGAGCTTGCGCGTGAAACCGAAGCTGCCTGCGCCGATGAAGGTGATTTTTGGCATGGGTTTGTGCCTCCTGTTATGCGGCAGCTAAACTGCTAGCTGGATTCGAGCGCCATGTCTAGAAACTCTTGCCAGCCGTGATACGTGCCGACTCCCTTGTCATCGACATAGCCAATACGGCACTCGCGCAGTTCTTCTTCTGATAGCTGCGCCTGCTCAACCAACTGTATGAATTCGTCGCGATCAGCGGACTCGATGCCAGTCCGGACGACGTCAATGTAGCGGACTTCGACCAGCTTGCCGTAAGCGAAGCCACGGGCGACGCGTCCGCCTGGCTCGTAGAGAACGAACTGTTTTCTGTTCATTCTGGTCTCCTGTGCTCATACCACTGCCGTACATAATACCATATCTCAGACGGCGAAAAGCGGATTCCATAGGACCCGCCCTCCAGCAGCTCCACATGATACAGGTCCGGCGGATCCTGCAGTTGAGAATCCGCTATCAACGCGACGCCATGGACTTGCGCGGTCTCCCCAGGGGCGTAGTTTTTCCGTTGGCGTTGCTCGGTTTGCAGCCCATGAACAAATAGGTTGCGGATTGCGCGCGCGACGCATCCCTCGTGCCAGCCATGTATCAGGCTCGTGTCGCGTCGATGGCCAACAATCTATTCGTAACCGGCAACGAAGCGCTCCTGCGCGCTGTCGCCAATTCCAACCATTTCGAAAAGATTGAATGCAATGAGTGTCAGCGCCCAGTAGTGTCTGTCATCTCCCGTTTCAATTAGAAGATTTCCTGAGAATACCGCCAAACGCGTCGCGGCGGTTCGGTCGATATGCCAAGGACTGCTTGCGCGATCCATTTATGCAACCAAGCCCTCCAGCCGGTCCACCAGCCCTTCCAGCACCTTGAAGGTCTCCTCCACCGCCAGCGGCGTCGACATATCCACGCCGGCCGCATTGAGCGCTGGAATCGCATAATCGCTCCCGCCCGCGCGCAGAAAAGCCAGGTACCGCTCGACCGCGCCGCCATCGTCATCCGCCAGAATCGCGTTGGCCAGGGTGTGCGCCGCCGAGATGCCTGTCGCGTACTGAAAGGTGTAATAGGCCTCGTACAAGTGACCGAATTGCGCCCAGGTGATGCCCGTCCGCCGCGCGTCATCGGACATCGTCTCGCCATAGCCCTCGGCGTAGAAGCCGGACATGATCTCGTTGAGCGTCTCCGGCGTCAGCGGCTCATCGTTTTCCATGCGACTGTGCACCTCAAATTCAAAGCGCGCCAAGGTCGGCATGATGAAGAAATATCGGTGGATGTTGTCCATCGCCTCTTGAATCAGCGCCAACTGGAAATCCCGGTCGCTCTCACCGGCGAAGAGATGCGCCCGCACCATCGCCTGATTGAAATTCGAGGCGACTTCGGCGGCGAACATCGAATAATTGCTGTAGACGAAGGGCTGATGCGCACGCGTGTAGTGGCTGTGCATGGAATGCCCGAGCTCATGCGCCAGCGTACTCATCGAGCTCAAGTTGCCATCAAAACTCATCATGATGAAGGGGTAGCTGTCATAGGCGCCGAAGGAGAAGGCGCCCTCGGACTTGCCCTCGTTGATCGCGTAATCAACCCAGCGCTCCTCCAGGCAGCCGCGCCGCATCGTCGCCACGTAATCCTCGCCCAGCGGCGCCATGCCGTCCGCTATCATGTCCACCGCCTCGGGATAGGACAGCGCCGGATCATCAGGCGTGAGCGGCGCCCAGATATCCCAAGGATGAATCGCCTCATAACCGAGCGCGCGCCGGCGCACATCCCAATAACGATGCCAGGTGGGGATATGCTTCTTGTAGGTGTCGATCAAGTTGTGGAAGACATCGACCGGGATGTTGTTCGGCGACAGCTTGGCATGCAAAACGCTCTCGTAGCCGCGCAGCCGCGCCAGCACCACGTTGCGCTTCACCGATGCCAGATAGGTCGTGGCGAAAGTGTTCTGAAACTTCAAATAACTGTCGGCATAATTTATCCAGGCGTTCTTGCGTGTTTCTCGGTCGCCGCTCGCCAGCAGCTTGTTGACGGTGCTCTGCACCAGCGGCTGCGGCGCGCCCCCGCTGTCGCTGGCCGGCTCGAACTTCAGGTCCATGTCGTTGAGTGCGCTGCGGATGCTGTCGATGCGCCCCAGCGGATCGCTCAACAAGCCCAGCACCGACTCGACCTCGCCCGAGAGCACATGCTTCTTCATTCGCAGCAGGTCGTCGACGTGATGCTGATAAAGCTTGAGCTCGCCTTGCCGCAGCCAGCTTTGCAGCGCGCCCTCGTCCAGCGCCAGCAGTTCCGGCTCGGCGAAGGCGGCGCCGGCGATGAATTGACCCGCCAACCCCTGCGCCTGCCCGACCATGCCCTTGATTTCTTCGTTCTCCCCGTCGCAGGCCTGCCACATGACCGGGTACATGAAAAGCGTCCAGACGCGGCGCGCGAGCGCTTGATGAAAGTCAAACCACTCGGCGAGGCGTTCGGGACCTTGCGAGAGCGAGCCTTTGAAGCTATCGATTTCGGGCAGCTTGGCCATCGCTGCCTGGTATTCTTCGCGCCAGGCGTCGAAGAAGGGGAAGACGCTCTCGTGATTCCAGGTGGATTCGGTTGGGACTTGGTCGCGGGTTGGGACGGTGGGCATGGGAGTTTGTCCTTGTGAATTGAAGTTGCGGGAAATTATTGTATTGAGATTCTGCCATAATCTGTATGGCAATCAGATGGTAACATTGAGACTATGAATAAGAATCCACTTCCCCGATTAGATCAATCCGAAGCATTGAGAAGCCAGTTGCTTCCTTACTGTCGTCTAGCCCCGGGTGAGATTTGGGAAGACGAAGTGAACGGTCATCGCGTAGGGTGTCTTGACGTAAGCGATTCTGTCGCGATAGCTAGTTTGATGGGCAAAGAGCGAGCTGCGCTGGCGATCCATGATCCGCCTTACAATGTCGCTGCTTTTGAGATAAAGCAGGTATCAGAGTTTGTTGAGTGGTGTAATCAATGGATTTCCTTGACCTACAACGTTCTCTCAAAGGACGCTTCTCTCTACATTTGGATTGGGGCTGATCAAAACGACGGATTCCAGCCACTGCCGGATTTCATGATTATGATGCGAGGGCAGAGGTTCAGCCCGAGAAGCTTCATAACGATGAGAAACCAGCGAGGCTATGGCACACAAAAGAATTGGATGGCTGTGCGACAGGAATTGCTCTATTACGTCAAAGGCAATCCTGATTTCCAAGTGGAGTACACCGACATTCCAAAGGTTCTCAAAGGGTATTATAAGAAAGTCGATGGAAAAGTAACTGAAAACTTACAACGCAGTAAATCCGAGCATATTCGCGCCAGCAACGTCTGGGTAGACATCCAGCAAGTTTTTTATCGCATGGAAGAAAATGTAAGCGGGTGCTACGCGCAGAAACCGTTAAAGAGCATTGAGCGCATAATCAGAGCAAGCTCTAATGCTAACGATTTAGTCATTGATTACTTTTCTCACTCCGGAACTACATTGTTGGCATCAGAGATTCTTGATCGTAAGTGCTATACGGTGGATATAGATCCTGTGTTCGCGGAAATTACGATTCGCCGCCTCGAGAATTTCCGCAAAACTGGACGTACCGGGTGGCAAAATGGAAATCCATTTGAAGGAGAACTTAGGGAGCTTGGCGCACAGAACGCGCAGTTGGATATCGACAATGCACCCGAAGCAGTTGAAATGCCTGTACAAAACACATTGATGTGAGGGATTGTGGAACATCTTGAAAGAGAACTAAATGCGCTGATGTCAGAATTGCCTGACGAAGACGAACTTCGGATCAGACTTGAGTCTCTTCAATCTGTATTTCCATTCAACGAATATGAATATGTCATATCGACGTTGCTTGGTCGCGATACGTTAACTTTAGAGCGGTATTATGATCTGCGAGACCAGTACATTGAAAGAAACTGTTTTCTCCATATTTTCGATCTGACTACAAGACGATTTGGAGATACATGGGCATTTGGTCAACTTAAGTCAATCATTCCTGAGATACGAAAGCCATCGCGAGACCTTGATCCTACATATCAATCACAAGAGTACGATGCCTTTCTGGACGGCATTCGTATCGAGATAAAGTCAGCAAGAGCACTTGATCGATATTCTGCGGCGTCGCTGACGGAAAAGGCGCTTGCATCGGATTCCGAGAAGCCCTTTGATATGATCTTTCAACAGCTAAAAGCCGACCTTTGCGATGTATTTGTATGGATTGCGGTATGGCGGGATACGATTCGCTATTGGGTTCTATCGTCGCACGAAGTCAAAACCAATCAGTATTATTCTGATAAACAGCATAGAGGCAATGAAGGAGAAGGCCAACTGCATATAAAGAATAACAACATTACGGAATTCGACCGCTACGAATGCAGACCCGCTGAATTGGAAATAGGAATACGATCCGCTTTCGATCGGCTTCCCTGAAAATCCCTACTCCACCCGCCACTCAAAAGGCATGATGCACTGCGCTCGGTTGGTCAACTGCGCGACGCCATTCCCCACATATTTGAGCAAGGCCGCCGGGCTACCCTCCGCCACTTGCACGCCGATGGGCTTGCCTTTCTCGCGGATCAGGACAGAAGGCGCGTTATGCGGCAGCTTCGCCAATTCGCGCGCTTTGTCAATCGCGCGCTGTAAGTTGCCCAGCTCATCGACCAGCCCATGCTCCAGGGCTTGCGCGCCGGTCCAAACGCGCCCGCCAGCGATTTCATCGACCTCGGCGCTCGTCTTGCCGCGGCTCTCCGCCACGCGGTCCAGGAATTGCGCGTAGATATGCTCGATTCCCCCGCGCATCATCTTCCGCTGCGCCTTGCTGAAAGGGCTTTCGCCGGTCATCAGGTCGGCGTGTTCGCCGCGCAAATATGAGAAGGCGTTGACATGCAGCTTTTGCAGCATCTCATGGTTCACCAGCTTGCCCATCAGCACGCCGATTGAACCGGTGATCGTGCCCGCCTGCGCCACAATCCAATGCGCCGGCGTCGCAATGTAGTAGCCGCCCGAAGCCGCCACACCGCCCATGAAGACCACCAGCGGTCGCGACTTGGCGAATTCAGCCAGCGCCGATGCCATCGACTCTGATGCGGTGGCCGAGCCGCCGCCGCTGTCGATATACAGCACCAGCGCGCCGCAAGCCGGATCCTTCATCAGATTGCGCACCTGCTGATTGAGGGTGGCATCGCCGAGGCGCTCGCCGCCGACAAAGGGCAGAGGAAGAGGCATGTCGCTCGGCGGGGTCGCGCTTTCGCCATCGACGATCATGCCGCCGCCATAAATCACGCCGACGTATTTGCTGCCGAAATCGCGCTCGGCCAGCAGCACCTGCCCATCCGCTTCCTCCCACATCGTCACCTTGGTGATGCCCAGATGCTCGACCAACTGCTCTTCATTCATGACGCCATCGACGTAACCTCGTTCCAGGGCGACATCGCTCATGTGCAGCCCGCCGTCAATCATGTGACGGACCTCTTCCGCCTTCATTTTGCGCGTGCTGGCGATGCCGTCGACGACCGTGTCAAAAATGGAGTCGAGCAGCCAATTGCTTTGCTCCCGCCCTTCCTTGGATGGTTCCTGCCGCGTCAGCGCGTCGGCCGCGCCTTTGTATGGTGAGATCGCGATCGAGTCGAATTCCAAGCCCACGCTCGCCAGGCCCTCTTTCAAAAACATCTGCTGGCTGAGCAGGCCGGTGGTCTCCAGCATGCCGCCCGGCGCCAGCAGGATTTCATCACAAGCGCTGGCGACGAAATACTCCAGTGTGCGATAACCGGGCGCATAGCTGAGCGCGCGTTTGCCTTTTTCCCGCAAGCGCAGGATCGCATCGCGCATCGTCTGCAAGTCGGCCGCGCTGGCGGAAAAGCCGCGGAAATACAAGATGACGCCCAGCGGCCGCGGGTCTTCGCCGATGCGGTCCAGCGCGCCCACAAACTCCATCAGGCTCATCGGCGGCGCGCCGAGCACCTGGCGCTGCACGAAGTTGCGCTCTTTGGGAATCGGGGCGAAGGAGCTCGGCACTTTGATCATCACATAATCAATCGCCTTGACGCGCGCCCGCTGCATGTTGAGCAGGTTGACGCTGAGCTGCTGGATAAAGCGTTTGCTTTGAGACATGGCTTGGTCTTTCGTTTTTGATTTCACCACAGAGGCACAGAGGAATACGACAAGTCTTCCGCTAACTGACCTCTACTCTTTGGTGTACGTATTCTTGCGCGTCAATGTCGCAGGCCCGCAGTCGAGATGTTGCGTCGGGCGCTGCCTGAGCGATATACTCGCAGTTAGCCGAAACATGATATGCTAGTCATAAATGACGCGCAAGGCAAAGCGATATGGCGACGCAAGAACGACTGCTCGATATTGATGCCATCACTGAATTGATGCGGCAACCCGAATATGCTGACAAGCGATTTTACATGATCGACGGAGAAATCATTGAGATGTCACCCGTGCAACGAGTCCATAGTCGTCTTGCAATGCGCCTGGGCACATACTTGACTCTGTTTGTTGAAGAGCATGACTTGGGTGAAGTTCATACCGAACTCGGCTTTTACTCTGCCCACAATCGTCGCACTCTGCTTGCGCCAGATGTCGCCTTTGTCAGCCACGCGCGCTTGAGTCAACAGCCCGAGGACGGCTTCCTTTCCGTCATGCCCGATCTGGCGGTGGAGATCGCCTCGCCTAATGATTCATTGGCGCAACTCCGCCGCAAGGCCAGAATCTATTTAGACAATGGCAGTCTCGTGGTGTGGATTGTTCTGCCAACGGAAAAAGGCGTCGATGTTTGTCGTTCCGCCAACGGCGCCCGCCTGAACATTGAATTCGTCGGCCAAGACAGCACGCTCTCCGGCGAAGACGCGCTGCCCGGCTTTGAGTTGGAAGTCAGCCGGCTGTTTCCGGCGCAAAAATAGTTTGGAAATCAACGGGCGAGTCGCCGCCTCGCCCCTACATGACTTGTCCACAATTGGCAGTAGAGGCAAGCCCTACAAAAAGTCACTGCTAAATCCAATCCCCCAGCCGCTGCACATGCGCGACCGTCGAATCATTTGTCTGATACAAACTCAATAGCGCCGATGTCGCAGGCTTTGCCTTGTGGTCGCGCTGTGCCGATTTGGTCGGTTTCCGAGCAGAAGTCGCTTTTGGCGGCGTCGATTGACGGGCTGCCCGCTAGCAAGGGGAAGTAGGACGGCGAGCCGTCTTCAGGTATGACGAGGTCGCCGAGCATAGGATCGCCACTGAACTCTGCATCGCATGAGCCGTCCATGATGAGACTGAAAGCGCTATTACGAAGATCACCTAAACAGTCGCCTCCAGAATTGTCGGCTGCAATACTGTTGCGCAACGATACAATGGCGTATGGACTATCAACAATATTGATGCCCCCACCGACATCGGCCGAGTTCCGCGCCAGTGTCACGTGTGTCAAGAATACGTTTGATATGTGGTCTTCTTGACCAAGTACAAAGATGCCGCCGCCCATGGATACAATTTCGTCATCACTAGCGGCGCTGTCGTCGTATTCCGCGGAGTTGGCGGCGAGCGTGCTGTTGCTAATGCTTAAGGTCCCAGCGTTTGCTATTCCAGCGCCAAACAACGCGGTGTTGCGCGAAATCTCGCTGTCCATGAGGGATAATTCCCCGTCATTTGATAATGCGCCTGCGCCGTTAGCGACGTTGCCAGTGAACACGCTATTGACGAGCATTGCCCGGCCAGGGCTGTCTATAGCACTGTTGTTTATCGCGCCGCCCGTGCCGGCTTTGTTGCCGCGAAAAGTACTTCCGCTAACGTTTAGCTCACCGAGATTGTTTATGCCCCCGCCAATATAAGCGGCGTTGTCAGCGAATGTGCTGCCGTCGATGTTCAGGTCAATCTCGTTGTGAATTGCGCCGCCTAACGACGCCGTATTGCTGGAGAATTCACTGCCGCGTACGCTCAGTTTCTCCCTGTTGTAAATCGCGCCGCCTTCATAATATGCTGAGTTGTCGGCAAAGTTGCTCGCGCTTACACTTAGCGCGCCCCTGTTGTCAATCGCCCCGCCCTCGTCAGCTGAGTTGCCCGACCAATGGCTGTCGCTGACTTGTAAATCTGCATAGTTGGCGATTCCGCCACCGTCATGCTCGGCGCTATTGTCAGAAAATGTAGTGGCGCTTAGGCGCATAACTCCCGCGTTGTGAATGGCGCCGCCTAACGACGCTGTATTGCCGGAGAATTCACTGCCGCTTACACTTAGCTTGCCCCTGTTGTAAATCGCCCCGCCTCGACCAGCCGAGTTCTCCAATAGTGTGCAGTCTTCAATGCTTAATTCACCTTCGCTATAAATTGCGCCGCCATGTTCATGTTCATAGTCCGGAGCGGACTCGGAACCGGCCGTGCCGCCGCGTAATGTCAAGCCGGCGATCGAAAGTTTTCCCTTGGTCTCCACATAAAATATCCGATATGCTGACGCGCCGCTGATCCAGAAATTATTCCCTTCGAGAGTAACATTGCTTGAGACGCGCGGCAGATCCGCCCACAGCGTGACATTCGTCGTGAGCGTAATGACATCCGCGCCAGCGCCGGCGGGACAGCCGCCAACAGCCTCGTCCGTATTTGCAGCCCTTATCGCGTCCGCCAGGCTGCAGGTCTGATCAACGACGATATCCGCCGCGTAAACCGAAGTCGCCAAAACAGACGCAAGCAGAGCAGCCTTGCACAGAATCCAAATGCCTCTCATTGGTATTCCTCCGTGTCTCTCTTTTTTATGAACCTACTCAATTCCGTCTTCAATCAAATCGAATTTTGTGGGGGCGAGACTTGTCTCGCCCTCCCGCCACCCCATATTCTATCGGGCGTTTCGCCGAAACGCCCCTACAGCTTCCTTCAATCACGGGTTCGTTATTTTGTGTGAGCCGAGTTGGGGCTCGAGAGGGGCTGTGTTCAGATCCCATTCCCCAGCCGCTGAATATGCGCGATCGTCTCGGCGATGCCCGCTTCCAGCGGCGTCTCGTAGACCGTATCGAAGTTCGCCCGCAGCGCGCTGTCATCAAAGCCGGCCGGGAAGGGCAGGGGATTATCCGCCACCTCAATCTCCGCCTCCGGCAGCGCCTCCTTCGTGATCTCGACGAAGCGTTCAACCTTTGATGGCGGTCCGCCCAGATTGAAACCGCGCGCGCCATCCAGCGGCTGCTCGGCCGCCAGGATGAATTGCCGCGCCACATCCGACGCCCACTGAAACTGCATCTCCCCGGTGAAGGGAATCTTGTAGGGCTGCCCCTTCGCCACCGCCACCAAGGCTTTGGTCGGTTCGCTGGTCATGCCTTGATCGCGCCCGACGCCGTAAACCGTGTAGGGACGCAGCGCCGTGCTGGTGATGCCGTTTTCCTCGCAGTAGACCAGCGCGGTCTGTTCATTGCAGACTTTGTAGGCGCCGTAAAGCGTGCGCGGATTTTTGGGCGCATCATTGGCGATCAGCCCCGGCGGGAAGTCTGACGGCGGTCCGTAGACGCCGATGGACGAGGCGAAAGCGATATGGCCGACGCCGTTTGCGCGCGCCGCCTCAAAGATGTTGACCGTGCCCGTGACATTGACCTCGGCGCCCAGGACAGGATTGGCGCGGCAGAAGGGCACTTGCAGCGCCGCCAGGTGTATGACGCGCGTCACGCCAAAATCTGTGAAGACCGCTTTTAGCGCGTCCGTGTCGCGCAGGTCGCCCTGAACGAATTTGATGGCGGCTTGTTCATCGGCGCTCATCAGCCAGTCGATTCGGTGGCGATCGGCGCTTTGATCGAAGTTAACCGCGCGCTTGCCTCGGCGCTGCAAATGATAAAGGGCCCAGGCGCCGATGCAGCCCATGCCGCCCGTGACGAGGTAGGTGTCCGCCATGGTTATGCCTCGACCATGCGATTGACCAGCTGGCCCAAGCCTTCGACCTCGACGCTGTATACATCGCCCGGTTTCAGCCAGACCTTGTCCTCCATGCCCATGATGACGCCCTCAGGCGTGCCCGTGCTGATGACATCGCCCGGGCTCAGGGTCATGACTTTGCTGGCGTAGGCGATCACTTCGGCTACGGTGAAGATCATATCGGCGGTGTTGCTGCTCTGTCGCAGCTCGCCATTCAGCCAGCCCTTGATCGACAGATTCTGCGGGTCGGGGACTTCATCCGCGGTGACGACGTAGGGACCGAGCGGGAGGAACTTGTCCAGCGTCTTGCCCAGCAGCCATTGCCCGCTGAGCATCTGCAGCCGGCGCTCGCTGAGGTCGTTCATGTTGCAATAACCGAAGACAAAGTCCAGCGCCTCGTCGACCGAAACATTGCGCGCCGTCCCGCCGATAACCACGCCCAGCTCCGACTCATAATCGACGCGCGTCCAATCGCTTTGCAGCGGGATGCTTTCATTCGGCGCGGCGATGCTGTTGTTGAACTTGCTGAAGAGCACCGGCTCGTCCGGCGGCGCTGCGCCCGTTTCAGCCGCGTGCTTCTGATAATTCAAGCCGACGCAGAGTATCTTGCCCGGATTCGGCACGGCCGGCCCATAAGTCAAGTCAGCTTCTTTGAGGAAGAGCGACGAATCGACCGCCGCGTCGAGCAAGGCAGACAGCCCCGGCAAGGCGGCTGAACCCGACGCGTAGACTTCATCGACGCTCGCCGGGCAATTGACGCCGGTGGCCACGACCGCCGCCGCTACATCCAGGACGCCGCGCGCGGTCACGATACCCAGTTGGTTTCCGGCTCCGGTTTGGTAGGTTGTCAGTCTCATGATGATCCTTCTTCATTTATTTCGGACGCGCGCCTAGTTTACCGTTTTCGATGTTTCATCAGTAGGGGCGACCTAGCAGTGTCTGTTGAAAAACAGCCTTAAATGAAGTTAGTTGCCAGAAATCGGACAG
>JAPPEU010000018.1 GCA_028875245.1 Chloroflexota bacterium
TGATTGACATACAATGTCATTATATGTCGATCCAGTTTTTCAACACTGTCCACCGGCTCGCCCCTACAAATACTCTGTGCCCTCTGTGCCTCTGTGGTGAAAACAAAAAGGGCGAGTCACCGCCTCGCCCCTACAAATGCTCTGTGCCTCTGTGGTGAAACAAAAAAGGGCGAGTCACCGCCTCGCCCCTACAGATTACGAAAGTTGCCGGGAAAGTAGTTGATTTCAGCGCCATTTCAATTTGCTGCCATTGCCCAGCCAAACGTCGCCCGTCGCTGGCGTTTTCGCGCCAACTGGTGTCTAATCAGCGTCGTACTGGAGAAAGAGCGAACCTCATGAACATGCAGACAGCGCTTCGTGCCTTCGGCGTCAGCGGCGACACCTTAACCGCCGCCGACAAACAGCAGCTCGATGAACAGGGCTACCTGCCCCTGCCAGGCCTTTTGTCAACCGCGCAGGCTGAGGCTCTTCGCGCTCGCTTTCAAGAGCTCATTCAGCAGGAAGGCGATGATGCGGGTCTGGAAGTGCATCAGGAGGCCGGTACCGAGCGGCTTGCCAATCTGGTGGACAAAGACCCGCTATTCGAAATCTGCTTCAGCCAACCTCAAGTCCTGGCGGCGATGAACCACGTACTTCAAGGGGACTTCAAGCTCTCGTCTCTCAATGGACGCGCCTCATTGCCCGGCGAAGGACACCAGGCTCTGCACGCCGACTGGTCAAAAGGGGTTGATCCGAGCAATTATCAGGTCTGCAATTCGATCTGGCTCTTGGTCGATTTCACGCCGGAAAATGGCGCGACGCGGATCGTACCGGGTTCTCATCGCAGTGGGCAAGTCCCGCAAGCGGCGCTTGATGATCCATGGGCAGAGCACCCGGAAGAAGCGCTCGTGACCGGCAAGGCCGGCACGGTCGTCATATTCAACTCGCATCTCTGGCACAGCGGGACGGTCAATCGCACAAAGTCCCGCCGCTATGCCCTGCACTCCTACTTCACTCGCCGTCACCATACCCCGCAGACAAACTTTCCAAAGCTGATAAGCGAGGCGACGCTGGCCCGCCTCAGCCCCCAAGCCCGCTTCATACTGGATGTATGAAGGAGCGGCAATCGATCATCAGCGCGCCCTTGATGCGATTGCAGGTGGCGCAGAGCATTTGCAGATTGTCCAAAGTTGAGCGGCCGCCTCGGGCGATGGGAATCACATGATCCAGCACCAGGCTGTCCACCGCGCCGCAATTGGCGCAGCGTTCGCCGGCGTCCGCCACCAGCTGGCGATGCCACTGGCGGTAATGCCGCCGCAGCGTCATCCTTTCGCGCCGCTTGATCTGTGGCGGGACAGCCCGTTTGGGCGCGCGCTCCTCCAGCAGCGGGGCGTAGCTGCGCCCGCCTCGCGCGAGAAACTGGCGGATGTCGCTGTCGGCTAGATGACAAGCGCAGCGGTGGCTCAGCCGTCCGCAGTAGCCGCAGACCATGCGCCCTCCGCCTGGTAGACCAGCTCGCCGCCGATCAAGGTCGCCTGTACGCCCTCTTCTTCATGCCAAAGCAAGACATCGGCATCCGCCCCGATCTCGAGCGAGCCCTTTTGCGGATACATGCCTATCGAACGGGCCGGGACGCGCGCAACCATCGGCAGGGCTTCCGCCAGCGTCAAATCGCAAAAGCGCATCATATTCTTCAAGGCTCGGCCCATGGTCAAGGTGCTGCCGGCCAAACCACCCGCGGGCGTCCTCGCTTCGCCATTCTTGACCGTCACGAAGACATCGCCCAAAGCATAATCGCCGTCGCCCAGCCCGGTCGCTTTCATGGCATCGGTGATCAGCGCCAGCCGTTCAATCCCGACAAGGCGCAGCAGCATCCTCACCACGGCCGGATGCACATGAATGCCATCGGGAATGAGCTGGAAGGTCACCCGCGGCTGCTCAAGCGCGGCGATGAACAAGCCGGGTTCTCGATGGTGGATGCCGGCCATGCCATTAAACGTGTGCGTGACCTGGCTGGCGCCCAGCGTGAAATAGCGAGCCGCCGCTTCATAGCTGGCGCCGCTGTGCCCAATGGACACGGCCGCGCCATGCGACAGCGCATCCCGCAGCAAATCCTCGCCCGCGGGTATCTCCGGCGCTATGGTCATCAATTTGACCAGACCGCTCTCCAGCCAGGGCAAGTACTCCGCAGGCTGGGGCTGGCGCAGGTGCCGCGCCGGCTGCGACCCGCGATAGGCGGCATTGAGATAGGGTCCCTCGATATGGACGCCGCGAAAGGGCGCCCCGCCCCGGTCAGCAAAGACCGCCAGGGCCGCCTCGATTCGCTCCGCCGTATCGGTCATGGTCGTGGCGAGGGCGCTGGTCACGCCTTGTTGAAGCAAGAAATCCGCCAAGCCTTCCAATGACGCCGGCGATGCATCCATCACATCAAAGCCGACGCTGCCATGCAGATGGACATCGACGAAGCCGGGGATGGCGCAAGCGCCCCTGCCGTCTATGCACCGGTCACCGGGCTGCGGCGACAGATCCGCCGGCGGCAGCAAGGCTTCAATTACGCCATCCCGCAGGACAAGCGTAGACCCGGTGACGAATCCACCCTCCTGCCAAATGCGGCTGTTTTCAATGAGTATGCGATTCATGCGCTTGTATGCTATGGCTTTCCACGGTATGAATTGGCATAGTATGCTACCTGTACTCTATATTCTTTTGCTCGACGAATCAAAGCCCAGATGTGGCGGAAACGACAGCAGCAGGCAAATCTCGCAGTATTCAGGAGAACTTGATGATCTGGCGGCAGGGCGCGAAGAGGACAAAGGCTCCGCGCGAGGCCTTCGCCCGCGATACCGTCGACATCCCCGGCGCAATCGAAAGCATAGAGGCGCTATGACCGCGGGGCAGCATACATACATGGAAATAATGAGCCAGCCCGATGTCTGGGCTGAAGCGCTCGCCGCCTTCGACGCCCAGGATCGACTCCTGCAATCATGGCTGGAGACCAGCGCCTTCGACCATGTCATCGTGACCGGCTGCGGCTCGACCTATTACCTGGCGCTGACGGCCGCGCGTCTTCTGCGCCAGGCCGGTTGTCATGCCCTCGCCTGCCCCGCCTCCGAGCTGCTGCTGCATCCGCAGTCCATTTATATTCCCGGCCAGCGCAATTTGCTGCTCTGCGTATCGCGCTCAGGGGCGACAAGCGAAACCGTCCGCGCGCAACAGCTTTTCAAATCTCAGGTCGGCGGGCCGGTTATCGCCATCACCTGCGAGGGGGGCAGCCCGCTAGCGCAAGACGCCGACCTCGCCATCGCCATTGATGCCGCACAGGAGGCGAGCGTCGCCCAGACTCGCTCTTTCAGCAGCATGCTGGTTGTCGTGCAGCAGCTCTCCGCCCTGATCGCCGGCCATGACCTGGCCGCAAGCCGCCCGCTGCCGGCCATCTGCCGCCGGCTGCTGGAACAATACGGCACTCTGGCGCAGTCGCTGGGAGAAAACAGCGCCATCGAGAAGTTTTTCTTCCTGGGGTCCGACGCGCTTTATGGCATCGCCTGTGAAGCCATGCTCAAGATGAAAGAAATGTCGCTGTCTTACAGCGAGGCTTATCACACGCTGGAGTTTCGTCACGGTCCGATGTCGATGGCGGGCGAAGACAGCCTGGTGATCGGCATGATTTCGCCCGCGGCCGCGCGGCAGGAACTCCGCGTACTGGAGGACATGGCGCAGCTGGGCGCCACCGTATTGACAATCGCGCAGACAAAGATCGAAAATCACCAGACTGTCTGGCTGCCGGCCGACCTGCCTAACTGGTGCAGCCCGGTCTTGCACCTGCCCGTTCTGCAATTGCTGGCTTATTATCGCGCGCGCTTCAACAGCCGCGATCCCGACCGACCGCATAACCTCAGCGCCGTGATTTCACTGGACGACATCTAAAGGAGGAACAAGACATGCCAGAACTCACCCTCTTTCCTCAACCGCAGCATTTGGAGCGCAAGCCTGGAACATTCGCAATCAATGCGCACACGCGCATATTCGCCGCCGCCGCCGACATCGGCGACATGCTGGCCGGCTGCCTGCGGCCCGCCACCGGCTTCGGCCTGTCGGTACATCCACTCGACGATGACATCCTCGCGGAGGCGACGAATGCGATTTTGCTCGTCCCCGCCGAGGGCGATATGGCAGACGAAACCTATACGCTCGATGCGACGCCGGAGCGAGCCACTGTGAGCGCGGGGCGGCCTAGCGGATTCCTGCGCGCGATGCAGACGCTGCGACAGCTTTTGCCGCCGCAGATTCTGGCCGACGCGCCGCAAAACGGCGTGACTTGGACGATACCCTGCCTGCGCATCAGCGACGCGCCGGCATTCGCTTGGCGCGGCCTGCACCTTGACGTCGGCCGACACATATTCCCGCTGGACTTCATCAAGAAGTTCATCGATACGATGGCATTCTACAAATTCAATACCTTTCATTGGCATCTCACGGAGGATCAAGGCTGGCGGCTGGAAATCAAGAAGTATCCGCGCTTGACCGAAGTGGGCTCTCAGCGCGCGGAAACGCCGATTCCGGCAAGGCCCAACCAAGGCGACGGCAAGCCCTACGGCGGCTTTTACACACAGGATGAGGCGCGCGATATCGTCGCCTACGCCGCTGAGCGGGGCATCACAGTCATGCCGGAAATCGAGCTGCCCGGGCACGCGCGGGCGGCGCTGACGGCTTACCCGGAATTGGGCTGCGTCGGCGAAGGCTATCAGCTGCGCACGACCTGGGGCATCGACCCTGACATCTTTTGCGCCGGAAACGACCGGGTCTTCACCTTCCTCGAGGATGTCTTTGAAGAAGCGCTGGCGATCTTTCCCTCCGAATTCATTCACATCGGCGGCGATGAAGCGCCCAAGGCACGCTGGGCGGCCTGCCCCAAATGCCAGGCGCGCATCAAAGCCGAAGGGCTGGCCGATGAAGATGAACTGCAAAGCTGGTTCATTCGCCAGATTGAAAGCTGGCTCAACGAACGCGGTCGGCGTTTGATCGGCTGGGACGAGATCCTGGAAGGCGGGCTGGCGCCCAACGCGACGGTCATGAGCTGGCGCGGCAGCGACGGGGGCATCGCCGCCGCCAACGCCGGGCACGATGTCGTCATGACGCCGAACACCTACTGTTACCTGGATTATTACCAACACGAAGACTGGACGCGTGAACCGCCGGCTATCGCCAGTACGCTCACATTAGAGCAAGTCTGGCGATTCGCTGTCATTCCGGAAGCGATCGCCGCGGACAAGGCGGGCCATATCCTTGGCGGGCAGGGCAATATCTGGACGGAATACATCCCCAACCAAGAACAGGTGGAATACATGGCCTTCCCGCGCGCCATCGCCCTGGCCGACATCCTCTGGCATCAGCCACAGGAGCGCAGTTTTGACGCGCTGGCGCGCCGCCTGAAAGCGCATTTGCCCTGCCTTGATATTTTGGGCGTCAATTATCGCCCATTGGACGACTAGATGATTGGAAGATTATGTACTTGCAAAAGGAAATCGCGCAGCAGCCAGCCGTCATTGAACGACTGCTTAACGATGGCAAAGCCTTGACCGATGCGGTCGCCGCCGCGATCCGCGACTTCAATCCCGTATTTGTGTGCATCGCCGCGCGCGGCACATCGGACAACGCCGCTCATTATGCCCAGTATATGTTTGGCGGGCTGCTGCGCACCCCCGTGATGCTGGCCACGCCCTCGCTGCACACGGTCTACGAGACCGCACCAGACCTGTCCCGGGCGCTGGTCATCGGCATCTCGCAATCGGGACAGTCAGAAGATGTGCGGACGGTCTTGAGCGATGCGAACCAGCAGGGCGCCCTCACGCTGGCGATCAGCAATTTCGCGGATTCGCCACTGGCGCAGGCCGCCAAATATCATCTGCCGCTGCTCGCCGGGCGGGAGTTAAGCGTGGCGGCCACCAAGACTTATACCGCCCAGCTGACAGTCATCGCCATGCTGACAAGCGCGCTGGCGGGAAGCGATTCAATGCGGAAGGATCTAGGCGCTTTGCCCCGGCTCTCGGCGCAGGCTTTGCGCCTGGGCGAAGGGATCGCCGCCTGGGCGCAGCGCTATCGTTACATCAACCGTCTGGTCTCATTGGGCCGTGGCTACAATTATTCCACCGCCTGCGAGATCAGCCTCAAAGTGAAGGAATTGAGTTACATCGCCAGCGAAGGCTACAGCGAAGCCAATTTCCGTCATGGGCCCATCGCCGCCATCGATCGCGGTCACCCGGTCATCCTGGTATCGCCACACGGCAAGAACCTCGCCGGAATGGTGGATATGTGCCAGCGGCTCAATGAACTGGGCGCCGAGACTTTGGTGATCAGCAACAACAGCGATTTGCTCGGGCATGGCAGGCAAGCCATGACGATACCATCGACGCCCGAATGGCTCAGCCCGATCCTGGCGGTGATGCCGGGTCAGATCTTCGCCATGCATCAGGCGCTCGTCCGCGGTTACGAAGTGGATGAGCCGCGCGGCTTGTCGAAGGTGACGATCACGGAGTGACGTCGGGCAACACAATCGAAATGAGTTCGGTCAGCGCCGTGATGCTGTATTGCGCCGCAGGCGAGTCATGCGAGACCGTCTGCCCGCGGAAGTGGCAGAAGTCGATGCCAGCGGCCCGGCAGCCCTCGCGGTCCTGGCTGATGGAATCACCGACGTAGAGCGCCGCTTCGGGCGGCAAGGCCAAATGCCTCAAGGCCATATCGAAGATGCGGACATCGGGTTTCGCGACGCCGACTTCTTCCGAGATCAACAGCGGGTCAAAGACCTCCAGCAAGCCCGCCGCCGCCAGCCGGCCGCGCTGAGAATCGCTGTAGCCATTTGTTATCATGCCCAGTCTATGGGTCTCTGACAGCCGCTGCAAGACCGCTTCCGCGCCTGGATTGAGCGCGCCTGAACGGCAGAACGCTTCCCAATACAGCTCAGCCAATCGGGCGGACGACGAAGGATCCAATCCATAATGCGCCAGGAAATCCCGCCAGCTCAGTTCAAGCACCTCGGCGCGGCTGTATTGCGTGTAGCCATCCGCCGTCCGCGCCGCCCAATAACCCGAGCTTATGAGCGCATACCGTTCCGCAAAGCCGGCGGGCATGGACGCGAGCAACCCGGTGGCATCCAGCGTCCGTTGCAGCGCCTGCGCTTCGCATCCGCGCAGGCTGAAGAGTGTGTCGTCGAGGTCGAAGAGAATGGCGCGGTACATGGCGGCTCTCTCTTGCTATTGGACGTCAGAACCTATTCTAGCTGAGAAAGTGGCAGGACCGAGCGCCGCGAGTTTGCTGTCATTTCGGCGCAAACAGGTTACTATCAGCATATTGCATGAAAGTCATAAGGAGCGCCCCATGACCAGCGACCGCCTGCAGCGATTTCAGAGTATCCTCGCCGAGCACGCCGATCTCGCCTTCTTCCCCCTCTCGTCCGACCTGCAATACTTGACCGGCGTCCCGCGGGACTTCCCCAATTATGGCAATACGATCCATCCGGGCGACTGGCTCGAAGGCGCCTGGATCACCGCGCATCAGCCGCCCGTGCTGCCCTTGCCGCGCATGACGGCCGAGTTCGGCGGCTTGAGTCGGCTGGAGGGCATCGACATCCGCGTCCTGGGCGATTGGGATGAACCGGCCACGATGGTCAAGAGCATCCTCGACGGTTTCAATTTGCCGGCGAATCCGCGCGTGGCGATTAGCGATTTCGCCACCGGCGAGACCGTCTCCCACTTGCAGCCCCTGCTGCCCGGCGCGCGCTTCCTCTCGGGGACCGACCTGCTGCGCCCCATGCGCGTCATCAAGACCGAGGATGACATTGAGTTGATGAAGGAGGCGGGGCGCATCACAGAAGCGGCCTTCGCCGATACCCTGTCGGCACTGCGCCTGGGCATGACCGAGCTGGAAATCGTCGAGGAGGTCAATTACCAACTGCGGAAACATGGCTCGCTTGGCCAATCTTTCACCACATCGCTCTACAACTCGGGGCCGAATCATCCGCTGCTTTTTGGAGCGCGGATGGAGAGCTGGCATCGGACGCTGAACCCGCCGGTGTCGATCCTCTTCGATTTCGGCGGCATTTATGAGGGCTGGTGCTATGACTTCGGGCGGACGGTCTTCTTCGGCGAGCCGGACGAAGAGGCGCAGCGGGTCTACGATGTGATGATGGCGTCGCAAGCGGCCGGCATCGCGGCGCTGAAAGCGGATGCGGCCACGACCACCGACGCTGACCGGGCGGCGCGTCAAGTGATTGAGGACGCCGGTTATGGCGAAGCGTTTCGGCATCGCCTGGGGCATGGCATCGGCATGGATGTGCACGAACCGCCCTTCCTCACCACGGGCGACGAGACGCCGCTGCGCGAAGGCATGCTGTTCACCATTGAGCCGAGCATCATGCAGATCAACAGCTACTCGGCGCGCGTCGAGGATGTGGTGGTGGCGCGGCCCGGCGGGGGCGAAAAGCTGACCAATGGCTGGCAGGAGCTGATCGTGATGACGTGACGCTTGCGGATCGGCATCAAGGATACAGCAGATACTCGGCGCGCAGGCGCTCAAATTCGCGCAGGGCGGGCCCCCAGCTTTCGATGAGCGCGTCAACCGGCTCATCCGCATCTATCTGCCGGCGCAATCCGTCGCTGCCCCAAAGCAGATCAATCGGCGGGCGCGCTCCGTTCTTCCAGGGCGTGCGCCAGGCGAAATCATTTGGGTAGCGCCGCTTCAGCGTTTGCAAGACATGCAGCATCGCGCGCGCCGGCTGGAAAATATCGCGGTCAGTCACATAAACGTGAACACCGGCGCAGAGTTCGCCTTGGTGCTTGCTGAAGGTCGGCACAAAGTAAACGGGCCGGAAGCGAAGGCCGGGCAGCGACAAATCATTCAGATGACCGGACAGTGACTCAGCGTCAATCCAAGGGGCGCCGAAGTATTCGAAGGGTCGGGTACTGCCTCGGCCCTCCGACAGATTCGTCCCTTCGATCAAACAGACGCCCGGATAGAGCGTCATGGCGTCAAGCGTCGGCAGATTGGGCGACGATGGAATGAAGGGCAGCCCGGTCTCGTCAAACCATTGATGCCGCGACCAGCCAGCCAACGGAATCACCGTCAAGTCGCAGCCAATGTCCCGCTCGTTGACAAGCTGCGCAACCTCGCCGATGGTCATGCCATAGCGGATGGGCAACGCACAGGGACCGACGAAGGAAGCAAATGCCGGATCGAGCATCGGACCCTCGACGCGAGACCCGCTGATTGGCGCCGGCCGATCCAGCAGGACCACAGCGATGCCCGCCTCTTTGGCCGCCGCCATGACATAGAGCGTCGTCGCCAAAAAAGTGTAGAAGCGGACGCCGGCGTCTTGCAGATCAATGAAGATGACATCCAGGCCGCGCAGCATGTCGGCGGTTGGCGATTGCGTCTCTCCATACAAACTGTAGACCGGCAGCCCGGTCAGCGCATCAATGGCGGAGGCGACCGCGCTGCCGGCTTGCGCATCGCCGCGGATGCCGTGTTCGGGTCCAAAGAGCGCGACCAGGTTCACCGCGGGATGCCGATGCAGCCGCTCGACGCTGCTGAGCAATGAGCCATCGACGCTGCTTGGGCAAGCCAGCAAACCTACGCGCAAGCCCGTCACCAGCTCCGTACGCGACTTAAGAAAGACTTCCAAACCGAGTTCTATCGTCATGACTTTCTCTCTCTTTCCTGCATCTCGAGTCTCCCCAATTGTCACATGCTCCGAGCCCTTTTGGCAAAGTGATGATCGCAAGGGTGGTGTATCCTTTTCGGTTGAAATTAGGTAAATTGCATCCACCTAGCAGTCTGTAGGGGCGATTTGACAGTGGGCGACTCAAGAGTCGCCCCTACAAAATCTTACGTATTTGGGTTGATGATATAATTCGAGGACTGGCTCAAAGAATTTCAACCGAATTCGATACATTGCCATCGCAAGCCATAATCAATTGAGTGCGTCTCGCCCTGCTTATCCAACGTGAACATGCCTGACCACCCCAAGAAGCGTTGCGAAGATGGCGACACCACGATTGAATCATTCACTTAGTGAGTCTTCCAAAGAGGGTGGAAAGTCATGAGCGAGGGAAAAGTATCATGCAGGGATTTCCTGCGCGCGAGCATGGCGGCGGACACGGCAGCGGCGATATCCGCGATGCCGGCCGGCAATCCGCCGGATGTTATGGTCGCTGCTTGGCTGCATAAACTGCTGCGGATCGCATCGCAAGGGGCGCTGACGGGGCTGAAGGGCTAGCGGATGACAAGAATACGCGTCGCAGTGATCGGCGCGGGCGGCATCGCCGGGGCGCAGCTGCGCGCTTATGCCGCGCAGTCCGGCCGCTGCGAGATCGTGGGCATCGCCGATGTTGACGAGCGCGCCGCAAAATCGCGCGCTGACGAGTTCGGTGGGCGCGCATTCATCGACGGCCTGTCGATGATTGAAGCGCTGCGGCCGGATGCCGTCAGCATCTGCACACCGCCGAAATTCCGGATTCCATTTGTTGAAGCGGCGGCCAAACGCGGCATCGCCGTACTGTGCGAAAAACCGCCGGCGCGGACGGTGGCGGAGACAACTGCGATCGTCGACGCGATGCGCGGCAGCCTGCTTCAATTCGCCTTTTGCCATCGCTTTCACGCGCCCCTGCAAGCGGCGCAAGACCTCATTCGCAGCGGCAAGCTGGGCGCGCTCGTTCAGATTGAGAATCGCTTCGCCTTTCGCTTCGGGCGGGCGGGCGGGTCCTGGTTCACCGACGCGGATGTGGCCGGCGGCGGCATCTTGATCGACACGCTCGTGCACAGCATCGACATCTTCCGCGCCTTGACCGGAGACGAAATTGAATCAGCGCGCGCCTTGCTGTCCTCCACGCTGCCGATCGAGGTGGAAGACAGCGCCTCGCTTCTTGTGCGGAGCCGCGGCGGCGTTCTGGGCACGTTGAATTGCAGCTGGGTGACGCCCGTTGCTCAAGCCTTCGTGCGGATTCATGGCACAGAGGGCCAGGCCCTAATCGATTACAACGCCGATGCGGGACTGCAATACAAGCTGGCGGATGAGGAAAACTGGACGGCGCAAACATTTGACGAGCCCGACCGCTTCGCGCGGCAGGCGGCGCATTTCCTTGATTGCATCGAGGGCAAGCGCAGTCCGCTGGTCAGCGGCGAAGATGGCTTGGCGGTGATGCGCGTGATTGAAATGGCTTATGAATCGGCGGGAGTAACACGGTGAAATTGAGCTTGAGCATGTACAGCTGTGTGCGAGCGGTCCAGGCCGGGCAGCTCGATTTGATGGGGTTCATTGACTACGCGGCGGGGCAAGGGGTCGCCGGTGTGGAACTGCTCGATATCTTCTGGACCGACGCCGAGCGCGAGATTCCTCAAGTGAAGCGGCGAATCGCAGAGGCTGGGATGGAGGCGGCTGTGTTTTCGATCAGCAATAACTTCATCCAGCCGGCAGCGAGCGAGAGGCGGCGAGAACTGAATGAGCTGAAACGCGGCGTCGATATCGCGCTGGAGCTGGGCACAGACATCCTGCGCGTCTTCAGCGGCAGCGCGCGCGATGATGTCACACAGGAGCAGGGCATGGCGTGGATCCTGGAAGGTTTGACCGCCGGCGCCGCCTATGCCGAAGCGCGGGGCGTCACCCTGGCGCTGGAGAACCATGGGCAGTTCGCCGGGCGCAGCGATCAGGTGCGAGGCATTATCGACGCGGTCGACTCGCCGGCTTTGCGCGTCAACCTCGATACTGGCAACTTCTTGCCTGTGGGTCAAAATCCTGCCGAAGCGGCGGCGGACCTGGCCGATCTGGTGGTGCTGGCGCACTTGAAGGACATGCGCCTCGCCAAGGGCGACGAAGCCGGTCATGTTTTCGCCAACCCGGGCGGACAATTGCTGACTGGCTGCGTAATCGGCGACGGCCTGGTCGATCTCGCGGCGATTCGCGCGGTCATGGAAAGCGCCGGCTACGATGGCTGGTGGTCGCTGGAATACGAAGGCGCGGAGGAGCCGCTGGCGGTCGGCGTGCCGCGGAGTTTGGCGAATGCGAGGAGGCTGTTGGGCTGAGGCGGCGCGGTATGTACGGATGTGCCTTGCGAACTTGATTCGGGTTACAATAATAAGCTAGGTAAGTTAATGTGAGAGAAAGATGCCGCGATCGAAGGTTGAATTGAAGATTCCCAGCGACATTGAGGAACTGGCGCGCAGAATCTCGGAACAAGAGAATTGCAGCTTGGAATCGGTTCTTGAAGATGGCTTGGCAATGCTGTTTAGCAAGTCATCGGACGCTGAACAGTTCTTAGACAGGCTCGCATATTTTTCCGACGAACAGCTTTGGAACTTGGTTCATCTGCGTCTGACCTTTGCACAAGACAGACGCATTAGAGATTTGATGGAGCGTGGAAGCGAAAACATGTTGAGCCACGCTGAAGAATCCGAGTTAGAGTCTTTGCTCCGTCTGGTCGATCGGCAAACGGTGCTTCGCTCTCACGCCCTGGTTCAGTTGCAGGAACGCGGTTACGCCACATTACAGTATGTAAACGTTGAACTTGTCGCAGAATAAATGGCATATATTCCCCTCAGATTTCGACAAGTCGTCCGCGAACGCGCGAACGAACAATGTGAATATTGCCAAGCGCAGGAGCTTATCGGCATTTTGCTGGTTGTTGACCACATTAAACCTTTGTCATACGGCGGTGAGACCGACATAGAAAATTTGTGCCTGGCCTGTTTTCACTGCAACAGCTACAAGTCCGATTTTCGGATTGGGATTGATATGGAAACCCGGCTTGAATCACGTCTGTTTAATCCGCGATTGGATAGGTGGGCGGAACATTTTCTGTGGGTAGCCGCGGGGCTGGAGTTGACCGGTTTGACGTCAATTGGGCGGGGGACGATCTCACGCCTTCGCATGAATCGTCCGGCGATTGTGACGGCAAGGCGCGCATGGATCAAAGCTGGCATGCATCCGCCGCGCGACACCGCCTAAAGAAGAAACCGCCAAACAACAGGTCAACTGATTTCGTCTCTGGCCTCTTAATATAGCGTCGAATCTTATTCAAGTTGCGCACGATTACATTCAGCGGACACAGCTAGGTAAATGTGGCTGTCCCAATGCGTCAAACATCCTGCTGCTTCGCGATGATGACCAGGTTGCGAATCGTCACGCGCCGCGGCCGGGACAGCATGAAGAGGGCCGCCTCCGCCACATCTTCCACTTTCAAGTAAACTTGATCGCCCACGCTGACCCTTTCGATTTCTTCCGCGTCGGTCAAATTCCAGAGCTCATTGGCGACGCGCGCCGGCGCCAGCGACATCACGCGGATGCCATCGGCGACCAACTGACGGCGCAGCGTATTGACGAAGGTCTCGACTGCGTGTTTGCTCGCGCCATAAGCCGGGCCGCGATGCAGCTTCTCATGGCCAGCCACCGAGCTGGTCACCAGGATATCGCCCGAACCCTGCGCTTTCATTATGGGGATAACAGCGTGGGCGCAGCGCATGACCGCGTCGATGTTTATCGTGAGCATGTCGGAAATGTCATGGATGGCGTTTGCCGCGAAGTCGCCATGGATGAAGATGCCGGCGTTGGCAATCAGCGCATCAATTCGGCCGAAGCGCTCATGCGTTTGGGCGACCATATTGTCTATGTCCGCGGGCACGGTCATATCGGCGCGCAGGACGAGACACTCAGCCGGCAGCGCGGCCGCCAGCGCATCCAGCTTATCGACCGAGCGGGCGGCTAGCGTGAGTTTGCAGCCCTGTTCCGCCAAGAGACGCGCGACGCCCGCGCCGATGCCCGAGCTGGCGCCGGTGATGATGACGACTTTTCCTGCGAGCGAATCCATCATAAAGGCAGATCTCCTCAGATATTGACCTGATTCTGCGGCAGGATCACCAGGTCGCGGATGGTCACATGGCGCGGCTGCGACAGCATATATAGGAGGGCTTCGGCGCAATCCTCGGAGCTCAGGTGCGTACGCTCGCCGGCGGAGACGCGCTCGATATCGGCGGCCTCGTGGAAGCCCCAAAGCGGATTCGCCACCTGCCCCGGCGCCAGGGACATGACACGTATGCCATCGCCCGCCAGTTGACGCCGCACCGTGTGCACGAAGGTCTGCACGGCGTGTTTGCTCGCGCTGTAAATCGGCTCCCAATGCACATCGATAAAACCGGAAATCGAGCTCGTCACGACGATATCGCCTTCGCCCTGCCGTTTCATTTGCGGGATGACATGATGAGCGCAGCGCAGAACGCCGTCAACATTAATGCTGAGCATACGGGTCAGCGCTTCGATATCGCCATCAGCGAATTCACCGGGAACGTAAATGCCGGCATTGGCGCAGAGCACGTCAATGCGCCCGAAGCGCTCATGCGTTTGGGCGACCATGCTGACGATATCAGCGGGCTGGGTCATATCGGCGGGCGCGACGAGCGAGTCAGCATCCAGCTCCGCGGCCAGCGCTTCCAGTTTATCGACCGAGCGCGCGGCCAGCGTCAGTTTGCAGCCCTGCGCGGCCAGCAGGCGAGCAAAGGCTTCGCCAATGCCGGAGCTCGCGCCGGTGATGATGACGACTTTGGCCGCTAGAGAGTTTGTCATTGATTCTTCTCGCTTTGGGCGAGTCACCGCCGGCGGTCAGTGTCTACGCGACCTCGCCCCTACATTTTCGATGCGGGCGACCCGATGACTCACCCCTACATTTTCGATGCGGGCGAGTCACCGCCTCACCCCTACACGCGGTCGATTTGCGGCAGAATGACCATATCGCGAATGGTGACGTGCGGCGGGCGCGACAGCATAAACAGAATCGCCTCGGCGCAATCTTCCGACGCCAAATGCGAGCCGGTGACTTCAACCGCGCGCCGTTGCGCTTCTTCTTCATACAGCGACTGCATCGGATTGGCGACGGGTCCAGGCGCCAGGGACATAACGCGAATGCCGTCGCCCGCCACCTGCCGCCGAAGCGTGTGCGCGAAGGTCTGCACCGCGTGTTTGCTGGCGCTGTAAACCGGCTCGCCGACGATATCGATATGCCCGGAGATCGAGCTGGTGACCAGGATATCGCCGCCGCCGCCCGCTTGCATCGGCGGGATGACCGCGTGAGCGCAGCGGAAGACGCCATCGACATTCAGCTTGAGCATCATCGAGTAGGCATCCATGTCGCCTTCAGCGAACTGCCCCGGGATATAGACGCCGGCGTTCGCCAGCATGATGTCAATGCGCCCAAAGCGTTCCAGCGTTTGCGCCACCATGTCCGAGATATCGGCCGGTTCGGTCATATCGGCGCGCAAGACGAGCGTTTCGATGGCGAGATCGGCCGCGAGCGCTGTCATCTTTTCTACCGAGCGGGCGGCCAGCGTCAGTTTGCAGCCGCGTTCGGCCAGCAATCGGGCGCAGGCGGCGCCGATACCGGAGCTGGCGCCGGTGATGATGACGACTTTGCCAGAGAGTGAGTTTGACATTGATTCGTCTCGCTTCGGGCGAGTCACCGCCGGCGGTCAGTGTCTACGCGACCTCGCCCCTACAGTTTCTTTTTGGCGGGCTAGGGCGTTAACGTCACTTTGACCGATTCGGCGCCGGCGGCGACCAGGTCCATACCGGCGTGAAAGTCGGCCAGTGGCAGTTGGTGCGTCATGATCCGATCCATCGGCAGCAGGCCCTTGCTAAGCATGTCGATGGCGATGGGATAGGTGTAGGGGCTGAGATGCGAGCCGTGGATATTGAGTTCTTTTGTATCGCCGATGATGGTCCAATCGGCGGTGACCGGCTCGCGCATGACGCTGAATTCAACGAAGGTGCCCAGCTTGCGAATCATATTC
The DNA here is from genome assembly GCA_028875245.1 of Chloroflexota bacterium. Lineage (GTDB taxonomy): Bacteria > Chloroflexota > Anaerolineae > Aggregatilineales > Phototrophicaceae > UBA6055. The sequence goes on from JAPPEU010000018.1 coordinate 15,802, forward strand.
AAGCCTTGGACGACGGCGGCGGGATACCCGGTCGCTTCCATGTAGACATCGCAGCCGTAGCCGTCGGTGAGCTTGAGCACTTCGTCGATCACATCAACCTTGTTCGGGTTCATGCTCATGTCCGCGCCACAGAGCTCGGCGATTTCCAAGCGTTCATCATTGAGGTCGATGGCGATCAACAGGCGCGGATTCTTCAAACGGGCGGCGGCCACCATGCCCAGCCCGAGCGGACCGCAGCCGGCGATCACCACGACATCATGCCAGGTGATTTCGCCGCGCTCCACCGCATGAATCGAACAGCCCAGCGGCTCGATGAAAGCGGCGTGATGCGCGGGGAGCGTATCGGGCACTTTGTAATTCAGCGCGCCAACCGGGAAGAGCATATACTCCGCCATCGCGCCGATGGTGGCTTGCCGGAAGCCGTAGACATCGTGCTTGTCCTGGCACATCCAATACTGCCCGCGCTTGCAGAAGCGGCAATTCCAACAAGGCACAATCTGCTCCGACACCGCCATATCGCCCAGCTGCAAGCCGTATTGTTCGCCCGCGCCTTCGCCCAGCGCAACCACCTCGCCGACGAATTCATGACCTGGTATCACGGGCGGCTGGCAGTAACCCTCGCGCGACTCGTCGCCCCAGAACAGCGGCGCGCCCTGATAGCACTTGAGGTCGCTGGCGCAGATGCCGACCGATTGCACGCGGATGACCACTTCGCCGGCGCCGGGCTGCGGCACGTTCCAATCTTCGAGCCGGTAATCCTCCACTCCGTGGCAGACGATGGCGGGCATGGTCTTGGGCAGGTCCGTATAGGAATAGCGAGCCATGAGCTTATCCTTTTCGCGCGTCGAACCAACAGGCGCTATTGTAGCCCGTATGAGGCAAACCTCAAAAGCAAAGTTATTTGAGAGCGCAACGAGAGCCGGCTGTCAAGGGCAGCCACGCGACTGCTCTGCTGCCCGTAAAGGCTAACCGCAAACTCCGGTCTGGACAGTGTAAACCCCGCTGATCCAGCCCCTCCGCCCGTTGTACTCGACCAGCAGCCAGCCCGACTGATTGTCATAAACGCTTAGAGTCGTCAGCGCCGGCAATGTCAGCAGGATTTGCCCGCCCGGTGAGGCGCGGAAATTGAGCGGATCGGTCGTGGTCGCTTTGCAATCGCCGGATTGCCCCTGGAGCGCCGGTGGGCTTGCTGTTGGCGCTTGCGCGGCAACGGGCGTCGCTGAACGCAGCAAGACCAAGGTGCCCGCCCGGTCCACCTGGGAGCAGATCATGCCATCGCGGTCATAGGGAGCGACATCCAACTGCAGGCGCGGGGCATAGGCAGCATCAAGGAAGACCAGATCGCCAGCTTGCATGAAGCAGACTTCGAAATTGCCGCGCACCCAGCCCCAGACATCAACGCCCAGCACGACGCCGCGCGCAATCAAGCCGGGAATGCCGACGCCGGCGGGGCCGACGCATTGCACATTGAGGCCGATAGGATGCGAACTGATCTCGATCATCGCCTTTTGTTCGTCGTTGCAGTTGAAGGCTGGCCCGGTGAGCGTGGCGGTCGCGGTCGCAGTTGCGGTGGGTCCGATATCCGCCCCAAAGCCGCTCTGCCTGGAATCGTCATCGGCGCTTCCTCGCCCGGGGGCAGTGTCACTGAGTCCGCCGCCCTGGCCGAGATCGACAATCGGTTGCCGGTCCGTCTGCGTCCGGAAACCGACGGCGGATGGCTCCGAAGCGCCGCCGAGATTCACCGCCCGGACTTCCACCGTATACTCCGTATCCGAGGAAAGCCCGGAAATGATATAAGAGTTGACATTGCCGACATTCATCCAATTGCCTAAGGCGCCGATTGCGGCGGCTTGACCTACGGGATCGTCGGAGTTTACAGTGCCAAGAATTTCGTAAGACTGGGCGCCGGCGGAGGGACTCCATTCCACTTCAACGCTATCCGGCTCGGTCAAACTGGCTTGCAGCCCGGAAGGCTGGCCAGGCGGGTTGGGCAGGGTCCTGGCATTGACGGAGACCGCCGCGGAAGTCCTCTGGCTGTCCTTGGCGCGCACTTGCAAGGTGTACTGCGTATCCGCGCTGAGGCCGCTGAAAGCATAGGAAGCGACATCGCCGGCATCAGTCCAGCTAGTGAGCGCCCCGCCCTGGACTTCGTAACTGCTGGCGCCGTCCGATTTCGTCCAGGTCAGCGTGATTGCCGTCTGCGTGATGCCACTGGTTGCGACGCTGCCGGGGCTGGCGAGGGTGGCGGGCTGCTGGGCGAGCGTCCGCGCAGCGCTGGAAGCGGCCCCACTGACGCCCGAGCTGTTTTTCGCCCGCACTTGCAGGGTGTATTGCGTATTCGCGGTCAAGCCGGTGAAGTTGTAGGTCAACACATCGCCCAATGACGTCCAAGTGTTGGCTGTACTGAGTTTGATATCATAACTCGTTGCGCCATCTGATTCCCCCCAGTTCAACGTAATGCTGGTCTGGGTGATGCCGCTGGTCGTCAGGCCGGTCGGATCGGGAGGCACAGTGACGACGGTAATGTCCTCAGTCGACGAATCTCCGCCGGCGTTTGTGGCGAGCAATTCCAAATCGTAGCTTGTGCCGGCATCCAGGTTAGAGAACGTAAAGGTCGCGACATCGCCAAGGGTCGTCCAACCACCATCGCCACCGACTTTGCGCACCTTGTAAGCGGTGGCGCCAGCCGATTTCGTCCAGGTGACCGTGATGCTGGTCTGCGTGACGCCGCTAGCCGCAAAATCCTCCGGCGCGGCCGGGGCGTTGGGCAGCGTGGTGACGCTGACCATTGCTGGATCCGAATCGCCGCTGCTATTGCTGGCCAGCACTTCCAGATCATATTCTGTATCCGCGGTCAAACCGGTGAAGACATACGTTGCCACATCGCCCAGCACAGTCCAACTGTCACCGCTGTCTTTGCGCACTTTGTAGCCGGTAGCCTTGGTCGATTTCGTCCAAGACAACGTGACGCCAGTCTGCGTGATCCCGCTGGTGCTCAAGCCGGTCGGATCGGGCGGCACGGTGACGACGGTAATGTCCTCGGCTGTCGAATCCCCGCCGGCGTTTGTGGCGCTGACCTTTAGCGTATAGCTCGTCCCGGCGTCCAAGCCGCTGAAAGTGTAAGTCGCCACATTGCCAAGCGTCGTCACCGTTCCACTGCCGACTTGGACTTTGTAGCCGGTAGCAGTGGTCGATTTCGTCCAGGTCAGCGTGATGCTGGTCTGTGTGATGCCGCTGGTCGTCAAGCCACTCGGCGCGGCCGGGGCGGGCGGCGGCGGGACATTGTTCGTAGTGGCGGTCGTTTGCGCGCTGCTGGAATCGCCGCCCGCATTGCTCGCCCGCACTTGCAAGGTGTAAGCTGTGTTGGCGGTCAAGCCGGTGAAGGTATAAGTGGCCACATCGCCGAGAGCGGTGAAGTCGCCGCTGGTTCCCGCCCGCACCTTGTAAGCGGTGGCGCCAGCCGATTTCGTCCAAGTGACCGTGATGCTGGTCTGCGTGACGCCGCTAGCCGCAAAATCCTCCGGCGCGG
>JAPPEU010000009.1 GCA_028875245.1 Chloroflexota bacterium
CGGTGTCCTCGGTGGTAAAGTTTTTTTGTTTCCACCGAAAGGGATACACTTCCCCTGTGAGCCGTTGGCTCGCCCCGGAGACGGCGGCAGACAGCGATGTGGTAAAATAGGCGCTGTTGGCTTGAGGGACGACGCCGATGCCACCGTACCGCAAGATTAAGCGCAACTACAACAAGCCATTTTTCAGCAATCGCCGCCGCGGCCTGTCCGGCGTTCCGCTTCTGCTGTTCACCCTCGCTATCATTAGCGCCACAGTCGGCATGCTGGCGGTTGCCTTCGCCTCGCGCGATGACATTGATTACGCCGCTCGCGGTCTGCTCGGGCTGGCGCGCGCCACCGCCACGCTCTACCCCAGCCAACACGCGCAGCAGGGCATCACCTTGTATACCGAAGGCAAGGTCGAAGAAGCGCTTGCCGAGTTTGAATTGGCGGTTGCCCAGCGACCGGACAACATCGATTACCTCTATGAATTCGGCCGCATTCTGATCGAACTGGATGATTTTGACCGAGCGGTTGAAATCGGCGATCTCGCCATCGCGGCCGCGCCTGATGATGACCCGCGCGGTCATGCCTTGAAGGCGCGCGCGCTGATGTGGAGCGATCCCGGCGCCGCCATTCCCCTGGCCGTTTCCGGCTTGGAGCGCGATGCCGACTTCGCCCCCCTGCACGCCGCCCTCGCCATCGCCTATACCAACATCGGTCGTTACAGCGAAGGTTATCAGCGCGGCCTGCTGGCGACGCAGCTCGACCCGCTCGATTCCTTCAGCCACCGCGCCTTCGCCATCCCGCTGATTTACACCGACCGGCGCAATGAAGCGATCGCCGCCCTGGAAACGGCCGTCGCCATCAATCCCAACCTGACCGCGCCTTATTTTGAGCTCGCGCTGCAATACCGCCAGGGCGATTATCAGGAGATGGCGGTCGGCATTTATCGGCGCATCCTGGAGCTGGAGCCGGGCAGCGCCAAAGCCTACCTCCGCATCTGCCAGACCTATGCCGAAGTCGGCGAGTTCCTCAGCGCTACGCCCTTCTGCGAGACGGCGACCGATCTGGACGAGAATTACGCCGACGCCTGGCAGTGGCTGGGGCAGATGCGTTACACGCGCCGCAACTACGAGGGCACGCTCGAGGCGATGGAGCGCTGCGTTGCGCTGGGCAGCACGGCGGTCGAGTGTTACTACATGCGCGGCTGGTCCTACTACGTGCTGGATCAGTGCCCGCGAGCCTGGGATGTGCTGCAGGAAGCGCTGCAGTATACGCGCGAGCCGCATATCATCAGCATCATCGAAGACGGCTTGGCCAGCGTGCGCGCCAACTGCCCCGGCTTTGAAGCCGTCCGCCTGCCGACGCCGATACCGCCGACGCCCATACCGCCGACGCCCATCGGGGGCATCTAGGCGATGAAGATCCGGCGTGATTACACGCAGCCCTTCTTCCGCCAGCCCAAGCGCCATCCCATCCGCAACATGTTCATCGCCGCCGGCCTTGGCCTGCTCCTCGGGCTGGCCATCGTCTGGCAGCAGGAGGCGGTCAAAGGCGCGCTGGCGGTCCTCGCTGGCAGCGGGGCCACGCCGACGCCGCGCCCGGAGGAATTGGCGGCGCGCGCCTCTCAAGGCCTGCTCGAGGGTGATGTGCCTGGCGCGGAGGCGCTTCTGGCGACGGCGGTCGCTGAACGGCCGCAGGATGTCGGCTTCCTCTACCAATACGGGCGCGCCCTGATTGAACTGGGGCGCAGCGAAGAAGCGCTTGCGCTCGGCGAAGCCATCACCGGCATCGACGCCCGCGACACGCGCGGCTTCGCGCTGAAGGCGGCCGCTCTCACCTGGGGCGGGCAGCCGGCGAGCGCCATCCCGATCGCGCTGGCGGGCCTGGAGCTGAACCCGCGCTTCATCCCCCTTCACGCGACGCTGGCGCGCGCCTACGTGGATGAGCAGCGCTGGGCTGACGGGCTGGAAGCGGGCGAGCGGGGCCTGTCCATCAGCGGCGACGACGCCGAGTTGAACCGCGCCTATGCCTATGCCCTGCAGTCGGTCGGCTCTTATGGCGACGCCATCAGCTATCTGCAGCGCGCCATCGAGCTGCGCCCGGCCTATTTGCCTACTCACTTTGAGCTGGCCGGCTTGTTCCTGGCGCGCGATGAAGACCAGAGCGCCATCGACATCTACGATCACATCCTGGCCATCGACCCGCGCAACGCCCGCGCCATGCTGCGGCTCTGCCTGGCATACCGCAAGATCGGCGAATTCGCGCGCGCGCTCGGCTTCTGTGAGGACTCGGTGACCAATGACAGCACAGACCCGGAAGCGCAGTTCCAGCTCGGCCTGCTCTATTACCGCGAGCGCCGTTTTGAGGGGTCGCGCGCCGCCTTTCAGCAGTGCCTGGACCACGATGAGGGCGTCTATGACCTGTCCTGCCGCTATCGGCTGGGGCTCTCGCATTATTACACCGGCGATTGCACCACCGGCTGGGGGCTGCTGCGGGACTCGCTGGATCTGGCGCGGGCCAGCGGCGATGAGATAACGCTCGGCAACATCCTGCAGGGCCTGGACGCCATTGAATCCGACCCGAAGTGCATCGAAGACGCGGTTGAACCGGTGACCATTCAGGATTGACCCGAATCCGCCCTCGTACTAGCCTATTCGCGTCCAGCCGCTTCAACAGACCCTTATGCGCGCTCTCGATATCGGCCTCAAGCTCTACCGCAAAACGCTGAAGCGGATTCGCCCCGCCCACATCGCCATGCACCGCCTGATGGACAGCCTCGTCTTGCCCGGCCTGGAGCGGGCGGCGGACCTTCGAACCATCGCCGACGACCCCTTCTGGTTCCGCCTGGAGCTCTTGACCGGGCAGCATGAGAACGAGACGCGGCGGCTGCTGGAGCGGCTGGCGCAGCCGGGCATGGTGGCGCTCGATGTCGGCGCTCACATCGGTTATCACAGTCGGCTGCTCGCCCGCCTGGTGGGCGCGGAGGGGCGTGTCATCGCCCTGGAGCCGCATCCGGGCACCTATCAGGCGCTGCGGCAGAACACGCGCGACCTGCCCAATGTGACGGCGCTGCAGGTGGCGGCGGCGGAAGCAGGGGGGCGGGCCGCCCTGCACGATTACCTGATGATGTCGGCCAGCGGCTCGCTGCATTATGATGCATCGCTGGCGGCTCAGCAGCGGGCGCGCATGGGTGCCGATGACCTGGCGCCGCGGGGCGGGCGCGACTTCGAGCCACAGCGATATCAGGTGCAAACGGTGGCCATCGACGATTGCCTGGCCGAGCTGGGCATCGAGCGCGTCGACCTGGTGAAGATGGACATTGAGGGGGCGGAGCTGGCTGCCCTGCGCGGGATGCGGCGGACGATCGCGGACTCGCCGGGGCTGGCGCTGGTGATGGAGTACAACCCGAGCGCGCTGACCGCTTTCGGGCATGAGCCGGCCGCGGCGCTGGCGGAGGCGCTGGGCCTGGGCTTCGGGCGGGTCGAGGCGATCGAGGCGGATAGCAGGCTGGTTGACTGGGGCGATGCGGCGCTGGTCGAGCGGGAGACGGCGCGCTTGCTGGCGGGCCTGGGTGTGGTGAATCTGCTGCTGCGGAAGCAGGTTTGAACTGCAGAGCGCGCAGAGCAGGATTTCTGCTTACATTGTAGAATGCGACGTATTAGAATTGGTCTATGATTTCGTTTGAAGATGCAGTTCAAATTGCAGGAATCATTGGGGAGAAGTCGTGGCGTCTGTAGTAGACATATTTTGCGGTGCTGGCGGTCTAACTCACGGGTTTGTTCAACAAGGATTCAATGTCGTCGCAGGCATCGACAACGACATTCACTGCAAGTTCCCTTACGAGCACAACAACGATGCCACATTCATCCAAAAATCGGTCTGTGAAATTGACCCAGATGAGATTGACGCGCTCTTTCTTCCGAATCAGCCGAGAATCTTAGTCGGTTGCGCTCCCTGCCAGCCGTTCTCCAACTACACACACAAGCGTGAATACCGAGACAAATGGGACTTGGTGATTAAGTTCGCTGAACTTATTCTGGCCATTCGTCCTCAGATTTTCTCAATGGAGAATGTCCCGTCACTGGTTACATACATGAACCGCTCAGTCTATAAGTCCTTCATATCCATGCTTGAACCACATTACAGAATTTGGGATGAAATAGTGTTTGCCCCTGATTACGGTGTACCGCAGAAGCGCAGACGCCTAGTGGTCTTGGGTTCGCTGCTCGGGGAAATTGAACTATTGCCCAGAACGCACACACCAGAGGACTACGTTGACGTGCAAACCGCAATTGGTGAATTGCCGCCAATTGCAGCTGGCGAAGTGTGCGAGAGTGATCCACTTCATCGGACGCGAGGACTTTCGCCCCTCAATATGGAGCGTATGCTTCAGTCTGTTCCCGGCGGTACATGGGCAGATTGGGATGAAGAACTTAGAGCAGAATGCCACAAGAAGTCCTCAGGCAGGACTTTTTCATGCGTCTATGGTCGCATGAAGGCGGATTCACCTGCACCGACAATTACGACCCAAGCCTTCAGTTTTGGCACGGGTAGATTCGGACATCCCGTTCAAGATCGTGCACTGTCGCTTCGCGAAATGGCAATAATCCAATCGTTTCCGATGGAATATAAGTTTGTAAGAGAAGAAGAAACCGACTACTCATTTGAACGCATTGGTAAGATGATTGGTAACGCAGTACCTGTTCTTCTCGCAAAGCAAATTGCGGCAAGCGTAGAAAGGCACTTAGATCGACATGCATGACGACCTCAATAGACGAAAATACAAGATGACCATCGGCCTGAGTGTGCTGGAACATCTGGGAATAGGACTCTATAGCAACGTTCCTGCCGTTCTTTCAGAAGTGGTAGCCAACGCTTGGGATGCAGACGCCGAAAATGTAAACATAGATGTCAATATTGCTAAAGGCAGTATAACAATATCTGATGATGGCTACGGAATGACCGAACGAGACATCAATGAAAAATACTTGATGGTCGGATACAAGAAACGCGATGTCGAACCCAATTTTGGTATTACACCTAAAGGACGTCAACCGATGGGCCGAAAGGGAATCGGAAAGCTCTCAGTATTCTCGATTGCCAACTCAATTGACATTCACAGTGTGAAAGATAACGAAGTTAACGCGTTCAGAATGGACAGCAACGAAATTAGAGCCGAAATAGAACAAGCCGGCCAAACTTATTATCCTGTTGCTTTGCCGACAAATAACCTTAGCATTGACAAAGGTACCAAGATTATCCTCACTGATTTAAAGAAAGATGTAAATCGACTTAAAGAACACCTTCGCCGAAGACTCTCCAGGCGCTTTAGCATTATAGGGAAGGACGACTTCAACATTGTTGTCGACGGCGAATCGATATCGCCTCGAGATCGAGACTATTATAAGTTCATTCAATTCTTGTGGTATTTTGGAGAAGAAAGCGAAGGCTTTCTAGACCTATGCGGAAATACAGAACGTCCCGCCAAGCAAGTCGAACCAACAATTGACGAACTTGAAGAACGGAGTGTATCCGGCTGGGTTGGCACGGTAAAGACGCAAGAACAGATAAATGAAGACATTAACGGAATAGCAATCTTTGCAAACGGAAAACTTGTGCACGAAAACATACTTGAAGATATGAAAGAAGGTGGCGTCTGGACAAAGTACATAGTCGGAGAAATCGACGCCAACTATATGGACGATAATCAACAGGACGACATGATTACAAGTGCAAGACAAAGATTGCAAGAAGATGATCAGCGTTTCATTCAGCTTCACAATTTTCTTAGCGACGGCGTAATCAAGCACATTAAGTCTAGCTGGCAAAAGTGGCGGACCGATGCAGGATCTGACAATATCCTAAAGGAGCGAAAAAACGTCAAGCGCTGGTACGACCGGTTGGGAAGCGACCAAAAGCAGAGTGCGCGTTCTTTGTTTGGAAAGATAGAATCAATAGATGGTATGGAGGAAGAAAGCAAGAAACAGCTCTATAAGTCTTCCATGTACGCATTCCATCGACTCGCTATTACAGACCAACTTAGCATATTGAACCAGCTTGAAACCAAAAGGGACTTTGAACTGATATCCCAGCTATTCGGAAACCTTACTGACTTGGCGAGAGTCCAATACTACGACATTGCAAAAGTGCGCGTCGCTCTAATTGATAAATTCAGGAAGATTATAGACGACAATCAGAAGGAAAAGGTGATACAAAAGCACATTTTCAAGGCGCTCTGGCTACTTGATCCTTCGTGGGAGCGTGCCGCTACGAACGCTAGAATGGAAGAAACCGTAAACAAGGAATTCAAAAACGAAACGGCAAAGCTCAGCGAGGCTGAAAAACGCGCAAGGATTGACATTCGCTATCAAACGGTGTCGGGTAAACATGTAATAATTGAGTTGAAACGATACAACGTAAATGAAGACATTTACACCTTGTTAGCTCAACTAAAGAAATACAGAAATGCATTGGAGAAGAAACTGCAGGAGTACGGTGACGAATACAATAGAATGGCAATTGAAACAATTTCAGTTACAGGTAGCAGACCAAGAACTGCCGATGTCGACAGGCTTTTGATTGCTGATGGGGCAAGGTGGCTAACATACAATGACCTAATCAACAACGCCTACAACAGCTACAAGGAATACTTGCAAGCTGAACTGAGACTGTCAGAGCTAATATCCATTATAGAGTCCATTGACCAAGACTTTTAATGAATGCTTCCGTTATTATCGCCATCGTCGAAGGCCGCGACCAGTAATCTCTGCGCCCTCTGCGTTCTCTGTAGTTCAAACCCAAAGCACCACCCCCCGCGCTAGTGCCTCACATACCAGGGGCTTGTCCAGGCTTTCGCGCCGTCGCTCTGGAGCGCGCGAAGCCAGTAGGCATGCTCGCCGGCGGTGCTGCTGTCGGGGCGGAAGCGGGCGCTGAAGCGGCGCGCTTGAAGGCCGAGGGGGCGGCGCTCGATGGTCAATGCCAGGTCAAGCCCGCCGGCCGCCAGCCGCTTTCCCCCCTCCGCCAGGTCGGACCAAGCGATCGCTGTGGAGATGAGGGGCGTATCGACTGAAAGCGAGGTATCGGGCAGCGCCTCCAGGGTCAGGTGAATGCCATCGCTGTCGCCGGTGGTGATGGAGCGCCAGGTGACGCGCTTGGCGTCCCAAGCCTGTATGCCTTCGGCGGGCGAATCGAAGGCATAGCCCTCGACGGCGAGGATCTTGCCGCCGTCGACGCTGAGCGAACCATCCCAGCGGGCCATCCGCGCCCGGCCGCGCGCGCGCGCTCCCTGCCAACTCAGCCGGAGCTGATTCGGGCTGCGCTGCTGGATTGGGGGCCAGCGATGCAGCAGTTCGTTCCCCCGCCAGAGTTCGATTTGTTCCAGCGCTTCCGTCCCCACAATCTCGAGGTCGAACGTCGGGGGACGGTTGAGGCGGAATTGGCTGCCGATGGGGCGGCCTTCACAGCTCGCCCGCAGGATGATGCGTTGACCGCTGGTGGCGTAGCAGCGGCGCGCTTTCAGGGCTTCGCCGATGGCGCTCCGCGTGAGCTCGCTCGACAGAATGCAAGTGAGCCCGCCATAAACGCCAAAGCTGCTCGCGCCGGGATAACTGCTGCCGGGTCTGCCTTTGTGACCGTCGCTGCCGGCGGTGACCCCGACATGGTAGGCGCGCGCGATGGCCTCGCGCAGCATCCACTCGAATTCGCCCCAGGAGGAGTAGATTTCGACCAGCGGCTCCAGCGCCGGGCTGTGGTAGGCCAGGTCGCTCGGGCGGCCGCCCACGTGCGGGATGATGAAGACGTCGCTGCGTCCCGCCAGCGCCTCGTGCAGGGCAGTAACGGGATAGCGGTCCGTGGCCAGGTCGGAGAGCTCGTTAATCTGAGCGTGGCTGGACCGCAATAGCTCAGCCTGCTCCCCCAGAAAATAGACATTGCGGTCGCCACCGCCGGCGGTGTTGCCCGACCATTCATAACCGACGAAGGCGACAAAACGCCCGGGCTCATCCGCATCGTTGGCGGCGGCCTTGATCTCGTTCCAGACCGGCGCGGTTATCTGGAAATCGTTCGCCTGATGGCCGGACACATCGAGCGCGCTGACATCGCGGGCGAAGGCGAAGTAATCGCGCACGCTGTTGGCGCCGACCGTCTCGCCGCTCTGGCCGTGCAGGTCGGCCCAGAAGGGACGATGGGGTCCGGGCGTCTCGAGCGCTTTCAGCGGATTGCTCTCGCCGGCGAGCGCGCCATCCAGAGACCGGGCGCGTATCGTGAAGATGCCGGGTCGCGTGACAGAGATGTTGTCAAAACGGCGGACGCCGCGATGACGGGGCTGAAATGTGCAGCGGACGGGCAGGTTGGCGATGGCGCCGCTGCTCTCCTCCAGCGCGACTGTGCCGGCGTAGCTGGTGGCGGGGTTGCCCCAGGCGTCCTCAGCTTTGACCAGGAGCGCGAAGGGGCGCCCAATCTCGCTCTCGCTGGGCAGGAGCGCAAGCAGCCGCGTCGCCTCGCCGGCGATTATCTCGGTGGCGGGTGAGCTGGGCAGCGTCACGTATTGCCCGCTTCCCTGGGCGTCGATCAGGGTTCGGAAGCGGAAGGTTTTCTCCACGAAGGTTTGGGCGCGCGTCCCGGGCGAGCCACCGGTCCTGTCCCCGTAGGTAATGGTTATCGTCTCGCCGGGCAGGAGCGCGCCATCAAAGATGTCGACGGCGAGGCAGGCGCGCCAGGGACGGATGTAGCCTTTGGGATTGAAGCGGGCGGCGACCTTGCAGGAGCGGCTGTCCGTCCTCGCGCTCACATAATTCGGGGCCGCGGGATCGGCTGTCTGCGGCTTTCCCCAATCGGTGGCGAAACGAGGGGCGACCAGCAACGTGCCGTTCTCATCGATGCCGAAGCTGCCGGCGGTGTAAATGAGCTGCCAGGTACCCCAACTCCCGGCGACAATGGGGCCGGCGGGCCTGAGCGCCGCGCTCCCGTAGAGGTTTTGGATTTGCTCCGCGTTCATTTCGAGCAGGGGCTTGAGTTCAATGCGGCTTGTCATACTGGCTCTCTTCTGCATCAGCGCTGGCGGGCAGCCCCCATAGCGCGGGCGCTCTGTGATAGCGGAAGCGGGCGGGATTGACGGCGGTGACGCCCGGGCTATCGACCTCGATAATTTCGCCGGCGATCGCTTCATAGGCGGCGCGCCAGGCGATAGCGGCTTTGACGACCAGGGCGCGCTGCCGCGCCGGCTGCAAGCCCACGCTGAGAAGCTGCCCCAGGCTGAAGGGCGTCTGCCGGCGACTGGTGAGCAGCAGGAAGCTGGCTGGCTCAGCGGGCGGGCCGTCTATTTCCAGGAGCGCGCTAAGGCCTTGATCATGGTAGCGCTGCCCGTCATGGCGCACCTCGCTTTCTTCATAGCGCCCGTCGTGCAGGCACTTGACGCGCCCGCTGACCTCGGCCGGCTCGCCATGCAGGCTGTCGCGTTTGCCGCCAACGTGAAGGCGCAGGGCGGCGCCAACCCCGGCGCGCGCGCAGGCGGAGGCGGCCTCCGGGTCGGCGAGCACGACGACCCAGCCGGTCAGGCCCTGCCGCAGCAGCTCGTGAAGGATGAAGGTGCTGTCGCCACTGGAGCCGCCGCCGATATTATCGCCCATGTCGACGAGAATGACCGGCCAGCGCTCGCTCGCCCTTGCCTGTCGCACCGCCTGCGGCACATCGGGCAGCTTGAAATGCAGCCGCTCGCGGATAGCCCACAGATGATCGGCGAGCAGCCCCGCCGCCTGCCGCGCAAGGGCGGGCGCCCCATCCGTCACCACGACCGCCGCCGGCCCCAGCTCGGGCACATCGGCATACTGGTAGCCACCGGCCACGCTCGCCGCCAGTACAGCCGGCTCTTGCTCCAGAGCGCGCGCCGCCGCCATGACGCCAACCATCGGCGGCAGGTTCGTATTTTGGCGCACGATATTGAGCAGCATGGCTGGTTTCACAAGGGCCTGAACCGGCCTGATCTCGCCCTTGATCGCCCGGGCGATCACGCTGGCGGCCTGCAGGCCCCGTTCGCGGTGATCGAGGTGGGGATAGCTTTTGTAGATGATCAGCGCCGTGCTCAATTCCACGACCTGTTCCGAGATATTCGCGTGGAAATCATGGGTGACCACGAGCGGGAAGTCCGGGCCGAATTGCGCCCGCAGCCGCCGCAGCAGCTCGCCGTCGGCATCCGAGTGGGCCTCACTGACCATGGCGCCGTGAAGGGCGAGCAGCAGCCCGTCCAAAGGAGGCGCGAGTGAGAGACGCTCCAGCAGCTCCTGCGTCAAGCGCTCGAAAGCGTCGCCGGTCACCACGCCGCCCGGGGTCGCCTGCGCCATCAATGTCGGGAATACTTCGCAGCCGAAGCGCTGCGCGCCGGCGATAAAGCCAGCCATCTCATGAGGACTGTCGCGCCACCAGCTCAGCAGCTCGACGCCACGCTGCACGCGAAAAGCCTCAAGCGGGGTCGGCCGGTGATTGAAGGTATTCGACTCGTGCATGATGCCGCCTACAGCGATGCGCATCTGTTCAGCCTCTTAATGCCCGGCCGGCCGTCGCCGCGGTGTGGCGCCCGCCGTCAAGCGTCAGACGACCATTAACGATAACGGCGTCGATGCCTTCCGCGCACCGGCGCCCCTCTTCAAATGTCGAGCGATCGGCGACGCGTTCCGGATCGAGCACGACGATATCCGCCATGAATCCGCGCTTCAGCAGGCCGCGCCTCCCGAGTCGCAGCTGTTGAGCCGGCAGGGAAGTGATCTTGCGAATCGCCTCCTCCCAGCTGAGCGCTCGCTGCTCGCGGGCATAGAGCCGCAGGTAACGGGCGAAGGCGCCGAATGTCCGGGGATGGGGGCTGCGCCCGGTTAGCAGGCCGTCAGTGCAGACCATCGTTGCCGGATGGGTCATCACCGCCTTGATATCGGCGGCGGCGGCATCTTCATTCCCGGCGAAGTTTATGATTGATACTTCGAAATCCTCCTGGAGGAGCAAATCACAGATGAAATCGACAGGGTCCAGCCCGGATTCGCCGATCGCGCGGTCAAAGGTCTGGCCCTCCAGCGGCTTGTTGATCTCGCTGCCGACGGCGGCGATGGCGCAGACCCGCCAGTCGAAGTCCGCCTCGCGGAAATAAGCCGCGATCGCCCGCCTGGTCCTCCGCTGGGAGAGCCTCGCGGCCATGGCCTCCGGTCCTCCTTGCGCGCTCCAATCCGGCAGCAGGCGGAAGAGGGGGCCGCTGCCGGCCTGGTAGGGGTAGCAGTTCATCGTCACATCAACGCCGTCGCGGCGCGCCCGCTCAATGAGCGCCAGGATCTCCCCCGCTTTGCCCTGATGCCGCGCCGAGCCGATCTTCAGGTGCGAGATCATCACGGGGACCTGCGCCTCGCGGCCGATCCGAATCGCCTCCTTGAGCGCCTCAAATATTCCATCAAAGTAGTTCCTCATGTGAGTGACATAGAAACCGTTGTGTTTCGCCACTGTGCGGCACAATTCGATCAGCTCAGCGGTATCGGCATAAGAATTGGGGGGATAGGAAAGACCGGTTGAGAAGCCGACAGCCCCGTCCTCCATGCCCCGCTCGATCAGCGCCTGCATGACCGCGATTTCGCGCGCGGTGGGAGGGCGCCGCTGCCAACCCATGGCAGCCAGGCGAAGGACGCATTGCGGAATGAGGTAGGCGATGTTCACGGCCGCGTTTCCGTCGAAGCGAGACAGGTAGTCGCGCACTGACGTCCAGTCCCAGGCGATGTCCGGGTTGCCATAGAGGCCGGAAAGATAGCGGCGCAGTTCCTCGAGGATTGGGGGCGAGACCGGCGCGTAAGAGAGGCCGTCGTTGCCTAGCAGCTCTGTCGTGATGCCCTGGCGGATCTTGCCTTCGTGCTCGGGTTCAGCGAGCAGCATGATATCCGAGAGGGCGTGCATATCCATGAAGCCGGGACAGACGATCTTGCCGCGGGCATCGATGACGCGGGCAGCCTGCGCCGCTGACAGATCGCCGATGGTCTCGATTTTGTCGCCGCTGACGCCGACATCCCCGTAATACCAGGGGTTGCCGCTGCCATCAACGATGCGACCGTTGCGAATGATAATGTCAAGCATCAGGACTGCGCTTCCTTGTTGGCCCGCTCACCGGAGTGGCGCGCCGCTCGGCCGGCGAAGATCTTGCGCAGGCGGTCGGCGATGATGGATTCCTGGCCTTCGAGAAGGGTCGTCGGGTCGATGAGCAGCCCCTTGCCGGCGTATTCCTCCAGCAGGCGGATTGCGGGGGATCCCGCCGCCAGGTCATCCATCACCTTTTGCTTGGAAAGGCCGGCTCCCTCTTCGTCCCAGGTCAGCCAGGCGCGGGGCACCGGGCGGCCCGTATAATCCGGGAAGACACGGCGGACGCGCAGGCGCTCTATATCCGCCAGCCCATCGAGGATCAGGGACACCTGTCGTTCCCAGCGGGCGATGCGGGCTTGATGATCGAGCTTTGCATAGCGATCCAGCGCCGCCAGCAAGCCGACGATCTCTTCTTTTCCCACCTTCATCGGGCGCCCGATGCCGTGGTTCGGGGCGCCGTTCAGGGCGCAGGCGGCGATCAGATCCCGGCGGCCGCATATAAAGCCGGTGGGCTGCGGTCCTTGCAGGTCCTTCCCGCCGCTGAAGATGACCAGATCCGCCCCCATCTCGATGAACTTTCGCAGGTTCTCGACCGGCGGGAGTTCGTTCGCGGCGTCTACGATGACGGGCACGCCTCTGTCCCTGGCTATCCGCAGGACTTCCGGCAGTGGGAGCGCCGACTTGCTCAGCAGAAATTGCGCCACTACGTAGACGATGGCGGCGGTTTTCTCGTCCAGCGCGCTTTCCAACTGCCAGGGTTGGGTACGGTGCGCGCTGTACCCCAGCTCTTTGACCTCCGCCCCCGCCAGCCGAAACATGCGATTGTAGTTGTTGCTGTGCGCTTTGTGGATGAGAATCTCATTCTTCAAGCCATCGGTGTCCGGCAACTGCTGGATAGCGGCCGGATCGCGCCCGGTCATGCAGGCGGCCGTCGCCAGCGCCAAGCCCGCCGCCGCGCCCGATGTCACGTAGCCGGCTTCCGCCCTGGTGTGCTGGGCAATGACCTGCCCCGCCCGCTCCTGCAGCGCTGGGATGCTCACGAAGGAGCGCGCCGCCGCCCGCATCGCTTCCAGGACCTCGGCGGGCATGAGCGAGCCGCCCAACTCGGTGAAGTTGCCAGTCGCGACGATCACTTCTCCCAACCCCAGTTGCTGGTAGATGCCCATCTCGCTTTGAAAGTCTCGATTCATAATCGTCCTCAGTCAATATTCTGGCGGGTCGGGTCCAGCAGATCGCGGATGGCGTCGGCCAGGAAGATCAAGCCGAGCACCAACAGAAAGAGCGCCAGGCCGGGGAAGAGCCCGTACCAGGGGGCGCGCGTGAGGAACTCGCGGCTATCCTCCAGCATGTTGCCCCAGGACGGGCGCGGGGGCTGCGTGCCCAGTCCGAGAAAACTTAGCGACGCCTCCAGCAGGATGGCCCGCGGGATAGCGGTCGCGATCTGAGCGAGCAAGGGTGGAATCGTGTTTGGCAGGATGCTCCTGATGACGATCCGCCAATTGCTCGCGCCCAGAGCGCGGGCTGCCTCGACATACTCCTTTTGCTTTTCGGCGATGACAGCCGCGCGCGCGATGCGGGAGAAGTGTGGCATGTTCATGACCGCAATCGCAAGCGCGGAGACGAACGGCCCCGGCCCCAGGACCGCCACCACAGCGATGCCCAAAAATATGTTGGGGAAGGCGAGCAAGACATCCCAAAGCCGCATGACCACCGAATCCACCATGCCCAGCATGTAGCCGGCAAGCAGCCCGCTGCCCACCCCGATCAAGCCGGCGACCCCGATACTGCCGAAGCCGACCAGCAGCGAGATCCGCCCGCCGTGCAGGACCCGGCTGAATATATCGCGCCCGAATTGGTCGGTGCCGAACAGGTAGCGGGCGGACGGCGGCTCAAACTCGTCTCCCCGGTTCATCTCCAGGGGCGAAAACGGGACCAGCAGCGGCGCGAAGAGCGCGAGGAAGATCAGCGCGAGCACGAGGAACAGGCCGAAGCGGCCCGACCGGCTGCGCAGGAGCCGCTTCAAAAAGGCGTATGCGGGATGCCCCCCATTAAGTTTGTCCATACGGAAACCGGCAGCTTCGCTGGCGGAACGGGCGCCGTCGGCCTCATCGCTCAGGTTCATGCGGCGCTGCTTCGCTCCAGCTGGACCCGCGGATCGAGATAAACATACAGCAGATCTGTGATGAGATTAACGGTTACAAAGATGAGCACGACGAAGAGCAGGGTCGCCTGTACAACGGGATAATCGCGATTGTTGATGCCCTGCAGGAGCAGCCGGCCCAGCCCGGGCCAGGCGAAGACGACCTCGATCACGACGGCGCCGCCGAGCAGCCGCCCCACCATGAGAGCCGCGACCGTCACCACCGGAATCAGCGCATTCCTGAGGGCGTGCCGCCTGATGACGATCCGCTCCGCCAAGCCCTTTGAACGCGCCGTGCGAATATAGTCCTGCCGCAAGGTCTCCAATACGGAAAACTTGATGAAGCGAGAGAGCACGCCCGAATTCGCGATGCCGAGGGTGAGCGCGGGCATCAGCAGGAAGCGCAAACTGCGCGCGGGATCTTCCAGGAAGCTGACGTAGCCGGAGGGGGGCAGCCAGCGAAGACGGACGGAGAAGAGCAGGATGAACAGGATCCCGAGCCAGAAGACCGGAATGCCGAAGGCGGCCGCGCTGTAGGCGGACCAGAAGTGATCCACTTTCGAGTTGGGCCGCAGCGCGCCCGGCAACCCTGCCAGCAGGGATAGCAGCACCGTCGCGAGCAAGCCGCCGACGGTCAAATGGAGAGTGGCCGGCAGCCGCGCCCAGATCAGCTTGGCTACCGGTTGGTCGCTCAGGGCCGATTGCCCAAGATTCCCCCGCAGGATATCCCATAACCAGATGAGATATTGAATATGCAGGGCTTTGTCGAGGCCCATTTTCTGCCGTACGGCTTCAAGCACTTCCGGGGTCGCGTCGCGCCCGGCCACGAAATATGACGGGTCGCCCGGGGCCAGGTGCAGGAGCAGGAAGACAACAATTGACGCCAGGAAGAGAACGGGCAGTAACTCAAAGACCCGCCTGAGAAAATAGACCCTCACAGGCGACGCTCTTTCAACTGCTCAGCGGGGCGCCGGCGCGCCACAGGCCCGAGCGCTCAGCCCTCAATACTGACCCGCTCCAGAATCGGCATGCTGTCAAGGTTGCTCGCGAAGCCCTCGACCGAGTCCTTCATCGCCCACCAGCGCACCACCGGCGCGATCACGAGGATGAAGGATTCCTCCAGCTGATACCGGTTCAACTCCTGATAGATTTCTTGCCGCCGCACGGGATCAATCTCGCGTTGCCCCTCGGCGATGAGCCGCCGGTATTCCTCGGTGCTGAAGTTTGACAAGTTAATCGGATCGGGCCCGGGACGCCAGACGCCGGTTGTGCCGAAGAGCGAGGCCGGGTCTTTCGACGCGCGCCCGTAGGTGAATATCGCCCCGTCAAAATCGAGGTCAAGCGCGCGTGGACGATACTGCGCCGGTTCCACCTCGTCGATGTGGAGCGTGATGCCGAGCTGCGCCAGGTCCGCCTGGAACACCTGCAGCAGTCGGGCGCCGTCCGGGTTGGTGGTGGCGGTGAGCACGGTGAACTCAAAGCCATCGGCGTAGCCAGCCTCTTCAAGCAGGCTTCTCGCCTTATCGAGATCAAAGGTATAGTAGCCCTCGAGATCCGGGTCGTAGAGCGGCGACTTGTCGGACTGGGGCTGGAGCCAGGGGTCGCTGACGTTGAAGAAAACGATGTCAACGATGCGCTGGCGGTCGAGGGCGTGCTGGAGCGCCTGGCGGACGAGCTTGTTGTCGAAGGGCGCGCGCCCGGTGTTCAGAGAGAGATCCCAGACGAGGCCGCCGGGGAAGCCTCTGACGACTTTGATGCCGTCTGCGGCTTCAAGGCGCTCAAACTCGCTCGCCGGCGGCGCCGCGATCAGGTCGAGCGTACCGCCTTCGAGGTTGGCGATCATCGTCGCGGAATCCGGGATGGCGCGCACGATAACCTCATCCAGCTGGGGAACGCCCTCCCTGAAGTAGCCCTCAAAGCGCTCGAAGCGGGCGAAATCGCCGGGCGCCCACTCGGCGAAACGGAAGGGGCCGGTCCCCACGGGGTTCGAGTTGATCTCCTCAATGGATTCGCTGTTGACGATGAAGAGCAGGTCGATGAGGTCAAAGGCAGCCGGCGTTGGTTCAGCGAAGTGGAAGGCAACGGTAAGCTCGTCCACGACCTCCACCGATGCGACGGCGCGGGCGAGGGTTCTGATGTTGGCGCCGGTCTCCGGGTCTTGCGCGTATTCGAGGCTGAACTTGACATCATCCGCCACGACGCCGCGCCCGTTGTGAAACTTGACGCCGGGGCGCAGCTTGAAGGTGAGGGTCAGGCCGTCGTCGCTCAGCTCCCAACTTTCGGCGAGTTCCGGCTGTGGCGTCAGCGTGTCATCATAGCGCGCCAGGACGTTGTAGATTTGGTTGAACATCGGCCAATCGGCCAGGGGAAGCAGGTAGGGATCGAAGTACTGGAAATCCCCGAGGTGCCCGAAATTCAGGGTTCCGCCGCCCATGTCCTGCGCCAGCGCCGGGCCTGCCGCCATCAAGGCGCCGGGCATGGCAGCGCCTCCCGCCGTCAAGCCCATGAGTTTGAGGAAGGTGCGGCGGTCGATGCCGTGGGCTTGTTTCTCGGGCTCTATGTTTTGCGCGTTTGCTGTGCCTTCCGATTGGTTTGGAATTCCATTGACCTTGCTCATTTTGTAGCTCCTTTATGGATCTATTTCTAAGATGCAAATTTTCTGTCTGGCGCGATTATATCCCGTGCGCTAGAGATTGCAAAACCTAGCCTGGAGCGGGCGGATCGCGTTGTCAGATCCGGTTGATTGAAAGATGCTTTTGCTGGGGCAAGCCGTGGCTGGCCGGGTGGAGGGGCAGCAGCCGGGAAATCAGTCCTTGACGAAACCCGCCGGCGGCTTGTAGGGCACGTCAAGATGCCTGATGATCGCCTGCAGCATCTCTCGGTTTTCGCTGACCATCTCCGTCAGTCCCAGAAGCGCTTCTTCAAAGGTGTCTACCTTGTCAAACAGATCGTCCTGGGCCTTGCGGACGCTCTGGTATTCGTCATTCATGCGTTTGAAGCGGATATCGGTTGTGGCCATGTTGGACCCATAACTGAGTCGATATGTCCAAGTATACGTCAATATTTTATGGGCGCTCAACAAACCCGGCATGGGGTTTTTCTCTGCGCCCGCAGTAAAACCAAGTAAGTAATTGAAATCTTACTATTAGAAGAACTGTAGGGGCCTTTGACCCGCAGTGTCTACGCGCGGCGCTGAAACGCCCCTACAGACTCCTATTTTTGCGGGTTCGTAATTTTTGTGAGCCAAGTCGTGACTTGCGAGCGGCTGTGGTGAAAAAGGTCATAGCACCGCTCCGCGCTCCACATCGCCGTACTCGTCCACCAGCGCCGCCCAGGCCGCTCCGATGCGTTTGAAGCCCGCTTCGATCGTCTCCGGCTTGTGGATGCCGAAGTTCAGGCGCATGGCGTGGCTCCCGCCGTCGCCGGTGTAGAAGAGCGCGCCGATCGCGAAGGCGACATCGCGCTGAATGCCGGCGATGAAGGTTTCGGCCGCGCTTGGGCCGTCTTGCGGCAG
This sequence comes from Chloroflexota bacterium, assembly GCA_028875245.1. GTDB lineage: Bacteria > Chloroflexota > Anaerolineae > Aggregatilineales > Phototrophicaceae > UBA6055. The sequence continues at coordinate 17,739 of JAPPEU010000009.1, forward strand.
CTCGACCCAGAGGAAGAGCCCGCCGCCGGGCGCATGCCAGCCGCTGCCCGCGGGCAGATAGCGCTGGGCCGCCGCCAAAGCCGCCACGCGCCGCCGCCGCAGTTCCAGCCGGTTGCGCTCCAGCTGCTTGGCCAGCACACCCCGCTGCAGCAGCAGGTGGATGGCGCGCTGATTCAAGCCGGGCGTAGAAATATCGGCCGCCTGCTTCACCCGCGCCAGCCGCTCGCTGTATGGGCCGTCCGCCACCAGGTAGCCGATGCGGATGCCGGGGAGCAGCACCTTGGTGAAGGCATTGGTGTGGATGACGACGCCGCTCTCGTCCAGCGCTTTCAGGGGCGGCAGCTCGTCGCCGTCATAGCGGAACTCGCGGTAGACCTCGTCCTCCAGGATGGGAATGCGGCGGCGGGCGGCCAGCTGCACCAACTGACGCCGACGATGCAGCGGCATGAGGTGGCCGGTCGGGTTTTGATAGCTGGGCATGACGTATATCAGGCGCGGGCGCAGGTCATCAAGCGCGTTCTCGAGGGCGTCGATGCGAATGCCGTGCTCGTCGATTGGGATGCCGTGGATGTGGACGCGGCGGGCCTCGGCGATGTCGATGATGCCGAGGTAGGTGGGGTCGGCGGTGACGAGGGTTTCGCCGTCGCGCATCATCGATTGCAGCACGAGGTCGATGGCTTGCTGGGCGCCGCCGGTGATCAGAACATCGTCGACGCGGCAATCGATGCCGATGGCGCGCACATAGTCGCGCACGGCGCTGCGCAGCGGTGGATAGCCGGCGGGCACTTCGTAGGCGAGAGCGTCGGCGCCGTCGCGCTCGAAGACATGGTTGATGGCGTCTTGCAGATAACGCAGGGGGAAGAACTCCCCCGGTGGCGCCCCGCCGCTGAAGTCGATGACGCCGGGCCGGCGCGCGAGGCGCATCATCCCGCGGATGGCGGAGGCGCGCTGGCTGGCTGTGGGGGCGGGCCGCCGGGCATGGGCGGCATCGGGCGAGCTCCTCTCGCGAGCGACGAATGTGCCGCGACCGGCATGAGCGCTGAGGTAGCCGGCCGCGCGCAGCTCGCTGTAGGCGTTGACGACGCTGATGCGGCTGACGCCGAGTTGACGCGCGAGCCCCCGACTGGCGGGCAGGCGCGCCCCGCCGGGCAGGTCGCCGCCGTCGATCAGGCCGCGGATCTGCTCGATTAGCTGGCGGTATAGCGGCGCTTCGCTCTCGCGCTGCAGGGTGATATTGAGCCCGGGATTCGCCATGGCGCGCTAACCAGCTTTGACCGCGTTTGGCATTATCCAATTCTAGCGCCAAATATAACCAATTGCAATATCGACCGTCTTCGGTAGTGTATCGAAGTCGGTGGAAATTCATTTTCACCACAAAGGAAAGAAGG
>JAPPEU010000024.1 GCA_028875245.1 Chloroflexota bacterium
AAGGACACAAAGAAATTGCATATAGTCTACGTTTCTCGGTGTCCTCGATTTTCTTGGTGTCCTCGGTGGTAAAGTTTTTTTGTTTCCACCGAAAGGGATACACTTCCGTCTGGCGGGCTGGCTGTAAGCGATCGGGCATATTCGTTATAATGTGGCGAATAAGTGTTGATTCGAGGCTTCTTCTTATGATCAGCAAAACGATAGGCATCCTGACCGCCGGCGGCGACAGCCCCGGTTTGAACGCGGCCATCCGCGGTATTGGCAAGGTGGCCGTCAACAGATATGGCATGCGCTTGATCGGCTTCCGCGATGGCTTTCGCGGCCTGATGCAGAACCGAATTGAATGGCTGGGGCCGGAGGAGTTGAGCGGGATCTTGACGCTTGGCGGCACGATTCTTGGCACCAGCCGCGACAAGCCGCACAAGATGCCCATCGGCGGCAAGACGCGCAACATGATGGATGTCATGGTGGAGAATTACCAGCGGCACGACCTGGATGCGCTGGTCTGCCTGGGCGGTGGCGGCACGGCCAAGAACGCCTGGCGTCTCTCGCAGCAGGGCATCAACGTCGTCTGCCTGCCCAAGACGATCGACAACGATGTCAGCGGCACCGATGTCACCTTCGGTTTTGACACGGCCGTGAATATCGCCTCGGAAGCGATCGATCGGCTCCATTCGACCGCGCACAGCCATCACCGCATCATTGTTGTCGAGATCATGGGTCACAACACGGGCTGGCTGGCATTGGGCGCCGGCTTGGCGGGCGGGGCGGATGTGATTCTGATTCCGGAGATCCCCTTCAATATCGAGTATGTGGCCGAGTCGATACGGGCGCGCAGCCGCGGGGGCACGCGCTTTAGCATCGTCGCCGTCTCGGAAGGCGCCATGACGCAGCGCGTCGGCAAGAAACTCAGCGAAGCGCGTTCGCGTTTGGCCGAAGCGGAGGCCGGTGTGGCCGCTGCCTCCGAGCGCAAGACGAAGCAGAAGGAGGCGAGAGCGCGGCGCAAAGAGGCGCGCGCTCTTCTTGATGAGATCGAAAAAGAGCGCGGCGGCGGCACCCAGCTATTGACCACCGAATTGGAAAAACGCACCGGGTTGGAATCGCGGGTGACGATCCTGGGGCATGTGCAGCGCGGCGGCGTCCCATCGCCGAGGGACCGCCTGCTGGCGACGCAGCTCGGCACGGCGGCCGCCAACTATATCGCCGAGGGGAAGCGCAATATCATGGTCGGCGTTTGTGGCGACGGCACGGCGGCGGTGCCGCTTAAGGATGTTGTCGGCGTTCGCAAGAATGTGCCGCTCGATCATCCCTGGCTGCAGGCTGCGCAGGACCTGGGGATCTGCTTGGGCGACGCGGTTTGAGCGCTCAAGCAATGCCCTCACGCACGGTCGCGACAGCCGCCGCCGCCGCGCTCGCCATCAGCGACGTGTCATTCCCCACCGTCACGAATTCATAACCGCGTTTGATCATATCAATCGCGTGATCGGCATCAGCGGAGAAGAGCCCGGCTTTGACGCCGTGCCGGCGCGCTGACGCCAATATCGCGTCCAGCGCCGCGTCCAGGGTCGCGTCCGAGGAAGAGAGCCCGGCCTGGCCCGTCATCGTAAGACGCAGATCGCCGATGCCGACGAAGACGCAGTCCAAGCCCTCGACGCTCAGGATCTCATCGCGATTGTCGAAGCCCGCCTGGGTTTCGATCATGGCCAGGGCGAGGATGGTGTCATTGGCGCGCTCGGCATAATCTTCGCCGGCGTAAACGCGGGCGCGGGTGGGCCCCAGGCTGCGGTAACCCAAGGGCGGGAAGCGGCAGGCGCCGACAAAGGCCTCGCATTCTTCCCGCGTCTCGACCATCGGACAAATGATGCCGTAAGCGCCCGCATCAAGCAGGCGCATGATATCGCCGGGGCTATTCCAGTTGACGCGCGCCATCGGCACGGTGTCGGTGGTGGAGATGGCTTGCAGCATCTGTATCGCCGTCTCCATGCCCATCATGCCATGCTGCATATCGACGACCAGGCTGTCCCAACCTTGATGCGCCATCACTTCGGCCGACCAGGTGCTGGGGCTGTGCAGCCAGCCGTTGATTACCGCCTTGCCTTCCGCCCACAAGGTCCGCACTCGGTTTTCGCGCATGATTGGCCCACTCCGTCCCCTTAACGTCTGGCGCGGATTATAACGTCCGCAGCGATGCATTCCCATACGCGGACGATAGAAATACGAGTCGCTGCTGATATAATCGCAGCGCTTTCCCCATCTTGAAGCGGTCGCAGTCATGTATAGCTCAAATATCAACAAAATCATCATCATCATCTTCTGCCAGCGCTTTCATCTTTATGTGCACGCGCTGGCGCTGCTTCTGCTGGCGCGCGGCTTGACGCTGGTGCAGATCAGCCTGATCGAGTCCATCCTCATCGGTACCATCTTCCTGACCGAAGTGCCGACTGGCGTCCTGGCCGACCGCGTCGGGCGCAAGTGGTCGATCTTCGCCTCGGCCGTCTTGCTGATGTGTGCCGAGTTCATCTTCATCTTCGCCCGCTCCTTCGAGTGGTATGTCTTCATCGCGCTGTTGACGGGCGTCGGCTTCGCTTTCGCTTCCGGCGCGGTCGAGGCGCTGGTCTACGACAGCCTGCCGCCGGAAAACCGCGAATACGCGATGAAACAAACGATGGGGCGGGTCAACAGTTACGGCATGATTGCCTTCGTCATCGCGCCGATCATCGGCGGGCTCATCATTGGCGACGCCCGCGTCGAGAACTTCATCCCCGCCATTGCGCTGACCGTGGTCGCTTTGCTCATTGGCGCGCTCGTCTGTTTGACCTTGCGCGAGCCCGCTGTCGAGTCGGCGGAAAAAAGGGAGAGCAGCGCAAGCTTGCTGCGCGCTGGCGTCGCGCTGCTGATTAACAATCGGCGATTGCGCCGGCTTGTGCTGCTGCTGGTCTTCACGATGCCCTTCACCGATGCCCTGGCGGTCACGCTTGCGCCGCCTTATCTGGTGCAGAACGATGTCTCGCCTTTTGTCGTCGGGGTCGGCTTCGCGCTGGGCAGCGCCCTGGCGGCATTCACGCAGCGCTACGCCTACAAGCTGGAAGAATGGCTGGGGCAGGCGCGGGCGATAGCCATACTGATATTGCTGCCGGGGCTGCTTTACTGGCTGCTGGCGCTGGCCGCCGGTCCCATGGCCACCGTCCTGGTCGTGATTCTGCTCTACGGCGTCAACGATATGAAAGAGCCGCTATTTTCGGCTTACCAGAATGCGCTGATCGAGAGCAAGAATCGCGCGACCGTTTTATCGCTAATCAGCATGTTCATCAGTCTGTTTGCGGCGATTGGCGCGCCGGTTTACGCCGCGCTGGCGGAGCAGTCGCTGGACGGCGCCTTCCTGGTGATGGGCGCGGTGATCATTCTCGGCGGGCTGCTGCTGCGCGGCCATCGTTTGCCGGCCGCTACTTGAGATGTGTAGGGGCGGGCCGCCGGGTCGGCCCTGCGCCGCCTGTCAGGAATTGAGGTCGTAGACAGCACGTTTGGTGTAAATGGCGCCGCTTGGCTGCAAGTCGCTTTCATACAGGACGAATTGCTCGACGCGAAAGGGCTCGGCATGGAAGTCGATGTGAGCGCTCAGCCACCGGCTCGCGGGGCCGCGGCGCAGCGGTTTCCGGAAGCGCATCAAGGTGATATGGGGGTGGAAGCGCCGCCGCTCGCGCCGGAAGCCCTCGCGTTCCAATGCCCCGCCGACCGCTTCATGCAGCGCGCGCAAGGGCCCTGTATTCTGTACGCCGGCCCAGATGACGCGCGGGCGATCATTGATCGGGAATTGCCCAACGCCTTGAACGCGCAGATCAAATGCGGGCGCATTCACCCCCTCAAGCATGCGCTGATAAGCCCGCGCCACCGCCTCGGGCACATCGCCGATGAAGTGCAGCGTCAGGTGCAGGGCAGCGCGCTGTGGCCAGCGCCCGGGCGGCAAGTCGTCCTCGCGCAGGCTGAGGAGTTGGTCTTTGGTTTCTTCCGGCAGGTCGATGGCGACGAAGAGGCGTGGCATTCATTCTCCTTTCCGCTGCTCTTGCGGCCTGTTTCATCTTGGCATTGTACGCCCGATGACTGTACTCTAACAGAGACTTAAGCTCAAAAGGGACGAAACAATGCCGAAACGCCTGGCGCTTAGCGCTGTTGTCATGATGCTCTTGCTCACGCAAATTTTGACCGGCGCTGTCTACGCCGACGCCCACTGCGACTTCACCGACGAGTCCATTCGCATTGGCGGCGTCGCGCCACTGTCGGCGCCCGGCTCGGTGGCGGGCGGCATCGGCATGGACTGGGGCTTCCAGCAGGCCGCCGCCGATATCAACGCCGCCTGCGGCATCCAGATCGGCGATGTCCATCATCGCGTCAAGGTCATCACAGTCGATTCAGAAGGCGTCTCGGAATATGGCCAATTGGCCTTGGAGCGCTTGATCTTCCAGGAGGAGGCGCATGGCATCGTCGGCTTCTACCACAGCGCCGTCGGCCTGGCGACCATGAATATGGCGCAACGTTACAAAGTGCCGACGATTTATGCTCATCCGCGCAACGACAATATCAGCGCGGCCGGTTATATCGAGTACGAAGGCGAACCCGCGCGCCGCAGCCAAGGCGTCGATTATGTCTTCCGCACTTCCCCGCCCAGCTCCATCGTCGGCAAGATCGTCACCGATTGGCTGGTAGAACAGGGCGTCGAGGATATCGTGCTCATCCTCGAGAACACCGATTATGGCCATCCGGCGGCGGCGGCGGAGCGGGCGCATCTGGAGCGCGCCGGCGTACAGGTCGATCAACTGGAGGTCGAATTGGGCACGGAAGACTTCGTGCCTATCCTGACCCGCCTGTACGCCCGGCCCGAGCTGCCCGACGCCATTCGCATCCTCGTCAGCGGCGAGACTTCGTACAATCTGACGCAGCAAATGGCGGAGCTGGGCATCGCCCCGACCGCCGATACCATCTGCGTCACCAATCATCTCGCCTTCCAATCGGAGCAGTATTGGAACAATGTGCCCGATGGCAACTTCTGCGCCTTCGACCGCGTCGGCACGATTCCCAGCCTTTACAATGAGCTGGCTGCCGACTTGGACGCGCGTTATCAGCGGGATTTTGGCGATATCCTCGTCAGCTTCGCCATGGAAGCCTACGACAGCGTCTGGCTGATGGCCGACGCGATGGAACGGGCCGGCAGCTACACCGACCCCGACGCCATCGTGGCCGCCCTGGAAAGGACCGATATCGACCTGTCGCAAGGCCGCTATTATTTCGAATATGGGGCGCACAACCCGGCGCTGCCCGAGGGTACGCCCGCCTATATGTGGCATCAGTGGCCGGCCCCGGTGGTGACGGTGATGCAGTATTTTGAGCCGGGGCAGAGTGGGCTCGATGCCGCGGTGATTTACCCCGAAGTCTATCAGACGCACGGCACTTCGTACTTCAAGCCGGGCGGCTAGCCACTATGTGACGCAGTTCGCGCAGACCAGCCAGTATGGACACTGGCGCAGGTAGTGTATCGAAGTCGGTGGAAATTCATTTTCACCACAAAGGAAAGAAGGACACAAAGAAATTGCATATAGTCTACGTTTCTCGGTGTCCTCGGTGGTAAAGTTTTTTTGTTTCCACCGAAAGGGATACACTTCCCGGCGCGCGATAGTAGGTTTGTCCTGAATTTCTATGCTATACTATGAAGAGACCGTGTTATTTTCGCAGACGCAGGTCTGCGAATTTGGAGGATTTTATGTTGCCTAAACGATCAATTTCTGTCTTTTTCACCATTCTACTGTTCTCGGCATTGACGCCTTTTGGCTTCATTCGCGCTGACGGCCACTGCGAATTCGCCGACGAGCCAATCAAATTAGGCGGCATCGCGCCGCTTTCGCCACCCGGGGCGACCGGGGCCGGCGTCATCATCGACTGGTCCTATCAGCAAGCCGCAGCCGATATCAACGCCGCTTGCGGGGTCGATATTGCTGGCGTCAATCATCGCGTAGAAGTGCTGACTGGCGACAGCGAAGGCATCTCCGAGCGCGGGCAGGCGCTGGCCGAGCGCTGGATATTTGACGATGAAGTGCATGGCGTGGCCGGCGGCTACCATAGCGCCGTGGCGCTCGCGCTGATGAAGCTCACGCAGGAGAACCAAATCCCCACCTTGTTCGCCGGCCCCTGGAACGACAACATCACCGCCAATGGCATCATCGAATACGAGGGGCGGTCGCCGCGCATCAATGACGGCGTCGACTACATCTTCCGCACATCGCCAGCCAACTCGATGGTGGCGGCGGTAGCGGCGAATTGGTTCATAGAGCTCGGCCTGGATGATGTGATCATCATGACGGAAAACACCGATTACGGCATCCCCGCCGCGGCCGATGAAGCCGCCCTGCTGGAAGCGGCCGGTGTGAAAGTCGAGCATTACAGCTTTGAGCTGGGCACAGAAGACTTTGTCCCCGTGCTCAATCGCATCCTGGCGCGCCCCGAACCGGCCGATGCCATTCGCGTGCTGGTCACGGGCGAGACCGGCTTCAACCTGGTGCAGCAGATGGCTGAATTGGGCATTGCGCCCAGCGCCGATACCATCTGCGTCGCCGAGAGCTTCGCCGGCGATTCGACCCAGTTTTGGGCGGCTGTGCCCGATGGCAACTACTGCGCGTTCACCCGCGTCGGCGCCACGCCCGCGCTCTTTGGCGATATCGCGCATGAGGTCAACGCCCGCTATACAGCCGAGTGGGGCGGCGTCGCCCCCAGTTATTCGCTGGAGCCCTATGACAGCGTGCGGCTGATGGCCGCGGCCATGGATGCCGCTGACAGCTTCACCGACGGGGCCGCCATCGTCGCCGCGCTGGAGACGATCGACATCGAGCTGGCGCAGGGGCGTTATTACTTCGCCTATGGCAGCCACAATCCGGACCTGCCGGAGGGGGTGCCGGCCTATCTTTGGCATCAATGGCCCGACCCGATTGTGACGGTGGTGCAATACTTCGAGCAAGATCAGAGCGCGCTGGATGCGGCGGTCATCTATCCGCCGGTGTATCAGACGCATGGCACGAACTACATTGAACTGGGCGCCTCACCCTGATTTTGCCGCAGGCGCCGCAAAGGCGCTATAATCGCTCGAACTGACGGGCGGGTTGCTAGCCCGCTCGTTTTCTTTTCAACAGGAAGAGAGGCATAACTGATGACCTTTCCCGAATTGAGCGACTCCTTCCGCATCAGCCGCTTGGGGCGGCCCGGCCGCAAGGCGCGCATCGTGCTCGACACCGATACCTACAACGAGATTGATGACCAGTTCGCGCTGACCTATGCGCTGCTCTCACCGGAAGAGATGACGGTGGAAGCGGTCTACGCCGCGCCCTTCCACAACAGTCGCTCCGAAGGGCCGGGCGATGGCATGGAAAAGAGCTACCAGGAAATTTTGCGCCTGCTTGATTTTTTGGGGCGCCCGGCCGCTGGATTCGCCTTTCGCGGCTCGACCGGCTACATCGACGCCGACCGCCGGCCGCAGGACAACGACGCCGTCCGCGATATGATCGAAAAGGCGCTGGCCAGCCCTGACGAGGAACCGCTTTATGTGGTCGCTATCGGCGCGATTACCAATGTGGCGTCGGCCCTGCTGCTGGCGCCCGAGATAATCGAGAAAATCGTGGTCGTCTGGCTGGGCGGTCACAACCTGAACTGGCCCCACACGCGCGAGTTCAATCTCGTCCAGGATGTGCCGGCGGCGCAAGTTGTGCTGGACAGCGGCGTACCCTTCGTCATCGTGCCCTGTTACGGCGTCACCTCGCATCTGCTGACGACCCTGGCTGAGCTGCGCGAATTCATCGGCGGGACCAGCCGCGTGGGCGATTATCTCTGCCAAATCTTCAAGGATTACCGGCCGGATTCTTTTGGCGCCTCCAGCGTCATCTGGGATATTTCGACCATCGCCTGGCTGATCAACCCCGATTGGGTGCCGAGCGATCTGGTTCACAGTCCGCTGCTGACCGATCAGGTGACCTGGAGCGTCGACCGCTCGCGTCATTTAACGCGGGTCGCCAACTTTGTGCATCGCGATCCGATCTTCCGCGACCTCTTCGGCAAGATCCGCGCTCACGGCGGCGTTTAGAGCGGTAGTTTACCTGTTGCGATTCGCCCTTTGTCGGGCATCAAAAGTATTTTCACCACAGTTCCTCGCGAAGGGCGGTAGTTAGCTTTTGCCGCATGACTGAATTGGATCCACTTAAATCCAATCAAATGCCGCGCGCGTTCGGCGCAGGCGCGCCCGCACTGATGGCGCCGCGTCACCCTCGGCCGCGGCCAGCAGGTCCAGGACCCGGTCACGGTATGCCGGATGCTGGTCAGCGAGCGCGGCTGCGCCATGGATGCTCCAGGCGCGGATGAAAGTGTTGGCGCCGCTGGCTTGGGCGGCCAGTGCATCCATCAAGGGCGCCGCCAGCCTGGATGGCAAGACCAGCGCATCCATCATTTGCAAGACGTGTATGCGGGGGAGCCAACCGGTCTCCTCCAGCAGCAGGCGCAGCAGCGTTTCAGTTTGCCCGGGAGACAGCTGGGCGCCGGTCACGCCGAAGCGTTTGAGCAGCCAGGTCGCGGCCGCTTGGGCATTGCCATCGTCGCCAGCGGCGAAATCGCACAGTTCCGCGATCAGGCTCGCATCCAGCGAGTGCGCGGCGGCGAAGCCTTCGAGGGCGCCGGTGCTTTTCCCATTGAAATCCAGCAGCGCCCGCGTCAAGTCATCGGCCCGGCTGGGCTTCATTGGAGCTTTGGCAGGGTGCGGCTGGCTTCCTCGATCAAGACGCGCAGCCCCGGCCGCTCCAGGTCCGCAGCCGAGCGGATCTTGATATGCCGCAAGTCGGCGCCTTTGCCCTCCAGCAGATTCTGTGGATCGGGCAGGCGCGCGCCGTACATGAAGCCCAGGTTGAGGTGTTTCTTGAATGGCGCGATATAACAAAAATGCTGTGACATCTTCTTGGGGCCGACGCCGTAGCCGGCGATCTTCTGCCGCGCCCAGGGCACCTCGGTGATGCCGGGCATGACATCAGCCAACAGGGCGCGGGCCGCCTGCGCCAGCGCTTGAATCTCCGGCGGCGCCGCGGCGATGACATCTTCAAAACTGCCATTGCCGCCCACCGTCTTGATGTTCAGTGCGGGCATATCCATTCCTCTGCAAAGCGCGCGTCGCCCGATTCTAGCCTTGCCTGAATGCGGCTGTCAACGATAATCAGCCCCTGGAACTGGCAGATCGCATGGGCGGCGGTTTTCCAGCGCCTTTCAATTCAATTGGTGATAATATTCGGTTATCTGCGAAGGTTTGAACGGGTTCCTTCATGCCACTGGTTTCTGTCCTGATGCCGGTCTTCAACAGCGAAGCCTATGTCAGCGCGGCGATCGAGAGCATCCTGGCGCAGACATTCAGCGATTTCGAGCTTGTGATCGTTGACGACGCCTCGCAAGATGGCTCGGTCGATGTCATCCGCTCATACGCTCAGCGCGACGCCCGCATTCGCTTCTTCCCGTTTGAGCGCAACGTCGGCAACGCAAATGCCCGCAATCATGCCCTGGCCTTCGCCCGAGGCAAGTATATCGCCGTGATGGACAGCGACGATGTGAGTTTGCCCGAGCGCCTGCGGAAACAACTGCGCTTCCTGGAGGCCAACCCGCATATCGGCGCGCTGGGCGCCCGCTTCCGCGAGGTGGACCAGAATTTGAAGCCCTTGCGGGAACAGCTGAATCCGCTGTCGCATCCGCTCATTGTGTTGAATATGTTCATCGGCGGCGGTTTTATCTTGCATTCCACCTTGGTGACGCGGCGCGAGATTCTATGTGCGATAGGCGGTTATGAGCCGGGCCGGCGCAAATTTGACGATCTTGAGCTGCATTCGCGCCTGCTGGCTGAAACGCAGATCCGCTATGCCAATTTGCCCGATATTTTGGTGCTCTACCGTCGGCACAAACAATCAGTCAGCGCTAACATGAGTCCTGCGAAGCCGACGCCGCAGTATGAAAACCCGACGGGTAAGATGCTGGAGCGCCTCTGGCGCCGGGCCCCCGCCGATACACTGTCTCGCTTCGCGCGCATCTACGCGGGCCAGAAGCTCAGTTGGCCGCAGCGGAGGCTGGCTCGGCGAGATTTGAAGCGCTTGATCGAATCGATGGTTGATGCCGGCTGGATCGACGCTGGCGACAGAGCGCTCCTGCTAATCGAATTAGACCCGCGCCTGGAGCGGACAACGCCGCGCCTCTGGCAGATGTTCTGTCATTGGCGGCGGCATCATTTCGGACTATAGTAGTTGCGTCTGTGTCATTGATCTGGGAGCGATTATATGCCCTTGGTGTCAGTTGTCATGCCTGTTTATAACGGCGAGCGCTATCTCGCCGAGGCGATCGATAGCATCCTGGCGCAGACTTTCACCGACTTCGAGTTGATCATCGTCGATGATGGCTCGCGGGATGGATCGGCTGAAATCATCTGCGAATACATGAAGCGCGATGAACGCGTCCGCCCCTTGCGGCACGAGGTGAACCGCGGTCGTGCCGACGCGCGCAATACCGGCATCGCCGCCGCCACAGGGAAATTAATGGCGATGATGGATTGCGATGATGTCAGCCTGCCGGAGCGATTGGAGGAACAGCTGCGCTTCCTCGGGGCCAATCCCGATATTGGCGGAGTCGGCGCTGGCTGCCGCCTCGTAGACCATGAATTGAGGCCTTTGCGCGACTATCATCTGCCGCAACAGCATGCCTTGATCGCCTTCAACCAGTTTTTCGATTTGGGTTTTATGGGCGGTACAATGATGTTTCGGCGAGAAATCCTGAACGCGGCTAGCGGTTTTCAAACGGGCCGGCGCCTCACGGATGACACCGAGCTGCAATGGCGTCTGCTCGAGGCGAAGTCGTCTAAGCTCGCGGTACTGCCGAACATGTTGCTGCTGCACCGACAGCATCATCAGCCAAAGCTGCGCAACAGCGACCTAAGGAAAAAGCTGCTGGAGACGCGGCGAGGCATGCTGCGGGGAATCCTGGAAAATCTATGGGGCGAAGCGCCGCCGGAAGACACCATCGAGCGATTTTGGCGGCTCCGGCCCCACAGGAAGTTAAGCTGGCGGGAAAGGCGCCTGGCGAAACGGGACATCATTCGTCTCATCGACGCGATGATCAGCCACAACTGGATCGACCCCGGCGACAAGCCCCTGCTCATCGCGGAGATGCACCGGCTCCTGGAGCGCTCATCGCCGCGCCTTTGGCAGCAGTTCTGTCATTGGCGGCGCCACAAGTTTGGACGCTGATTCCCCCGCGTCCTGCATTACAATGCCAGACATAATACGATCAACCAGGCGAAGGCAAGGGCCATGACCACTGACAGGCTCCTCAAGTGGCGCGACGAATTCCCCATTCTGAGCCGCTGCAACTATCTCATCAGCAATTCGCTGGGCGCCATGCCGCGCGGCGTCTATGACAGCCTGCAATGCTATGCCGATACCTGGGCGGCGCAGGGCGTCTCCGCCTGGGGCAGCGGCTGGTTTGAGCTGCCGCAGACCGTCGGCGACAAGGTCGCCCCCCTGATGGGCGCGGCGGAGAATACGGTGCTCGCGCATCAGAATGCCAGCATCGCCAACAGCATCCTCTTTAGCGCGCTGGACTTCAGCGATCCCCGGCGCGACAAGGTGGTCATCACTGAATTGGATTTCCCCAGCGATGTCTACGCCCTGCGCAGTTGGCTGCCCGACCACATGCGCATCCACATGATCCGCTCCCGCGATGGCATCCACATTGATATTGACGAGCTGCTGGAGGCCATCGACGAATCAACCCGGCTCGTCAGCACCTCGCATGTGCTCTTCCGCAGCGCCTTCATCATGCCGGCACGGGCCATCACCGAGAAGGCGCACAGCGTTGGCGCGCAGGTCCTTTTCAACGGCTACCACAGCGTCGGCGTGATTCCGGTCGATGTGGGCGCCTGGGATGTCGATTATTACATCGGCGGCGTCTTGAAATGGCTCTGCGGCGGGCCGGGCGGCGTCTTCATGTACGTGCGGCCCGATCTGCTGCCGGCGCTCAACCCGAAGCTAACCGGCTGGTTCGCCAGCAAAGCGCCGTTCGATTTCGATGTTGAGCAGCTCGACTTGCGCGAGGACGCTTATCGGCTGATGAATGGCACACCGGGCATCGCCTCGCTGCACGCCGTGCAGCCGGGCGTCGACATCATCGCCCAGGTCGGCGTTCCCGCCATCCGCGAAAAGTCGATGCGGCAGACCGCGCTCATCATTGAACTGGCCGACGAAATTGGCTGCGAGGTCGCCTCCCCCCGTGACCCCGAGCAGCGCGCCGGCACCGTCACGGTCAATCCGCCACATGCCTATGAAGTCTCCAATGAGCTGCTGGCGCGGGACATCAAGATTGACTTCCGTCCCCAAGCCGGCATCCGCATCGCGCCGCATTTTTATAACAGCGACGATGAGATACGGGCGGCCATGCTGGCGATCGGCGAGATCCTGGCGGATGGCAGCTGGCGGCGGCATAGCGCTGGTCAGTAGTCACGCTATCATTTTAAGTAATCAGTAGCATAAGCTAGCCCAAACCAAATGTAATCTGATACTATCCTCCTCAGGAATCATCCTGCGCGGGAGGCTTTGCGATGACGCAAATCGGCATCATGATTGAAGGTTCGCGCGGCTTGAATTGGCCGCGCTGGAAGCGCATCCTGCAGACCGTCGAGGATTGTGGCTTTCAATCCCTCTTCCGCTCCGACCATTTCACCAACCCCGCCGGCGGCGATCAGGATTCGCTTGAATTGTGGATATCGCTGGCCTACGCCGCCAGCCACAGCCAGTCGATGGAGCTCGGCTCGCTGGTGGCGCCGGTCACCTTCCGCCATCCCAGCATGCAGGCGCGCTATGCCGCCGCCATTGACGACCTCAGCGGCGGGCGACTCGTGCTCGGCATGGGCGCCGGCTGGCAGGCGCGCGAACATCAACGATTCGGCCTGCCTTTCTACAAAACCGCCACCCGTTACCAAATGCTGGAAGAGGCGCTGCGTGTGACGCGGCTGCTGCTGCGGAGCGATATGCCGTTCAACTTTCAGGGCGCGCATTACCAGTTGGAAGACGCCATTCTGCTGCCGCGTCCGGCGCGCGCGGGCGGCCCGCCCATCCTGATCGGCGGCAACGGACCCCGGCGGACGCTGCCCCTGGTCGCCAAATATGCCGATGAATGGAACGCCGACGCGCTCGATCTCGCTGCTTACAGAGAACGCCGCGCCATCCTCCGCAATTATCTGAGCGCTGAAGGTCGCGCCACCGATGACATCAAGTACTCGCTCATGACCCGCGTCATCTACCGTCAGACGCAAGCGCAGTTAGACGCGTTGCTGCATGAGAGCGGCATCAGCGGCGCAGATCCGCGCGAAGGCAGAATGATCGTGGGAACCGCCTCCCAAGTGGTCGATCAGATAAGCGAACGGGCCGAAGCCGGCGTCGACCGCCTCATGCTGCGCTGGCTGGAGCAGGATGACATGGTCAATCTGGAACGGCTGGCCCGCGATGTGCTGCCGCAGTTCTAGGTTTCGTTGACCACAAGCCTAATGCGTCGCCAGCTTAACCTTTCGGCCGAAACGTCACAATCTTACGCTCATCCGTCGTCAGATAGGCGCCCTCGACCAGGTCGATGCAATAGGGAATCGCCGGCATCACCGCATCCAGGCAATCGCGGATGGCGCTGGGCTTGCCCGGCAGATTCACAATCAGCGCCTGCCCGCGCACCCCGGCCGTCTGCCGCGAGAGAATCGCCGTCGGCACGTATTGCAGCGACACCTGCCGCATCAGCTCGCCGAAGCCCGGCAGCATCTTTTCGCAGACCGCTTCGGTCGCTTCCGGCGTGATGTCGCGGACGGCCGGTCCGGTCCCGCCGGTCGTCACCACCAGGCTGCAGCCGCGCCCGTCAACCAGCTCGATCAGCGCCGACTGAATCGCGTCCAGCTCATCGGGCACGACTTTCGCCACCGGCTCCCAGTCATTGGTCAGGGCCTCGCTCATGTAGGCCTGGATCGCCGGCCCGCCGAGGTCTTCGTAAACGCCGCGGTAGGCGCGGTCGGAGACGGTCAATATGCCGATTCTTGCGGTCATCGCTTTTCCTTTCCAGCACTGCCTGTCGTTAGGGCCATCACATCATTTACCACCGAGTACACCGAGTACACCGAGTGAAGCGAGGACGCTGAACGTTGAAGCATTCCCTCTGCGCTTTCTGCGTTCTCTTATTTATGAACCTGCCAAATTCCATCTGCAATCATAGCGAAATTTGTAGGGGCGACTTATCAAGTCGCCCGAAAGCGCATCCTTTAGCTGCGACGGGCGACCAGGTTGCTCGCCCCTACACGATCTCGCTGTGCAGAGTTCATTATTTTGTGTGAGCCGAGTTGTCACTCGCGAGCGGCTGTGTTCAAATAAACTGTCGCAAAGCGCTTGAGGCCACCCTTGCCTATGGAATGGACACCCTATCATAGCTATACTGGCGGCGTTTGGACAATAGGAGCGCGAGAGCAATGAGCGAACAGGGTGATCTGAGAGCGCTGGTCGAAGGCGATGACGGCATCAGCGTTTTGCGCGGCGGCGGCAAAAAGCGCGACTGGAACGGCATCCACTACAAAACCGGCTTGTCGAGCAAGAATGTCAACGCCAGGGAGCTGTCGATCAATGTCGCCACCATCCCGCCCGGCGGCGTCGCCTATGCCCATATACACGTCGATTTTGAGGTGATGCTCTATATCCTCGAGGGCGATGTGCGCCACGAATATGGCGATGGCTGCAGGCAAGTGGTGGATAATACGGCCGGCGATTTCATCTTCATCGAGCCCGGCATCCCGCACGAGGTCTTCAACTTGAGCGATACGGAGCCGGTGGTGGCCTTCGTCGCCCGCTCGACCGCCGATGAATGGGACAAGATTATTCCGTATGAGCGGTAGGAGGAGGGCTGGTTAGGCCTCGCCGATTCGCTTCGAATCACGCAGGCGCGTCAAGCGTGAGGCCCGCCGCAACGCCCAATTGAAATCAACGGGCGAGCTATCGTCTCGCCCTACGAGCTCGCGCTATCGCATGGACGGGCGTTTCAGCGAAACGCCCCTACAGATTCCTATCTTTGCGGGTTCGTAATTTTGTGTGAGCCGAGTTGTCACTCGCGAGGGACTGTAGTGAATTGAAATCAAGCCCGCCAGAAGGCTTCGCTCAAGTACTTGTAGGCATTATCGGGAAACAGTGTGACCACCGTGCCGCTCTCTTCGCGCTCGGCCAGCGCCTCCGCCACCCGCAAGGCGCCGATCATGGCGGCCGCTGAACTGATGCCGACCAGGAAGCCTTCTTCGCGCGCCAGCCGCAGCGCCATCGTGTGCGCGTCCTCCGTGCGAACTGACAGCGCCGCATCGGCGAAGCCCGCTTGGAAAATCCCCGGCTGTATCGCCGACTCCATGTGCTTCAAGCCCTCGAGACCGTGGAAAGGGGAATCCGGCTCGACGGACACAATCTGTACATCGGCGCTGTATTCTTTGAGGCGCCGCCCCGCCCCCATCAAGGTGCCGCTGGTGCCCAGGCCGGCCACAAAATGCGTCACCGCCCCGGCCGTCTGCCGCCAGATTTCAGCGCCCGTACCCTGATAATGCGCCCGCCAGTTCGCGGGATTGTTGTACTGGTCGGCGTAAAAATAGCGGCCGGCCTCGCGCGCGGCCAAGCCCCGCACCGCCTCCAGCGCGCCATCCGAGCCTTCCAGCGGGTCAGTGAATGCCAGCTCGACATCATAAGCGCGCAGGATGGCGACGCGCTCCGGGCTGACGTTCTCCGGCAGGAAGAGCTTGACGCGATAGCCCTTGGCCGCGCCGATCATGGCGTAGGCGATGCCGGTGTTGCCGCTGGTGCTATCGAGGATGGTCTTCCCGGGGTGGAGCTGCCCTGCCGCTTCCGCGCTGCGGATGATGCCATAGGCGGCGCGGTCCTTGACGCTGCCGCCCGGGTTCTGCCATTCCGCCTTGGCCAATACGCGGACATCGGCCGGCAGATGCTGGGTCACGCGCCGGAAGCGCAGCAGCGGCGTATTGCCGATCTGCCGCTCGATATCGCCCGAAGCGTCGGTGCTTTCGTCTAGCCCCTCCGCTTCCAGTTCGGCTGTGATTGTCATGCGGCTCTCTTTAGCAAACTTCGCTTGATTCAACAAAAAAGCCAACTTGCAGTGACGCGCGCCGAGCGGGCTTCCGTTCTACGGTGCCGCGCGCCTTCTTGCCAGTTGACTTCGAAACTCAGTCTTGGATGCTGTTGGCTGTTATCTCAGGCGGTTAAGCTCCCGTCCGTCGGCAACAACAACAGCAATTGTGCTTTCGAATTCGCATAATTTGACCCGTCCGTATGGTCGCCAATTATCCTAATTTGGATTCGATTTGCTCCAGGCGTGCGATTATCTCTTTGTGCGCAGTCTCAGAAGCCTCACGAACGCCTGCTATGTCTTGCTTTAATTCGTGGTGGACGCCGTCAATTTTGTTATCCAGACTCCCGAGGTTCTTGTTCGTAGCGTTAGAGTGATATTCAAGACGCTGGCTAATGAATAGCTGCTGCCTCTTCTCGAATTCGCTCAACTGCTTATCCAGCCCAGACTCATCCATGACGCCTGCAAATTCCTACCACATAGTGTAACCGCAATTGTACCACCATGACATGATTTTTCAAGGATTCTTAACCGAGGCAATCCAAACTATGTCTGCGAGAATATGCCGGTTTTGCCCAATCCCCTCTTGCTTGTCAAGCCGACTGTTCTTCATCAGCCGCGACGAGGCGCATGCCCGGCAGCTCCAGCATATCCGCGGGGTAAGGAGCGGGCAGCCGCGCTTGAACGTCTTCGTTGTACCAACCGATATAGACGCTGTGCGCCTTCGCGTAGCCGGCCGGCAAGTCAAAGTTATGCCGCGTGAGAAATGTCTCGCCGGCTTTGAGAAAATCGAGGCGCCCGGCCGGGCTGGCATCGGCCTGCGCGGCGATTTCAAAAGGCGCATTGGGCTGGTAAGGGTCTTGCAGCGCGATGGCGAAGACGCGCAGATCGCCCGCGATTTCCCGCGTCAACTGCCATTCCAGCTCCAGAATATGCCCATCGCTGAAACGCCAGGCATTGAGGCGGATGGCGCCGCCAAAAATAGTGCCGTCTTCGATGGCGTCCGCGTCAAGCGTCTCTTGCGAGCCCACATCGACGAAGGCGCCCAGGGGGACGGTGTAGGCCGCAATGGTCTCGCCCGAATTCAGCAGCGGTTGAATATCGGCGCCGTCCGGAAACGGGTACCAGCCGATATGCAGTTGAACAGCGGAAAAGCCCTGCGCCTCAGCCGGGATCTGCAGAATGTAGTCGTCCTTGTAGATGACGCCGGGCTGCCACCAGGTCGTCGGCAGGCTGCCCCAGCCGGGAAAGCTGTCAATGGTCGCCAGCGCCTCGCCCTCGGCGTCGATCAGGCTGATAAAGAGAGCATGAAGCTCGCGCGTGGCTTGCAGCGGCTGCCAGTATAAGGTGAGCGGAATTTCATCGCCGGGCGTCCAGCGCCGCGGGCTCGGAATCTCCTGGCCGATCAAGCGGATGTCGCCCCAGCGCGCCTCGACGGGAACCGCTGAAACCGGCAAACGTTCGACCTGCGGCGGATGATCGTATTGCGGGATGATGTAGAGAAATGGCGCGGCGATGCTGAAGAGGCACATCGGCACGGCGACGAGCGGCGCGGGCAATTTCAGGGCGGACAGCCCCAGCGCAAGCAGCAGACTGATGGCGGCGATGTAAGGAAACATCAGGCGTCCCTGCGATGACGGCGTTTGCATCGAATACCAAATCAAGGCGGCGCCGCCGGCGGCAGTGAGCAGAATGAGCGCCGCGCATGCGCTCATGAGGAAGCGATCCTGCCGGTTTCTCATCAGGTGTATCGCCAGTCCGACGATGGCGAGAGCGGTCAGTATATCCATAGCGGCGTAATGAAGCGGAGTGGTGAAGATGCTGAACCAGCCGAACAGACCCCAATAGCTGATGCGAAAGCCTTCGAATTCTTGCGTTAGCAACTGAAGCAAGGACGCATTGCGACCGCCGAAATGCTCGATCAGCGCGCCCGTCCCGAATAGCTCGCCATAAAGCGCTATGTTGCGCAGATACCACCAGCCGGCCAGCACGAGCCAGAACACAGCGATGGAAGCGGCCAAAATGAGCAGACCGCGCCGGTCTCTCGTCTGACGGGCAATGAAGAAGCCGCAAAGGACCGCCACCAGGCCCAGAATGAGGCCGCCGAGTTTGGCCAGCGACGCCAGCGCCACCAGCAGACCGATGAGGATGCTGCGCCTCGTGTGGAATCCCTCGCGGAGCATCACGATCAGCATCCAGGTGCTCAGCGCGGCCAACATGGCGACGAGATTGTCATTGCTGATCGACGACGAAATAAACAGAAACTGCGGATTAAAGGCGGCGAATGACGCGGCCAGAACCGCAAGCCCGGTTGAAGCCGGCGCCAGCTTTCTCGCGGCTTGATAAATGGCGAAGATTGTCACCGTGCCCATAGCCAGCGATGCCAGCCTGATCAGGTAAAGGGCGAGGGATGTGCCGGCCAGATTCGGCGGATGAGGCTGCCGGTAAAATAGCTGATTGCGATTGCCCAAACGCGCCGGGCGCCCGGCGATGACAAGCGGATTCACCTGAAAAAAGTCAGCGAAATCGGAGCTGTCGCTGGCGGCCCAGATGGGCGTCATCAGCAGGTAATAGAGAGGCGGCTGGCTGCCCTCGTGCGCGTAAAGATGATCATGGTCGGGCGATTGAACCGGCAGCGCCCCGCCGTGATCCGCAATCCATTTGATCACGCCCAGGTGATAATAGCTGTCGGGCGATTCGAAATGCGGGGAGGCGTACAGGTATGCCAGGCCGATGCAAAAGAACGCCAGCGGCAGCCGCCACGGGGCAAATCGACGATGCATGCGCGCGCTTGTATTCACAGTGTCATTCGACGGGCGTCTCGCCGAGACGTCCCTACAGACTCCTTATTGTGGCGGGTTCCTTACTTTCTGCGGAAGTGTATCCCTTTCGGTGGAAACAAAAAAACTTTACCACCGAGGAC
>JAPPEU010000057.1 GCA_028875245.1 Chloroflexota bacterium
TTTCCTTTGTTTTGTATTGGCGGTAGCGTTGTTCGCGGGGGGTGGGGGGGCCGCGGCGCCCCCCCCCCCCCCCCGCAGATCTGCAACTGAAATGTGATGCCGACGGCTTGTTCTTTCAATGGCGAGCGGTCAAAAAAGCGCAACACTATCGTTACCGGCTCGTAGCTGATGGCGAGCGCCTTATCAATTCCCGCACGAAAAAGACCAGTATTCACTTGGGCGCCGGCGATCCGGGACAAGAGTATACCGCTAGAGTTCGAGTCAAGAGAAAAGGTAAACTATCCAAGTGGTCGAGCGTGACCGCTAGATGTCCGGCCGCCGCGCCGATCCCAGTTCACACTGCTACGCCCCTTCCAGCTCCCTTGGTCGAAGTCACTATTACAAATATCGGACGCGACCGCGCGACTATCGAGTGGAACTGGAAGCGTCTGCCCGCTTCAACAGTGGAAGTAGCCTTTATTATGCGCCCAGAAGTCTATGAGGATTTCTGCGCCGGCATGAATGGGGGAATTTGGCCGCTGCGTAGCGAAGGCAAGGAAAAGAGGTACTATGTCCACATGTGCCCCGATACCAGCTACTATTGGGCCTTCATGATAGCGCACAAATCAGGCCTCGTCGAGACGCTGAAAGAGGGGCTTTTCCGCACTTTACCCTAGTCAGTGGTCAAGCCCGTGTTTTCATTCGCGGCGCGCCTCTGGCGGCTTCACCGGCGCGATATGGAGATCAATTCCCATATCGAGCAGCGCTTGCCTGTCAGCGTCCGCGATGCCCTCATCCGTCACCAGCGCTTGAATCTCCCGCGTTTGCATGACTTGCACCATGGCGGTATGACCGATTTTGCTCGAGTCGATGACGACGATCGTCGTTTCAGCCGAGCGCGCCATGGACTTCTTGACCGCCGTGTCGAGCATCTGCGAATCCGCCAGGCCGGCCGCAATCGTGAAGCCGACGCCCGAGATGAACGCTTTGCGGGCGAAGAAATCCTCAAAGAAGCGCTCGGCAACCGGCCCAACGAAGGTCTGCGCGGTGGCGCTCAGCAGTCCGCCGGTGCTGAGAATGGTGCTGCCCGGCAAATGACGGTGAAGCGCGTCGATGGTGCGGATGCTGTTGCTCGCGATCGAGAGATTCGCTTTGCCTTTAAGGCAGGGGACCATGGCGCGCACCGTCGTGCCCGAGTCGAGGAAGAGCACATCCCCCGCATCGACGAATTTCTCCGCGGCATATTGGCCGATCGCCCGCTTCTCCGCCGCGCGGATGGTCGCCCGCTCGATTTGATGAGTCTCGTGCTGTTGAAAAGAATCGCCATTATAGATGGCGCCGCCGTGCGACATTGTGACAAAGCCGGCTTCTTGCAAGGTCTTCAGATCGCGCCGGATCGTCATGGTCGACTTGTGGAATCGCTTGCCCAGATCAATGATGGTATCGCTGCCAACCTGGGCAAGGTGTCTTAGGATGGCGCGGCGTCTCGCTTCTGGCAACATGTTAAACTGTACATCCCCCGCAAATGCAAGAATCCCGGGCGTCTAGTCCTGTATCTTCTCACTGTCACATTGAAGTCTGGGCTGCGCGCTGAGGCATCGGCGCTGAACAGAAGCTGAGCATGTCAAGCGATCAAAACCTCATAGCTTGTTTGCTGGCGACCCTCGCCATCCCGCCCCCAGTTTCAAGGCCCCAAGCGCTGCGCGGGGGCCATGCGCAGCATTGGTCTTTTCCGATAGAGTTTGCAAAATCAAGACATTTCCGAGATATTACCGAAGGCTCTCGAGTTTTGCAAATTCGCAAAGGTGCGGTAGTGTATCGAAGTCGGTGGAAATTAGGTAAATTGCATCCACCTAGCAGTCTGTAGGGGCGAGCCTTGGCTCGTCCGTCGGCGGTTTTGACAGTGGGCGACTCAAGAGTCGCCCCTACAAAATCTTAGGTATTTGGGGTTGATGAAATAATTCGAGGACTGGCTCAAAGAATTTCAACCGAAAAGGGCACACTACCGCCCCAATCGCTCAATCTGACAATCTGTCTACCCGGTAGCGAGCGAGTGTCCTTTCATCAAGGCTGAGGCCCAAACCGGCGCCATCGTTCGGTTTGAGCGCGCCTTCGGCGAAGTGTATCGCTTCGCGCATCACCGTGTGCCGCAGCGGGTTGAACAATTGGTTGTATTCGTAGATGAGGAAGTTGGGCATGACCGCGCAGGCGGCGACCGCGGCGACGATGCCGATGCCGGCGCCCACCCCGTGCGGCGCGACCGTCACATTCTCCAGCGCCGCCAGATCAGCGATCTTCATCATGCCGGTGATGCCGCCGCAGCGCGTGATGTTGGGCATGATGACATCGACCGCTTCCGCTTTCAGCAGGTCGCGGAATTGATGCCAGGCGCCCAGCCACTCGCCCGACGCCACCGGCAGGTCAACGCGTCTGCGGATGCGCGCTAGATCGTCGGGATACTCCGGATGAACCGGCTCTTCCAGCCAGTAGACGCCGAGCTTCACCAGATCTTTCGCCAGCGCAACCGCCTCGCTCACGGTATAGGCCCCGTTGGCATCCACCAGCAGCTTGATATCCGCGCCGACGGCCTCCCGAACCGCTTCGACATGCGCGATATCCCTGCCGAGGCCGCGCCCGATTTTGAGCTTGACCGCGTGAAAACCCCGCCGCAGGAACGCGCGCGCCCGCTCCGCCGAGTCAGCCGCTGTCGCCATGTAGGGTATCGGGCTGGCGTAGCAATCGACCATCTCGCGCATGGGGCCACCCAGCAGATTCACCAGCGAATCGCCGTAGAGCTTCCCGCGCAGATCCCAAAGCGCTATATCAACGCCGCTGATGCCCATTGGGGCGAAGCGCATACCCTCGTTCATCGCCGTCCAGAGCGCCAGATAATGCCGCGGGTCGACGCCGAGCAGCATGGGCGCCAGCACCTCGTTGATATGCGCCGCCGTGCCGCGCGGGCCCGGGCGCCCCATCGCCTCGCCGATGCCTGCCAGTCCCTCGTCTGTCTCAACGCGCACGATGACCGCGCCTTGACCGAGCAGGGAATTGTTCCGCATGCTGAAGGCGGGCTGCGAGAGCTCCGGCGGGACGACATCCAGCGCGTCGGCGAATGATGCGAAGAGGGGGATGGCTTCGACTTTGGTGATTTTCATGCAAAATTCCGGCGGCGCGAACTGGCGCTGCTTCTGCTGTGGATCGAGCGGACTGCTCGCGCCCGCGGAGCGCGTGATGTTCAGCCGCTAGCCCAACAGCGGATTCTTCTCGGTCGCCGCCAGATCGCCCGGCTCGGTCCCCGGCAGCCAGTGATTGCGGTCGTTGACGCGGCTCTTGTTGTCCAGCTCGCTCACCCGCGTCCCATCGGCGAAGTAGATGACCGTCATCGCCGGGCGCATCCGGCCGGAAAAATTCGGCGGCGCCGAGTGCAGCGTCCAGCCGCTATGAAAGGTGGCCGCGCCCGCTTTCATCTCAGCGGCTTGTTCCAGCGTGAAACCCTTTCGCTCGACGAAGGCTTTCAACTGCGCTTCCGACTCATCCGAAATCGGGATATCGCCCAGATAGCCCGCGACATGCGAGCCGGAGGCAAAACGCAGCGTACCCATGTCGGCAGTGATATCGGCCAAGGTCATCCACATCGTGACGGTCTTGTCCGTCGCCAGCGGCCAATAATGCTGATCTTGATGCCAGGGCGTGATGCCGCCGCCCGCCTCTTTGAAAAGCGCCTGATCGTGATACAGCCGTACGCGCTCGACGCCCATCAGCCGCGCCGCGATGCCGGCGAAGCGCTTGGCCGTTACATATTCCTTCACCTTGGCGCTGTGTTCCCAGAGGTTGGTGGTCTGCAAAAAAGCCTTGCCGTAGGTGTCGCGGTCTTTGAGCGCGCGCGTTTCCTTGTTGCGGCGGGATACCGCTTCTTCGATGGCTTCCTTGTAGGGCGGGATCTGCGCCGCGTCGAGCACATTGTCCAGCAGGATGTGGCCATCCCGCTGATACTGGGCGACTTGCTCGTCGGATATAGGGTATTCAATATCGAGAATCACGGACAGTCCTCCGGGCGGCTCACCCAGTCGCCCCTGCAGAATTACGCATTAATGATCGTGCTCGGCATCTACATGCGGCACGAGCACCATGAAACCGGCGTCGTCGCCCATCATCGATTTGACGCGCTTGTCATCAAAGCGCTCGCCGTAAAGTTCCGGCGCGTTGGCGGCGCAGAGCGTGCCGAACCGGGGCTGGGCATAGGGCAGGTGGGTCGAGCCGCGCGCCAGGATATGCCGGTGATTGGTAGCGCCGGTGGCGTCGGCGCCTTCATAATGCGCGCGGTTGCTGCCATGGTCCCAGGCGATGCGCGAGCGGGCGTTGCAATAATGGCTGACGAAGGCGCGCCGCGGCCGGTCGGAATCGTTGCGATGCGAGCGGTGAAACACGTGACCGCCGAAGAACACGACATCGCCCGGCTCGGCAGAAATCGGCACTTCCTCCTTATATCTTAGCGCCACCTGCGCCAAGGTGTTGATTTCCACGTCGCTGTGGCTGACGCTCTTGACCGCTTCGATATCGCTGAGGATGGTATCGCCCTGCTGCGTTACGCCATCGCAATCGGGATAGATCGGCTCATGCTGCGAGCCCGGCGTCATCCAGAGGCAGCCGTTTTCCTCATCGGCCGGGTCAATGGCCATCCAGGCGCCGATCAGCGTGTCGGGCTGGGTGGGGATGTAATACGAATCCTGATGGAAACCCTGCCCGCCCTGACCGGGCTGCTTGAAAAAAAGCATGGTCTGCAAGCCGAGCACATCCGGGCCGATCAGCGCCTCCAGCACATCGACGATGCGCGGATGCAGCAGGAAGCGCTCGGCGATATCGCAGCTGCGATGCGGCATGTGAATGCGGTCGTAAAAATGGCGGCGTTCCGCTTCGGTCGCGTTGGCCGGCGGCGCGGGCAAACCGGGCATGACCCGCCGGCCCGCCATCATGTCATCGGTGAAATCGGCCAGCTCGCGCGCTTCATCCGGCGCGACCAAGCCGCGGACGACCAAATAACCATCGCGGCGGAACGTTTTATACTCTTCCACCCGTACTTGATACGGCTCATGCGTACGCGCGGGTGTTTCTGCTAAAACCATAGCAATACACTCCGAAATTTCCATTCATCTATAAGATTATCGCTTTCTCGCCAGATTTCACAGTGTCCCTGACCGATTTCCGACCTTTGATGACGGCGAGTAAACCGTTGGCTATACTTGTCGAAGCATTTGTAACGCTTAGGAAAGGAACTCAACATGGAACAGCGAACCTTCGGCAATACCGACTTGACGTGTTCTGCAATCGGATTCGGCACCTGGGAATTGAGCACGACGCAATACGGCGAGATCGACATCGACGCGGCGGTGCGCGCCGTGCACATGGCCATCGACCACGGCATTACCCTCTTCGACACGGCCGAAGTTTACGGACCGTATACGTCTGAGGAATTGCTGGCGCGCGGCTTGGGCGAACGCCGTAAGGATATCGTCCTCGTGACCAAAGTCGGCTTTGTCTTTCATGATGACCCGACCATCGTTGGCGACGCCGCCATTGCCGGCCGCAATGCCTCAGCGGCCTACATCACTGAGCGGACGGAGGGCTGCCTCAGGCGGCTCAACACCGATTACATCGACCTCTTGCTGATCCATTGGCCGGATCTGAAAACAGCGCATGAAGAGACCATTGGCGCGCTCGAAGCGATGAAAGCGGCCGGCAAAATCCGCCACTATGGCGTCTCCAACTACGATGTGCCGATGATGGAAGGCTGTCAAAAGCACGGGCGCTTGACCGCCAACCAGGTCGGTTACAATATGTTTGACCGGCGCATGGAATCAGCCGTTTTGCCCTATTGCCTGGAGAACGGGATCGGCTTCATGGCTTACGGCAGCCTGGCCTTCGGTTTGCTGACCGGCGCTTTGACCCCCGAGACCGAGTTCGCCGAGAATGACTGGCGCGGGCGCGGCATGGCTTTTGGCTTGCCTCTGTTCCAGCGCGAGAATTTCCTCAAGGAACTTCGCGTCACCGAGCGGCTCAAGGAGATCGCGGCGCGTCATGGCAAGTCAGTCGCCCAATTGGCGCTCGCCTGGGTGCTCAGCCACCCGGCTGTGACGGTCGGTTTGGTGGGCATGCGCAACGAACGCGAACTCGAAGAAAATATCGCCGCCATCGACTGGCGCTTGAGCGAGGCCGATCGCGCCGAGATCGACGGGATCTTCGAAGATGAAGGTGTACCGACTCATGCGGACGCCGAGCAAATGACCGACACCGCGGCCGGGGGCGACTCACATGCGAAGTAGGGCGGCAAGGCGGCAGCGCGCGTCAGCCTTCATGCAGCCCCGCCGGCGCCAGCTCGCCGATTGAGCGCTCCAGCTCGGTCGCGGATTGTGGGCTTGCCGCCTCGGGCGGGGGCTCGGGATTGGCCGTCGGCGGCAGCGGCGTATCGTACTGATAATCGGGCTCGGTTTTCTGCCGCTCCCAAATCATGCGCATTTCTTTCCAGGCGCCCGCAAGACTGCGCGGCGCCGGCATGTCATCTTTGATCTCGTCGTAGAGTTTGCCGAGGTTGTAGCATGGTACGCCAGCGTACATGTGATGCTCGATATGCCAATTCATGCGCCAGTACAAAAATGAAAACAGCGGGTTGATCTTGATCGAGCGCGTGTTCTTGCGGAAGTCCCGGCTGTAATCGCGCAAGCCGCAATGCTGCGTCAAACCGACGAAATACGACAGCCAATTGGCGATGAAGGCGGGCGCGCTGAGCAAGAGCGGCAGCACCCACCAGCCGCTGACGACGGCCACTATCAAGACGCCGCCGTGGAAGGCCAGCAGAATCCGCGACCAAAGAATCGACCGCCGATGCTGATCGGGCTGGTCGCTGTGCAGGGCTTTCAGCCATTCGTTGATCGGCGCCCGCTCATCGGCCGGCACGCGCCCGACCGCGCCCAGCGCCGTGATGATCAGCGTTGAAATCAGCCCGCCTTTGCCAAAGGTGCGGCCGCGCTGCGTCAGCAGGTTGATGGTGAATAGCTGCAGCATGAATGCGGAAGCGAGCGACGGCTCCAAGGGCAGCAGATTCTCCCGATCGCCTTCCACATGCAGCGTGTAGCGATGGTGATAGGTGTGGCTGCTGGCATAATCAAAGGGGTCCCACCAGCCGATGAGGCTGAAGAGATAGAGAAAGACCTTGTTCAGCCATTTGGTCTTGAAGACGGTGCCATGCCCCAGCTCATGGGGCGCGGTGCCGGTGAAGAAGCTGGCCACCGTGCCATGGCAGAAGAGGGCGAGTAGAAAGCCCAGCCACAGTTCGTTCCACCAATAGCCGAATACGAATGCGCCCGTCAACAGGAACAGCCCAAAATGGCCGCCGGCCTGGAACCAGGCTTGCGCGTCGCTGCGGCGCGAAAGCTCGCGCAATCGGCCGGGTTTCATGGCGCAGCGATACCAATCCACCCTCAGCGTCTTCCGTACTTCCGAGAGAGGTTGGTATGTCATGCAATTTCCTCGATTCGCAGCTTAATTCTCCAACTCATTGAAATTATGACGAATATGGTGTTAGAATACAACTGATCGTAAGCTGTTCATTAAACGAGGTAGGTAACGATGAAATCCAAATTATGCCTAACAGTATTGCTCCTTTTTGTCTTTGGACTGCTGGCTGGAGTCGCGGTCGCGCAAGATTCCGTCAGCATCACCGTCCGCTGTAAAGCCAGCCCGCCGGAAGAAGATTGGCGCTGCAACAATTTCGCCGTCGTTGAAGAGCAAGTCGAAGCCGACCTGGGCATCGACATCGACCTGAACCTGATTCAGGACAACGCCGGCTGGGGCGATTACAAGAATGAGTTCGTCCTGGCATCCGAAGCGGGCGAAGCGCCGGACATCATCCTGTCCGGTCATGAGGACATTGGCGCCTGGGCGCCGGCCGGCTTCATCATCCCGCTTGATGATGTGATCCCCTTGCACAGTGAATTCGACGATATGGTGCCCTCGCTTTGGGATTCGCATGGCTACGCCGGCCAGATTTGGGGCATCCCGCAAGATGCCGAAGCGCGCCCCATCTTCTATAGCAAGCTGCTCTTGCGCGACCTGGGCTGGAGCGAAGAAGACATCGAGTCCCTGCCCGACCGCGTCGTCGCTGGCGAATGGACCTTCGCCGATATGCTGGCGACCGCTGAAGCCGCCATTGACGAAGGCGTCGTCGACGCCGGCAACGGCTGGTGGCACCGCCCGAGCAACGGTCCCGACTTCCTCTACTACTATTACGGTCATGGTGGCGAAGTCCTCGATAATGAAGGCAACCTGGTGGTGGATAGCGACGCCTTGGTCGCGACCTATGAACTGCTGGGCGGCGCGGTGGCCTCCGGCGTGCTGCGTTCCGATGTCATCGGTCTCGACTGGAACGAGGTCTGGCATCCGACGGTGGCGCAGGCCGATACCGTGCTCTTTGCCGCCGGCGGCACCTGGAACTGGCCCAACTGGGCGATCAACTACGTGGCTGACAAGGGCGGCGATGAGTTCCTCTTCGAGAACATCGGCTTGACGCTGATCCCGGCGATGGCCACCGGCAACGCCATCACCCTGACGCATCCGCTGACCTATATGATCAGCAGCGGCAGCGAGAATCCGGATGTGGCCCTGGCGCTGATCGCGGCCATCACCACGCCCGAGCACAACAACAAGCACGCCATCGACAGCTTCCATCTGGGCATTCTCAACGCGCAGCTGGAATCGGAAGCCTACGCCAACAACCGTCTGCTCAGCAGCGCGCATTACATGCTCGATCACACCACGGCACTGCCCAACCATCCGGGCTGGAACGCCTGGTCAAACGCCTATTTCCTGGGCATCCAGGCGGTCGAAACCGGCGAGGCTGACGCGGCCGGCGCGGCCGATATCGCCATTGCCCAAATGCAAAACGAGCTGGGCGACGGCATTACGGTACGCTAGCGGATTGCTGTGGCATTCTGTCGCGGACCTTGGGGGCGGGCCACCGGCTCGCCCGTACAAGCCTGCTCAAACGAAATGATTCTGTGGGGGCGGTTCTTTGAATCGCCCGTCGCATCCGCAACAACGTTGAAATTGTAGGGGCGGCTCTGTGAGTCGCCCACAAACCAATGCCAACCCATGTCCCAACCTGGTCCTAAACCCAAATCGTCAGCCACTCTATTACAAAGCCGCCGCAACGCCCTAAGATCCTATCTGGGCGCTTACGGCTTTATGGCGCCGGCCGGCGTTCTCGTCATCATATTCTTTCTGATTCCCGTCGCTATCGTCCTCTATCTCAGCGTCACCAACCTGGCCAGCTCCAACTTCACCTCCGACCTGGCCAAGATGGAATATGTCGGTCTCAAGAATTATGAAACGCTGCTCAACGATCAGTTCGCGCGCAAGATCTTTTTCAACACGATATTTTATGTGCTGGTGACGCTCTCCATCTTCAACGTGTCACTGGCGCTGATTGTTTCCCTGCTCACGACCCATATTGATCGCAGCGCCGGCTTTGTATTTCGCGCGCTCTGGATCTTGCCTCGCATCACCTCGCCGGTCGTCTATATCCTGATCTGGAAGCGGATGATGGCGGAAGCGCCCTTTGGCATCCTTAATCAATTCAACGAATTCCTGGGCCAGCCCACCTTCAATTATGTGTCGACCAATCCCTGGGTCTTTGTGGTTGTGGTGAACGGCTTCATCGGCGTCTCATTCGGGATGATCATCTTCACATCCGCAATCGAATCGATCCCCAAAGACTTGCTCAACGCCTCGCTGGTCGATGGCTCGTCGAGGATGCAGCGCATTCGCTATGTGATCTTGCCTTTGATACGCTGGCCGCTGCTCTTTGTGGTCACGTATCAGACCTTGTCCCTCTTGACTTCCTTCGTGGAAATCCAATTGCTGACTGACGGCGGGCCGGGGCTCTATCGCACCGAGGTCTGGTCGCTGACCGCTTATCATCGCGCCCTGTCCAATTACTTCGGCAACGCGCAATGGGGCTATGGCTCGGCTTTCGCTGTCCTGTTGGTGATGATCGGCGTCGTGCTCGCGGTGATCTATATGCGCGTCTTCCGCTTTGACGAGTTGGTGGCCGAGCCACGCGTGGAGGCTTTATGACCGCGCGCGAGAGCCTGTTCGACTCGGGCAAACTCAAGGTCGAGGAGGCGCCGCCCGCGCTCGCTCGGGATTTGAAAGACGGCCTGCGCCTTGGCGTCATCGGCATTCTCGTCATGTTGGGCGCCGCCTTTTTCTTAAGCGGCATTGTCGGCCCCCTCTTCGCCCTGGGCAACGTCGAAGAGACGGTGATGGATGTCTTGACCCGCCTTGCATTGCTGGCGCTGCCATTCGTCGCCTACATCGCCGCCGCAAGCGTCGCCCGCCGCTATACAGTAAGGGACAGTCCGCGCGCGCTTGGCTTGGCATTGACCACGACGGTCATACTCTTCGCCGCCATATCGGCCGGGCATTATGTCTTCAACTATGGCGTGTTCGCGCCCCGCCCGTCGTTGCAGATGACGCTGCGCCAAACCGACGCCGGCATTCGTGTTGAAGCGCTGGTCGCCGGTGGCGCGGCCGATACCGCCGAAATGCAGGTCGGCGATGTCATCACGGCGATCCGGCGCGACCGCGTCGACTTGGCCGCCTTCAACAAACGGCTGAGCCAATCAGAGGCGGACGCGCCGCTTCGGCTGCGCTTCATGCGCGGCGATGAGGAATTGCAAGAGACAGTCCGTGTCATTCTTGTCTCCGACAAGCAGTTGAGCGTCTTGCTGCCGGGCCTCCTCTTTGGCCTTGCCTTCACGGCAATCATCGTATTCCTGCCCGGCCATTGGGCGCCTTATATCGCGCTGGTTGGCTTGCTGTCTCCCTTGCTGGTCGGCTATTTTTGGGTCATCGTCGCCACCTTCTCATACCGCACCGAAGGGCTCGTGCCTCTCGACAGCAACGACAATTTCGGCGGCTTCACCTTGAAAAACTGGGAATCTATCTTCGCCGGCAATATCTCGGGCCTGGAATTCAATATCTGGCCGATTCTGATGACCTCGCTGGCGATTGCGGTTGTCATGACCTTTGTCGTCCTGCTGGTATCGTCGATGGCCGGCTATGCCCTGTCTCGCATGCACTTTCCCGGGCGCCGTTTCTTCCTCTCCTTCACCTTAATCCTGCACGGCTTCCCGGCGATAACACTCTTGATTCCGATATTCATCGTGCTGCTGCGGCTGGGCAACATGCCCATCATCGGTGAGGTGATCGGTTTCAACACCATCGGCGGCATCGCCTTGGTCATGGTCGCCTTTCAACTGCCGCTCGGCGTCTGGCTGATGAAAGGCTTTTTCGACAACATCCCCTGGGATATGGAGCGATCCGCCCTCATCGACGGCGCTTCTCGCTTCCGCACCTATTGGGAGATCCTGCTGCCGCAGATCCGCCCCGGCTTGCTGGCGCTGGGCATATTCGCTTTCATCGGCGGCTGGAACGCCTACATCATTCCGGCCACCTACTCAATCGGCACCGGACTTAGCAACCTGCCGGTGTTCTTGAACGAGCTGATCGACGAAACCGCGCCGGTGGATTGGAATCAGGTGGCGGCGGTCGGTTTATTCCAACTGATTCCGATCTTCATATTCTTCATCTTTGCTCAGGAATACCTGCTCAATATCTATGCCGGCGGCACCAAAGGCAGTTCGTAACGCGAAAGCGCTGGACAATGGAAATACGCATTGACAACCTGACCAAGAAATTCGGCGATGTGGTCGGCGTTGAGAATCTGACCTTGCACATTGACGATGGCGAATTTGTGGCTTTTTTGGGGCCGTCGGGCTGTGGCAAGACGACCACGCTGCTGACCCTGGCCGGCATCTACAAGCCGACCGACGGCCTCATTCGCTTCGGCGACCGGGTGGTCAACACCGTGCAGCCGAAGGACCGCAATATCGGCATGGTCTTTCAAAGTTATGCCCTCTATCCCCACATGACCATCTTTCAAAACATCGCCTACCCGCTCAAGCTGAAGAAAGTGCCCAAGAACGAACAGAATGAGCAGGTGCGGCGTGTCGCCAATGTTATGGGCATCGGCGATTTGCTCGATCGCCGCCCCGGCCAGCTTTCCGGCGGGCAGCAGCAGCGGGTCGCTCTCGGGCGCGCGCTGGTGAAAGAGCCGGATGTGCTGCTCTTTGATGAACCCTTGTCCAATCTGGATGCCCGCCTGCGCTTGACCATGCGCGGCGAGATCAAACATTTGCAGAAGAACCTGGGCATCACATCCATTTATGTGACGCATGACCAGGTGGAAGCGATGACCATGGCCGATCGCATCGCCGTCATGAATCTGGGGCACTTGCAGGCTTTTGACGCGCCCGATGAATTGTACGACCGGCCCAAGACGCGCTTCGTCGCCGGCTTCGTCGGCAATCCACCGATGAACTTTCTCGATGTGGAAGTCTCCCGTTTGAATGGGCAATTCCTGGCGGAGGCGGATGCGATCCGTCTTCCACTGGGCGCAGAGCGAGGCGAGCCGCCCGCGGGCCACCCCGGCGCCGTTGTCATGGGCATCCGGCCGGAGGATATCCAAATCGCTGATGATGGCGATGTCCGCGGCGAGATATTCGTGGTGGAACCGCTCGGCCGCGAAGACCTGATCGATGTGCGCATCGGCTCAAACAGTTTCATCTTGCTCGCCGATACCGAGAAGCAGTACCGAGCCGGGCAGCCGGTCGCGCTCAAGTTCGACATGTCGCAGGCGCAATTCTTCGATCCGCAGACTGAGCGATCCCTGCTTTGGCGCCAGTAAACAGCCGCATGTTGGATGCGCAGCTGGATAGCCTTCGGCGAATCCCGCAAATAGAACCGGCTTGCCAGCTTGCGCTGCGCCATGCGCCTATCATTCGCTTTGACGCGCGCGAGCCTTTCCTTCCCGCAGCCGTCGGTTATACGGTATTTCGAGGCGACGCGCCATCCGCCTCCTTTCCACGCGACATCAAACTGCGCGCGGGTTGCGCCTTCGCCATCGAATACGCCATCTGGTGGGACTGGGACATCCAGCACCTCTATGAGTTGGAACATATATGGGTCTATGTCGATCGCGCCGGGGAACTTGTCGACGCTGAAGCGAGCTGGCATGGACGTTACCATAGAATGCGGGATGACGACGGAAGGCTGCCCACGCAAGACGGCAGATTAGCGCTCCATTCGGAGCCGGGCAAGCACGCTTTCGCCCCGTCGCCCGAATGGTTGCTGCAACGGAAAGCGAAGACGCTCGCCAGTTGCGGCGTCCGCGCCGGGGCGATGGGCCTGCATGTCACGCCCCTCTTCAACGGCCTCATCACTGACGACAAGCCGCAAAACCACCGCCTGGTGCACACATACCTGGAGCGGCGCGCTTTCGAGCCCACATACAGCTTTTCCCAGCGCTTTGATCTTCGCTGCGCCAGATTTGTCCCTTGGCCGCATCTCTTCGCCTGGATTCCGGCGCGCGTTTCAGCCTGGCTGGACGAACTGGAAGCGACCATCCCGCCAGAAGAAAGACGCGTCCTGCGAATCGCCCATCGCGGCGCATCAGCATACGCGGCGGAAAACTCACTGGCGGCCATAGTCGCGGCGGCTGAACTGGGCGCCGATATGGTGGAAATCGACATCCGTACGACGGCGGATGATGTGCCCATTGTGATTCATGACGGCAGCCTCATGCGGATGCACGGCGTTGAAGGTGATGTTTCGGACTTGACGATGGACGAGCTTTGCCGCTTGACGGCGAGCGGGAGCCCGGTCATCAGCTTTGACGAAGCGGTCGCCCTGTGTCGCGAACTGCAGTTGGGGCTGTACCTGGATATCAAGCGGCTCACCGTTGCCGCAGCGCGTTCTATGTTCGCGGCGCTGGATGAGCGGCACTATCTGAAGCACACGATCTTTGGCTCATTCCGCCCCGATTATCTGGCCGATATCAAAGCGGCGCGCCCCGACGCCAGGACCTCCGTTTTATTCGGCGCGGTTCACATCGATCCAGTCAAATTGGCGGGCGCGGTCAATGCCGATTACGTCCACCCCTGTTGGGAGCATCGCGCCGAGGAGCCGCACAAGCTCTTGACGCCGGCCTGGATTGAAAGCGTGCGAGCGGCGAACCTGGGCATCGTCTGCTGGCATGAAGAGCGGCCGGCGGAAATCGCGGCGCTGATGGCCCTGGGCGTCGATGCCATCTGTTCCGATAAGCCCGAACTGCTCTTGCGAGCGTGAAAATGAAAGGCAAATGATGGCAACGGAGCCACTGTTCCCAACGAGCGTCATCGGCAGTTTGCCCCGTCCGAAGTGGGTCATTGACCTGCTGCTCAAGCATCAGGACGGCTCGCTGAGCGATGAAGCGCTGGATGAGGCGCTCGACAAGGCAATCGTCTATGCGATAGGCATGCAGGAAGCGGCCGGCATCGACATCATATCGGATGGCGAATGGCGCAGAATCGGCTACTTTGAAGTCTTCGCTCAGCGGGTCGGCGGTTTTCAAGGCGCTGAATATCAGACGCAAGCGCTGGCGCCTGAAGTGCTGCCCGATAGCGGGCTCTCCCGGCCGCAGCAATGGACGCTGAAGGAATTCCAGCAAGCCCTCGTGGTGGATCGCATGACTTATTCGCGCCCGATTGCGGCGGGTAGCGCGGCCTTCCTGCGTCAAAACACCGAACATGAAATCAAAGTCGCCTTGCCAACGCCGCATATGATCGGCGGACGGCTCTGGCATCCCGAATACTCCAGCGGCGCTTATCCGACGCGGCGTGAATTCATCGAAGCCGTCATTCCGATTCTGCGGGAAGAAGTCATCGCCTTGCGCGCTGCCGGCGTCGATGTCGTTCAGTTCGATGATCCTTGGCTTTGTTTCTTCGTTGACCCCGAGCATCGCGCCCGATTTGACGATCCCGATGCCGAGATTGAGCGCGCCATTGATGACCTGAATCGCGTCCTCGCCGGCATCGACGGGCTCAAAACCGCCCTCCATGTCTGCCGCGGCAATCGCGCCCGCACCGTTTACGCCAGCGGCGATTATGAGCCGATCATGCCTCATCTGCTGCGCGCTGATGTCCACCAGCTCGCAATGGAATTCGCCGTCACGCAAGCGGGGGATGTATCGATATTCGAGCGCTTCCCGACCGATAAGGAGATCGGCTTGGGCGTTGTGGATGTGCGCGGCGAGGTCGCCGATAGGCCGGCCCTTGTTGTGGAGCGGGTCGAAAAAGCGCTGCGATACCTAGAGCGGGAACAGATCACGCTCAACCCGGATTGTGGCTTCGCGCCCACCAGCACCAACCCGATTTCGCTTGAAGAAGCCTACCAAAAGCTGAACGCGATGGCGCAGGCCGCGGCGATTCTGCGCGAACGTTATGCCTGAAGATCCCCCGCCAATTCCCCGTCAAAGCATGACGAATTGTAGGCAGGTCGCCCGTCGTGCCGCGAAATGTTAGGGCGAGCCACCGTCTCGCCCCTACGAACTGATGGCTCGTTCGCCAATGCCGACCCCAACAATGCCAAATGTAGGGGCGACATATCATGTCGCCCGCCGCCGCGCGCCATTGCCATTCGACAGCCGCCGCGCCATGTGTTAGATTCTGCCTGTAGCAAAGGCGAATGTGAAACGCAAAAATGGAACGCTCCAAGCGATTCGACCTGCTGGCGCAGCGCGATATCAACAAAGAGACCTATGTCGAGCCTTGGCCCGAAGCCGGCTTGATCGTCGCCGACAGCCCTTACGACCCGTCGCCCAGCATAAAAATTGAAGATGGCCGCGTCCGTGAAATCGACGGCGTCGCGCGGGCTGACTTTGACGCGCTGGATATTTTCATCGCCACGCGCGCACTGGACCTGAGAGTCGCTGAAGAAGCGATGGCGCTGCCTTCAAAGGACTATGCGCGCATGCTGGCAGACATCAACGTGCCGCGCGCGGAGATCGCTCGTTTGATCGCAGGCTGCACGCCGGCCAAGCTGACCGACATCATCCGGCACATGAATGTCCTGGAAATGATGATGGGCTTGGCCAAGATGCGCATCCGGCGCACCCCGGCCAATCAAGCCCATGTCACCAACTGGCGCGAGCATCCGGCGCTGCTGGCGGCGGACGCGGCCGAAGCCGCATTGCGCGGTTTCGCCGAAGTCGAGACGACGGTTCGCGTCGCCCGCTTCGCCCCCTTCAACGCGCTGGCCATCCTGGTCGGCACGCAGACGGGCCGCGGTGGCGTGCTGACGCAATGCTCGGTAGAAGAAGCCCTGGGTTTGCGCCTGGCGATGAAAGGGCTGACGAGCTACGCCGAGACGCTTTCGGTCTATGGCACCGAAAAGACATTCGTCGATGGCGACGATACGCCCTGGTCCAAGGCTTTTCTCGCTTCCGCCTATGCCTCGCGCGGCGTCAAAATCCGCTTCACCTCCGGCACCGGCTCGGAAGCGCTGATGGGCCGCGCCGAGCGGAAATCGATGCTGTACCTGGAAGCGCGCTGCCTGCTGGTCGTCAAGGGCGCCGGCAGTCAAGGCGTGCAGAACGGCTCGATTTCCTGCATCGCCCTGCCGGAAGCCCTGCCCGGCGGCGTGCGGGCCGTGCTGGCGGAGAACCTGCTCGCCTCCATGCTCGGCCTGGAAGTGGCGGCCGGCAACGATGCGCTGGCATCGCATTCGAGCATTCGCAAAACCGCCAAGCTCATGCTGCAATTCATCCCGGGGGCGGATTTCATCTTCAGCGGCTACAGCGCCATCCCCAAGCGCGACAACCTCTTCGGCGGCGGCAATTTCGATGCCGAAGACTTCGACGATTACAACGTCTTGCAGCGCGATATGCAGGTCGACGGCGGCGTCCGCCCGATCACCGAGGCTGAGGCCCTGGCTATCCGGCGCAAGGGCGCCCGCGCGATTCAAGCTGTCTACCGCGAAATGAATCTGCCGGAAATCACTGACGAGGAGATTGACGCAGCCGCCCTGGCGCATGGCAGCGACGACATGCCCGAGCGCGATATCGTGCCCGATCTGGAAGCGGCCGACGCCTTCATGGCCGGCGATGACGATTTTCTCGCCGTCATCCGCGCCTTGCAGAAGACCGGTTTCAGCGATGTCGCCGACAATATCCTGGAAATGGGGCGGCAGCGCATCGCCGCCGATTACTTGCAGCCATCGGCGATATTCGACGCCGACTTCAAAGTGCAAAGCGCGATCAACGACGCCAACGATTATGTCGGGCCCGGCAGCGGCTATCGCCCGGGTGGGGAGCGCTGGCGCGAGATGCAGGCCATCCCGCAAGCCAAATCGCCGGAAGGCTTCGTCGACCCGCATATTGGCGAGCCCCTGTCGCGCTTGGTGGAGCTCGGTCCCGCGGCCCCGGGAACGCAACGCGAAGTTGTTCTTGCGCTCGGCCCGGCATTTGGCGGCGCGCTTGCGACGACAATCGGCGGCTTGGATCATGACGCTGTGCTTGAGGCGATATTGAGCGGCGTCGCCTCCGAGGGCATTGTGGCGCGCATCGTCCGCGTCTATCACTCATCGGATTGCGCCGCCATCGGTTACGTCGGCGCGCGTTTGAGCGGCAGCGGCATCGGCATCGGCCTGCAATCACGCGGCACCGCCGTCATCCATCAGAAAGACCTGGCGCCGTTGAACAACCTGGAGCTATTCCCGCAATCGCCCAGCCTGACGCTGGCGACCTATGAAAACATCGGGCGCAATGCCGCGCGTTATGCCTTGGGTTTGGCGACGGTGCCGGTCGCGGTCGAAATTGACAACGGCGCCCGCCTGCGCCTCATCGTGAAGACGGCCCTGCTCCATCGCCGCGAAACCGACGAGGTCTGCCCCGAGCAGCCGCCGATGGAATTGCGCTTCGATTGGGAGCCGGAGTAGTGGCTGAAACCAAGAGCGAGTACCCGCTGCGTGACAGCGAGGCCGACCAGCTCCGCACCCATAGCGGGCTCCCCCTGGGCGACATCACGGCCGAGGCGATTGCGGCCGGCGCGCTCAGAGGCGATGACCTGCGCACCCATGCCGATACCCTGCGGCGGCAAGCGGCGATCGCGCGCGACAGCGGCTATCCGCAACTGGCGGCCAATCTATTGCGAGCGGCGGAACTGACCGACGTGCCCAACGAGGAGCTGTTGAAGATTTATGAACTGCTGCGCCCGGAGCGCGCTTCCTACGGCGAACTTGTCCGCCTGGCGGATTACCTGGAAGAGACTTACGGCGCGCGGGAAAACGCCGCCTTCATCAAGGACGCGGCGGAAGTCTATCGCGAGCGCGGCCTGCTGCGCCGCTGAAGCGCATGCTTGCGTTACAAATGCAGGGCTGTTTCGCTGAAACGCCCGCAGTCAAATTGTATACGGTCAAAACGGGCGTCTCGGCGAGATGCCCCTGCATGTGATATGCGATAGGGACAGCCGATGACAGACAGGCCGCTTGAATCCAACATCAACACCCACTCGCGCCCGAGCGATCTCAAAATCACCGATCTGCGCATCGTCAATCTCGAGCCGCTGCCCTTCAACGTCACCTTGCTTCGCCTCGACACGAACCAGGGCATCAGCGGCTATGGCGAAGTCCGCGACGGCGCCAGCCCGACATACGCGCTCTTGCTCAAATCGCGCCTGCTGGGCGAGAACCCCTGTAACATCGACAGGCTATTCCGCAAAATCAAGCAGTTCGGCTACCATGGCCGGCAAGGCGGCGGCGTCTGCGGCATCGAGATGGCGCTCTTCGACCTGGCGGGCAAGGCTTACGGCGTACCGGCTTATCAACTGGCCGGCGGCAAGTTCCGCGACAGAGCCCTGATCTACAGTGACACCGACACGGTCGCCGATGGCGCGGCCATGGGCGAACGACTCAAACGGCGCATGGACGCCGGCTTCAAATTCCTGAAAATGGATATCGGCATCGGCCTGCTGGACGGGATCGACGGCGCGATCTCGGCGCCGCCGGGCGCGCTGGAACGGCGCGATGTCATGCATCCCTTCACCGGCATCCAACTCACTGATATCGGCATCGACTACCTTGTGGAATACGTCCGACAGGTGCGCGGCGCTATCGGCTATGAGATTCCGCTGGCGGCGGACCACTTCGGGCATATCAATGTCGAATCCTGCATCCGGCTGGGGCAAGCGCTCGACCCGTTCTCGCTCGCCTGGTATGAAGACATGATCCCCTGGCAGTTGACCGAGCAGTGGCGGCAGCTGAAACAATCGGTGCTCACGCCCGTCTGCACTGGCGAGGACATCTATCTGAAAGAGGGCTTTCGGCCGCTGCTGGAGGCCGGCGCCGTCTCGATCATCCACCCTGACCTGGCGACCTCCGGCGGCATCATGGAGACGAAGAAGATCGGCGACATGGCGCAGGATTACGGCGTGCCGATGGCGATGCACATGGCCGGCTCGCCCGTCTCCTTCCTGGCCAATGTCCACTGCGCCGCCGCCACCGAGAACTTCTACGTGCTGGAGAATCACTCGGTTGACCTGCCCTGGTGGAGCGATCTTATCGATGGCATATCGAAGCCGCTGATCGTCGATGGCTACGCGCCCGTGCCGGAAGCGCCCGGCCTTGGCTTCGGCGATCTCAACGAAGCGGTCATCCGCGAGCACATCGACAAGACGCGCCCCGACGGCTATTTCGAGCCGACTGAGCGCTGGGATGGCGAGCGCTCGCTTGATCACTTGTGGAGTTGACGGGCGGACAAAACAGACCAGGCCAACGCGAAAAAACTCTGTGCCCTCTGTGTCCTCGGTGGTAAAAATAAACGACATCTTCACTGCGACTCACAACTGGTACGCACCATGCGCATAAGCGAAATCCACATCACACCCGTCGCCGTGCCGGACCCGCCGCTGCTGAACGCGGCCGGCCTGCACGCGCCTTACGCCCTGCGCATCGTCATCGAAATCGTCAGCGCCGACGGACTCTCCGGCTGGGGCGAGATTCCAGGCGGCGAAGCGACGCTTGCCGCCCTGGCACATGCGGCCGACCATCTCATCGGCCTGGATCCTTGGGCGCTCAACGCCATCTTCGCGAAACTGGAATCGCTGGCGCAACCGGACGCCCGCGGGGCGAATCCCTGGGATCAACGGACCTGGGTGCACATCCGCAGCGCCATCGAAGTCGCCTGTTACGATCTGATGGGCAAGTCGGTTGGACGGCCGGTCGTTGATTTGCTCGGCGGCCCCGCTCGGGAGCGTGTGCCCTTCGCCGCCTATCTCTTCTACAAATATGAAGGCGCTGGCGGCGACTTCGGCTTTGGACGCGATGAGAGGGCGACGGGCTGGTTTGCCGACCGGGCTCAAGCGGCGCTCGATCCTGATGGCATCGTCGCCCAAGCGCGCGCCATGGTCGCGCAGTACGGATTCAAATCGATCAAGCTCAAGGGCGGCGTCTTTGAACCGGGGCGCGAGGTGGCTGCCATCCTGGCTTTGCGCGACGCATTCGGGCCGGATATGCCGCTGCGGCTCGACCCCAACGCAATCTGGCGCGTCGACACCGCCATCGCCGCCGGCAAACAGCTCGAAGGCGTGCTGGAATATTTCGAGGATCCCGTGCGCGGGCAGGCGAATATGGCGGCGGTCGCGACTGCGGTCGACATTCCACTGGCGACCAATATGTGCACCACGTCTTTCGCCGATCTGCCCGGCAGCGTCGCCCATCAATCGGAGGCAATCATTCTGTCGGATCATCACTTTTGGGGCGGCTTCCGCGCCTCGCTGGATCTGGCGCGCTTCTGCGCCGTCTTCGACCGCGGCATGTCGATGCACTCAAACAGTCACCTCGGCATCTCGCTGGCGGCGATGACGCATCTGGCCGCCGCCGCGCCAAACCTGACCTACGACTGCGACAGTCACTATCCCTGGCAAGACGGCCACGATTTACTCGTTGAACCGCTGCAATTTGAGGACGGCGTCATCGCTGTTCCGCGCAAACCCGGCTTGGGCATTGAAGTCGACCGCGCTAAACTTGCCTCTTTGCACAAGCAGTATCTCGCTTGCGGCTTGACCGAGCGAAATGACGAAATCGAAATGCAAAAGGTTCAGCCCGGCTGGACCTTCCAGCCGACGCGCTGGTGATCGCCATTGACGAAATCTGTGCGGTTTGTCCGTAAAATCAAATCACAGGCAATGTTCCCCTTCCTCATTTTGGGGATGCTTCCACATAGAGATGTGGAAGGGGCCGGGGATGGGGGTAAAATCAAGCCATGACAATCGAAACGCCAGCCTTGCTTGACGGACTTAATTCGGTGATCGGCATCCCGCTGATCCCCTTCGCCGGGCCCTGCATCGACTTCGCCGGTCATGCCAAAAATGTCAGCTATCTGATGTGCAACAATTCTCTGAGCGGCGGACGGCCCCGCGTCATATCCATCGCCGGCACCAGCCTTGTGCATCATGTTGGCTACGACGATCAGGTGAAGCTGCTGCAAATCGCCGGGGAGCGCATGGAAGGGCAGGGCATCTTGATGGCGGCCCTGGCGCCCAATCCACTGCCGGCCGCCGTCAACTTAATCAGACAGTTGGCCGCTTTGAAGCGCCCGCCGGATGTCTACCTGATCATGCCGCTCAGTGGCACTTACGGACCGGTCGGGCTCTACGAGACCCTGATGGCTTTCGCTGAAGAGCAGGCGCGCGAGCATGAGGCGCGCTTCCTCTATTATTATCGACGCCCGCGCGACCGCGCCATGATCATCCGCCTGCTGCAGGACTCGCCCCACTTCATCGGCGTCAAGATCGGCACGGGCGAAGACGACGTGCTGCCCTTCACCGAGGCCCTTGACGATAGCGCCAAGATCGTCATCTGGGGCATCGGCGACCGCTCGACGGCGGCGGCCGAGATGGGCGCGCAGGGGCACACTTCCGGCATCAACATCGTCGCCGCGCGCGCCTCGGACGAGATCAACAACGCCCAGCGCCGGCGCGATTATGAAGCGGCGCGACAGATCGAGGACGAAGTGTCGCCGCTTGAGGACATCCGCTTCATGGAGGAACGCGCCTACAATTATTCAGCCGTGATGGAAGCGATCAATTGCAGCGGCTTCTCTGACGTGGTCGGCGGGACGGGCGGTCCCTTCAACCCGCGCGTGCCTGCGGAAATCGCCCGCCGGATTCAGCGCATCATGGCAGCGATTGAACATTATCATTATTAGACTCATGCAAGCCAAATCACGCTTATTTCTCTGCGCCTCTGTGTCTCTGTGGCAACGACAAAAAAGGAACTCACATGAAAATCACCGATGTTCAAGCTTGCGTCATCGGCCGGCAGGAACCGGATAGCGGCGGCAGCGTCTGGACCTTCGTGCGCGTCTATACCGACGAAGGCATCGTCGGCACCGGCGAATGCAACTCGGGCGGTCCCGGCTACAGCGGCTTCGCCACCAAGCATGCCATCCTCGCGCTCAAGGATCTGCTGATTGGCGAAGATCCCTTCAACATCAATCGCGTCTACGAGAAGCTGCGCCGCGCGGGGCGCTATGGCGGGGCGAGCAGCGCGCCTTTGATCTTTGCGCTGACCGGCATCGATAACGCCCTGTACGATATCGTCGGCAAGGCGCTCGGCGTCCCCGTTTACAAATTGCTGGGCGGCAAGTTTCGCGATGATATTCGCCTCTACGCCGATTGTCACTTCGGCGAGGACGACAGCCCGCAGTCCTTCGGTGAAAAGGCGCTGGAGGCGGTGGCCGAGGGTTACGGCGCGGTCAAATTCGATGTCGATTACACCGGTCATGGCAAGCTTGATGACTTCAACTGGACGGTCGGCGCGCAGGAAATGAGCCATATCATCGGCTTGGTGGAAGGCGTCCGCGAGGCGATCGGCTTCGAGATCGACCTGGCCATCGATTGTCACGGCCACTTCGATCTGCCCTCGGCCATCACATTGGCCCGCGCGCTGGAGCCGCTGCGCTTGATGTGGCTGGAAGAGCCGCTGCCGGCCGAGAATGTCGACGCCCTGGCCCAGGTGCGCGCCTCCACCTCAACCGTCATCTGCACAGGCGAGAATCAGTACACACGCTTCGATTTCCTCGAGCTGTTCAAGAAGAACGCCGTCGATGTCATCATGCCCGACCTGGCGAAAGCGGGCGGTATCGCCGA
Source organism: Chloroflexota bacterium (assembly GCA_028875245.1). GTDB lineage: Bacteria > Chloroflexota > Anaerolineae > Aggregatilineales > Phototrophicaceae > UBA6055. Next base: position 23,058 of record JAPPEU010000057.1, read on the forward strand.
AGGGGTACGCATCGCCGACCTGGCCGACGCCCACTACATCCCCATTGCGCCGCATAATGTCTCGTCGCCTCTGGGCATGATGGCGGCCTGCCATGTGCTGGCGGCCGTGCCGAACTTCCTCTTCCTCGAATTCCACGCTCGCGGGATTCCCTGGTGGAGCGAGCTCTGCGATGGCGAGAAACCCTTCGTGCAAAACGGCGTCATGACCGTCTCCGAGCAGCCCGGCATCGGCGTCGAGCTGAACGACGCGGTCGCCAAATCCCTGCTCTGGAACGGGGACAGCTATTTCGACTGAGCTCGCGCGCTAGAATTGCAAGGCTTCACTACAGCCGCTCGCGAGTGACAACTCGGCTCACACAAAATAATGAACCCTCAAAAACAGGAATCTGTAGGGGCGTTTCGCTGAAACGCCCGTCCATGCGATGGCGCGAAGTTTAGGGCGAGCCACCGTCTCGCCCCTACAAATTTCGCTATGATAGCAGATGGAATTTGGCAAGTTCATAAAATAAGAGGACGCAGAGGGATAAATCGTTGTAGCCCGGGAGGCGATGCAGCGGCGTTTGATCCGTAGTGTCGGCGGTCAGAGTCGGTTCGATCTGCGCGACCCTCTGTGTACTCGGCGTCCTCGTGTTGAAAAGCCGCTTGCCAGAAAACTCCGAGGACCAGCCCCTAGAGCCTGACCGTCTCCCCGCTGTCACAAGCCCGCATCACACCGAAGACGAATTCCATCGTATGAATATTGTCTTGCGCCGTCGTCGCGAAGCTTGAGCCGCTCGTCGCCGCTTCGCAGAATTCATGCAGCAGATAATCCTGCCCTTCGCGCGCCATCGCAGTCAGCGGCATTTCGCGTATGGCGTCGTGCAGGCCGGCAAGCCCGCGCGCGCCCTCGTCGGCGCGAAGCAGCTGTTGCGCGAATATGCGATCGTCCTCGACCCGCAGGACGCCCCGCTCGCATTCGAAGCGCCAGTTGGCATTCCAACTGGTCTCAAAAGCCTGCGAACACCAGGAGCCGCTGTATGTTGCCCGCAGGCCATCAGCGAACTCGATCTGGGCGGCGGCGCTGGCATCGCCGGCGAACCAGCTCCAGGGCGGGTTCCAGCTGCGCGCTGAGATCGCTTTCGCGTCTCTGTCGAGGAAGAGGCGCATCAAATCAAAGTGATGGATCGACATATCGAGGATCAGCGGATGGGCCATCTCCTCGCGGAAGCCGCCGAAATGCGGTCCGCGGTAGAACTCGGCCTGCAGCGCTCCCAAAGCGCCCAGTTCTCCGCTATCCAAAACCGCCTTAATCGTCTGTGTCAGGGGGCGGTAGCGATAATTCTGGGCGACGCCGCAGAGGAGGCCGCTTTCATTTGCGACCGCGACGATCGCGCGGGCGTCCTCCAACGTACCGGCCAGCGGTTTCTCCGTCAATACGGGCATGCCCGCGTTCATGGCGGCGATGCAAATTTCGCGATGAAATTGCGGCGGCGTCACGTTGATCACCGCGTCGGCGTCGGTGGCATGAAGCGCTTCCGGCAGCGACTTGTAGATCAACGCGCGATCCAGATCATAGGCTTCCGACTGCGCTCGCGCGATCTCGTCGTCAATCTCGACGAAACCGGCGAAATCCACATGGGGCGAGCGCTGCACCGCCCGCAGCCAGGTATTGCCCATCCCGCCGATGCCGACTTGAATGACTCTCATGGTGATGCCTTCTTGGACCATTTGTCGTTGCCGGCGGCTCAGCGTACGCGCCCGCCGTTGAAGCGCTGGAAGATCAATGACAGAATGATGATCAAGCCGTAGAAGAATTGCGTGAAGAAGCCGGTCAGCCCGGCCGCGATGACGCCTGTTTCGATGAAGGCGACGATTGTCGTGCCAATTGCGCCGCCGAAGACCGTGCCGATCCCGCCCCAGGCTGGGGTTCCGCCGACGAATATGCCCGCCAGGACTGGCAGCAGCAAGCCGTCGCCGGTGGTCGGCCACCAGACGAAATTGATCATGACCGAGAAGATGCCGGCCAAAGCCGCGCCGACGCCCGTGAAGATGAAGACCATCGTGCGCGTACGCTTCACATCAATTCCCATCTCAGCCGCGCTTTCGGGGTTATCGCCGACGCAATGCACGCGAACGCCGAAGCTGTGCCGGTTATAAAGGAAGACGCCCAAGGCGGTGAAGGCCAGCGCCCAGAGCATCTGATTGGGGATGCCCAAATGATCGACGATTTTGATGGGATCGTCAGTCAGCAAGTTATGGATGAAAGTGTCGCGGATCTCCGGGATGGCGATGGAAAAGCCTTCCACGATGATGTTGATCAAACCGCGCAAGAAGAAATTCATGCCCAGCGTCGCCACCAGCGCCGACAACCCGATGCGCACAACCAAAATCGCATTCAAGTAGCCCAAGGCCGCGCCCACCGTCAGCGCCGCCGCGATGCCGACGAGCGGATCGCCACCATGATCGACGATGGAGGCGAAGGCGTATGACGCGAGACCAACGACCGATGGGAATGACAAGTCGATCTCGCCAGCCGTCACGACGAAGACCAGCGGCACGACCAGGAACATCGATATTGGCAGGGCGATCATCACCGAGCGGTAGGTCTTGAATTGGGTGAAGACATCGGTATTGGCAAGGGTGAAGCCTATTAACATGACGATCAGGAAGAGCGTCGAGGTAATGGCGCGGCGATTGTTGCGCGCCCACTTGACCAGAGCGCTCGCGTCCTCCCGCGCTTTTTGCTGTTGCCCGCCTGGCTTTGCGCCTAATCCCATGCTTGCCCAGCTCCTTACGCGTCCAACATGCCAGCATCGGCGTGGGCCATTTCGGCGATTTCCTGCATATGTTTCATCAGCACCTCGGCTGACGCGATCTCGTCTTTGGCAACGGTCATGACAACCTTGCCGCGGTCCAGGACCACGAAGCGATCGGCGATATCGTAAACGTGATAAATGTTATGCCCGATAAAAATAATCGACCGGCCCCGGTCGCGCACATTCTGCACGAAGCCGAAGACCTTCGCCGTTTCGACCAGCGACAGCGCGGTCGTCGGCTCGTCCAGCACGATGAGATCGGCATCGAAGTAGAGCGCCCGCGCGATCGCCACGCCTTGCCGCTCCCCGCCGGACAAGGTCGCCACTGGCGAATCGGGATCGAATACTTTCGAGGTGAAACCGATTTCGCGCATCAGCCGATTGGCTTCTTCATATTGCGTCTTCACCTTGATGACGCCGAATCGGTTCTTGATCTCTCGACCCATGAAAATATTGCGCGTGATCGTCTGCTGAGGCGCGAGGGCGCGGTCTTGATAAACCGTTTCGATCCCGGCCTCGCGGGAGCGCGCGGCGTTCCAATTGCGGACCTCGCGTCCACGCACGATAATCTGCCCGCTATCGGGCGGATGCACGCCGGACAAGATCTTGATCAGCGTGGACTTGCCGGCGCCATTATCGCCGATTAAGCCGACCACCTCGCCCGGCCGCACGCCGAAGCTGATGCCATCCACCGCATTGACATTGCCGAAGGATTTGCTGACGTTGCGCAACTCAATGATGTAATCGTCTTTCATCGCGCTCCCGTTACTATGGAGTGTTGACGGGGCGACCAACCGGCCGCCCTCGAATGTACTGACTGTGCCGCGGGCGACCCGCCGGGCCGCCCCTTCGATTGCCGAATGTTACACGTAAACTAGCGATAACCCGCGATCGCCAAATCAGACACCTGCTCGTAGTTGCTGGTGTCGATGAAGCCGGCGCCGGTATCCGCGTTGAGCGGCGCCAGGCCGAACTTCGCTGTCAGGCAGATGCTGAGGACCGGCAGGTAGCCTTGCAGGAAGGGCTGCTGATCCGCGGTCAAGTGAATCCAGTCCTCGGCGAATCCCTGCATGATGAATTCGTTGGTATCAAAGCCGACGGCTTTGATCTGACCCGCTTCCAGGCCAGCCGCCTCGAAGTAGGTCTGGGTATTGCCAAGGGTCTGCCCGCCAGAGAAGACGACAAGCTTAACGTCCGGATTGTCGGTGAGGGCGGCGACCATGGCCGGGATGCCGATATTCGGGTCAGCAGCCCAGGTTGGAGCCGAATCGACGTGGACGATTTCCACGCCGGCTTCTTCTAACACTTCCCAGGTGCCCAATTCGCGCAAGGCGCGTTCACGCTGCGCTAAGTTAGCCAGGACGATGGCTTTATCGCCCGCGCCGATGCCAAATTGGCGGACGGCCTCTGCGCCCAAGGCGCGGCCCTGGGAATAGAGTTGGGCGCCGACATAGCCGCCACCGTAACGGGCGCGGACCTGATCGACATCGACATTCTGGTACATCATGATAATGCCGGCTTCGGCCGCTTCCGCCGCCAGCGGCATGATCGCTTCGTTGCCCGGGTGCCCCATCATGGCGATGCCATCGGGGGCCTGCGCCACCGCTTCGCGCAACTGCTGCGTCATCAACTCGCTGTCCCAGCCAGAAAAGACATATTCGACATTGGCGCCGAGATCGCGCTCAGCCGCCAGCGCGCCGCGATAGACGATACCAGCGAATGCGTCGCCCTCGGTGCCGCCAGCGAAGAAGCGGATCGTCACGCCCTCGCACCAGTGCGCCTGATCGAGATCATCCTGGGCGAGCGCCGGCGCCGCCAAGGCGAACAGCACCGCCGCGACCAACAAGAGACTTGCCATTTTCCGATTGTTAGACATAACTTCCTCCATCGAATCTCGTAACGAAACGGAAGCCAGCTTGCATCGTGAGACCGCCACAACAGCGCGCAAAGCCTGAATCTGCAAAACTGACCTGGCAAAGTCTAACATCTAATTTCGTTAACTGACAAGACCGCTGTGGCTATGGCAGCCTGCAAAGCACATACGGTACAATGGCGCAATCTGTCCGACGCACTGCAATTCTGTAACAGATTGTTGTGTCTTGTCTAGTTCTGCAAGTTGATTTGCACGGAGGAAAACATGTTCAAACGTACACTGTTCACCTGCCTGGTGCTGAGCATCCTGCTCATCACATCGCCGGCCGTCTTGGCGCAGGATGACATCCTGCTCTACGGCGGCAACCAAGACATCGACAATATCGACCCGGCCATCGGCGAGAACTACTCGATCAATGCCGCCCTGCGCAGCCTGTATGACGCCTTGTTCATCGCGCGCGGCTACGATATCGAGCCGCATCTGGTCGAGAGTTGGGAAGTCAACGATGACGCCACCGTCTGGACCTTCACCTTGCACGATCACGCCGTCTTCCATGATGGCAGCCCGGTGACGGCTGATGCGGTGGTATACAGTTTCAACCGCATGATGGCGATTTCCGGTCCGCCAACCTGGCGCTGGGAAACGATCACGGACGAGAATTCGGCCCAGGCCTTGGACGACCATACGGTGCAATTCACGCTGACCCAGCCCTACGCGCCCTTCATCGGCACCTTGACCCAGGTCTTCATTGTAAATCCCGCCATTGTGGAAGCCAATGCGGGCGACGACATGGGCCAGGCCTACCTCAAGGAAAACGCCGCGGGTTCCGGCCCCTTCATGCAGGGGCGCTGGGAAATCGGCAACTTGTATGAGTTCATTGCCGTGCAGGACTATTGGGCCGGCTGGCGCGGAGATGACCATCTGGATGGCTTCATCTGGATCATCCAGCGTGATGGCGCGACGCAGTTGAACTCCATATTAGCCGGTGAAACACACGTCGCTGATCAAGCGACGCCGGCCGACAAGGACAAAATCATAGAGTCGCCAAATCATGTATGGGAAGAGCATCCGGGAACCTACGTGAATACGTTGAAGTTGAACAACCTGGGCGAGTACACCGGCGACGTCAACTTGCGCAAGGCGATCGCGCATGCGATGAACTACGAAGCCATGGTGCAGGCCCAGGAAGAAAGCATCAGCTTGATGTTTGGCCCCACGCCTGATTATTTCCCCGGTTATGTCGAAACGCTGAACTACCCGACCTATGATCTGGACAAAGCGCGGGAATACCTGGCGATGACACCCTGGCCCGACGGCGGCATCAGCCTGGATTATGTCTATGTCACCGAACTCTCGCACGAGATCGTCCCGGGTCTGATTCTACTGGAAGGCCTGGCGGAGATCGGCATCGAGATGAACATGGTGCCGATGCTTTGGCCCGATATGGTCGCCAGTTGCGGCTCGCCGGAAACCGGACCGGACATTATCAACATTTACACCGTGCCGTCCTTCATTGATCCGGACGCCCACCTCTACAACCAGTATCACTCGGATCAATGGGGCAGCTTCAACTCCTGCAGCTTCTACGAGAACGAGCGCGTGGACGATCTGCTGGATACCGCTCGCGTCACCGGCGACGCCGAGATGCGCGAGGAAATGTATGTCGAGGCTCAGGAGATCATCAACGATGATCAGCCCTCGGTCTGGATGTACACCTTGAACAGTGGCACGGCGCTCAACACCTGTGTCAAAGGTTATCGCTACTCGCCCTATTATCAGGTCACGGCGCTCTTCCAGGATCTGTGGATGGAAGGCTGCTAGGCAGGCATCGTCCAAATCTCACTGTGACTCCCCTCCTGCTGATATTGTGGGAGGGGAACTTCGTCGGTGTGTTACATTGAAGTATGAAGCCGAATCTCATTGCGGATAAGATCTACCGTCATTTACCATGAATGCGCAAATGTGGGAGCTTATGGCGAATCCTACAGTGTTGGATTTGGATCAGTTGAGGAAAGCAATTCCGTATATGTCAGTCAACTTGGCGGATTTAATTCATGAAGCTGTCGTCATGTGCTTCCACCATGGCCAACATCGTTCTGGAGTAGCTTGCCAAATACGAGACTTTGAAAACATTCTTGCAGCGGCGACAATAGTTTGGACCAAGTCGTTTTCAGACATAATTCAAAGAACATTTGGTGAAACTGGATATGCTGTAGAATTCGCCGCAGAAGGCATAGCTTGTCTGACGATTACGGAATTTACCGAATATACTGTAATTGAGCGGTCCATTAGACATGATGGCGTCGACTTTTGGTTGGCAAGCAAAGATGAAACCGGTAGGCATACTTTCCAACGCGCGGCAAGAATGGAAAGCAAAGGAATAACTGAAGCAAGATACCCAAGCGATATAAAGAATCAACTAGACCGGGGAATTAAACAGACCAAACAATCCGATCATACGGATTTGCCTGTGTACATTATAGCTACGGAATTCAGTCAACCTGTTATCTATATGGTGCAGCGATGAATGAAAAGGTACAAGATGTCACGCGTTTACATCGAAAGGCAATGGAATTTGCCGACGAATCCCGAGTGGCCAAACTCTACGGAGATCTCGAAAAGTATCTGCATTACACGCGCCTCGCCCTCGAAAGAGAAGCCGCTGCCGCTGACATGATGGTTGACGAGGACGTCGAGCCTACGCGCTCTGTCTTGCATCGCAGCGCCGCAACATTGGCATGGCGCTGCGAAGAATACGACCGGGCGAAACGCCTTATCTATCGCGCTCTAGGCGGCAACCCCCCGACCGATATAGAGTATGAGTTGTATAACTTGCTCGGCAAGGTAAAATTTGAATTAGCTGGCATTGAACTTGGAAAGCACAAGGTTCAATTCGGCCTTCAAGGAAGGGAAGTCGGCTTTGGAACAGCGTCGGCAAGAGAGCTAAATTCTCGGATAATCGCTATTGAGGATTTGGTGCGGCAGACAATCAGATTCCGCAACCGTTCGGCGAAGTACAGGCCCAACGTAGTTGAGATGGCGGAAGGATATCGAATTTATCAAGGAGAAACAGAAGCCGCCAGTTTCATTGTACATCTCACATTGGGCAGACCGAGAGAATCAATGTTGCCGGGATTCGTCGATTTCGATCAGATTGTTTCTCCGTTAATTCAAAATCTTGGCTTGCTCCAGGACGGACAAATTAGTGCACTAGAAGATCAGTTTGACGAGCCGGCAGACTACGCTAGTTTCATGAATGCCGCGAAGTCTCTCGCCCCCGACGGCGACAAGATTTCGTCCGTCAATTTGCAGGCAAGGATTGAAAATAAGATTGAACGCCTATTCTTTAAGCGGTCCAAAGCTGAATTACGTGAAATTCCCTTGCCGGACATTGGTAAAGAGGAGGAGTTTCAGGCAACATATGAAAACATTGTCAGAAAGGGTGTCTTAAAGGTCGCTGACGATCGTGAAACGCCTATATGTGTGCTGATAACTGACAGCCGCAAAACATGGTATATTGAGGGACCCGAAGACATAATTGAAAAGATTGGGCGGTCATACTGGCGATCTGCCGTCGAAGTTGAAGGTATAGACACAAGCAAATCTCCAACGCGCAAAAGCATCCTAGTCGACGATGTGGCCAACATTAGAGAACTTCCATCAGGGCGGTACCTAACCTCGTTCGCATTCCCATGAACATCCGCTTCTACATCTTGCGGCGCATCGCCTTGCTCATCCCGACGCTGATCGGCTTGAGCATCTTGACATTCGCCATCGCCCGCATCGTGCCTGGCGACCCGGTCGGTCTGGCGGCGGGTCCACAAGCCACCCAAGAAATCAAGGATGCCTTGCGGCGGGACTTGGGGCTGGATCAGCCCTTGCCGATACAATATATCAATTACATGGCGGGTCTCTTCCGCGGCGATTGGGGCGAGTCTCTGTACACGCGCCGCGCTGTCATCAGCGAGCTGCGCGCCTTTTGGCCGGCCACGCTCGAGTTGACGACCGCCGCCGTCGTCATCGCGACGCTGCTGGGCGTGCCAGCCGGCGTCATCTCGGCGATGTATCGCAATCGCCTGCCCGACCATGTCGCTCGCGTCCTGTCGCTCTTCTTCGTCAGCTTCCCCTCATTCTGGCTGGCCATGATTTTCCAGACCTGGTTCGGGCGCGATCTTGGGCTTTTCCCCATCAGCAAGCGCCTGCCTGTGCTGGTCGCTCCGCCCGCGTCGACCACGGGCTTATTTCTCGTCGACAGTCTGATTCAACTCGACTTTGACACTTTCTTGGTATCGCTAAGGCACATATTCGTTCCCGCGCTTGTGCTCTCATTCGGCGCCTTCGCCAGCATCACGCGCATCACCCGCGCCAGCATGGTCGAGGCGCTCGAGAAAGATTTTGTGCGGATGGAGCGCGCCATCGGCATCCCCTACCGCGTCATCATCTTCAAATACGTTTTGCGCAACGCACTTATCGCCACGATCACGGTGATATCGCTGAATTTCGGCTGGCTAATGGCGGGCGCCGTCTTGATCGAGACGATATTCGATTGGCCCGGGCTGGGCTTATACGCGGTTAAAGCATCCTTAAGTCTCGATTTTCAACCGATCATGGGCATCGCCATTTTGTACGGCATCGTCTTCAGCCTGGTCAATATCCTGACCGATATCGTCTACGGCATTCTGGATCCGAGGATTCGTTATGGCTGACGGGCAACCCCCCTCTAAATCTCCCCCCAATGCATTAGGGGGAGACTTTCAGTCCGCGCCTGATTCGCGAATTGACGCGAGCCATGCTCCCCTCCCTAATGCTTTGGGAAGGGGCCGGGGGAGGGGTAGAAAAGCGAAGTCCGCCCGCTCCGCCCGCTGGGAGAATATCGCCCGCGGTCTCTATCGCTTCCGCTCCAACCGGCTTTCCATGGTCGGGCTTACCATGCTGATCTTCATCTTGTTGGTAGCGATCTTCGCGCCGTTCATCGCTCCTTATCCTGAAGACGCCGCCGGCAAAACGCGCGTGATGGCCCGCTTGCAGCCGCCGAGCGAAGACTTCGCATTTGGCACGGACAAAGTGGGCCGCGATATTTTCAGCCGTGTGATCATGGGCACGGGCCTCGCCCTGCAGGTCGGCAGCATTATCATCTTGCTGGCGACGACAATCGGCGTCACCATCGGCGCGATATCCGGTTATGCCGGCGGCTGGCTGGACGATATTCTGATGCGCATCACCGATGTCTTTCTGACTGTGCCGGCGCTGGTCCTGGCGATCGCCATTTCGGCCGCCCTGGGCAAAGGCATCGTCAACGCGATGATCGGCATTTCCCTGGTCTGGTGGCCTGGTTTCGCCCGCTTGACACGCAGCCTGGTGCTGTCCTTGCGCGAGGAACCATTTGTCGAAGCGGCATACGGCATCGGCGCAGGACACCCGCGCATCATCTTCCGGCACATCCTGCCGAATGCCGTATCGCCGATCATCATCAAGATGACGACTGATTTCGGCTTCGCAGTGCTGACCGCGGCCGCCCTCGGTTTCATCGGCTTGGGCGCGCAGCCGCCGACGCCGGAATGGGGCGCCATGATCAACGACGGCCGGCGCTTCTTCCCCGACGAATGGTGGATCGCCACCTTTCCCGGCGTTGCCATCTGGTTGATGGTCTTCAGCTGGAACCTGATCGGCGACGGCCTGCGCGATGTGCTCGACCCGCGCTCGCGGCGATGATGGCGCGATGACCGACCTGCTCAACATAGACGACTTGCATCTCGAATTCCACACCTATGACGGCGTGGCGAAAGTGCTGGCCGGCGTCAACCTGACGATGCGGCGCGGCGATGTGCTCGGCCTGGTGGGCGAGACCGGCTGCGGCAAATCGATGACTGCGCTGTCCGTTCCCCGATTGATACCGATGCCGCCGGGAGTTATCACCGCCGGACGCGTGACCTTCAATGGCGAGGATATCCTTAGCAAGAGCGAAAGCGAGATGGAGGCCTTCCGCGCCCGCCATGTCGGCATGATTTTTCAGGACCCGGTGACGAACCTCAATCCGCTCTTTACCATCCGCGAGCAATTGGTCGATGCGGTGCTCTATCAGCAGGCGCAGGGGAAGAAAGTGCCCGGGCGCTGGCGCGGTTTCAGCCCATCGGTGAGGCAGCTGCGGAAGGACGCGCATGAACGCGCCGTCGAGTTGATGCGCCTGACCGGCATCCCCGATGGCGACAAGCGGATCTACGATTATCCGCATCAGTTCAGCGGCGGCATGCGGCAGCGCGTGCTGATCGCGATGGCCCTCGCCGGCGACCCGGACCTGCTGATCGCTGATGAGCCGACAACGGCGCTCGATGTCACGATTCAGGCGCAGATTCTGCGCTTGATTCGCTCGCTGGTGGCGCAATTGGGCTTGACCGTCCTGCTCATCACGCACAATCTCGGCGTCGTGGCGCGCAGCTGCGAGCGGGTCGCTGTCATGTACGCCGGCCGCGTCATTGAAGAATCGCCGGTGCGCGAATTGTTCCGCAACCCGAAACATCCTTACACGCGCGGCTTGATTGCGGCGGTGCCACAGAAGGATGTGGGGCGCGGCGGTCTGGAAGGTATTCCTGGCATGATTCCCAACTTGATCAACCCGCCATCTGGCTGCCGTTTTCACCCGCGCTGCGAACAGGCGATGGATCGCTGCCGGACGAGCGTTCCACCGGCGATTGATGTTGGCGCCGGGCATAACGCTGCATGTTTCCTCTACCCGGAGGATGCATGAGTCATTTGCTGGAAGTCAAAGATCTGCGCAAGTTTTTTCCCGTGCACGGCGGGCTCTTCAATCGAAAAACGACGGATTTCCGCGCCGTTGACGGCGTCAGTTTTGTTTTGCAAGAGGGCAAGACGCTGGGGCTGGTGGGCGAATCCGGCTCGGGCAAAACGACCATCGGCAAGTGCATCCTGCGCTTGATGGAACCCAGCGCCGGGCGGATCCTCTACGCCGGGGCGGATATCACGCATCTGAAACAGCGTGACTTGCGCCGCCTGCGCAGCGAGATTCAGATGATCTATCAGGCGCCGGCCGCTTCGCTCAATGGGCGCATGACCGTCGGCCAAATCATCGGTGAGCCGCTTTGGATCCACGAGAGCCTCAAAGGCGACCCGGCGCGCGACCGCGTCCTTGAGTTGATGAATGTCGTCGGCCTCAAAGAAGAGCACTACTATCGCTATCCGCATGAATTCAGCGGCGGGCAGCAGCAGCGCATCGGCATCGCGCGCGCGTTGGCGGTGCAGCCCCGGCTGATCGTGCTTGATGAGCCGACCTCGGCGCTGGATGTCTCGGTGCAGGCGCAAATCCTCAATCTCCTGCAAGACCTGCAGGATCAATTCGATCTGACTTATCTTTTCATCTCGCATGATCTTGGCGTCGTGCGCTATATGTGCGATGAAGTAGCGCTGCTTTATCTGGGCAAGCTCGTCGAGGTCGCGGCTACCGAGGTCATCTTTGAAAGCCCGAAGCATCCGTACACGCAGGCGCTGATCTCCGCCATTCCCGAGCCGGATCCTGATTCGCAGCGGGAAGAAATCATTCTGCATGGGGAGCTGTCGTCTACCATTTCCCCCCTGACGCTTGCGGGGAGCGGCTGCCCGTTCGCGCCGCGCTGCCATGCCGAGAAACTGACGCAATGCGAGACGGTTCCCCCGCCGCTGCTGGAGGTAGAGCGCGCGCATCAGGTCGCCTGTCATTTGCATCCCCAACTGGACAGCGCCTGATGCTGCGCGAAGTGACCTTGGACGATATCCGCCCCATCGCCATCGGCGCCGGCATTCTGGGCACGGGCGGCGGCGGCAATCCATACCTCGGCGGCTTGCACCTGGCCGCGGTCATTCGGGAGCGGGGTCCGCAAACTGTGGTCGATCCATTCGCGCTGGCGGATGATGCCCTGGTCTGCGTCGCCGGCAGCATCGGCGCGCCAACAGTCAGCATCGAGAAGTTGCCCGAAGGCACGGAGATGTCGCGGGCCCTGCGCCTGCTTGAAGAACATATCGGCCGCCGCTTTGACGCGGTCGCCATTGCCGAAATCGGCGGCGCCAACTCGATGCAGCCCCTAATCGCTGGCTTGCAGGCGGGCATACCCACCATCGACAGCGACAGCATGGGGCGCGCCTTTCCCGAGATTCAGATGTCATCTTATCTCTTCGGCAGCGACGCGACCGTTGCGCCTTACGCCATGGTGGACGCGGCCGATAAGGCAGCCGTCGTGCCATCCGCGGCGAGCGATCTCTGGGGCGAGCGGATCGCCCGCAACATCGCCGTCAGTATGGGGGCGCGCGCTGGCCTGGTCGCTTGCAGGATGAGCGGCGCTCAGTTGAAACAGTCGGGCGTCCACTATACGCTGTCGCTGGCGCATCACCTGGGCAGGCGAGTCATGGCGGCGCAGGAGCGGAAATCGGATGTGCCGCAGGTGGTGGCCGATGTCCTGGACGGGCGCGTCATCTTCCGCGGCAAGATCTCCGATGTCAACCGGCGCACCACCAAAGGCTTCGCCCGCGGCTGGGTGCGGATTGATCGCTTTAACAACGACGACCGACTGGAGATCGAGTTTCAAAATGAACTGCTGATCGCGCGGATCAACGGCGAGGTGGTCGTCACAACGCCCGATCTCATCTGCATCGTCACGGAAGAGGAGGGCGAGCCAGTGACGACCGAGATGCTGCGTTATGGCACACGAGTCGCGGTGATCGCGGTGCCGGCGCCGGCGCAGCTCAAGAGCGAAGTCGCGCTGGAAGTGGTGGGTCCGCGCGCCTTCGGCTATGATGTCGAATTCACTCCGTTGCCGGGCGGGGTGATCGGGCGGCCGGAGGCTAGCTGATATCGAACATATTTGCTATCCTAGTTCGGTAGACAATCTCGGAGATTGGGAATATGGCGACCGATAATCATATATTGCTCTATGAGACGGCGGATGGGGAAACGCGCCTCGAAGTGCAATACCGAGACGAAAGCGTTTGGCTCAGCCAACGAGATATGTCTATTCTTTTTCAGAAGGCGATACCTACTATCATAGAACATATTAGAAACGTTTATGCAGAGCGAGAACTTGAGCAAGAGTCAACTACTCGGAAATTCCGAGTAGTTCAAATTGAAGGCGGTCGCAGGGTTTCGCGTGAAGTGTCACATTACAATCTCGACATGATAATTTCGGTCGGTTATCGGGTAAATTCTTATCGCGGCACACAGTTTCGGATATGGGCTACGAGGCAATTGCGCGAATTCATCGTCAAGGGCTTCGTCATGGACGATGACCGCCTGGCGCATGGCGGCTCGAATTACTTTGAGGAACTGGAGCAGCGGATACGCAATATCCGCAGTTCAGAATATAACTTCTATCGCAAAGTTCTCGATGTCTTCGCCACCAGCATTGATTATCAGTCAAGCAACGCGGTGGCGAAAAAGTTCTTTGGTACGGTGCAGAACAAATTCCATTATGCGATTCACGGGCATACCGCCGCCGAACTGATTCTGGAACGCGTCGGCCGCGACAAGCTCAATATGGGATTGACTACATGGAAGCGCGACACAATGACCGTGCAAGACGCTTTCGTCGCCAAGAATTATCTAGAAGCCATTGAATTGACGCGGCTGAATCTACTCGTGGAGCAATTCTTGTCATTTGCGGAATTGCAAGTTGTCGATCAGAGGCCGATGTATATGGCGGACTGGGTAAAGAAGCTTGACCAATTCATAGGCGAACTAAATGAAATGCCGTTGCTACAGAATGCTGGTAAAGTCTCGCGGGACGCTATGAAGGCGCGTGTCCGAAAAGAGTATGAAGCCTATCGCGAGCGACTTATGCTGGAAGAGAAGCTTTCCGAAGAAGAATTCGCCCGCCGTCTGCAAGACGCGGGAGACAAGATGCTGCCGCCGGGCGATACGTAGAAGTAGATAGTGAGATAACCCAAGCCAACGTCGCCAGTGATGCGGTCGGGGGCTTGCGGATAGCCGGTTCGACATTTGAGTTTGTAGGGAGGCAGAATTATGAAACGGCTGTTTTGCTTCATTGCGGCGGCGCTATTCGTCTCGCTGTCGATATCGCTTCAAGCGGAGGCCGCCTGCGACGCCGCCAGGCTGAAGGAAGATATTCAAGCGCGGCTGGAATTGCTTGACGAAGAGCCGGTGCGGGCCATCGCCGAGATTATTGATTTGGCTCTGGGCGGATTGCATGACTGCTCGGACGAGCCCCATACCTATGAAGGCTTTGAAGGCGCGCAGCCGGTCTTGGGTCCCGTGCCTGTATCCGAAGGCCTGCATATTATTACGATGACCACCGAGGGCAGCGCCAGAATCGACGGCGTCGCGTTAGAGGGATGCGGCAAAGAATTGGACGGCCTCATTCACAATATCTCCGCCGGGCAAGGCATTCGCGGGGCGGCGAATCTCGTCGCGGTGGAAAGCGACTGCATATTTTATCTCGAGCTCAGCAAGATTACGGCGCCCTGGACGCTGACGATCGCGAAAGCGCCATGACCGAAGCCAACTTCGCCAGCGGCACAGTCTGGACGGGCGACAACCTGCCCGTCATGCGCGGCATCAACAGCGGCTGCGTCGACCTCATCTACCTCGACCCGCCCTTCAATTCCAACGAAGATTACGCCGCGCCCATCGGCAGTCAAGCGGCCGGCGCCGCCTTCAAAGACACCTGGGCGCTCTCTGATATCGACGTCTACGAACATGGCGAACTGGCGGAGCGCAGCCCAGCCGCCTATGCCGTCATCGACGCCGCGCGGCAGACGCACGGTAAAAACATGATGAGCTATCTGATTATGATGGCGGTGCGTCTGATCGAGATGCGGCGCATATTAAAAGCGACTGGCTCGATTTATCTGCATTGCGATGACACGGCGAGCCATTATCTCAAACTGCTACTGGATGCGATCTTTGAACGGGACAACTTTCGAAACGAGATTATCTGGAAGCGGACTAGCTCTCACAACGACCCAAACAGGTATGGTCGCATTAATGACACGATCCTGTACTACGCTAAGTCAAGCGAAATCACATGGAATACTCAGTACACACCATATTCTGAGGAGTATCTTAATCAATTCTACAGGCATCAAGATGAACGCGGGCGATACAGAATATCTGACTTAACCGGCCCAAGGATTAGCTCTGGAGATTCAGGTTCCACCTGGCGTGGTTTCAATCCGTCGAGCAGAGGCCGTTCCTGGAGTGTGCCAAAGAAGATTGTGGAGGAGCTAGCCGGCAAGGAAGCTCTCAAATGGAGCGTAAGCGACCGGCTCGATTTACTAGACTCGCATGGATATATTCATTGGCCGCCAACTGCCAATGTGCCGGGATTCAAACGATATCTCCACACTATGCCTGGTGTGCCACTTCAAAGTAATTGGTCAGACATAAAACCCATAGGCGCGCGCGCTAAAGAACGTGTAGGCTACCCCACGCAGAAACCGATCGCCTTGCTCGACCGCATCATCGAAGCCAGCAGCAACGAAGGCGACCTCGTCTTCGACCCCTTCTGCGGCTGCGCGACGACGCTGGTCGCGGCTGACCGGCTCAACCGACAATGGGCCGGCATTGACCTGTCGCCCCTGGCGGTCAAGCTGGTCGACCGGCGCATCCGCGACGACCGCGGCGCGCTCTGGGGCGGCGCTATCGTATTGGACAAGCCGCCGCTGCGCAGTGACTTCGGGGCGCTGCCCAATTATCGCACGCACCGCCACCGCCTCTATGGCGAGCAGGAGGGCGTCTGCGCCGGCTGCGATACGCATTTCCCCTTCAAGGTCATGGAAGTCGATCATATCTTGCCGCGCAGCAAAGGCGGCAGCGATCATTACGAGAATTTGCAACTGCTCTGTACGCACTGCAATAAGAGCAAAGGCAGCAAGACTATGGCGGAATGGCGAGCCGCGCAAGCCGGCTAGACATTGTGGTATAGTCAAACAAACTGGGATTGTCCGCGAGGTCAAGATGGAAATCCAGCAGCGTCTCTACGATATTGACGATCTGTGGCGCATGGTCTGCGAGGCGGACGATGACAAGCGCTATGAGCTTATCGAGGGAGAGATTATTGAGATGGCGCCTGTGGGAGAAGCGCATGGTTTCTTGGCAGGTAAAATATTCCACTATTTTCTGCTCAACGACCCGTTACAGCGGGAGGGTATCCCATCCGTCGAGACTGGATTCTATACCCTTGCCGACCGAAGCACCTTGCTCTCGCCCGATGTCGCCTTTCGCTGTATCTCCACGGCAACCGCAAGCCCACAGAAACGTTGGGTATCCAAAATGCCAGACATAGCTGTCGAAATCAAGTCGCCCAACGATAGCCTGCCCCAACTCCGCCGCAAAGCCGATATCTACTTGCGGCATGGCGCGCGACTGGTCTGGATCGTGCTGCCCGATACAGAAAGCGTGGAAGTCCACCGGCTGGGCGCGGACGGCGAGAAGCAGCGCGAAGTCATCGGCATCAAGGGACAGCTTTCCGGCGAGGACGTCTTGCCTGGCTTCACATTGCCGCTGACGAAGCTCTTCGCCTGAGTAGAAAAGGAGCGAGCTCAAGATGGAAATCCAGCAGCGCCTCTACGACATAGACGACCTGTGGCGCATGGTCTGCGAGGCGGACGATGACAAGCGCTATGAGCTTATCGAGGGAGAGATTGTTGAGATGGCGCCAACAGGAATATGGCATGGGCGGCTGGTGATCCGCTTGGGAGGCTATCTGGACCGCTTTGTCGAAGCCAATCAGTTGGGCATCGTCACTGGTGATACCGGCTATTATCAGCCCGCCGATCGGCATAATTTGTTGGGTCCAGATATCGCCTTTGCCAGCATTGACCGGATAAAACAGCCGAAATCTCAAGAATTTGCGCCCCTGATGCCTGACCTGGCGGTGGAAATCAAATCGCCGAGCAACTCGCTGGCTGAGATCCGCCGCAAAGCCGCCATCTATCTCGAACGTGGCACACAGTTGGTCTGGATCGTCCTGCCCGATACAGAAAGCGTTGAAGTCCACCGGCTGGGCGCGGATGGCGAAAAACAGCGCGAAGTCATCGGCCCTGACGGCCAGCTGTCAGGCGAGGACGTCTTGCCTGACTTTAGCCTCGCGCTTTCGACACTCTATGCATGAGGGAATGCGGCAGGCGGCGCCGCGCTCTTTATCGCGCCGAAGCCACCAGGCTTCAAGGGCAAATGCTGCAGCGTCAGCGACAGCTTCCGCGCGACCAATTTAGCAAAACAATGACTGAATGGCGAGCCATGCAATCGGCATCCGCTTGATGAATCGAATCGAGACACAAGGAGAACACACAATGAGAATCGGAGTAGATGTCGGCGGGACGAATACCGACGCCGTCCTGATGGATGGCATGACGGTCGTCAGCTCGACCAAGACGCCGACCACGGCGGAGGTATCGGAGGGCATTGCGAAGGCGCTCCGCACCGTGATCGAAGATTCCGGCATCGACCGGGCGGCGATCGACGGCGTGATGATCGGCACGACGCATTTCACCAACGCCGTCGTCGAGCGCAAGCATCTGACGCCCACCGCTTGCATCCGCCTGGGCTTGCCAGCGACTGTCTGCCTGCCGCCGATGGTCGATTGGCCCGATGATTTGCGAGATATGGTCGGCGGCAACTCGCACCTCGCGCACGGCGGCCACGAATTCGACGGGCGCGAAATCTCCGAGTTTCAGCCGGAGGAAGTCCGCGCTATCGCCGAGCAGATCCGCGGCGCCGGCCTGGACGCCATCGCCATCTCGTCGGTGTTTTCACCGGTCAATGCGGCATTTGAAGAGCAAAGCGCCGAGATCGTCCGTTCGGTCATCCCCGATGCCAATATCACGCTCTCGAGCGAGATCGGGCGCATTGGACTGCTCGAGCGGGAGAACGCCGCCATCATGAACTCCTGTTTGCGGCAGTTGGCGGCGCGCACGATTGATGGCTTCAAAGCGGCGCTGAATGAACTCCGAATTACGGCGCCTTTCTACATCAGCCAAAACGACGGCACGCTGATGAACGCTGACTTCGCCAAGGAATATCCGGTGCTCACTTTTGCTTCGGGGCCGACCAACAGCATGCGCGGCGCGGCCTTCCTCAGCGGCTTGCGCGATGCCATCGTGGTGGATGTCGGCGGCACGACAACCGACATCGGCGTCTTGCAGCACGGCTTCCCGCGCGTGGCGGCTCTGGCGGTGGATATCGGCGGCGTGCGCACCAACTTCCGCATGCCCGATACCTATTCGATTGGCTTGGGCGGCGGGAGCTTGATCGCGTCCAATCCATTGAAAGTCGGCCCCCGCAGCGTCGGCTATGAATTGACGGAGAAGGCGCTGGTCTTCGGCGGCGATGTCTTGACGGCGACCGATGTGATTGTGGCCGCTGGCGCGGAAGATATTGGCGACGCGAGCGCCGTCAGCCATCTCGATGACAAACTCATTAACGCTGTGCAGGAACGGATCATGGACATGATCGCCATCGCCGTCGATCGCATGAAGACGAGCGCGACGCCGGTGCCGGTCATCGTTGTCGGCGGCGGCAGCATCCTGGTCACCGGTCAGATCGAAGGCGCTTCCGAGATCATCAAGCCCGATCATTTCCCGGTCGCCAATGCCATCGGCGCGGCCATCGCCCAGGTCGGCGGCGAATGTGACCGCATCTTCTCCCTCGCCGAGCTCAGCCGCGATGAAGCCCTGGATCAAGCCAAAGGCGAAGCGAGCGAGCGCGCGGTCAATGCCGGCGCCGACGCCGAGAGCATCGAGATCGTCGATGTGGAAGAAGTCCCGCTGGCTTACCTGCCGGGCAACGCCACCCGCATCATGGTCAAAGCCATCGGCGATTTGGTGGAGGCCTAATCATGCTCGCAGTAAACGCCGACATTATCATTTGTAGGGGCGAGGCGGTGACTCGCCCGCAGCTCGTCGGAGGCTCGACATGCGCATAATCGATGAATCGGTCCTCGAAGATCTTGCGCTGGGCGCGGCCGTCCTCGGCACCGGTGGCGGGGGCGACCCCTACATCGGCAAGCTGATGGCGCGCCAAGCCATCCGCGATTATGGCCCGGTCGAGCTTTACACCCTCGATGAGCTCGACGATGAGGACCTGGTCGTGCCGACGGCCATGATGGGCGCGCCGACTGTGATGGTCGAGAAGATGCCCAACGGCGATGACATCGTCAACGCCTTTCAGTCGGTGGGCAAATACATCGGGGCGCCGGTCAAAGCGACGATGAGCATTGAAGCCGGCGGGCTGAACTCGGTCGTGCCGATTTATTGCGCCGCGCGCCTGCGTGTGCCGATGGTCGATTGCGATGGCATGGGCCGCGCCTTCCCCGAGTTGCAAATGGTCACGCATACGATTCATGGCATTTCATCGACGCCCTTCGCCATGTCCGATGAGCGCGGCAACACGGTCTTGATGGAGACGGTCAGCAACCTGTGGACGGAGACATTCGCCCGCAGCGTGACGGTCAACATGGGCGCGATGGCGATGATCGCGCTCTATGCCGCCACCGCCGCCCAACTGCGCGAAGCCGCTATCCCAGGCACGATCACCCTGGCGGAAGAAATTGGCAAGGTCGTGCGCCGCGCCCGCCTGGAAGAAGACGAGCCGGTTGAAACGATACGCGAAGCGGTCGGCGGATACCTGATTTTCAAGGGCAAGATAGGCGATGTCGAGCGGCGCACCGAAGCCGGCTTCGCCAAGGGTGACGCCCTGATCGACGGCATCGACGAATACGCCGGGCAACAATTGCAATTGAGCTTCCAGAATGAGCATCTCGCCGCCCGCATCGACGGCGAATTCAAGGTGACGGTACCGGATCTGCTGGCGGTGCTGGATGTGGATACGGGCGAGCCGATCACCACGGAAGGTCTGCGTTATGGCTTCCGCGTCGCCATCATCGCGATTCCCTGCGCCGATAAATGGCGAACGCCCAAGGGCTTGGAGATCGTCGGTCCCGCTTATTTCGGCTATGACACCGAATACGTCCCGGTCGAAGAACGATACGGCTAGGCAATTGTAGGGACGATTCTGTGAATCGCCCGCGAAAGATCTATATGTAGGGGCGACCTATCAGAATCTGTTGAAGAATGTCCTCTGTTGCAGAATTGCACACATTTTCACCACAGAGGAAAGAAGGAAACACAGAGAACACAGAGACAATTTGCTGCGCTTTGTGTCGGTTTTTATTTAATTTCTCTCGTAGAAGCAGAGTTTTCCGACACCATCGAAACGATTCTATTCAAACAGAAAACTCTGTGCCCTCTGTGAATTCTCGGTGTACTCTGTGGTAAAAGCTATACGGTGTCCGCTACAGGGAAAATCTGCGTGATTTTCAACAGACTCTATCAGATCGCCCGTCGCGGAACATGAATGTAGGGACGTTTCGCTGAAACGCCCGCAATTGGATAGGAAATGGACGGACGTCTCAACGAGACGCCCCTGCAAGTCCGCAAAGGGCAGGAGATAAGCCATGCGCCTATTGCACGAACAAGAAATCGAAGACATCGCCCTGGGCGCCGCTGTCTTGGGCACGGGCGGCGGTGGCGACCCCTACGTCGGCAAATTGATGGCGCGGGAAGCAGTGCGCCAATATGGGCCCGTAGAGCTTTACACCCTCGACGAACTTGATGATGAGGACCTGATCGTGCCATCGGCTGGCATGGGCGCGCCGATCGTCATCGTGGAAAAGCTGCCGGCCGGCGATGACATGATCCGCGCCTTTGAAGCGCTGGGCCGCTATTCCGGGCGTAAACCGCGAGGCACGATGAGCATCGAAGCCGGCGGTCTCAATTCGATCATGCCAATTTATGTCGCCGCCCGCCTGCGCATCCCCATGGTCGATTGCGACGGCATGGGCCGCGCCTTCCCCGAGATACAGATGACGATTTTCACCGCGCATGGCATCACCGCCAGCCCCTTCGCCATGTCCGACGAGCGCGGCAACGTGTTGCTGATGGACACGGTCAGCAACAAGTGGGTGGAGACATTTGCCCGCTCCTGCGTTGTGCACATGGGCGCCGAAGGCATGATCGCGCTCTATTCGGCGACGGTGAAGCAATTGAAAGAAGCGGCCATTCACGGCACGATCACGCTGGCGGAAAAGATCGGGGTGACGGTTCGCACTGCTCGCCGTGAGGAAGCCAATCCGGTCGACGCCGTGCGCGAGGCGGTCGGCGGCTTTCTCGTCTTTCGCGGCAAGATCACCGATGTCGATCGGCGGATCGAAGGCGGCTGGAATCGCGGCGACGCCAAGATGGCCGGCACGGGTGACTTCAGCGGGCGGGAGCTGCTGCTTGAATTTCAGAACGAGCACTTGGCCGTGCGGGTCGATGGTGAATTCGCCGCCACCGTGCCCGATTTGATCGCCGTGCTCGATAGCGAAACGGGCGAGCCGATCACGACCGAGGCGCTGCGTTATGGCATGCGCGTGGCGGTGATCGCCTTCCCCTGCGCGCCGCAATGGCGGGAGCCGGCCGCGCTGGAGCTCGCTCACCCGCGTTACTTCGGCTACGATGTCGACTACGTGCCGGTCGAGGAGCGCTTTGGGTAATTCACCACAGAGGCACAGAGAAAATACTAGAGGCTACGAAATGGCTACGAATGAGCCGATTCGCGGATTGGATTTGTCAGGTGAAGATTTGCGGGGTTGGGACTTGTCGGATATGGATTTGTCTGGTGCGAATATGTCTGACACGGATCTTAGAGATGTGGACTTAACATATACCAATCTGTCAGAAGCAAATTTGTCTGGCGCGAACTTGTCGAGAGCAATAGCCTATAACGCAATATTGAATGGAGCGATATTGCATGGAGTGGATTTATCAGGGGCGACTTTTGCTGGGGCGACCTTGAAATTCGTGGACTTTACTGGCGCGAAATTGTCCTGCACAAGATTCCGTGACGCAATCATGCACGGCGCAGATTTGTCTGGAGTGAGCTTTTCCGGTACGCGATTGTTTGGCGCGAAATTGCATGGCGCCGACTTGACCAGCGCGGATATGTCTGAAGAGGACCTGACCGGTGTGGATATGTTCAAGGCGAATTTAGCTGAAGCAGATTTGTACGATTCGGACCTGTATGGAGTGAACTTGACGCAGGCTAATTTGCACAAAGCGATCATGTCTGGTGCAAAATTTACAAATGCAAACCTGACTGGTTCAGTTTTGCGCTACGCAATCCTGTCATTCGCAGATTTGACAAGCGCGGAATTAACCTGTGCTGACATGACCGGCGCAAATTTATATTGTGCTGAATTCAGCAGTGGGACCACCCTCCCCGACGGCAGCAAGTGGACACCTGAAACAGACATGACCCAATTCACCGATCCTTCAGATTAACCAATCTCTGCGCCCTCTGTGCCTCTGTGGTGAAGCCCATGAACCAAGTCACCCTCGACAACACCCTCCCCATCGCCATCGGCGCCGGGATCCTCGGCACGGGCGGCGGCGGCAGCACCTATCTCAACCGCCTCCGACTGAACAACGAACTGAAGCAACGGGGCGGACCGGTCGCCATCATCCAGGCGGACGATGTGCCTGACGACGCGCTGGTCTGCGCCGTTGGCGGCATGGGCGCGCCGACCGTCAGCAACGAAAAGCTGCAAGAAGGGCAGGAGATCAAGCGAGCCATCCGCGCCCTGGAGGAGCACCTGCGGCGGAAAATCTACGCCATCGTCATCGGCGAGATCGGCGGCGGCAACGCTCTCGGTCCCATGATCACAGCGCTGCAGTGCGATTTGCCGGTCGTGGATGGCGATGGCATGGGGCGCGCCTTTCCCGAGCTGGATATGGATACCTTCATGATCTATGGCGTGGCGCCGGCGCCTTTTGCCCTGGCCGATTCGCACGGCAATGTCGCTATTTTCCAGCGCATTGACTCGGCGAGGCAGGCGGAAGCCTTCGCGCGCAGCTTGACCATCGAGATGGGCGGCTCGGCGGCGCTCGTCATGCCGGTGATGACCGGCGTCGAATTGAAAGCGACGCTCATCCGCGACACGCTCAGCCTGGCCAAGCGCATCGGCGACGCCGTCTTA
The DNA here is from genome assembly GCA_028875245.1 of Chloroflexota bacterium. GTDB lineage: Bacteria > Chloroflexota > Anaerolineae > Aggregatilineales > Phototrophicaceae > UBA6055. Next base: position 46,742 of record JAPPEU010000057.1, read on the forward strand.
AAATGTCGGGCGCGCAGCATGGAGCCGGCTGAAACCGTGGCGGCGCTCTGCAATGGAAAAGTCCTCTTCAGCGGCAAGATCATCGATGTCGAGCGGCGGACGGTGCAGGGTTTTGCCCGCGGCAAGCTCATCATCAGCGCGTTTACCTCGCAGCATCCCCCCAATGCATTGGGGATTCCGCCCTCCGTGAGGCGGGGGGACCGAGGGGGGAACTCGAGGGGGGTTCTCGAAATCGAGTTTCAAAACGAGAATCTGATAGCGCGGCGCAACGGGGCGATCGTCTGCGCGGTCCCCGACTTGATCACGCTGGTTACGCTCGATGAGGGCGAGCCGATCGGCACGGAGTCGCTGCGTTATGGCTTGCGCGTGGCGGTGCTGGCGCTGCCGGCGCCGAAAGAGCTGAAGACGCCGGCAGCGCTGGCGGTCGTCGGTCCGCGCGCCTTTGGCTATGATGTGGATTATGCGCCGCTGCCGGGGGATTTGTTGTAGGGCGCCTGCTGTTGCGGTTTGCTTGACAGCCGGTCTATACCCATATACGATTGTGGCGAGTGACCATTGTTCGAAATGAGACTGAAAGCTATGTCTGAGCAGCTCTCTACGTGGCAACTTGCGCGTGAGTTATTGGATACCATTGCCGTAAAGCGGCAGGAGTATTTGACGCGCCTGGCAGAATTCATGGCAACACAGCAAAGCATGGACGCGTCAGCAACCAGACAGCAGCTTGCGCACAAATTGCCCAACGTCGCCGATGTTTCGCGGGATAGGGAATTGGCGTCCGCGCTAAGCAAAGTTATTGGCGAAAGTGTGATACAAGCACTGACATATGCCCTTCTGTCGGAGTTGAACAGTGCGCTGGCACAGACAGATTTGACACAACTTCCTGCGGAGCGCTTGGAAGAGATCGCCCTGGATGTGGATAGACCCGGCGGCATTTCGGCGTCCTTCTACCAGTTGCTAAAGGAAGGCGTTCATGGCTGCGCCGGACCCGCGCTTGTGCACGGAAACAAGATCTCGCACGCAGAATCGACTCATGACATCTATAGGCAGTTGGCAGCGAAACTCGTTCGCGAAATTGAATTGGAAAGCTTCCGAACGATGCCACATGACCAGTTTGTTGACCTGACATTTGGCAGTTTGCCGGATCTGACTCTAGACATGGTGCGGGATAGACGTGCCGAGACTGCCCAATCCCTGGAATGAAGTATTTGCTGGACACTGACATCTGTATCTATTGCTTGAATGGCAGGCGGCCGCTAGTTACGCGTCGGGTGAATGTGATTCCTCGCCACGAAATCGCGGTCAGCACGGTGACAAAAGGCGAGTTGTTCGCCGGCTCCGCGAATAGTACGCAACGCCAACGAACCAGAGAGAGGCAGGAAGCGTTCCTGGTACGCTATACAAGCCTGCCCTTCGACGATGCCGCCGCCGATGAATACGGACGAATTGACGGTTTGCTAAGGAGACGCGGAATGCGTATCGATCCGCTCGATACGCAAATCGCCGCTATTGCTCTCGTCCACAATCTGACGCTCGTAACGCACAACACTCGCCACTTCAGGCGGGTGCCGAATCTCACCATTGAAGATTGGACGAACGCCTAAACGCGTTTATTTTCAAAGGATAGCCGCCATGCCCAAACGTCCCCACATCATCATCTTCAACCCCGACCAATGGCGCGGCGATGTCATGGGCCACCTGGGTAATCCGGCCGCTGTCACGCCGTCTCTCGATCAGATCATTGAGAACGACGCCGTCTCCTTTCGTTACGCCTTCTGCCAGAATCCCGTCTGCACGCCGAGCCGCTGTTCCTTCATGACCGGCTGGTATCCGCACGTCCGCGGCCACCGCACCATGTTCCACATGCTGCAACCCGACGAGCCTGTCCTGCTCAAGATCCTCAAAGACAACGGCTACTTCGTCTGGTGGGGCGGCAAAAACGACCTCGTGCCGCGGCAGAATGGATTCGCCGAATACTGCGATGTCAAATACGAAGCGCCGCGCGAATTGCGGCCGAACCTGCATCGCGCTGACGATTGGCGTGGCGACCCCGCCGGCGACAACTATTATTCCTTCTACGCTGGCCATCTTGACACCGCTCCCGGCGAAGTCTATTACGATAACGATTGGGCGATGGTCAATGGCGCGGTCGATCTGATTCGCAACGCGCCGGACGATCAACCGCTCTGCATTTACCTGCCGCTGGGCTATCCGCATCCGCCCTACGGCGTGGAAGATCCCTGGTACAGCTGCATCGACCGGGCCGCGATTCCCGAACGCATTCCCGCGCCGGATTGGGAGAAGAAGCCCAAGCTCGTCGCTGGCATCTACGAGCGGCAGCGCTTGCAGGGCTGGAGCGAGGAGCGTTTCACCGAATTGCGCGCGACGTATTATGGCATGTGCGCCCGCGTCGACGCGCAGTTCGGCAAGTTGGTCGCCGCCTTGAAGGAGCAAGGCATCTACGACGAGAGCGCGATCTTCTTCTTCTCCGACCATGGCGATTTCACTGGCGATTACGGACTGGTGGAGAAGACGCAGAATACCTTCGAAGACTGCCTGACCCGTGTGCCACTTATTGTCAAGCCGCCGGCGCAAACGCCGATCCAGCCGGGCATCCGCGAGCAAATGGTGGAGTTGATTGACTTCACGGCGACCGCCTACGAATGGGCGGGCATCAAGCCGGGATACGATCACTTTGGGCGCTCGCTTTCGGGGCTGATCGCTGGCGCGGAGTGTGAAGGCCGGGATGCCGTCTTCTGCGAGGGCGGCCGGCGCCATGGCGAAGAACAGGCGATGGAGAAAGACAGTCCGTCCTTCTATGATCCGAGCGGGCTCTACTGGCCGCGCGTTCAACTGCAAGGGAGCGAAGCCGGCGAGCACAGCAAAGCGGCGATGTGCCGGACGCGTGATTTCAAGTATGTCCGCCGGCTGTATGAGAGCGATGAGTTATACGATCTCCGGCGCGACCCCGGCGAGGAACAGAATCGAATCGATGACCCGGCCTACGCGGCGGTTCTGGCCGAGCTGCGCGAGCGGATGTTGACCTGGTATCAAGAGACCTGCGATGTCGTGCCTTACAAGACGGATGTGCGCTAGGCGTTTCTCTATGCTCTCAGTAAAACCAAGTTCGTCATGTGAAAACTGACAAGCAATCTATAGACAAAGTGGGCGAGCCACCGTCTCGCCCCTACAACCTTTCGATTGTTATGGCAATTTCCGTTTGTTCTGCGATCATTCTCATTACTTTCTTGGAACTACTTCTGCGCCTCGGTGGTGAAAGCCTAGCCACAGCCGGCGGTAACTTTGTACTGAATCCGCAGGCGCTGGTTGGCCGGCAGGCCGCTGAAACGGCATTCGTCGCCGTTGCTCCAAACGATGCGCAAATCGGCGCTTGAAGCGGCGCCCAAGCCAAAGTGCAATTCGAGTTGATTGTTGCCGCCCAGTCCAGCGCCGATGCGGACGGCCTGCATCTGCGTGTCACCGTCCGGGGTGCTCAGGTAGACCTGTGTGCCAACGGCGTCGCGATTCACTAGGGAAGCGCCTGCCGGATAATAGCGCGAGGGGTTCAAGGATGGGTCGTCGCCGCGCAGGTCCAGGGACAGCCAGCGATTGCCGCCGCTCTGATTCTGATAGAGGCGGTAGCCGCTGTTCCAATTGCCCGTCACCAGATCGAGATCGCCATCGCGGTCGTAATCGGCATAAGCGACGCCCAAGGTCGGCAACGCTTCGTCGATGCCGCTGCGCGCGCTGACATCGTTGAAGCCGGCGCGTCCGTTGTTGTGGAAGAGGGCGTCGGCGCGCGGATTCATAAAAGTGGTCTCCAGCTCGGGGAAGGACTGGAAGTATTCAGTTGAGGCGACATAGAGGTCTTGCCAGCCGTCATTGTCGAAATCGAAGAAGGCGGCCCCCCAGCCGACGCCGGCGTCGGGCCCCAGATTGATGGCGACGCCGGCCGAATGAGCGCGGCTGCGGAAGGCGCCGCCGTCGTTCCGCAGCAGATACATCGTGTAGACCATATCGGTGATGTAAAGATCGAGATCGCCATCGTTGTCATAATCGCCGGCGTCAAAGCCCATGCCGTTGATCAGCAGGTCGGCATTGCTTTCGCTTGACGCATTCGTCCAGCACCAATGCCCGCAGCCGGCGCCGTCGTTCCGCCAGAGCACATTGCCGATTGCGTTCTGCAGCTTGTCGTTGACGACGTAGATATCCTGGTCGCCATCGCCGTCATAATCGAGAAAGGCGGGCGCGAAACCGGCGCCCAGCGTGAAGGCGTAGTCGAGCGTCAGCGTGACATCGGTGAAGCTGCCATCGCCGTTGTTGTGATAGAGCCGGTCCCCCTGCGCGCCGAAATCGACCGGGTCGCATTCGGGGTAGCAGGACCAGTTGGTCAGGTAGAGGTCAAGCCGGCCGTCGTTGTCATAATCGCCCCAGGCGGCCGATGTTCCCTTGCCGATATCGCCGACGCCGGCCAGGGTGGTGACATCGCTGAAGCCCGCGCCGCCGTCGTTGTGGAACAGGCGGTTCGCGCCGTCGTTGACGATGTAGAGATCGAGCCAGCCGTCGTTGTCGTAGTCGGCCCAGGTGGCGCCGCCGCTCGGCACATCCGGCAGGCTGAGCGGCCCCGAGTGCGGCGAGACCGCAAAGGTCCCATCGCCTTCATTTCGGTAGAGCAAGTTGGGGGCCAGATTGCCAGTTACGAAGAGATCAAGCCAGCCATCGCGATCATAATCGCCCCAGGCCTGCCCGATGGCGAGGTAGCCCTGCATCGCCTCCTCGTCGTCCCAAATGGCGCGGTGGGTCGCGCTGATGCCGGCTTCGGCGCTGACATCACGGAAGATGGGCTGGTCGGCCTGGGCGACTGCGACCGTGACAGACGGCAAAGTGATAACCAACCCAATTATCGCAAAGAGCATCAGTCCCAAGCACCGCGCCCAAGAAATCATCTGCAGGGGCGACTTGCTGAGCCGCCCGCGATGAGGCCTTTTCAACTGTCCTCCCTGATCAAGAGTCAAGGTCCTTTCCTGAGCATTGTTGTTCTGTTTCGCCGATAGGACGAGTCACCGCCTCGCCCCTACAAGTCGCGTCTGTCATCTTGCCGTCGTCCGCGCATAGGGCGGCCAATCCAGCGGCACGCCCAGATCATCTTTCAGCAGGCACTGGAAATCGCGCAGGTGGCTCTTGCTGTTGCGGACCTGGCGCGGGCTCAGGGCCTTGTCCAGGCAATAGGCGGCCAAGGCGCCGGCCGATTCGCCGATATTCCACTCCACCGGATGCAGGCGATAGCAGCCGTTGGTGATATGGGTGACGCCGAGGTTCTTGCAGGCGGGCAGCAGGTTCTCGACGCGCTGGGGGATCAGCGAACCGAGCGGGATCTGAAATGGATAGCAACTGATGTCGATGTAATTGCGCAAGCCGGTGCTGGGATGCAGGTCGATGCGATAACTGCCGATGCCAACGCTGTCATCGAATTGCTCGGCCGAGTCGAAGCCTTCGCGCTGCTCTACGCCGACGTGTTCCTCAAGCACGGTAAACTCGGCCAGGATGCGGCGCGCTTCCCGGACATAGACGTATTTCGCCATGCCATCGCTCGTGCCGACGACATCGGGGCGCAGCCGCAAGCCAGGATAGCCACAGCCGCCGTCTGAGCGCGGCGCCTCGGTTTGCATCCAATAAAGGAAGGCGAAGCTCAGCTGCTTGCATTCGCGCAGGGCCGCCTGCTTGACGTCTTCTGAAACGCCGAGCAGGGGCTTCAGCCAATAATCGATCATCGGCCAATTGACCAAGGTGATATCGCTGGGGAAGGCGCCCTCAGGATAATGGCCCTTATAGAGGATGCGGCGGAAATGCCAGAGGTCGCCCGGCCCGCCGGTGTAGCGATGGCGGAAATCGGCGTGGAAGATCTGGCGATGGACCGGCTCCAGCGTTTGCGGGCTGGAATAAACCCAGCTCAATTGCTTGTCGGGCCAGAAATCGGCTTTGTACTCGCGCCAGAAGTCATAATCTTCCGGTTTGTCGATTCTGTGGTCTTCGCCTTCAAGATGGTCAACCGCGAAGCACCAGGAGATCGACTGCTGATCGAGCGGCAGCGGATCGCCTTCGACGGCGTGCAGCTCGCCGGTCTGCGCCTGGCTCTCGGCGCCGATGATGGATTCGACATCCGCCAGCTCCAGCAGGTCGCCCAGCTCGGTGGCGTCGAGAATGTAGGGCGCGGATATCACAACCTGGTCGCCGCTGCGCGTATCTTCCAGGGTGATGGCCAGGACGCGGTCGCCATCCGTCTCAGCCGCGACGGGAACATGATAGAGCAGGACATCAAGCTGCCTGCTGGAGCGGTAGCGCGCGAGCATCGCTTCAATGACGGCCAGGCTGATGCGCGGCTCGTGGCAGAGGCGGCTGACGTTGCCCTGGCCCGGGTTCCAATTCATAGTGTTGCGCGCTTTTTCCGTCAGCGGATAGTTGCGGCGGTAATAATCGCGCACACCATCGGAAAAGCGCATATAAGTCGCGGTCGCGCCGCATTGATCGACCCAGGGATTCTCGTCAGGAGGGACGGCCTGGGCGGTCAGCTGGCCGCCGATCCAGTCGGTTTCCTCGCTCATAATGACGGACTTGCCCATGCGCAAAGCGGCGAGCGCCGCCCCAATCGCGCCCGTGCCGCCGCCGACGATGAGAATGTCGCAGGTTCGTTCTTTCATGTGCTGTTTCTCACTTGCGGTCTACATTTGACAGGTCAAGCCAGAGTCTAATATAATCAGCGGACGAAAGGCAAGTTTTCCGCCGGAGGCTTGGCGCATGGACCAATTGTTCATTTCTGCAGGCTTGGAGCAACTCTTGCAGTTTGCTATTTTGCTGTTCGTTGTGGTTGGTTTCTTCCGCCAATTCGCCACGCAAAGGGACATCAAAAAACTGGACGACAGATTGGTCAAACTCGAAACTGGTCAAACCGAATTGAAAGCCGGGCAGACCGCGCTCGAAGGCCGATTTGAAATCCTCGACTCCAATGTACGCGAAAATGGCAAAAAAACCGACGCCTCGCTGGATCTGCACAATGCTGTCCGAACGGACATACAGGTCCTGCAAGCATCGGTCAACCGCCTGGACAGCTATTTCGAAACTCCCAAGCTGAAGTCATCCTGATTTCAGCGCTGCGTTCTTTCATTTGATTATTTTGCACAGTTACATGCCGGGCTTGCTCGGTTCGCCAGCGGCGATGACGTGCCCCACCCCCTGCTTGGGCGCGTGATGATAGCCATTTTCGACGCACCACTCGGCGATCGGGTTGTAGCCACCGGTGAAATCAAAATTCGGATTGTCATCAACCGGTTCGCCGACCAGATAGCGTTCCATCGGCGATAATTTCTCCACCATTTCCGGCGCCTGCTGGCGATAATCGGTGGGCGTGATCCAATCGTAGGAATAGCCGATCATGACGGCCTTGCGAATGCGATCGCTCAGATTGGCGGCGCCGGCGTGCCAGGTGCGGTTCTCGAAGAAGACGGCGTCGCCCGGGTTCAGGCTGGGCTCAACCTTGCTCGCGGGATCAACCTGGCCTTCGGGAATCTCGATGGGCGCCTTAAGCTGGTTGCTGCCCGCCGCCATCATGGTGACGCCGGTGTTGGGTTCGCTCAGGTCGGTCAAATAATAGGCGACTTTGAGCGAGTGCCTGGGAATATGTTGATCACCCAGGTCGCGCATGGACATGTAATGATCGCGGTGCCAGCCCGGGATGCGTCCGGTATCGGGCGAGCCGGGTGGATCAGGCGCGCGATAAATCAGGTGGCTGGTCAAGAGCGACAAATGCGGGCTGAGCAGCTGCGCCACGATAGCGAAGACCTTGGGGTTGGTGATCAGCGGCAGGAAGGCGTCGTCCATCGATACGCAGTTGCGGAAACCATCATACAAGCCACCAGGGCGGCGCTGGCGATTGATCTCGCGGTCGGAGGCGATCAACCGGTCGCCGGCTTCGATCAGGGCGGCGACGGTCTCGCCGTCGATCGCCTCGCGCATGATCAGATAACCTTCTTCATCAAATTGCCGCTTTTGTTCGGCTGTGATGCTTACAAAATCCATCATTTATTCCTCCGCTATTGCATAAAGCGCGGTCTGTTCCGCATCCGTTCGTTTCCCCACTTCAGAATAGATTCTATCCAAAAGTTGACCGCGCGACCCGCTGAAACTCGCCAACGCCGGCGTATTCGCCCACGATGTCCAGTTGCTGCGGTCGCCGGCCGAGACAGGCTGGTTGAGATTGGCTTGGTAGCCATCTCCCAGGAAGCCGCGCAAAGCGAAGAACTGCAAAGCCTCATAGTGGTCATCGCCGGGCGCCGCGTCCTCATAGTAGGTCAGCACCGCGCCGGCCGCAAGAAGACGGCGCTGCATCTCGATGACATTGGCCTCGCGCACCGATGTGCCGTCATCAAGGCTGACGTTGATGGCGATGCCGGCCGCCTCGCCCAGCGCCATCCAGCAGGGTTCCATGCGCAGCGTGCTGAAGCCGATGTGCGTGCCCGATGCCGGCGCCGGTATCAACAGGTTCTCGACGTCCAGCGGCACGATGACGCCGTAGGGGACGCAGTAGGGAGTGGTGGGGTAGGTGAAGATGCCGTCCGTATGCGGGCGCCCTTCTTCACGTTTCAAGCAGGCGTGTGAATCCAGGGCGTAGTGGCTGGCGGTGATGCTGGTTATGTGCGCGCGCGCCCCCCGTTTGGAGAGGGCGTCGTGGGCGGTGAAGAGATACTCGCCGCGGATGCGCCGCCCCTCGCGCACGTAGATCTGACGCGGGAAGTTGTCGTTGTCGCTGAATTCGTCGCGCGCCAGCCCCCAGCGATTGCAGCGCTCGCGAAAATCAGCCGGCAGCTCGGGATCGTTCTGCGCGAAGTAAAACAGGCCCAGGATGTAATCGCGCAGGCGCTGGGCGAAGCGATCGCGCCAATCCCAACTGGCAGTGGGGTAGGGCCAATTCTCTTCCGGCAGATCGGTCGAGATGAAGGCGGCGTGCTGATTGTTGCCGTCGACTTTGTCATTGGGCAGGCGCGCCATATTGGTGATGGCGCCGATGCCATCGAACTCCAGCGGCTTTGGCGGGCCGGCAAAGCGATTCAGGCGCACATCATCAATCAGCGAGACGAACTCCTCGCGATGGTAGGTCGGCGGCTTCTGGATCCGCCTCAAGTTCGCCGGGTTGTCGGTAAGCGCCAGGCGGTAATTGTAAGACTGCACGGCGTTGTCGCCTTGCCCGGTGGAGTGGTATTCGTCGACCGGCGCGTCCCAGCGCTGGTAAAATTTGCCGGCGCATGGCTCGCCGTATTCGTTCGCCCCTTCGCGGCCCAGCATGTATGGCGCGCCCGCCGCCGCCGCCAGGTCGCCTTCGTAAGTGGCGTCGACGAAGACCTTCGCCCGATAGATTTCTTCGGCGCCGCTTTCGCGGTTGATGATTTTGATCGCGCTTAAGGCAGCGCCGTCTTTGATCGCGTTGCTCGGCTCGTGGTTGAATTGCCGCATCGTGCGGACTTCGAGCAAGTCGCCTTGTTCGGCGATCATTTGATGCAGGATCATCTCGGCGACATGGGGCTCGAAGCGGTAGCCGTCGCTGCAATCGATCACTTGCTGCGAATCCGCGCCATATTTGTCGCTGTAATGCTGCTTGACGCGCCCGATAAATTCCAGAAAGAGACCGCCGGTGGCGCCGCGGGTGTGGATGTCGGTGGCGCCGAGTCCATTGGCGGGCAAACCGCCGATATACGCGCTCCGCTCGAGGATGACCGCCCGCCGCCCCGCTTTGGCGACGCTGATGCCGGTCATGATGCCGGCCGGCGTGCCGCCGACGATGACGGCTTCAAATTCGAATGATGGGGGAGGCGTCATGCAATAGACCTTCCGTTTGATTGTACGACGGGCGACCCAATGGATCGCCCCTACATTTACCAGAATGGCGGGCGACCCAATGGCTCGCCCCTACGGATTCGCGATTGGAGGGCGCGTCACCGCCTCGCCCCTAGAGATTTGCGTTTTGCGGGCTTGGCCATTTATTCCTTCAATGCCAGCGAAACCAGCACTGTAATTGATGTCCCGTCCTTTAGGGAGCCGCGCAGCCGCAGCCAGCCGCCGAAGTGCGTCACCCGGCCGAATGTGACCGCATCCACCGTCGTCGGCAGGTCAAAAACTGTACCCTCGTCGGCCCAATGGATGCCGTCCGCGGAGATCTGAACGCGGGCGATGCCGCTGAAATCCGGCGAGACATCCAGCGCGCGCACGAAGAAGATCGCCTCGCTGGCCCAAGCCGACTCGTAGGGCTCGCTCGCGAACTCACCCTGCCAGATGACATTCCGTTCAACAGTCGCGGTATAGCTTCGTCTGAGCGCCATGATTAAAACTCCCCGCTGAGCAGCACAGAATCGAGATAGAGGAAGGCGCGCTTGTCACGATTGGTCTGCACCCAGAAGGCGGCGTTGAGCATGCAGTTCAGGTTGGGCATGGCCGGGATAGTGATGTATTTCAGCGCCGCGCCGTCGTAGACTAGGTCATTGCACTGAAAGCCGAGGAAGCGCCGTTCAGCGAGGTCAAAGTTCACACGCAGATAGTGCCAGTTCATCTTGGTGGCTATTTCGTTGTAGCAGAGCTCTTGCGCCGGCGCGTCGACAAATTCCCAGAATTCGGGTCCGAGATGCGGGGTCGAGACCGTCTCGCCTCTATCGCCGATCTTCTGGAAGGCAGGCGTCTCGCCTTTGACTTGCCAGCGATTAATCATGTCGCCGCCTTGCGCGTTGAGATAACGTAAATGCGGCATCCAGCGGATGTCTGGGTTCATGCCGTCTTGCAAGTCAAAGAGCACGCCAAAGGCGCGCACATCATTGGACGACAGGCGCAATTCGGAAGCTTCCGGCTTGAAACAGAAATAAGCTTCCAGTTGAACGGGTCCCGGCTTGCGAAACGTCACCCGCTTGATGCTGGTTGCCAGTGACCCTTCACGCGCTCGACTGGCAAGCTTTAGGGCATAGGTGCCTTCCATTGAACCCGCCGTGCCGGTATCCCACATCGTCAAATTGCTGATCATCGGCGGCCGATAATCGGCGGAGAGCGGTATGATCGAGTCCAGCGTATGCTCATAATTGCCGATCAATTCGGACCAGCCGTTCACGCCTTCGTCGAAGTCATCATAGAAGATGATTCGCTTCAGGGGATCGAAGCGGCTAAGGCGTGGATCGACCGAGTAGATGCTCAAGATGTTTGCCTCCTAATGATTCCTGCCCTTAGTTAGAAAATGTCTACGACTCCATTAGTGACGGCAGCACATACCACTCATCTTCACCGGGGGAATCATATTTCATCCAATCCGTATCGGGAGACGTCAAGATGTCGACCAACAACTCCATTACGCCGCCCCGCCTAATGCTCGCGACTTCTACTGTATTGGCGCCGTTGATATCGTCCATTTCCTTTAATTCCGCGCGGAGCCACTCCTGATAATCACCGCGGCCGAATCGTTCCAGTTTCACCGCGTTAGCGTATTTCAGAATATTCAGGACACCTGGATTTTCCATCGCAACCACCCTACTCCTGTCTGCTGCTTCTGCCGTTTTTTGACATCTCGCCCGCTACAGGGTACACTACCATCGTCTAAACAATGTGGGTAGCAATTCGTCCAAGTATAGCCAGCGTGCGGCAAACTGCAAATCAACATGCCGTGGGTAGTGTATCGAAGTCGGTGGAAATTCATTTTCACCACAAAGGAAAGAAGGACACAAAGAAATTGCATATAGCCTACGTTTCTCGGTGTCCTCGGTGGTAAAGTTTTTTTGTTTCCACCGAAAGGGATACACTTCCATGCCGTGCAATCGAGTTGTGTAGCAATGGCGGAAACGCCAATTGATTCGCCCATTATATTTCGATAGGAGGATACCATGAAAGTCTCACGTTTATTTGGCTTGGCAATCGCTGTAATGATGCTCTTTTCGCTCGGCTTAGTACCGACGCTCGCGCAATGCGACGGCGAGGTCATCGAGCTCGAGTTCATGAATTGGTGGGGCGCCGCCCGCGAAGCGCTGATGGATACGCTCATTGGCCACTTCGAAGCGGAGAATCCCTGCGTCAGGGTCATCAACCAGGTACAGCCCTGGGATAACCGCGCCGAACTGCTCGCCACCGCCGCCGCCAGCAGCAACCCGCCCGGCATCATCATGTCGACGCGGCCGGAGACCTATCAGTTTGCCATCAGCGGCTTGATCATCCCGATCGATTCTTTCGTGGAGGCGCATGGCACTGACCTCAGTGTCTTCTATGATGGCGAGATTGGTCTGCAATACTGGAACGGCGAACTTTATGGCTTGCCGATGCCGACCGCCGGCGGATTGACCAGCTTGTACATATACAACAAAGACATGCTGCGCGATGCCGGTTTTGACCCGGAAGCTCCGCCGAAAACCTGGCAAGAGTTGGAAGAGATGTCTGCGGCGATTACCGTTGCCGATCCGATGGGTGTTGATGTTATGGGCACTCAAGTAATCGGAATAACCGGAGAAGATGCGTCATTTGTCTCCTGGCTGTATACGAACAATGGCAGGTATTCCTCGGATGATGGTCGCACCTTGCTCTTCAACAGCCCGGAAGGCATAGAAACGCTTGAGTGGATGGTCAACTTCACCAACAACATAAACGGCGGCGTGGAAAATGTGGCAGACTTCTTCCAGGACACCGCCTTTGCCCAAGGCGATCATCCATGGTACGACAATCAACTTGCCTTCCTCCGTATCAACACTTCCTTCTATGGTCACTACAACGTGAACGATCCGGAGGGTTATGCCGATACGAGCCATTGGGGCACGATGCTGCGGCCCTACAACGGAGACAATCCAGACGCGACCCATGCCGGCACAACAGGATACAATTACAGCGGCGCCTGGGCTTACACGATTCCAGCAGTGCATTCGCCCGAGAAACAAGAAGCTGCCTTCAAGTTCGCCGAATTCATCGGTGTCCATCCCTTGGGAGGCTGCGCCTTCCTGTTCGCGCAGAGCCGGCCCTCGCCAGTGCGGGAATGCAACGAGAATCCGGCTTACTACGAAGTCAACCCCACGTGGTCCGTGGTGCTTGAAGGCTTGGCTACCGATGTGGCCGTATCGATCACACCGGTTCAAGGACAGCTGGCTGAGATCCTTGCCAACGCTATCGAAGAAGCTCTGTTCGGCGTGAAGTCGCCGGCTGACGCGCTCAACGACGCGCATGCCGAGATGCAGGCGCTGCTGGATGAATTCTGGGCGGAATTCGACGCCGACAATATGTAGGCGCCGCCCCCCAATCCCCCGACCTCTTCCCCCACAAGGAGGGAAGGGGAGAACTACTGTAATCGGGTGAAGATGGTAAGTCCCTCCCTCTTTATGGGGGAGGGATTTAGGGTAGGGGTTTCGGAGAAAACCGTGCAAGCCTCTTTGAAATCAAAACATGTTCAACACGACGCCACCCGGAAGCTGCGGCTGCAGGAGTGGTGGTTCCGCAACCGCGCCTTGATCGGCTTCGCGTTTATCTTCCCCTGGTTTGCCGGCTTCATCATCTTTGACGCCTTGCCCTTCATCTACAATTTGTACCTGAGCTTCACCGATTATCAGATCGGCACAAGGGGTATACCGCCCTGGATAGGCTTTGAAAACTACATCGACATCTTCACCGATGACAAGCTCTTCGGCAAGAGCATGTATAACACGGTGTATTATCTGGGATTCAGCGTACCCTTGCGTCTGGTCTTCGCCTTCTTGATTGCGCTGATTTTGAATTTGCGCGTGCGAGGGATGGAACTCTATCGCACCTTGTTCTACGTGCCATCGGTGGTGCCATTGGTCGCCGCGACGGTGATATTCGCCGGTTTCCTCAACACGCGCTATGGATTTCTCAATCAGTTTCTCGTGCTCATTGGCGCCACGCCGGTGCGCTGGCTGTCGTCGCCGGACGCGATAAAACCGTCGCTGATCTTGCTCAGCCTCTGGGGCTTCGGCGGGCAGATGATCATCTTCCTGGCCGGCTTGCAGAGCATTCCGGAAGATCTGTATGAGGCGGCGGCGATTGACGGCGGGACCGGCTGGCATCGCCTCGTCTATATCACCGTCCCGCTGATGACGCCGACGATATTCTTCAATTTGCTCTTGGGTTTGATCGGCGGCTTTCAGATATTTGAACAGGTCTTCATTCTCATCGGGACCAATGGGGGACCCTTGCAAGCGGGACTTGTTTACATGCTACATGTTTACAATAAAGCCTTTCGAGATTTCGAGTTTGGCTATTCGGCCGCGCTGTCCGTGATTTTGTTCCTTATCATCTTTGTTTTGACTATCATGCTCGTCTACACCTCGAATCGCTGGGTGTTTTACGGGGATGCGCAAGATGATGAGACCTAAGCTGGGGACCCTAGGGTGCAGGCATGATTGAAGATCCCAGAGCAAAAATGGTTCGTTACATCATGATCTATACGATTTTGAGCTTGGGCGCGATTGTGATGATGGTGCCGCTGCTATGGACTGTCTCGACGTCGCTGAAAACCCGCGACAAGATCACGATTCGCCGGCTGGAGCTCATCCCGGATCCAGTCGCCTTTGAGAATTATCCTTACCTCTTCGAGGCGCGCCCGATCCTGCAATACACGCGCAACACGATGGTCATCGTGGTCGCCTCGCTGTTTGGCGCCTGGGTGCCCTGTACGCTGGCCGGTTACGCTTTCGCGCGGATTCCTTTCCCGGGGCGGAATATATTCTTCGGCATCTTGCTGGCGACGATGATGTTGCCTTATGTGGTGCGATTAATTCCCTTATTCCTGTTTTTCGACGAGATCGGCTGGACGCGCACCTTCGGACCGCTGATCTTGCCGCGCGTCCTCGGGCATAATGCCTTCTATATCTTTTTGTATCGGCAATTTTTCCGTGGCATACCGGAAGACATTTACGACTCGGCTCGCATTGACGGCTGTTCCGAATTCGGCGTTTGGTGGCGCATATTCATGCCCATGTCGCGGCCGGTGCTGGCGGCGGTATCGATCTTCGCCTTCTCCTTCGCTTGGAACGACTTCCTCAATCCGCTGATATACCTGGGTTCGAACAAGGAACTCTGGACACTTGCGCTGGGCTTGAACGCCTTGCAGGGTTTTGAAGGCGAGGACAACAGCCTCAACTTGATCATGGTCTTCTCGATGCTGATGATCATACCGATGCTGATCGTCTTCTACTTCGGGCAGAAGCATTTGATCACAGGCGTGACGGCATCGGGCAGCCTCAAGGGATAGACCCCTTGGATTCCTCCGCCGCCGAAAAACCCAACATCGTTTACATCGTGCTGGATCAGTGGCGCGGCGATTGCCTGGGCGTCGCGGACAGCGCGCATCCGGTGATGACGCCGCATTTCGATCAGATCGCCTATGAGGGCATCTGGTACCGGCGCGCCTATGCCGACTGTCCGATCTGCATGCCCCAACGCGCGACCATGCTCACAGGCTTCAGCGCCAGCCAGCACGGCATGCCCTACAACAACATGAGCGGACCGCGCAGTCCAATCGTAATGGAGCAGAGCCTGCCTTTCCGCCTGACGCGCGAAGCGGGGTATCAGACCAAGGCGGTCGGCAAGATGCACTTTTGGCCCGAGCGCGCCCGCTTTGGCTTTGAAGATATCAGCTTGCATCCGAACGATTATGTCAACTTTCTCGAGGAGCAAGGTTACGGCGGCGCCTACCGCGGGCATGGCTTGGGCGGCAACGAGGTGTATCCGGCGGTCAGCGCTGTCCCGGAGCGGCTGACGCATACACATTGGATCGTCGATGAAGGCATCCGTTTTTTGGGCCGCCGCGATCCTGATTGCCCGTTCATGCTCTGGCTGGTCTTTGAGGCGCCGCACAGCCCATTCGATCCGCCAGCGCCTTATGATCGCATGTATGATGACTTCGTTATTCCGGAAGCGGTCATTGGCGATTGGGTGGGCACAGATGACGAGCCGCCGTCGCTAACTGCGGATCGCATCGCGAGGAATGCCGATCGCATAAGTCCACAGATACTGAAGCGGGCGCGGCGCCACTACTACGGGCAAATCACGCATATTGATTATCAGCTGGGGCGCCTCTTCGGCGAGCTCAAGCGCCGGGGCCTCTACGACAACACCGTCATCGTCATCACCTCGGATCATGGCGAGCATCTGGGCGATCATCGCCTCTTCGCCAAGGTCAGCTTTTTGGAATCTTCGGCGCGCGTGCCGATCATCCTGCGTCTGCCGCGGGCGCATGACCGCAAAACCCCTCTCGGCCCTCTCGATGCATCAGGAGGAAGGCTGTACAATCGACGGGTAAATAGCCCGGCACTGACCGCCGATATCGTACCGACATTGCTTCAGCTGGCGGGTTTGCAGCCGGCGGCGGAAATGGATGGCGTCTCGCTGCTGCAGCTTTCTGATGAACGCGTTGTCTGCGGTGAAACACAGCAGTCGGTCTTCGTCACCGACGGCCGCTACAAGTTCATCCATTATTTTGCAAACGGCGTTGAGCAGCTCTTTGACCTGTCGACCGACAGCGATGATCTGTTCAATCTCGCCGCCGTCGATGCCTGCGCCGATGTGAAAGCAGCGTTGAAGTCCCGGCTGGTCGCCTATTTGACCGAGCGGGCGCGACCCGCGGCGGTCGACGGCGAACTGCTGACAGAGCCATCGTCGTTGGATGTCGACGAACTTAGGGCGCGGAACACGGCCGCCTGGCGCGGGCCGCTGCGTTATGGGGATGGATACTAGCGGGCCAGGAGCGCGGGCTTACTGCAGCGCCAGGTAGTCGCCGACAATGGTGGTGAATTTGATGCGGTTGCCGAAGGGATCGCAGCAGAAGAAGCGCGGGCGGCCCGGGATAACCTCCCCATCGTAAGGCGAATAACCGGCCGCGACCAGTTTCTGCCGCATGCCGGGCACGTCATCCACCACCAGGCAGAAATGTCGATTGGATGTATCGCCCAGCGGCTCTTCGCGGAAGCAATGCAATTCGGCGTCTTCACCCAATTTGAACCAGATGACCTCGGCCGCCTGGATGCTGTTTGGCGCGGCGATCTCCGGCAAACCCAGCAGCTCGCCATAGAAGGCGCGCGTCAGGGCCTCGCTGCCGGGCGGGCGCGGAATGCTGACATGCTGTAGACGAACGCTCATCGCTGACCCTCGCAGTCTCTCTGACGAATAAGTCAATTTTACCAGAACTGGCGGCAGTGTATCGAATTCGGTTGAAAATCTTTGAGCCAGTCCTCGAATTTTTTCATCAACCCCCAATACCTAAGATTTTGTAGGGGCGACTCTTGAGTCGCCCACTGTCAAACCGCCGACGGGTGAGCCTTGGCTCGCCCCTACAGACTGCTAGATGGATGCAATTTACCTATTTCAACCGAAAAGGGTACACTACCGAACTGGCCTCTGTCTTGACACAATCCCGCTGCCAGGCTAAACTGTGTGAAAATGTGCGGAGTATGTGCAAATGCACAACAGCGACTGACCGATGGCGGAAGTCATCGTCATGCCCAAATTGGGAAACACAGTCGAGAGCGCTATTATCCTCGCCTGGCGCGTGGAGCTTGGCGCTCCCGTCCGCGTTGGCGATGTCCTTTGCGAAATTGAAACGGACAAGGCGACGCTCGAAGTCGAAGCGACGGCGGCGGGCCTGCTTTTGGCGCGCCTTTACCGCGAGGGCGAAGAAGCGCCGATCTTGAGTGAGATCGCTGTCGTGGGCGAAGAAGGCGAGTCGGTGGCTGGATTCAGCCCCGGGGCCGGGTCCGCAGCACAAGGGCAGGGGCGCCCGGCGGCAAAGGCGGAGGCGGTTGCCACTCGGCAGGAGCGGCAGGCGAGTGATGACCCGCCCGGCAAAGTCGACGATTCCGCGGTCAAGATCTCCCCACGGGCGCGGCATTTGGCGCGGCGCAAAGGCATCGACGCGGCAAATTTGAGCGGAAGCGGGCCTGAGGGACGCATCATCGAGCGTGATATTGAAGCGGCCATCGGAGCGCGAGTCTCGGTTACGCCGGTCGCGCAGGCGATGCTGGACAGCGGCGAATTCAGGCTTGCCCGCAAACCATCGGCGGGGCGCGTCGGCAAGCTGGATCTGGCGCCGGCTGATGACCGCGGCGATGTCACTGAGATTCCGCTCAAAGGCCTCAGAAAGACGATCGCCCGGCGCCTGCTCGAATCCAGCCAAAAGACCGCGCAGTTGACTTTGAATGCCTCGTCCGACGCAAGCGCGCTGCAAGCATTCCGCCGGCGGCTCAAGGAGAGCGAAGCATCGCTCGGCCTGCGCGCTGTGAGCATCAACGATCTGCTCATGTTCGCCGTCGCGCGCACGTTGCCGTTATTTTCCGATCTGAACGCGCGCTTCGAGAATGACATCATCTACCAGCAGGCCAGCGTCCACCTGGGCATGGCGGTGAATACCGAACGCGGGCTGCTTGTTCCCGTCATTCGCAGGGCCGAAGCGCTAAGCTTGAGCCAGCTTTCCGCTGAGGCGCGCCGGCTGGCGGGCGCCTGTCGAGCGGGGGACATTCAGCCGGATGAGTTGAGCGGCGGCAGCTTCACCCTGAGCAACCTCGGCGCATTGGGCGTCGAGAGCTTCACGCCGCTGCTGAATCCGCCGCAAGTCGCTATCCTCGGCGTCGGGGGGATCAGCCTGAAGCCGGTGCAGGCGGGGGACGGCGTGGAATTCCGGCCGCATATCGGGCTCTCGCTGACGATAGATCACCAGGTCGTCGATGGGGCGCCGGCCGCCCGCTTCCTGGCCCAGCTCGGCGCGAATCTGGCGCAAATTGATCTGCTGGCAATATGCATGTAGGGGCGAGCCATTGGGTCGCCCGCGCGTGATCGAAATCAAGATAACTCTGCGTCCTCTGTGTTCAAAAAAATAGCAGTCGGATGCGCGTACAGAAAGGGACAGCAGCTTGCCCAAATCACTGACGATCGACCCGGCTGAGCAGCGCCGCCGTTCCGCCATCCGCGCGCCGGAGATCCCGGTCAACGCTTATGTCTCCGATCCTGCCGCCGAAGCCGCTTGTTATTCACGCGAGCAGCTGGTGGGCATTTATCATGACATGCTTTTGATCCGCGAATTCGAGACGGCGCTGGACGGCTTCAAGAAGCAAGGCCATTATCGCGGCATCCAGCACAATCACGCGGGGCCGGCCCACCTGTCGATAGGGCAGGAAGCGGCCGCCGTCGGGCAGTGCGTCCAGCTTGACCCGCAGGATTTCATTCTCGGCTCCCACCGCAGCCACGGCGAGATCCTGGCCAAGGGACTTTCCGCCATTCGGGCGCTGGAAGAACAGCGCCTGCTGGATGTTATGAAAGGCTTCCATAATGGCGCCGCGCTGCGCCTGGTCGAATCGCTTAAAGATTTCGCCGATATCCGCGCGCTGGCGAAAGTGTGGCTGATATACACCACCTGCGCCGAGATCTTCGCGCGCGAGTATGGCTTTAACAAGGGCATGGGCGGCTCGATGCATGCCTTCTTCCCGCCATTTGGCATCATGCCCAACAACGCCATCGTCGGCGGCTCGGCCGATATCGCCCTCGGCATGGCGCTCTTCAAACGCATCAACCGGAAGAGCGGCATCGTCATCGCCAATATCGGTGACTCCTCCGTCGCCAGCGGGCCGGTCTGGGAGGCGATGAACTTCGCGGCGATGGATCAGTACCGAACGCTTTGGGATGCAAATTTGGGCGGCGCGCCCCCGATCCTGTTCAATTTCATCAACAACTTTTACGGCATGGGCGGGCAGCCGCAGGGCGAGACCCTCGGGCAGGGCATGCTGGCGCGGGTCGGGCTGGGCGTCAATGCCGACGCCATGCACAGCGAACGGGTCGACGGCTATGATCCGCTGGCGGTCGCCGATGCCACCCGGCGGGCAAAAGCGCTGCTTCTCGCCGGGCGCGGTCCGGCCATGCTGGATGTGATCACCTATCGCTACAGCGGTCATTCGCCCAGCGACGCCTCCTCCTATCGCGGCCGCGACGAAATCAATCTGTGGCGCCGGCAGGACTCGATCCGCAGCTACCGCGCATACCTGCGCGCGAACGGCCACGCGCCTGAAGCCGAGTTGGAGGAAATTCAAAGCTCCATCGTTGAAATGACAAGGCTGGCAATCGCCGCCGCGGTTGACCTCGATCTGTCGCCGCGGCTTGACCCGGCCAAAGACGCCATCGGGTCGTTGATGTTTTCCGGCGACAGCGTTGACGCTATGGAATCAACAGCATCGCGGGAAGCGGAAGTTCTGCAATCGATGTCGGATTCTCGCCTAAAAGTCACGGCGGGCAAGCATCGTTACGCCTTTGACGAGGGGGGCGAGCGGCATCCGAAGCTCAAGACGCTGACCTACGCCGAAGCCATTTTCGAGGCGATGATTCACCGCTTTTACAGCGACCCGACGATGATCGCCTTCGGCGAAGAGAACCGTGACTGGGGCGGCGCATTCGGCGCTTACCGCGGCTTGACCGAAGCGATTCCCTATCACCGTCTCTTTAACACGCCGATATCGGAAGCGGCGATCGTGGGCGCGGGCGTCGGTTATGCCCTGGCCGGCGGACGGGCCGTGCCGGAACTCATGTACTGCGACTTTATGGGCCGCGCCGGCGACGAGATCTTCAATCAAATGGCGAAGTGGCAGGCGATGTCGGGGGAGCTGCTGCGCATGCCCCTGGTGCTGCGCGCCTCCGTCGGCATGAAATACGGCGCCCAGCACTCGCAGGACTGGAGCTCGATCGTCGCCCATATCCCGGGCTTGAAAGTTTATTTCCCGGCCACGCCCTATGACGCCAAAGGCATGCTCAACCGGGCTCTGCGCGGCAGCGATCCGGTTGTATTCTTTGAGAGCCAGCGCCTTTACAATCAGCCGGAAACGCTATTCGAGGGCGGCGTGCCGATCGAGTATTACGAAGTCGATGAGGGCGAGCCCTATGTGCATCGGACCGGCAGTGACGTCACCATCATAACGATCGGGGCGGCCTTGTATCGCGCCTTGGAAGCGGCCGACGTACTGGCGCGCGAGCACGATATCAGCGCCGAAGTCATTGACGCGCGCTTTCTCAATCCGCTCAATTACGCCCCGATTATCGAGTCGGTCAAAAAGACCGGGCGCGTCCTGCTGGCGTCGGACGCGAGCGAGCGCGGTTCTTTCCTGCATACGATGGCCTCGAATATCTCTCAGCTCGCCTTTGATTATCTCGATGGGCCGGTCGCCGTGCTGGGCGCGCGCAACTGGATCACGCCGCCGGCCGAGCTCGACGAAAGCTTCTTTCCCGGCGTCGACTGGATGATCGATATCATTCATCAGCGCCTGCTGCCGCTGCCCGGTTATCAGCCGCGCAGCGCGCAGGGAAGCCAGGAAATCATCAAGCGCAATCGAGCCGGGGTCTAGCGATGATCGATAGCGCGCATCATGAGCTGCTGGCGAAGGTCGCCGCCATGTACTATGAAGACGAGATGACGCAGAATGACATCGCGGCGGCCTTGGACCTGTCCCGCGTGAAGATATACCGATTGCTGAAAGAAGCGCGCGAGACGCAAGTGGCGCGCGTCTTGATCGACTGGCCGATGAAGCGCGCGCGCGATCTTGAAAGCCAATTGATTGACCGATTCGACCTGGAACGGGCATTGGTCCTGCAAACGGGCATGACGGACTCGGCATTGCTGCTGCGGCAGATCGCGCAGTTGGCGGCGCGTTATCTTGAGGGAGCGCTGGTCGAAAACTCGGCCCTGTCGATCTGTTTCGGCAGCACGACTTATGAGGTCATCAACGCCATCCGCGCGGATTTCCAGGCGAATGTCAAAGTCATGCAGGCGACCGGCAGCCTGTCCCACGCCATGAAGGAATTCGACAGCTCGGCGCTCACGCGTCAATTGGCGCAGAAGCTGGGCGGCGAGGCGCTCTACCTGTCGTCGCCGCTGCTGGCCGATGATGCGCAAGCCGCGGAAGTGATCCGCGAGCAGGCCGTCGTCGCTCAGGCGATGGCGCAAGTGCGGCGCGCCGAAATCGCTCTGGTCGGCATCGGCGACCTGGACCCGGCGACTTCGGGTTTCGTTCGCGCCGGCGTGGCGGGCTCGGCGCAGCTGCGGTCCTACCGGGAGCGCGGGGCGATTGGCGACATGGCCTGGCAGATCTTTGACAGCGCCGGGCAGCTCTTCCCATGCGAACTGAATCAGCGCATCATTGGCTTGACGCTGGATGAGTTGCGCGCCGTGCCGCAGACGCTGGCCGTGGCTGTAGGGCTGAACAAGGCGGCCGCAATCCTCGGCGCGCTGCGGACGGGCGCGGTCAACACGCTTTGCACAGACGAAGAGACAGCGGCGCGCGTCTTGGAAACGCAAACCTAGGGGCGGCTTATCAAATCGCCCACGACGGAAATTGTAGGGGCGACTCGGTGAGTCGCCCACTCAAACCAAGGAGAACGCCCATGCCAATCGGAGAAGTGACGCAGCAGGTGAAAATCGCCGCTGGCTTGTTCTGGGCGGATTACGCCGTGCTGGGCGCGCAAGTGCGGGAGTTGGAAGCGGCCGGCGTCGACTGGCTTCACATCGAAGTCCGCGATGGCAAGTATATGGATTTCGCCATGCCGCGCGGCGGATACGATATCATCGAAGCGACTTGCAAGAGCACAAACCTGGAGGTGGAAGCGCAGTTGCAGATCTGGCGCCCCAATTTCAGCGTCTTCGATCAACTGGCCGATCTCGGCGTCAGTCTGATCAGCCTGCCGCTGGAAACGACGAACGAAATGATCTTCCAGAATATCACCTACATCAAAGAGAAGCTGGGGCTGAAGGTGGGCGTCTGGGCTTGGCAGGGCGTCCCCGCCGGCGCCTTCGAACAATTCATTCACCCGCATGTCGATATCATCGAATACGAGAGCCGCGCGCCATTTTGGAAGGCGACGACCGCCGGCGCGAGCCCGCATACGATCGACCCGATCGTCGTCGAGACGCTGCGCAAATTGCATCGGATGATCGCCGACGCCGGCATGCAAGACCGCATTGAATTGATGGAAGATGGCGGCTTGAACGCTGGCAATGTGGCTGATTTCATCGCGGCCGGCATGACCGTCGGCGAGTTTTCATCGCCGCTGCTGAAGGGGCCCGCCGGCAAATTGCAGCCGGGCACGGGCGAGATCAGCGCCGCCGTAAGCAACCTGCGCGCTGTCATGCGCCGGGCCAGCGACAAGTATCGAAATGACATTGGCCTGAAGATTCCTTAGCTGTGCGAGGCATAAAGCCCCCTCCTTGATGCTTCGGGGAGGGGGTTTGGGGGTGGGGTAGACACGAGGAGGAAAAATGCCAAAAATCAGAATCGGACTTATCGGCTACGGCGGCATTGGCCGGGTGCACGCGGCCGCGTATCGCGCGATTCCCTTCCACTACGGCCTGCCGGCTGACAGCATCGAAATCGCCGGCGTCGCCACGACGAGCCGCGAAACCGCAAAGCGCGCCGCGCAAGAGATCGGCTGCGGGTTTTTTACTGACGACTACCGCGAGCTGCTGACGCGCGGGGACATTGACGCGGTCGATATCTGCACGCCCAACAATTCTCATCATGACATCGCGCTGGCGGCGGCGGCGGGGGGGATGCACATCTATTGCGAGAAACCGCTGGCGATGAACGCGACCGAAGCGGCGAGCATGGCGCGGGCCCTGCGCGCTGCCGGCGTCAAGAGCCAGGTGACATTCAACTTCCGCTTCTTCCCGGCGGTGATGCGCGCCAGGCAGCTGATGGAATCCGGCTTTTTGGGCCGCCTTTTCTCCTTCCGCGGGCGCTACCACCGCGCCAGCTATATTGATAGCGACAAGCCGATGTCCTGGCGGCTCCAGCGCGCGGTCACCGGTGGCGGCGCGTTATTTGATCTCGGCTCGCATATTCTCGATCTGCTGTATTTTGTCCTGGGCGAGTTCGATTCAGTCAGCGGGACGCTCGACACGTTGATCAAGCAGCGGCCAGTCGCCAAAGGCAGCGCGGAGACGGCGCCCGTCGATGTCGATGATATCGCGCTCCTCCATGCGCGTACGCTGGACGGAACGCTGGGCACGGTGGAGATCTCACGAATGGGCACGGGCGCCACCAACGATCTGAGCTTTGAGATTTTTGGCCAAGAGGGCGCGATCCGCTTTGACCTCAATGAACCGGCCTGGTTAAGCGTATACGACGCGCGCGACGGGGCGGGACCCCTGGGCGGGCAGCGCGGCTTTCGCAAGATTGAAGCGGTCAGCCGCTACGATGGGCAGCGCGCGCCCGATTGGACGATGAGTCCCGATTTCATGCGCAGCCACGCCGAATGCCAGTATCGCTTTATCCGGGCTGTCTGGGACGATACGGCGACATCGCCTTCCTTTGACGATGGCCTGCATGTGCAGAAGATCATGGCCGCGGCTGAACGCTCGTCTGAAACGGGGACTTGGGTCAAGCTGGCTGAAATGTAGGGGCGACATATTATGTCGCCCGTTGTAGATTCCGTTTCTACCCGTTGGGCGACCTGGCAGGTTGCCCCTACACACTTGGCAGTGGTCCTAGCAAGCAACGTGTGAAGGCTCTGCGATTGAAGCGAAACCACTACGACTTCATCATCATCGGCACGGGCATGGGCGGCGGCACGCTGGCCTATGGCTTGCGCGACAGCGGCGCCCGCATTCTTCTGCTCGAACGGGGCGACTTCTTGCCGCAAGAGCCGCAGAATTGGCAGGTTGACGCGGTCTTCAAAGAGAATCGCTACAAGCCGGCCGAGAACTGGTTTGACGCGTCGGACGGCAGCGCCTTCAAACCCGGCGTCCACTATTATGTCGGCGGCAACACCAAAGTCTACGGGGCCGCCCTGCCGCGTTTGCGTTTGCAAGACTTTGGCGCGCTCGAGCACGAAGGCGGCACAGCGCCCGCCTGGCCGATTGACTACCGCGATCTCGAACCCTACTATAACCTGGCCGAGGAGTTATTCTTCGTACATGGGCGCGCCGGCGACGACCCCGGCGAACCGCCGCGAACGCAGCCTTTTCCCTACCCCGAAGTGCCGCACGAGCCCTATATCGCCGCGCTCATAGAAAAACTGCGCCGGCAAGGCTTGCAGCCATATTGCCTGCCGATGGCGGTCGACCTGCGCGAAGACGGGCGCTGCATCCGCTGCCAGACCTGCGATGGCTTCCCTTGCAAGCTGCATGCCAAAGGCGATGCCGAAATCTGCTGCGTGACACCCGCATTGGCGTCGCGGGATATCGAACTCTGGACCCGTTCAAAGGCGCGCCGCATCCTAACGGACGACAGTGGCAAGCGCGCTGTCGCCGTCGAGGTGGAACGCATGGGGGAAAGGCTTACCGTCTCGGCCGACCGCGTCATCGTCTCTTGCGGCGCGGTGAATTCGGCCATTCTTCTGCTGCGCTCGCGCAACAGCCGGCATCCGCAGGGCCTTGCTAACTCATCCGGCCAGCTCGGGCGGAATTACATGATGCACAACAATACGGCGCTCACCGCCGTCGCGCCGCTGAAAATCAATCCGACCGTCTTCCAAAAGACGATGGCGGTCAACGATTATTATTTCGGCGATGATGACTTCCGCTGGCCGATGGGCAATATCCAGGCGCTGGGCAAGCTGCAGGCGGGCATGCTCTCGGCTGCCAAACCCTACTTGCCCAAGCGGCTGCTGACGGCGATGGCCAATCGCAGCATGGACTGGTGGGTGATGTCGGAAGATTTGCCCGATCCCGAGAATCGCGTCTTCCTCGGCGCCGGCGGCGCGGTGCAGGTGCAGTGGAGGCCGAACAACCGCGTCGCCCATCAGCAGCTTATCGACCGCGCGATACGCATGATGCGGCGTGCCGGTTACGCCTTCGTCTTCAGCGAGACGCTCGGCATCGAAACCAATTCGCATCAATGCGGCACGGCCCGCTTCGGCAGGGACCCGGCCGATTCCGTGCTGGATCCCTTCTGCCGGAGCCACGATATCGAGAATCTTTATGTCGTCGATTCTTCTTTCTTCCCGTCGTCGACGGCGATGAACCCGGCGCTGACGATATGCGCGCAGGCCCTGCGCGTGGCTGATCACTTGCGCGGCATAGCGCCGCTGGAATCGGCTTTACGCGCATGAGCCAGGTCATCGGCATTGATCTCGGCGGCAGCAAGATCGCGCTCGGCCTGGTGGATCCACGCGGCGAGATCCGCGCGCGCCGCCGCATCGACACCAATTCCGAGGCTGGCAGCAAGGCCGTCGTCGAGCGCATCGCCGCCGAAGTCGAGGTGTTGAAGGCGACGCTGCCGCCCGAAGAAGCGCTTGCCGCCGTCGGTGTTGGCGCGCCGGGCCCGGTCAATCATGTCAGCGGCGACCTGCTCACCCTGGTCAACCTGCCCGGCATATCCAACAGCCCCTTCCGCCGCTTGTTGCAAGAGCGCCTGTCTTTGCCCGTCGCGCTGGATCATGACGCCAAAGCAGCCGCCCTCGGCGAATTCCATTATGGCGCCGGCCGCGACGGCGACAGCATGATCTACATCGTCATCGGCACCGGCGTCGGCGCCGCCATCATCTATCAGGGCAAGCTGATCTATGGCGAAGGCAATAGCGCCGGCGAGTCCGGCCACATGACCGTCGACCCCAAGGGGCATCCATGTCACTGCGGCTCGCGCGGCTGCCTCGAGACCTATACCAGCGGGCCCGCCCTGGCCAAACATTATGCCGCCGCCAGCGGCCAGACCGTCACCGGCGCCGAGGTCAGCGCTCGCGCCCTGGCTGGCGACGAGGTTGCGCTGGAAGTGTTGGCATCGGCCGGGCGCGCGCTCGGGATCGCCATCGCGTCGCTGGCGATGACACTCAACATTGAGCGATTCGTGATCGGGGGCAGCGTCGCGCTTGCGGGCGACCTGCTCTTGAATGCGGCGCGTGAATCGCTGACGCTTTATTCGTTCAAGACCGTTTCGGCGAAGGTCAACGTCCGCGCAACATCGCTGGGCGAAGATGCGCCGATCCTGGGCGCGGCCTGGCTGGCGCGGCAACGTGCTTGCGGACCGGGGTAGGGCAGGGCGATGTACCAACACGCGGAGCTGCTGCCGGAAGGCGCGATACTCCAAGGCTATGATATCTGCATCGTCGGGGCGGGCGCGGCCGGCATCGCCATGGCGCAGCGTCTGGCGCATAGCTCGCTGAAAACGCTCTTGCTGGTCAGCGGAGCGCCGGGCGATCGCGGCGTGCCGGGCGAGGCGCGTCAATCGCTGTATGGCGGCACGGTCGGTGACTTTCTGGGCCGGGTTGACCCCGACTTCCTGCAGCGCTCGCGGCTGAATATGTATGGCGGCACGACCAATCATTTCGGCTTTTGGGCGCGCCCGCTGGATGCTGCCGATATGATGCCGCGCCCGGGCTATCGCGACGCTGGCTGGCCCATCGACCAAGCGGAATTGCGGCCTTATTATGTCGCCGCCCACGAATTTGGACGCTTTGGTCCTTTCAATTATGACGACATGAATTTCTGGGAGCGGGTGCTCTACGCCCGCTGCTTCGCGCCATTGCCCGGCGATAAGATGACGGGCGCGATTATGCGCGCGCAATACGAAGAGAACCTGCATGACTTCCAGGTGCAATTCCGCAGGGAGCTGGAAGGGGCGGCCAATCTCACCGTGCTCTTCAACGCCCACCTGCTCTCAATCGAAACTGACGAGAATCGGCGGCGCGTCAGCGAATTGAACTGCGCCACAATTGTCACGGATGCGGGGGGCCGGGGCGCGGCCGGTAAAACTTTCCGCGTGCGGGCGCGGACCTGCGTCCTCGCTTGCGGCGGCATCGAAAATGTGCGCCTGCTGCAGCTCTCCGGCGAGCTCGGCAACAACCGGCGCGACATGCTCGGGCGTGGCTTCATGGTGCATCCGCTCTTGACCAACGCGGCTCGAGTGCATTTTGAGCAGCCGGCGCCGACGGAGGTTCGCAATTTCTTCCGCGAGCAGCAAATCCGGCTGAAACCTCCCCCCAACTTATTGGGGGGAACGAGGGAGGTGGGCGCGGGCGAATACCGCCACATGGTCGAGCCGCTGGTCAATCCGGAGTTGGTCAATGAATACTTGATGTTCAATGCCTGGGGCGTGCTCGCTCCAACACATCAGACCCTGCTTGGCGAACAAATCGGCAACTTCCGCATCATCCTCTACTTCCGCGACGAAGGCTCCTCGGCGGTCGTCAATTTGAATTGGGAGCAGACGCCGGACGAGAACAGCCGCATCACGCTGGATAGGGGGCGGGTTGATCCCATTTTCGGCCAGCCGGTCGCCCATGTCGATTGGCGGCTCAACGACATCGACAAAGCAAGCGCCGTCCGCGCGCTGGAGATTGCGCTGGACTACCTGGGGCGGCGAGGAATTCGCAAGCAGGAGATGATCACGGATGTGAGCGGCGGCGCCGACTGTTGGACCTTCCCGCCGCATGAAGGCGCGCTGGAGACCGGCGATCATCACATGGGCGCGCTGCGCATGTCCGCTTCGGCCGATGACGGCATCGTCGATATCCATTCACGTTTGCACAGCGTCGACAACCTCTACATCGCCGGCTCGGCGGTGTTTCCGTCCGGCGGCTACGCCAATCCGACGCTCACGATTGTGGCGCTGGCGCTGCGCCTGGCCGATCATTTGAAGCGAATCCTAAGTTGACGGGTGAGCGCTCATGTCGCTCGTCCCAATCCCACTTGTAAATTGTAAGGGCGTCTCGCCGAGACGCCCGTCGTATGACAATTTGAATGTTGACGGGCGCTTCAGCGAAAGGCCCCGACAGATTATATTTTCGTGACAACTGTGATATGTCGTTTGGCGGTCTGTGCCCGGGCGACCCTTCTTCGCTAACTACTGTGCCCCAAAGTAAAGCGCGTCGACATCGGCGCGGCAGGGGGCGCTATCGGCCGCGCCCGGCTTGGTCACGCAGAGGGCGGCCGCCGCGTTGGCGAAACGCACCGCATCGCCCAGGGCCATGCCTTCCGCCAAGCCGACTGCCAGCGCCGCGTTGAAGCTGTCGCCGGCGCCAGTCGTATCGACTGCCTCAACCGCGAAGGTCGGCGTCAGGCTCGTTTCTTCCTGCGTCACAATTCGCGCGCCTTGGGCGCCAAGCGTCACGACTGCCGTCTGATCGGCCCGGCTTAGCAAAGCGCGCGCCGCCGACGCCACATCATCAAACGCGCCGCCGCTCAAGGTCTCCAGCTCGATTTCATTCGGCGTCAGGATATCCGCCAGTTGGATCGATTCGGGCGAGGCGCCGTCGGCGGGCGCCGGATTCAATATCGTCCTGACGCCGAGTTCCTTGGCCGTCCGCAAGGCGTAGGGCACGATAGCGAGATTGATCTCTCGTTGGATGACGAGCATGTCGGCTTCCGCGATCCGCTCTCGCGCCGCGTCGATGTCGCGCTGCCGCAAACGCAGGTTCGCCCCCAAGACCACGACAATCATGTTCTCGCCGCTGCTATCCACCAGAATCGGCGCGACGCCGGTGGCGACCTCCTCATCGCGACTGACAAAATCGTGGTTGACGCCCTCCGCGTCCCAGATTTCATAAGCCAGGTTGGCGAAGACATCGCCGCCCAGCCGCCCGATGAAACTGATATCGGCGCCAAGGCGGGCCGCCGCCACCGCTTGATTCGAGCCTTTGCCGCCCGCGCCGGTGGCGAAGCGCTTCCCATGGACCGTCTCGCCGGGCCGTGGCATCCGCTCCATGTACGAAACCAGATCGGCGTTGAAGCTGCCGACCACCACAATCTTCGCTGTCATGACCGCTTCCTTTTGCCTGGGGCGACGATTTACTATACTGTATTGTGTTCGATTTTCGCCTATCCGACTAGCGATTGGCCGACGATGACAAAATTGCAGCTTGCCCTGGACGCTGACCTGCCGAGCGCCTTGCGCATTTTATCCGATGCGCATGCGCATATCGACATCGCTGAGATTGGCACGCCGCTTGTCTTTCGCGAGGGCATGCGCGCCCTGCGCCGCATTCGCGAGGCATTTCCGCAACTGACGCTGATGGCGGACCTGAAGATCATGGATGCCGGCCGCGCCGAAGCTGATATCGCATTCAGCGCCGGGGCCGACCTCGTCACCGTGATGGCCGCCGCGGCGGACGCGACCATCGCTGGCGCCCTTGAGAGCGCCCGCAGTCATGAAAAACGGGTTATGGTCGATATGATGCAGATCGCGCATCCGCGGGCGCGGGCGTTGGAGTTGGTGGAGTTGGGCTGTGACCTGCTCTGTTTGCATACCGCTCACGATCAGCAGGCGTCGCAGGCGTCGCCCTTTGCCCAACTGGCGGATTTACGCGGGGCGCTGCCGGCGGCTGGGCTGGCGATTGCCGGCGGTGTCAAGCTGGCCGACCTGGACCGCATCCTCCCCTTGAGGCCGCAGGTGATCATAGTCGGCTCAGCCATCACCGGGGCAGCTGATCCGCAAGCGAGCGCCGAACAATTTTTTCAGAGGATAAGAGAATATGGACACACCGGAACTGATTGACGCCATCCTCGCCGACATTGGCGCTACGCTGGGTCAAGTCGATCCGGCGGCGATCGACGCCATGGGAGACTTGATCCTGGCGGCGGATCGCGTCTTCATCGCCGGCAAGGGGCGCAGCGGATTGCAGATGAAAGCCTTCGCCATGCGCTTGATGCACCTGGGCGTGACCGTGCATGTCGTGGATGACGTGACGACGCCGGCCATCGGCGCCGGTGATCTGCTCTTGCTCGGTTCCGCTTCCGGCCGCACGGGCTCGCTGCTGCGCCATGTCGATACGGCGCAACGCGCGGGCGCAAAACTGGCGAGTTTCAGCGGGGATCGCGAGTCGCCGATAGCGCGGGCGGCCGCAACCGTGCTGCACATCCCCGCGAGCAATTTCAAGGCGAGGCGGCAAACGGGCCAGGAATCGGTTCTGGTGATGGGTTCGCTCTTCGAGCATTGTCTCGGTCTGCTCTGTGACTTGCTCATCATTCGCTTGAAGGCGGCGCTGGAAGTGGAAGAAGCGGCGATGAACGCGCGGCATGCGAATCTGGAGTGAATTTGGGAATGCGAGGCGATATGAAGCAAACTTACGCGCAAATCCTGGCGGAGGCCGATCGGGCTGTCGCTGATGCAGCCGGCAAGCTCGCTGGCGATCCCCACCGCCCCAGCTTCCACCTGATGACGGCCGCCAATTGGATCAATGACCCGAATGGACCGGTCTATCACGATGGCTATTGGCACATGTTCTTCCAGCACAATCCCTACATCGCCGACTTCGGCCCGATGGGATGGGGGCATGTCCGCAGCCCGGACCTGGTGAACTGGGAACACTGCCCGATTGCGATCATGCCCACGCCGGGCGGCTATGATGGCGCCGGCTGTTGGTCAGGCAGCGTGGTGATTCATGACGGGGCGCCCCACATGATGTATTCCGCCGTCGCCGATATGACGCTCTGGAGCATCAATGACGACATCCCGCCCTCGGACCGCCAGCGCATCCCGCAGGGCTACTATGACGAATTCCTGCTGGAGATCGATCAAGAGACGCAGTGCATCGCCACAAGCGGGGACGGGATGCTGACCTGGGACAAGCATCCGGCCAACCCCGTGATTCCGGCGATACCGGCGGGCCTGGATCTGATCGGCTTTCGTGATCCCTTCCTCTGGAAAGAGGAGGACGGACCTTGGCAGATGCTGCTCGGCTCCGGCATCAAGGGGGCAGGCGGCGTGGCGCTTTTATATCGATCGCCCGATCTTATCGAATGGGAATACCTGAACCCGCTCTACATTGGTGATCCGGCGGAGAGCGGCATCAACTGGGAATGCCCCAACTTTTTGGATTTGGGCGCGCGGCACATGCTGGTCGTGTCGCCTCATGGGCGGCCGATTTACTGGCTGGGGGCATACGCTGGGCGAACGTTCCGGCCGGCCGGGGCGGCCCGGCGTCTCGATTGGGGCGATGTCTTCTACGCGCCGAACAGCCTGCGCGATCCGGACGGCCGCTGGCTGATGTGGGGCTGGGTGCGGGAGGCGCGCCCGCGCGATCAGTACGCGGCGGCCGGTTGGGCCTCCTGCTTGACGCTGCCCCGTGAAATCTCGCTGGATGCTGTGGGCGGCCTGCGGGTCAAACCGGCGGCGGAGCTGAAGCAGCTGCGCGGCGCCGCGCTGTTTGATGATGCTGTGGATCTTGCGGCCGGCGCTTCCGATTCGCTCGGCGGGGCAAGTGGAGACCGCTTGGAGATATCCTGTCAGGTCGTAGCGGCGGGTTGCGAGCGGCTCCGCATTCAGTTCCGGCGGACGCCCGATGGCGGGCAGTTGACCGAGCTGGTCTACGATTTCAGCGCCGGGGCATTGCGTTTGCTGCGAGACAAGTCTACCGATGCGGCCGAGGTTGCGGTGGAGCCCTGCGAATGCCGGCTGGAGCTATCCGAAAACGAGGCCTTGGATCTGACAATTTATTTGGACAACTCCGTCGTCGAGGTCTACGCCAATGACAAGCTGACGCTGACCAGCCGCATCTATCCGACGCGCGCTGAGGCCCAGGGATTGTCGATCGGCTGCGATGACGGCTCCGCGCGGGCGCAGGTGGCAATTTGGCCAATGAGTAGCATTTGGAGCGACACAAGTTAAACTAATCCCTGTCGATAATCTCCTTTCGGAAAGGACTATGAAATGAAGACATGTCTGAAGATCGTTCTGATGCTTGCCGTTCTGCTGATGGCCTTCGCGCCGGCCAGCGCCGATGTCACCTGGACGGGCGCCTTTGTGCTGGGCAGCTGCTGCGAGCCGAACTCGCTGGACCCGGCCGCGATGGGTATCTCGCAGACCGAGGGCTATGTCATCACCGCGATGTACGAAGGGCTGACGCAGTATTCGCGCGCCGGGGAGATTGCGCCGCGGTTGGCGACCGGTTGGGAGATCTCCGATGACGCGCTGACCTATACACTGACGCTGCGCGAAGGCGTTCATTTCCACGACGGCTCACACCTGGATTCAGAAGATGTCGTGGTATCGCTGGAACGCCACAAGGCGCTTGGCTTGGGCAATCTGGGTTTCATCCTGGCGCCGGTGGCGAGCGTCAACGCGCTGGATGACATGACCGTCCAGATTCAATTGAGCGCGGCCGATTTCCAATTCTGGGCCGGCTTGCCACATATCAAGATCCTCAGCGCCGACGCGATCGCCGCCAACGACATGGATGGCGACATGGCCGCTGAATTCTTCCGCGAGAACGCCGTCGGGACCGGGCCTTATCAACTGACGCGCTGGGACCCCGGCCGCCAAACGGAAATGTCCGCCTTCGCCGATTATTGGGGCGGCTGGGAAGGCCCGCATGTCGATACTTTCATCGCGCGCTACGGCCTTGATTTCTCGACGCGCCTGCTGCTGATGGAGGATGGCGAATTACATCTGATTGACTGGGCCGGCTTGTCCGATATCCGCCGCGCCGAAACTTCCGATGCCATCAACTACAACCTGGGCAATCCGCTGCAAGGCTTCTACCACTTCATGAAGCAGGATGGCCCCCTGGCCGATAAGAAAGTACGCCAGGCGCTGATGCAGGCTTATCCCTACGAAGCGATGATTGAGGTGATGCAGGGGGTCGCCCTGCCACTGAGCTCGCCCGCGCTGAGCGGCACCGTCGGTCATTGCGATGTCTTCGAGCCGGCGCAGGATATGGACGCGGCGCGCGCCCTGCTGGCGGAATCGGATTACGCCGACGGCTTCTCACTGCGCCAGGCTTATCGCCATGCCAACGAACCTCGCCGATTCGCCGCCGTGCTCTTCCAGGAAGCGCTGGCCGAATTAAACATCGAGGTCGTATTGGACGACATCCCCTGGGGCACCTTCATCGACGCCCAGCGCAACTTCGATACCGCCTATGACATGACCAGCCACTGGCTCAACATCCCGATTCCCTATTCGGGCGAGATGCTCTTCCGGCTCAACCACTCGTCGCTGATCGATACCGGCACCGGCAACTGGGCTTGGTACAACAATCCCGAGTTTGACGCCTTGCTGGAAGAAGCGCCGACGCTGGCGCCCGGCGATCCACGGATTGGCGAACTGCTCTGCCAGGCGCAGCAGATCCTCATCGATGACGCCGTGGTCATTCCGGTGATGCTCTCGCAATACATCGATTTGACGCACGCGTCGGTCAGGGGATACCAGTACGATCCCTACGGCTTCCCGGGCGATCTGCACGTGCATGATATCTGGCTGGAAAATTAGCGCGGGCGCCAAACACAAAAGCGGAGCGCTTTAGCCCAGGCGCCTTGCGTTCCGCGTATCTAAGCAAGCGCATGTACGCTATGCAAATGAAAGCTGTATGGGCGTTTGACCTGCTGTGTCTACGCGCGGCGCCGAAACGCCCACAACATGTCACCGAATGAGCGGGCGTCTCAGCGAGACGCCCCTACAATGTTCCATATTTGTTGCGTTTCTTTGTCGGAGCTACTTATTTCTCGATGGGCAAGCTACTCCTGGAACGCCTTCTGACGCTGGTTCTCAAGCTGTTCGGCATGGCGGTGATCCTGTTCGTGGTCACGCAAGTGTTGCCTGCCGATCCGGCAGCGGTGGCGGCCGGCACCGATGCCCGCCCGGAACAGATCGAGAGAATCCGGCAGGAGCTCGGCCTGGATCGTCCATTTCACGAGCAGTTCATCACTTATATTTCGGGCCTGCTGCGCGGTGATTTGGGCAAGTCGCTCTTGACGCGGCGCTCCGTCAGCGATGACCTGCGGCTGCGCTTCCCCGCGACTTTGGAACTGGCGATTCTGTCGGGCGTCGTCATCGTCATCTTCGGCGTCGGGCTGGGCATCATCGCGGCGGTCAACGCCGGCAATCCGCTGGACTTTTTGATTCGCGCCTTTGTCGTCGTCAGCATGGGGATACCGCCTTTTGTGCTGGCGCTGTTCTTGCAGCTGATCTTTGCCAAGTGGCTGGATATGTTTCCGCTCGAAGGGCGCCTGCACACGTTGATGGCGCCGCCTCCCTACACGACCGGCCTGTATACCATCGACAGCCTGCTCGCCGGTCAGTGGGATATCTTCTGCTCGAGCCTGCGGCATCTGGCGTTGCCGGTGGCGGCTTTGGCTTTGGGGCGCCTGGCGGTTGGCGCGCGCTTCACACGGAGCGGCATGCTGGAAACCTTGTCGCAGCCTTATGTGCGGACGGCGCGGGCCAAAGGCTTGCGGGAGCGGCGCGTGATCTTGCGCCATGCCTTCCGCAACGCCCTGATACCGGTGGTGACGATGCTGGGCATTCAAATCGGCTTTCTGTTGAGCGGGGCTGTGCTGGTTGAGGTGGTTTTCACCTGGCCCGGGCTGGGGCGATACGCGGTGGATTCGGTCCTCTCTTTCGACTTTTACGCCGTGATCGGCGCCGCCCTCGTGATCGCGGTGATTTTTGTCGTTTCCAATACCGTCGTCGATCTGCTCTATGTGCAGCTGGATCCACGCATCAAACACAAATGACCGGACGGACGGGAAATCGCAACGCATGAGTTTTGAGCTTGGCTTCGATATTGGCGGCACCTTCACCGATTTTGCGCTCGTGAACACTGAGAGCGGCGAACTTGCGGTTTTCAAAGCGTTGACCACGCCGGAGCAGCCTGAGCTTGGCGCGCTGGACGGCCTGGCCGCCTTACTTTCCCAACGCGGATTAAGCCATCATCAATTGCTCAACATCTTCCATGGCACGACATTAGTCGCCAACACGCTCATCGAGCATAAAGGCGCGCTGGTGGGCCTGCTGACCACGGCCGGTTTTCGCGATATCCTGGAGATGCGCAGCGAGCAGCGTTACGCCATATACGATCTCTTTCTGCAGTATCCGCCGCCGCTGAGCCCGCGCTACCTCCGGCGCGGAATCAAAGAGCGGGTCGACCGCGATGGCAACATCCTCGAAGCTGTGTCTGAAGCGGATGTACGGCGAGCTGTGGCCGATTTTCAGCGGCAAGGCGTTGAGGCAATCGCCGTCGCCTGCCTGCATTCTTATCGCAATCCCGCCAACGAGCGGCGCATCGCCGAGCTGGTTCGGGCGCTGTGGCCCGCTGTCCCGGTGACCCTGTCCAGCGAAATCGCGCCGGAGATACGCGAATACGAACGGAGCTCGACGACGGTCGCCAACGCTTACGCCTTGCCGCTGATGTCCTGTTATTTGCGGACGCTTGAAGAGCAACTGGCGTCGGCCGGTTTCGGCGGCAACTTCTATCTGATGCTATCATCGGGCAGTTCGGCGCTGGCGTCTGCGGCTCGCTCGCAGCCCATCCGACTGGTGGAATCGGGGCCCGCGGCCGGGGCGCTGGCCGCCGCTTATTTTGGCGGGTTGGCCGGCCATAAGGACCTGGTTTCATTTGACATGGGCGGGACGACGGCGAAAGTGGCGCTCGTCCACGATGGACAGCCGGCGCGGGCATCCCAACTGGAAGTCGCCCGTGTGCATCGCTTCACAAAGGGCAGCGGCTATCCCTTGCAGTTTCCCACCGTCGATATTCTGGAGAGCGGCGCCGGTGGCGGCAGCATCGCCTGGGTGGACAAGCTCGGCTTGCTCAAGGTCGGGCCACAGAGCGCCGGCTCAGCCCCCGGCCCGGCCTGTTATGGCTTCGGCGGCGCGCAGCCAACGGTGACCGATGCCGACCTGGTGCTGGGTTATTTGAACCCGGATTACTTCCTGGGCGGCGCGATGACGCTGGATATGGCCGCGTCCGAGCGGGCTTTGGCGCCAGTGGCCGAGGCCTTCGGCTGGACGATCGTCCAAACGGCCGCTGCCATTCATCAATTGGTGAATGAGAACATGGCGGCTGCCGCCCGCATTCACATCCTGGAAGCGGGGCGCGATCCGCGCAATTACGCCATGCTCTGCTTTGGCGGCGCTGGCCCGGCCCATGCCGCCGGCGTCGCGGAGATTCTGGGGCTCGCCGAAGTGATCGTCGCCCCTGGCGCGGGCGTCGCCTCCGCTATCGGCCTGCTCATCGCGCCGATCGCCTTCGATTTTTCGCATTCATACCCGACGCTGCTGGCGGCGGCCGATTGGCGCGCCGTCGCTGATCTCTTCGCCGAGATGGAAACGCGGGGGCGGGAGATGCTGCGGCCGGCCGGCATTGCCGAATCGGAGACCAGTATCGAACGCGGCGTTGACGGGCGCTTTCAAGGACAGCTGCACGAGATTCAAGTGCCGCTGCCGGCTGCGCTCAGCGCGATGGACGCCGAGGAATTCATCAGCCGGTTCAAAGCCCGCTATCGCGAACTTTATCATTACGTGCCGGCGCACACGCCCATCGAATTGCTGACCTGGCGCGTTCGTGTATCCGGCGCGCGAAGGCCCGTGAAACCGGCGCGACTGCCGGAAACCGACGCCGACCCGGGCCCGGCTTGCAAAGGCGAGCGCCGCGTTTATTTTCCCGAGCGCGCCGACTTCGTCATGGCGTCGGTCTTTGATCGCTACCGCCTCTGCGCCGGCATGAGTTTTCAGGGCCCGGCGGTCGTCGAAGAGCGCGAATCGACGATCGTCCTGCCGCCGGGAATGCGGGCGACGGTGGATGCCTACGGCAATGTGCACTTGATTCGCGCGCGCGTTTAGACCAAGTGGGAGACTGGCGACATGCGCATCTTGTGGATAGACCCCATCGTGGAGGACAAGCCCTATGTGAGCGCCTTGCGCGCCGCTCTGGGCGCTGCCCGGCGGCCGGAGACGGATGTGGAAATCAGCTCGCTGCCGGCGGGTCCAGCGCCGCGGCACCTGCGTTATCATGCCTATGAGGCGCTGGTCGTCGGCGAGATCGTCAAGACGGTCTATCGCCTGGCAGCGGATTATGACGCCTTTGTCATCGGCTGCTTTTATGACTTGGCCCTGCGAGAAGCGCGCGAGGTCTCCGGCAGAGCCATCGTCACCGCCCCCTGCGAAGCATCGATTGCGATAGCCAGCCAGTTGGGGAACAGCTTTTCGGTCCTGGTCGGCGCGAGCAAAGCGATCCCCAAAATGCGCGAGAATATCCGCGCTTACGGCTTCGAGCATCGCCTGAGGTCCATGCGACCGCTGGATATGGAGGTCTTGGAGTTTCAGTCGCAGGCGGAGCGCGCGCTGGAAGCGATGCTGCGCGAAGGAAAGAAAGCGGTGGAAGAGGATCAGGCCGAGGTCATCGTGCTCGGCTGCAGCGCTGAAGTCGGCTTTCATCGGACGCTGCAGGATGCGCTCGGCGTCCCCGTCATTGACTCGGCGCTGGCGCCCTTCAAATACGCCGAATTCCTGGCGGAGACGGCGAATCGCTTTGGCTGGCATCCGAGCCGCCGCTGGGGCAGCGAGCCGCCGCCGAAGCGTGAAATCGACGGTTGGCGTCTCTTCTCGGGGAAAGAATGCGATGATGGCTGAAAATGCTCTGGACCCGCTCACATTGGAAATCTTGTGGCAGCGGCTGATCACCGTCGCTGATCAAATGTCGACGACGCTGGCGCGGACGGCATTCTCCACCACCATCACCGCGTCGAACGACTACGGCTGCGTGCTGATTGACGCCGACGCCCAATGCGTCGCCCATGCGCATCGCAGCCTGCCGATCTTCAACCGCACCATGCCATACACGACCGCCATCGTCCTGGAGAAATTCGGCCGCGAGAATATCCGGCCCGGCGATGTCTTCATATCGAATGATCCCTGGGAGAACGCCGGCCACAACCCGGACATCACGGTGATCACGCCCTTTTTCAAAGCCGGCCTGCTGGTGGGTTTCGCCGCCAGCATCGCCCACCACGCCGATGTTGGTGGCGCGGTCGATACGAATCAAGTGCGCGACAGCTATGAAGAAGGGCTTCTCATACCGCTGGTTCAGCTTTATCGCGCCGGCGAGATCAACCAAACCGCGCTCGACTTTGTCGCCGCCAATGTGCGCCTGCCAACTGCGGTCATCGGCGATATTCATGCCCAGGTCGCCGCCAACCAGACCGGCGCGGAACGCTGCCTGGCGCTGCTGGATGAATACGGCCTGGACGATCTGCGGGCCATCGCGGCGGAGATTCACAGTCGTTCGGAGAGGGCGATGCGCGCGGCAATCGCAGCCCTGCCCGATGGCGTCTATCGCTCCCGGGTCGTGGTCGATGAGTTGGACCAGCCATTGCAATTGCGTTGCCGGCTGGAAGTGCGCGCGGACGAGCTGTTTATCGACTTCAGCGGGACATCCCCCCAGCAGCCGCGCGGCGCGATCAACGTTACCTTCACCTTTACGCATGGTCAGATTTGCTACGCCTTAAAAGCGACCCTGCTGCCGGATGTGCCGGGCAATGATGGCTGCTACCGCCCGATCCAGGCCAGCGCCCCGCCGGGCTGCATCTTGAATGCGCAGCGCCCCGCCTCCGTCAGCCAGCGGCATCGCATCGGCGCGCATATCTTCGGCGCTGTGATTCAGGCCTTGGCGGAGGTGCTGCCGGACCGGGTGATCGCCGGCTCCGGCTTTCTCGTCAGTACGCGCGTCTTCGCCAATGCCTCCGCTGACGATGGCATCAGTCACTCGTATCTGTTCAGCGCGGGCGGCATGGGCGCCAGCTCGCGGAATAACGGGATCTCGACAGTGCAGGTGCCTGCTTTGGCGGGCGCGGTGCCGGTCGAGCTCTTCGAGATCGGCGTGCCAATCCTGACCCGCTGTCGCGAATTTGTGCCTGACACCGGCGGCGCCGGTCGGCAGCGCGGCGGTCTCGCCCAGCGCATGGAGCTGGGCCTGCTGCCGGGGTTTGAGGGGCGGGCGACCGTGTCCGTGCATGCGGCCGGGCAGAATGTGCCGCCCTTCGGCTTATTTGGCGGGGAAGGCGGGTCGCCGGCCGAAATCCTGCGCGATGGCGCCGTCTTGAGCCGCGCCGAGAAAGTCCGTCATGCCAGCGCGCTGCCACTCGCCGATGCCGCTGCCACCGTCGGCTTCCAGACGGCAGCGGGCGGCGGCTATGGACCGCCAAGGGAACGGGCGCCGGAAACTGTGCAAGCGGACGCGCGCGACGGTCTGGTCTCGCTGGAGCGAGCGGCAGCGCTCTATGGCGTCGTGCTCGATCCGGAAACCTTGGAAATCGACCGGAACGCGACCGACGCCAAACGCAGAAGACTGTAGGGGCGCCTCGCTGAGACGCCCGCTTTGCCAACCACACTTACGAGCGGAGAAGCGGTGCATAGCGGTGCAAGCGGGATAAAGATATGGTACACACTGGGCCGGCGGAATCCCGGGCTGCTCGCCGGCTTCCTGCTGCTTTTGCCTTTCCTGCTATTTGCTGCCTTGCCGTCG
This sequence comes from Chloroflexota bacterium, assembly GCA_028875245.1. Lineage (GTDB taxonomy): Bacteria > Chloroflexota > Anaerolineae > Aggregatilineales > Phototrophicaceae > UBA6055. The sequence goes on from JAPPEU010000057.1 coordinate 86,951, forward strand.
CTGTTCTCCACGCATGATCCCATCAAGACATCGATTCGCGAGTTGTACCGCCCGCCCAGCCCGGACCACTTCTTCGGCACCGATGAATTGGGGCGGGATGTTTATAGCCGCGTGGTGTATGGCGCGCGCATTTCACTCGCTTCGGCCGCGCTGATTATCGGCATCGCCTGTTTGATTGGCATGCTGCTCGGGACCATTGCCGGTTACTGGGGCGGCTGGAGCGACCGGATCATCATGACGCTGGTGGACCTGGTGCTGGCTTTCCCCAGCTTGATATTGGCGCTGGCGGTGAGCGCGGCGTTGGGGCCCGGGCTGCGCAGCGCCATCATCGCGGCGGCGGCCGTCTGGTGGCCGGTTTACGCGCGGCTGCTGCGCGGCATCACGCTGCAATTGGCGGAGATGGAATATGTCACCGCGGCGCGGGCGATGGGGGCGTCGGCGCCGGTGATCATTCGGCGGCATATCTTGCCCAACGCCGTCTACGCTATCATCGTGCGCATCAGCATTGACCTGGGTTTGGCGGTGCTGCTGCTGGCCAGCCTCAGTTTCATCGGCCTGGGCGCCAGCGCGCCAACGCCGGAGTGGGGGGCCATGGTGGCTTGGGGGCGGCTCTATTTCCTGACTGAGTGGTGGATCGGCGGCTTCCCGGCGCTCGCGGTCACGCTGGTGGTCGTGGGCATCACCATGCTGGGCGATGGCTTGAATGATCTGCGCGCGGTACGCTAGTTTGGCGGATAGAGGGCGAGCGACCGTCTCGCCCTTACGAAATCTTGGCGCTGAGAATAATAGCGAATAGGATTGACTTAACGAGATGGACGCAAACGCTCGATATGACAAATTGTACGCGCTAATGCGGGCGGCGGGGCTGGACGTGATCGCGCTGATACCGGGACCCAACCACCGCTATCTCACCGGCGCGGTTCACTACGTGTTGGAACGCCCCATCGTCACCTTTTATACGCTCGGCCAGCCTCCGATCGCGGTCATTCCCGAGCTGGAAATCCCCCTGTTCGAGCGGCATGCGACGCCGGCGGAGTTGATTGCCTACAGCGACGCGGAGGGGTATGCCAGCGCCTTTCGTTCCGCGCTGGACCGGCTCGGCGCGCGCGGGAAGACCATCGGCGTCGAAGGCTTGCACATGCGCTTTTTCGAAGGCGAGATCATTCGGGCGAGCGCTCCCGAGGCAAAACTTGTCGATGCGACGGAACCCTTGGCGGAATTGCGAATCATCAAGGACGCCGGCGAGATCGCCTTGCTGCGGCGGGCAATCGACATTTCGGAGCGGGCTTTGCAGGCGATGTTCGACCAAGTGAAAGTCGGCATGAGCGAGATAGAAGCGGCGGCGATTTTGGAGGATCACATCAAGGGACTCGGCGGCGACGGGCTTTCCTTCGGCACGATACTCCATGCCGGCGACAATACGGCGCTGCCGCATTCAGGTCCGCTGGATTATCGCATTCAACATGGCGATCCGCTCATCGTCGATTTCGGCGCGACCTACAAGGGATACTGCGCCGATATCACGCGCACGGTTTTCATCGGCGCGGTAAGCGATGAGCAGCGGGCTTTCTACGCCGTCGTGCAAGAGGCGAACGAAGCGGGCAGACGGGCGGCGCGCCCGGGCGTCAGCTGCGAGTCGGTGGATGTGGCGGCGCGGCAAGTCTTCATCGACGCCGGCTATGAACATCTGATTCGGCATCGAACGGGGCACGGCTTGGGCATGGAAGCGCACGAAGCGCCTTATATCGTGATTGGCAATAAGCAGATTCTGGAGCCGGGCATGGTCTTCACTATCGAGCCGGGCATCTATCGCATGGGTGAAATCGGCGTGCGCATCGAGGATAATATGCTGATAAGCGAAGACGGTGCTGAGAGCCTGACGACTTTCCCCCGCGACTTGCTTATCATTGAAGCCTGAGACAGGCCAACTCGTACCGCCGCCGACCACGTGATAAACTGACCGAAGCGAAGAGTGATTAGAGGAGATTCTGTAGGATGAACACCGACTTAACAAAGGAACAGATCAATTTTTATCAAGAGAATGGCTACATCATCATTGAAAACTTTTTGTCGCCGGAAGAACTGGAGACTTGGCGGCAGCGCGTTGACGATGCGGTGGAGCGGCGCGGAAACCGCAAGCTGGCTGATAGGAGCGAAGTGGACGACGAGAGCGAAGAAGGCAAATATCGCCGCCTGCGCTTTGTACAGCGTCTCAATCTGTGGACCGACCACGCGGGCATGCGCGAACTGATGCTTGACCCGCGTTTGGGCAAAATGGCGAGCGAGCTGGCGGGCGTCGATGGCATGCGCATCTGGCACGATCAAGCCTTGAACAAGCAGCCTTGGGCCAACCCGACCGGCTGGCACCTGGATAATCCCCTCTGGTCTTATTCCTCGCGCGACGCCCTCAGTATTTGGGTGGCGCTGGACGACGCCACGCTGCAAAACGGCTGCCTATACTTCCTCCCCGGCGCGCACAAAACCGCCACATTCGACACTTCGAATATTGGCCCCAATATCAGCGATCTCTTCGATCTCTATCCACAGTGGGCGGAATTGGAGTCCGCCCCGGCGCCGATGAAGGCCGGGTCCTGCTCCTTCCACAACGGTCTGATGCCGCATGGAGCGGGCGCAAATATGACGCCGGGCTGGCGGCGGGCGATGACCTGCGGCTATATGCCTGATGGCTCAACTTTTAATGGCATTCAGAATATCCTGCCGCAGGATGTTTTCGAGTCGCTGGAAATCGGTGATGTATTTGATGATGACAGCAGGAATCCGCTGATTTGGCATAAGACGAAGCCCTACGTGACCGCATGATCGCCAGACGAACACGCGAGCGACTGAGAGTCGACGGTAATTCGCAATCTTCATAAAACGCGCTAAAATGTCCGCACAGACAAATTGTATTGAGTGAGAAACAGAAAATGTCAGAATTGAAAGAACTGCGCGTCTCTAACGACGCTATGAACGAGCCGGAAGAGTTGCAGCGCCGGCTAGACGATGAGGGCTATCTCTTCTTCAAGCGGCTGGTGGCACCCGACAAACTCTGGGAGCTGCGCCGTGAGATGATGAGCATGATCCAGCAGGTCGGCTGGCTGGTCGCGGGGACAGACCCGATGGACGGCATCGCCGATATCAATATGCGCTATACCGAAGGCGACAACGAATACAGCGCCGGTTATGCCGAGGTTTACAAAATCGAGAACTTTCACCGTTCGGCGCACTGGCCGGAGTTTCTTGAGATTATCGAGAAAATGGTTGGGCAGCCGATCATGGCGCATCCGCAGAAGATCGCCCGTATATGGTTCCCCAAATACACCGAGCATACGACGCCCAAACATCAGGACTTCGTTCACTTCCAGGGCAGCTTCGACAATATCACCTGTTGGGCGCCGATCGGCGATTGCCCGGTTGAGCTGGGCGGCCTGGCGGTGATTCCGAAATCACACAAGGTCAATCGCGTGCTTGACCATCACTTTTCGCTGGGCGCCGGCGGGCTGATTGTTCACGAAGACGAGCACGAAGAAATTAATCCCGTTTGGCACAGCACAAATTACGAAGCGGGCGACGCGCTCTTCTTCCCGGCGTTGACGATCCACCAGGCCCTGCCGAACTACACCGAAGACAAACTGCGCCTCTCGCTGGACAACCGTTATATGCTCGTGGGCGACAAAGTCGCGGAGCACATGCTGAAGCCGCATGATCCCAGCCAACTCACCTGGGACGACATTTACCCGCATTGGCAGCATGACGACCTGAAGTATTACTGGAAGCATTACGAAAATCCGGTTGTCGAGCGCGACCTGAGCTTTGGCGACAAGGCGCGAGTGGAAGTGATTGAATTGGCGCGCGAAGGCAACGAGCAGGCCATCTATGCCTTGACGCGCGGCGCCAAGAACAGTCCCGATACCGTAACGTCGGAAGTGTGGGCTGTTTTGGACGAGCTCGGCGTCGAGGTTTAGTTAAGGCGCTCTTCCGGTCGGCAGATAATAGTGGGAGGGTCCCGATGACGTACCCGGAATTGTCTGAAGTGCGCAAGACGCTGCGCGTCGATTGGTACCGCTGCAAGACGCGTCCCGGGTTGCTGCGTGAAATGTCTCGGCGCAGCGACGCGCAAGGTTGGTTTCAAGCCGGCGGGCACCTGGCGCTTTTCATCTTCACTGGCGCGCTTGTTTTCTACTTTTGGTCGCATGAACTCTGGCTGGCGATGCTGCTCGCGCTGTTTTGTCACGGCACAGTGACCTCGTTCTTCCGCGGTATAGCGCCGCATGAGCTAGGGCATGGCACTGTTTTCAAGACGAAATGGCTCAACAAGGCTTTTTTGTACCTGTTCAGCTTGATCGGCTGGTGGGACCACTTTGATTACGCCAGCAGCCATACCTATCACCATCGCTACACCTTGCATCCGGAGGGAGACCGCGAGGTGCTGCTGCCGATAGAGCCGTCGCTGGCTTCGACATTCATGCTGCAGATGTTCACTATCAATCTCTTGACGCCGCCCGGGCGCAGCATCCACCGCGGCGGATTGATCTCCACGGTGATTATGACGGCGCTTGGCGCGGTCGGCCGCTTGCCACCGGACAAGGAATGGCTGCGGGCGCTTCATCTCGACCAGCCGGAGGAGCGTCAGAACTCGGTCCTGTGGTCGCGCGCGTTACTGCTTTTCCACGGATCGGTCCTGGTCATCGCTATCATCACCGGCTTGTGGGTTTTGCCGCTGATACTCTCGGTCTCAGTCTTCATCGGCAACGGGCTGGGCTATTTCGTCGGCTTGCCACAGCATTGCGGCTTGCGCGATCACACCAGCGACTTCCGCAAGAACACGCGCTCGATGAAGCTGAATCCGCTCTTCGACTTTCTATATTGGCGGATGGGCTGGCATATCGAGCATCACATGTTTGCCGGCGTGCCTTGCTACAACCTGGCGAAGATTCATAAGGAAGTCGCCCATGACATGCCGGCGCCGCGCACACTGATCGGCGCCTGGAAAGAAATGCGCGAAACCTGGCGGCGGCAGAAGATTGATCCAGACTACCAGTACGATACGCCCCTGCCGGCAACGGCGAAGCATGCCCGCGAAGATAGGCCCGAAAAGCAACTGGAAGGCTCAATCGGGGAGTTGGCGCCGGCTGGCTTGCAGGAGAGTCCCTAAGGTTTACCGCGGAAGCCGAGTGACGGCAATCAGTTTACGTGTTGTAAGGAATCCGTAACCGGTCACTCGCGCCTTCAATTTGGCGGTGCTTCCGCGTCCAAATCTTGGAGGAACAGGAGGCGAGCCATGACCTATCAAACACTGTCCGAAGTGCGCAAGACGCTGCGCGTCGATTGGTATCGCTGTCCGACGCGGCCCGGTTTGCTGCGCGAACTCTCCAGGCGCAGCGACGCCCAGGGCTGGTTCCAGGCGGGCGGCCACCTCGCCCTGATGATCCTCACCGGTTCCCTCGCCTTCCACTTTTGGTCGCGGGAGCTGTGGCTGGCTTTTCTGCTGGCTTTATTTTGTCACGGCACTGTGACTGCATTCTGCCGGGGCAACAGCACACATGAACTCGGGCATGGCACGGTCTTCAAGACCAAATGGCTGAACAAGGTCTTTCTCTATCTGTTCAGCTTGATCGGCTGGTGGGATCCTTTCGATTACGCCAGCAGCCATACCTACCATCATCGTTATACCCTGCACCCGGAAGGCGACCGGGAGGTGCTGCTGCCCATCGAACCGTCGCTGGCCTCAGCCTTCATGCTGCAGCTGTTCACGGTCAACTTGCTGACGCAGCCGGGCCGCATCTTCGGCAAGGGCGGCTTGATTTCCACTGTGCTGCTCACCTTCATGGGCGCATTCGGGCGTGACCCCGCCGCGGAAAAGGCGCCCGCCAACGAATGGCTGCGGACCTTGCACAGCGACCAGCCGCAAGAGCATCGCAACTCGATTCTTTGGTCGCGCGTCCTTCTGCTCTTTCATGGCTCGGTCTTGGTCATCGCCATCTTGAGCGGGCTGTGGGTGCTGCCGCTGCTCTTCACCACAGCCGTTTTCAGCGCCAATTTGCTGCAGTATCTGGTGAACTTGCCCCAGCATTGCGGCTTGCGCGACCACAGCACTGACTTTCGCAAGAATACGCGCTCGATCAAACTGAACCCGCTCTTCGATTTTCTATACTGGCGCATGGGCTGGCATATAGAACATCACATGTTCGCCGGTGTGCCCTGCTACAACCTGGCCAAGCTGCATCGAGAAGTTGCCCATGATATGCCGGAGCCGCGCACGCTGGTCGGCGCCTGGAAGGAAATGCGCGCCGTCTGGCGGCGGCAGAAGGCGGATCCGGATTACCAGTTCGATACCCCGCTTCCAGCTACAGCCAAGCAAGCCCGTGAAGATGCGCCGGATGATCGGCTTGAAAGCTCCATCGGCGAGTTGGCGCCGGCGGGATTAAAAGAGCGCGCTTGAGCAATAGGCCGTTGTCGCGCCAAAGACGAATCTGTAGGGGCGGCTCGCCCATGTGCCTGGTTTTCCTCGGGCAATTGGAAACTGTAGGGGCGTTTCGCCGAAACGCCCAAAAGAATGTGATGGAAAGGCGGGCGTCTCAGCGAGACGCCCCTACACGTATGCGCGCTCTTAGGAAAGCCATGAACGAGCAAGAGACAGCCAAACCTGCATTCACCCGCGAAGCCCTTGAGCGCCTGCGCGCGCTGACGCGCGATTCGACTGGCCCGAGTCCAACCCGGAAGCGGGGCGGCGGCATGGCTTCGCAACGGAGGGCTTGACGCGCGGAGATCTCTTGGAGTCAAGTTTTGCGCCGCGACTGATTTAGGTTACACTCTGGCGGAGCAGGCTTGGAACACAATTACAGCGCAAGCAGGAAGGAGGCGGACGTCGGCATTCATTTGTTGCTACGATATGTTGGCACATAAGTTATGAAAGGAAAGAATGATGAAACGCCTTAGTGTATTGATTTTGCTCACTCTGTTCATACTCGTCGGCGCAGTTGGCGCGCAGGACGTCGTCACCGTCACCTGGTGGATGGAGCCGAGCGGCTCCGACGATCATGTGCAGGAACTGATCATTGATGCCTTTAACGCCACGCACGACAATATCCAGATCGATTATCAGCCGCAGGAATCGATCAACGACCAACTGCGGCCCGCCCTGCAAGCGGGCGTTGGTCCCGATATCGTGTGGCTGGCCGGCAACGCGGCCGCCTCGCAATATGTCGCCGGCGGTTTCCTGCTGCCGCTGACGGGTTATGCCGACGCCTATGGTTGGGCAGACAAATTGCTGCCCTGGGCTTATGGCGCCGGCATTGTCGCCGGTGAACTGTATTCGATCCCGGTCACATACGAGAGCATGGTGCTCTTCTACAACAAGACGGTCTTCGAGGAGAATGGCTGGGAAGTGCCGACGACGGCTGACGAACTTTGGAGCCTGGCGCAGCAAACAGCCGACATGGGCTTGGTGCCCTTCCCCTACGGCAACGCCACCTGGCAGCCCTCAAACGAGCATTTGATGGGCATCTACCTCAATAATTACGCTGGACCGGACAATGTCTACGCGGCGCTCATCGGCGAGAAAGCCTGGACCGACAGCGAATTCGCCGAAGCCACCGACTTGCTGCGCGAGCACATCGCCGACCTGGGTTGGTTCGGCGGCAGTCTGGAAGACTATTACTCGCTCGGCGGCTGGGACCCGGCAGCGATGCTGGCGTCAGGCGAAGGGACGATGATGATGAGCGGCACCTGGATGTTCCGCGGTTTGAGTCCCACATTTGCGGAAACGGGCATGGAATGGGATTGGGCGCCTTTGCCGCCCTTCAGCGAAGACGCGGATATGCAGGTCGGCCCCTACTCTTATGACCTGGCGCTGGGCGGCAATCTGGGTGTGAACGCCGCGACCGAGCACCCGGAAGAAGTTGGCGTTGTATTGGACTTCCTCTTGAGCGACAAGGCGCGCATCCTCGAGCTGGCTTCGACCACCGGCTTCGGTGAATGGGTGATACCGCTGCGGTATGAGATTGATGATTTCCCTCCCGGCACGGATGAGCGCGTTCTGCGTTTCCATTCCGATTTCGCCGCGACCACTGGCGCAGGGCGCTATGGCTACACCGCCTGGACATTCTGGCCCGCGCGCGCCAATCAGCAGCTCTGGGAAGCGATCGAGCTGGTCTGGGCGGGCGAAATGAGCGTGGAGGAGTACCTGGAGAATCACGCGGCCGAATGGGCACAGGATGAAGCCGACGGCCTCGTTCTTTCGATTTTGCCGCGCGAGTAGTACGAATTACCCCCTCTAAATCTCCCCCAGTGAACTGGGGGAGACTTGCAAGCTCCGCGCTAGACTCCCCTTCTCTAGCTTGCTGGGGAAGGGGCTGGGGGATGGGGTCAATTGATGGCATTCAAGATCGACAGCCGCGTTGGCGTCACGACGGCCTATCGCTGGCGTCAAATCTTATCGAACTACGTCTTCCTGGCGCCGGTCGTCGCCTTGAACCTGATCGTCATCGTCATCCCCTCGCTCACAAGCATTTACATTTCTATGACGAAGTGGTCGGGCTTGAATCAGCCGGAATTCATTGGGCTGGCGAATTTTGACCGGCTGATCAACGACCCGATTTACTGGAAGTCGCTCAGCCATAATGTGATTTGGACGATCTTCTTCCTGACGATTCCGGTCTTCATGGGATTGATGGGCGCTTTCTTGCTTTCGGGCATCAAGCGCTTTCAGATGCTCTACCGCGTCGCCTTCTTCATCCCTTATGTCATCGCCAGCGTGGTGAATACGGAATTATGGCGGACGCTGCTGCATCCGCGCCATGGCATCGGCGCCTGGCTGGCCAAGCAGGGCATCGAGGGCTTCGACATTCGCGTTTTCGGCAGCAAGCATACCGCCTTGTACGGCGTCGCCTTCGTCGATTCCTGGCACTTCTGGGGCTTCCTCGTCATCGTCTACCTGGCGGCGATGTATCAGGTGCAGCCCGATTTATATGAGGTGGCCATCCTCGAAGGCGCCAGCCGCTTTCAGCGCTTCCGTCATGTGACCGTGCCGGGCATACGACCGACGCTTGTCTTCACCTTGCTGATGATCATGATTTGGTCGGTGCCGGCCTTCGATTACATCTACCTGCTGACCGATGGCGGACCCGCCCACGCTTCCGAAGTGCTGGGCACCTATTTGTACAACATGTCTTTCTTCCGTTTCGAAGTGGGCTATGCCGCGGCCATCGGCGTGACGATGGCGCTGATCACAGCTTGCATCGTGGCGATATTCGTCATTCTGCGGCGGAGAGGCTGGGAGATATGATGCGCTTGCGCTCAGGCCGCACGGAAACAACGGCGTTCAATCACGTCATCCTCTTCTTGCTGGCGCTCTTCGCCCTGGGTCCGGTGCTCGTTCTCTTCCTGAATTCCGTCAAGACCAGCGAGCAAATCGCGCAGAATCCTTTTTCGATCCCAGCCGAGCCGCGCTGGGACAATTACACGGTGGCTTATGAGCGCGGCAATTACGCCAACACGGTCAAGAACAGCGCTATCCTGACGGGGGGCACGGTTATCGGCGTGCTGATCGTCGGTGGCATGGGCGGCTACGCCCTGGCGCATCTGGAGATACGCGGCGCCAACATCATCGCCTTCTATTTCCTGGTCGGCACCGCAATTCCGATCCAGCTATATGTGGTGCCGCTGTTCTTTTTGTGGAAGAATTTTGGCCTGCTCAATACCCATCTCGGCCTTATCATCATCTATTGCGCGACCTCGTCGCCCTTCGCCACCTACCTCATCCGTTCGTATATGGTGGCGCTGCCGAAAGAGTTCATTGAGGCGGCCAAGATCGACGGCGCCAGCAAATTCCAGGTCATGACGCAAGTGATCTTGCCGCTGTCCTGGCCCGGCTTTCTCACGACCGGGCTGATCGTCGGTTTGGGCGTCTGGAACGAGTTTTTGATCGCAGTCACCTTCATGCATCATCCGGATCTCAAGCCGGTAGCGACAAGTCTGCGCGCCTTCCAGGAACGCTTCACGCGCGATTGGGGCTTGACCAACGCCGCCTCGGTCATCATGCTGCTGCCGGTGCTGATCCTCTTCCTGTTGATGCAGCGCCGTTTCATCGAAGGCTTGACCCAGGGCGGCATGAAGATGTAGCGCTCGCAAGATCGGGAGGTTGTTGTGGAAACGACAGTGTCACTGGAGAAGCTCGCCACGCAGCTGCGGGACGACGGTTTCTGCGTGATTCCGGATATGGCCGACGACGCGCTGCTGAGCAAGACGCGCGCTTGCGTCGACAAGGCGCTGGCTGATTATGACGCGGAGCGCCGCGAAAACACCAGAGCGCCCGGCAGCCTTATCGATTCCAACTTTCATCCCGAGCTGGCCGACTTGATTGGCAATCCGCGCGCGCTTGAAGCCCTGACGCAGATGGGACTGGCGGACATCAAATTCTGGAAGGCGGTCATCATCAGCAAGCCGCCTGGCGGGCCGCGCCTGTATTGGCATCAGGATTGCATCATGTGGGGGGACGCGCGCGCCTACAGCGATCGGGCGCCGATGATCTTCCTCATGTACTATCTTGAAGATACGCGGCGGGAGAATGGCTGCCTGCGTCTGCTCGCCGGCAGCCACAAGTTTCGCCATGCCCTGCACGACATGGGCGAGGCGCATACCAAAGACATCAACCGCATGGACAACCCCGATGATCCGCGTTTTCTCGATTATCCCAACGAAGTTGATGTGCCCGTCAAGGCGGGCGATTTGGTAGTGGGCGACGCGCGCATGTTCCACGCCACCCATAAAAACGCCTCCGACGAGCAGCGTACCGTAATCACGATCTGGTTCCATCCCTTCTTCGCTGACTTGCAGGAAGAGACGCAGAGCTGGATTCACGTGGCCATGCACCGGCAGCATGAGACCTGGCCCGCCGACGCCCTGTCGAAGATCGCCTCGCTCATTCCCAATTATCAGGGCGATGTCGAGCCGATGACGCTGACGCGCGCGCCTGACGAACGATTGCAATGGCCTGCCGGCTAGCGACGAAATGGAAGGCGGCGAGATGAGCAAACTGACAACGGTGAACCAAGATATCGGCCTGACCGACGAACAGATCAGGTCGTTCTGGGTCGACGGCTTCCTGGTGATTGACGATGTTTTCCCGCTGGAGGATGTCGAATTGCTGCGGGCGGCGGCCGCTGCGCCGGAGGTCCTGCGGGATTGGCGCAAACAGGATGTCGATACGCAAACGGTCCACCTGCTTGAGATTACGGTCAAGCACCCGCTGATGATGGAGCTGGCGAGGAGCCCGCGCATTCTGGGGCTTATCACGCCGCTGCTCGGCCCGGATATCCAACTTCAGCATTCCAAGCTGGCGACCAAACCGGCGACGAAAGGCGCGGGCACCTTCCACTGGCATCAGGATTTCGCCTTCTTCCCGCATACCAACAGCGATCTGCTGGCGGTGATGGTGATGCTGGATGACGCGACGCCGGAGAACGGCTGTATGCAAATGGTTCGCGGCAGCCACAAACTGGGTTTGCTTGATCACGATGAGAATGGGCTGTTTCACGGCAATTGCCAGGAGAGCTACCTGTGGGAGGGTGGCTCGCGGGTGGCGAATATCACGCCCAAAACGGGCGGCATCAGCATTCATCACGCGCTGACGCTGCACGGCTCGCCGGCGAATATCAGCGGCAAACCGCGGCGCGGCGTGGTTTTCCAATATCGCGCCGACGACGCCTATCAGTTGGCGGATGGCGTCTGGGCTGATACCGGTCTGCTGGTCTGCGGACAGCGGCGGGAGCGCGCCCGCTGCGATGCCGGCGTCCTGCGCTTGCCCAAGTCTCGCCGTTATCCGGGTCACCCGCATGGCCACGCCTGGAATCAAGATGGCGAATTGGCGCGGACGCGGGATTATTTTGCGGATACGACCTGATTGCGATACTATTCTGTAGTTGCGCAGGCGCAGCTACTTGTCCGTTTGTTGTAGTCCCCAATACATGTTATGTTTACGGTTGACGCAAGTCCGCCGAAGCTAGCATCATTAAGGCGGGTTTTTTCTTAGTTTGCCCGAAGCAGTAGGAGGTGCCTGCGAAATCAAATTAATTGGAAATACCTCAGATGAGTACTGGCTTTTTTGAAGGAGGAAAAATGAGCGCAGAAAAGAAAATGAGTCGCCGCGATCTGTTGAAGCTGGCAGGCGCGGGCAGCGCTGGTCTGGTCATGAGTGGCTTGCCGGTCAAGGTGATCGCGCAGGATAAGGTGAAAATCAAAGTACAGACGGCCGGTCTCGATGACAATACACTGCAACCCGTCGCCGACATCATGGTCGCGCGGCATCCGAATGTAGAAGTCGAGTGGGTCGTGCTGACCGGCATCGACCATGAAGAGGTCGCGGCTAAGATTCTGGCGCTGGTCGCAGCTGGCGAAACCATCGACGTTGGCTATGCGGCTACCGAAGCGACGCAGCTTTTCGCCGGTCAAGGATTGGCTGCGCCGCTGGACGACCTTATCATCAACGATCCCGATCAAGACTTCTGGACCGATTTCTTCTCCGATGTCCATCCGTCATTGGTGGAAGCGATGATGTACGAAGGCAGCTTGTATGAACCGCCTCGTGACTTTAACGCCGCCAATATGTACTTGAATACATCGGTGCTTGCGGAAAACGGCTTTGAAGTCCCGCCGCAAGATTGGACCAAGGACGACTTCGTCGAGATCGCCCGCGGCACGACCAAGAAGGATGACACCGGCAATACCGACGTCTTTGGCTTTGCCTGGACTAACCGCCTCTGGGGCAGTTGGATGCCCTGGATCTTCGTCGCTGGCGGCAACCTCTATACCGAGGAGCGCGCGCCCGGTGGCGAGTGGTGTTGGGACGGCTACTACAACGGGGATCCGGCAGCCGATGGGCGTGGCGGCGGCTTCCGCTGGCGTGAGCCGATCGCCAACTCCTCTGAAGTCCAGGAGGCATTGGAACTGGTAGTCGGTCTCTGGGAAGAGGGCGTCACCCCGGATGTTGAGATGGGCAGCGGACAGACGCTCACCGGCTTTTATGCTTCCGGCAAGCTCTGTATGATGCCTGCTGGCGGATTCTTGGCTGGGCGGCTGGGCAATGAAGGCATGGCAAAGGGTGACTTTGACGTGCAATTGTGGCCCGCCTGGCGCAACCAAAAGCACCAATTTGGCACCGGTGGCCACTGGCTGGCGACGGTATCGACGGCGCCTGATGAAGCTTGGGAATTCATGAAGATCGAGGTCAGCCACGAAGGTTTCCAGAGCAGCGAATTCTTCAATCCGGTGATCATTACGACGCCGTCGCGTCGCTCGTACAGCCAGAAGGACGCCTTCGAAACGACCGGACCCGCCAATAGCGATATCTTTTACGGCACGCTCGATGATCATCCGTCGACCTCGCCGATCCCGGCGCCGCCTTGGTCGAACCCGATGACCACCATCTTCACGACAGCAACCAGCAATGCCATGTCCGGCGCGATGAGCCCGAAGGACGCGCTTGATCAAATGCAGAGCGAGTTGGAAGATCTGACCGCACGTCAACCGCAGTATTACGCGGACAATTGAGAATGGGTATAAGGGGGAGCCAATGCCAGTCGTATTGGCTCTCCTTTTTTTGAAACACTTCGCTCGTGATTGGTTAAGTTAAAGGAGGAGACATGAGTACAGAAAAGAAGATGAGTCGCCGTGATCTGCTGAAACTGGCGGGCGCTGGCAGTGCCGGTCTGGTGATGAGCGGATTGCCGGTCAAGGTGATCGCGCAGGATGCGGTAACGATCAAGGTGCAGGCGCACGGTCTCGATGACAACCAATTGCTGCCGATCGCTGATCTTATGGTCGCAAAGCATCCCCACGTGAATGTTGAGTGGGTCGTGCTGACCGGAATCGACCATGAAGAGGTGGCCGCAAAGATTCTGGCTTTGGTAGCGGCCGGCGAATCGATCGATGTCGGTTATGCCGCCACCGAAGCGACGCAGCTCTTCGCCGGTCAGGGTTTGGCGGAGCCGCTGGATGATCTCATCACTGGCGATCCGGATCAGGATTTCTGGACCGATTACTTCGCGGATGTCCATCCGTCGTTGGTCGAGGCGATGATGTACGAAGGCAGTTTGTACGAGCCGCCGCGCGACTTCAACGCCGCCAATATGTACTTCAACACCAACACTTTGGCTGAGAACGGTTTCGATGTTCCGGGTCCTAATTGGACCAAGGACGACTTCGTCGAGATTGCGCGCGGCATCACCAAGAAGGACGATGCCGGCAACACCGATGTCTTCGGTTATGCCTGGATCAACCGCCTCTGGGGCAGTTGGATGCCCTGGATCTTTGTCGCCGGCGGCAACCTCTATACGGAGGAACGCGCGCCCGGCGGCGACTGGTGCTGGGATGGCTACTACGAAGGCGATCCGGCAGTCGAAGGCCGCGGCGGCGGTTTCCGCTGGCGCACGCCGATCGCCAACTCGGATGAGGTCGTTGAGGCGCTGCAGCTGGTCGTTGACCTGTGGCAAGAAGGCGTCACCCCGGATATTGAGATGGGCAGCGGCGCAACCCTTACCG